>NZ_JAUCCQ010000089.1:0-15706 GCF_034676075.1 Pararhodobacter sp. | reverse complement strand
TCGAAATGAACCAAACCGCCCACATATCCCTTCATTCACCAAATTTTCAAAAAGCAGAGGACAAAAATTCCAGCGGCGCTTCCGAAGTTTTCCGACAGCGCTGCCGTTTTCCTATCCTTTTCCGTGTCTTCCGGGTCTGTTTCCAGCGTCCCTTCCGGCGCGTCCCTCAGCGTCTCCGCTTCGGTGAGGCGGTATCTAGGGGTATCCGCCGGGAGCCGCAAGAGGAAAAAACGCGGGCCGACAAAAATTCGTCACAGGAAGCGGCGATTTTCAGTCATGTACTTGATAAACAACGATACTTTCTGAGAAAGGCAAGCTTTGCCGACCTTTTCACAGCCTGTTGTGGTCTCTGGCCGGCCCACCACGACATCCTGAGGGAGGGGTGATTTGGCTTGTTTCACAGGCCGGAATCACCCCCCGGGTTCAGCCCTTGGCGGCCCGTCCGGCGATCTCCAGGCAGAGTCGCATCGCCACTTCCATGTCCTGAACCGAGATCCACTCCAGCGGACCATGGATGTTCTGCATGCCGGTGAAGAGATTCGGGCAGGGAATCCCCATTTCGGTGAGTCGCGAGCCGTCCGTCCCGCCCCGAATCGGCACCGACACCGGGTCGAGCCCCAGGGCGCGCGCCGAATCGCGGGCCAGCTCCACGGGGGTCATGTCCGATTCGAGCCAGTAGCGCATGTTCCGGTACTGTGGGGTGATGGTGCAGGTGATCTCGGCCCGGGGTTCGGTCGCCGCCACCGCCGCGCAGACCTGGCGCAGCAGCGCGCCCTTCTCCTCCAGCCCCTCGCGTTCGAAATCGCGCAGGATGAACTTGATCCGCATCTCGGACGAGCCGCCGTCCATATCCGTGGCATGGATGAAGCCTTCGCGTCCCTCGGTCGTCTCGGGCGTGAGCGTCACCTGCGGCAGGGTCTGGATGATCTTGGCCGCCAGGTGGATCGCATTGACCAGCTTGCCGGTGGCATAGCCGGGGTGGATCGACACCCCCTTGATCGTCACCACCGCCCCATCGGCCGAGAAGGTCTCGTATTCGATCTCGCCCAGCTTGCCGCCATCGAAGGTATAGGCAAAGTCGGCACCCAGATCCTGGGGCAGCCGGGCGTCGACGCCGCGACCGATCTCTTCATCCGGGGTGAAGGCCAGCCGGAGCCGGGGCCGGGGCAGCGAGGGATCGGCCAGCAGGCGCTCGGCCGCGGTCATCAGGATCGCCACGCCCGCCTTGTCGTCGGCCCCCAGCAGCGTCAGCCCCGAGGCGGTGACGATATCATGGCCCAGCTTCTCGGCCAGATAGGGGAAGGCCTCGGGCGTCAGGCTGAGGCCGGGATCGTCGGGATAGGTGATCGCCCCGCCGTTATAGCCCCGGATGATCCGAGGCTTCACGCCGGTGGCGTTGAACTGCGGCGCGGTATCGACATGGGCGAGGAAGCCGACGGTCGGCCCCTCGCGTGTGCCGGGGATCGTGGCCAGGACCGCGCCGTATTCGGTGAGCGTCACATCTTCGGCCCCCATCGCGGTCAGTTCGGCGACCAGGAGGCGCTGCATGTCGAGCTGGATCGCGGTCGAGGGGGACGAGGGGCTGTCGGCATCCGACTGGCTGTCGATGGCGCAATAGCGGGTCAGCCGGTCGGCGAGGTCGTGGGTCAGATCTTTCATGGGGGCCTCCGTTTGCGGGGATGAGGCCCGGGGCCGGCGGCGAAGTCAAGCAAAGCAGGGTGGGCTGAAGTCCCACCCTACCCGCGCCGCGCCCTGCGCATGAGATAGCGCACGATCAGGCGATGCGCCGGCGCTACCGGCAACATGTAGAGCCGCCCGAACAGGTTGTGCGTCACCACCGACGAGGTGATGGCGAGGCGCCGCCCCTCGACCGTGACCGCGGTCATCACGTCGAGATGGCGATCGCGCTCGGTCAGGACCATCAGGCCCGGGGTGCTCTCCTCGACGAGGAAGAACTCCAGCCGGTCACCCGGGCTGACGCTGTCGGGCAGCGCGCCCCGGAACCCGCCCAGCCGCTTCACCCCGAAGCGCGCGGCAATGGCGTCGCGCAGCCGGAAGGCATGGGCAAACAGCGGGATCGGCCGGTCCATCAGGAAGCGCCAGGCCTCGAGTGGACTCATCTCGCGCGGTAGGACCATCGATTGGATATCGAGAAACGCCAGATCGGCCAGGGGCGCGACCAGGCGCAGCGCGGCGGGGGCATCGGCGGGCAGGGTTCGGCTCATGGCGCCAGAAGAGGCCAGCGCGCGGGCCCGGTCAACGATTCACGGCGCGACAGAAGCGCACGCCCCCTGCCCCTCTTCGTGCTGCAAATATCCTCAGGGGGGTCCGGGGGGCAGAATGCCCCCCGGCCGGTCGCCCGAGGGCTCGGCGCCGGAGGCGTCGCGGCCGAGGGCGAAACCCCTCCTTTACGCGTCCCAGGCCACCGGCATCCGCAAAGGCCCCCGGAAGGCCCAGCCGCCGAAGGGCACCTCCCCCGCCAGCCGCAGCCCCGGCAGGCGCTCGAAGATCATCGGCATCGCCACCTCGGCGATCAGGCAGCGCGAGGCCCAGGCGCCGGCGCAGAAATGCGGGCCGGCGCCGAAGGTCACGGCCGGGCCCGCGTCCTGCGTCAGGTCGAAGACATCCGGCCGGGCAAAGACGCTCTCGTCGCGGTTCCCGGACGAGAACATCAGGAACACCCGGTCCTCGGGCTCGAGCGTGACGCCGTGCAGGACGTGGCGCTGCACCACCCGGCGGGGCGACATGGCGACCGGGGCGATCCAGCGGCCGTATTCCTCGAAGGCCTGCAGCCAGCTCGCCCGCCCGTCCCGCACCATCGCCAGCTGATCGGGATGGGTCAGCAGGGCCCAGGTCAGCCCGGCAATCACGTCGCGCGGCTCGTTCTGCCCGCCCGAGATCGCCAGCTTCACATTGGCCCGGATCGCCGCCTCAGGCAGCCCCGCCTGCATCTGCACCGACAGCAGCGAGGCATCGGGCGCTGCCCGCAGCACCGGCATCCGTTCGTCGATATAGCGGTCGATGGCGGCGGTGGCGTCGTGGCAGCGGGCCTCGACCGCCTTGTCGCCCGCGTAATTGGCGATCCCGTCCATCATGCCTTGCGAGACGCGGTCCATCTCGGCCCAGGGGATCTGCGTGAGGCCGGTGATGCATTTCAGCGCCTCGCCCGAGATCCGCATGGCGATGTCGCGCAGCATGTCGGCCTGACCCTGCGGGCGGATCTCCTCCAGAATCCCGGCGGTGAAGGCCTGAAACTGCGCCTTCCAGGTATCGCGGACGGTCTTGGGCGAGACGGTCGGGAAGATCGCCTTGCGCTCGGCCTGATGCGCGGCCCCGTCCTTGCGCATCATGTTCTGGCCCATCAGCACGGTCATCAGCCCGCCCGGCTGGTCCGAGGAAAAGACCTCGATCTTCTTTTCATTGACGAAGATATCGTCCCGCCGGGTCAGCAGCGTGGCGCCCAGTTGCGGGACGAAGGCCACCGGCGCCTCGGCCCGCAGGCGTTTGAGCGTGGGATAGGGGTCGGCCCAGAAGGCTTGCAGGTCGATCTCGACGACGGGGGCTTTGGACATGGGCTCTCCTCCGGTCGGGAGTTGAGCCCGGGGCAGTTGTCCTGTCAACTGAAGCCCTCAGGATGGAGGGTCCGATGGTCGAAGTGGTGATGCTGGGGGCGAGCGGCGCGGTGGGTGGCGCGGCCCTGCGAGCGCTGGCGGGGATGCCGGAGGTCGGCCGGGTCACGCTCCTGAACCGGCGTGAGATCGCGTTGCCCGGCCCGAACATGGTGCAGCATGTGGTCGATGTGGGCGATCCCGGCAGCTACCGGCATCTGCTGGCGGGGCATGACGTGGCGGTCTGCGCGCTGGGGGTGGGTGAGCCGTCGAAGACGCCGAAGGATGTGTTCGTGCGGGTGGACCGGGATTATCCGCTGGCTTTCGCCCAGGCCTGCCGCGAAGCCGGGATCGGGCATTTCTCGCTGCTGTCAGCCGTGGGGGTCAGCGCCGGGTCGCGGTTCCTCTATGTGCGGACCAAGGGGCAGCTGGAAGACGGGCTCAGGGCGCTGGGTTTCGCCCGGCTCACGCTCTTCCATCCCAGCATGATCCTGACGCCCGAGAATCGCTATGGCCCGATGCAGGGGGTCTTTCTGGCGATCTGGCCTTGGCTCAACCCGCTGCTGGCCGGGCCGCTCAGGAAATATCGCGGGATCCGGGTCGAGGATCTGGGCCGGGCCATGGCGGTGGAGGCTGCGTGCGGCGGCACCGGCGAGGCGGTGCTGGAATGGGACGACTTCCAGACCCTCACGTAGGGTGCGTGCTCGCACGCACCGTCCGAGCACCCTTAGCCCTCAACGAAAAACGCGCGCCCCGCAGGACGCGCGTCTCCATTCTATCGCGGATGGCCTCAGGCCAGCGTCGGGTCGATGCCCTTGCAGGCCTCGACCAGGCCCTTCACCGCGTTGACCGACTTGTCGAACATGGCTTGCTCGTCGGCATTCATCTTGATGTCGACGATGCGCTCGACGCCACCGGCACCGATGATCGTGGGAACGCCGACGTAGAAGCCGTTCAGACCCAGCGCGCCGTCAACCCAGGCGGCGCAGGGCAGGAGGCGCTTCTGGTCCTTGAGATAGGCTTCCGCCATCTCGATCGCCGAGGTGGCCGGTGCGTAGAAGGCCGAGCCGGTTTTCAGGAGGCCCACGATCTCGGCGCCGCCGTCACGGGTGCGCTGGATGATGGCGTCCAGACGCTCCTGCGTGGTCCAGCCCATCTCGACCAGATCCGGCAGCGGGATACCGGCGACGGTCGAGTAACGGGCCAGCGGCACCATGGTGTCGCCATGGCCGCCCAGCACGAAGGCGGTGACGTCGCGCATCGACACGTTGAACTCGGTCGCCAGGAAGTGACGGAAACGGGCCGAGTCGAGCACGCCCGCCATGCCCACCACTTTCTCGGCCGGCAGGCCCGAGAATTGCTGCAGCGCCCAGACCATGGCGTCCAGCGGGTTGGTGATGCAGATGACGAAGGCGTTGGGCGCATGGGCCTTGATGCCCTCGCCGACCGATTTCATGACCTTGAGGTTGATGCCCAGAAGGTCGTCGCGCGACATGCCCGGCTTGCGCGGCACACCGGCGGTGACGATGCAGACATCGGCGCCGGCGATGTCCTCGTAGGAGTTGGTGCCCTTGAAGATCCCGTCGAAGCCCTCGGACGGGCCCGACTCGGCGATGTCGAGCGCCTTGCCCTGCGGCGTGCCCTCGGCGATGTCGAAGAGGACGACGTCGCCAAGTTCCTTGATCGCGGCGAGATGGGCGAGGGTGCCGCCGATCTGGCCCGCGCCGATCAGCGCGATTTTGGGTCTGGCCATGGGTATCTCCGGTCAGGTTGTGAATTCGCGCCCTGACTAGAGAATCGGCTGCCTTCGCGCAAGCCTCGCGGCAATGCGGCACGACAGAATGCGGCGCCGTTAACGCTGCCAGCGACATTTTCTGACCCGGCGCCACCCCCTGGGTTATGCGGGATTGCCGCGGGCCGGTTGCAGGCCGCCGGTGGCGGTGAAATTCTCGCCATTGGCCAAGAGGCAGGCGCGCCCGTCGGGCAGGTTCAGCAGCAGCGTCCAGGAGCCCGAGTCGCTGGCGTAAAGCTCGACCGAGGCGCCGCGCGCGGCCTCGCCGGTGGCGAGCCGCGTCTCGCCCCGCTCGTCGATGACGAAGACCAGAACCCGTTCGCGCGGGGCGCAGGGCAGGGTCTGGGCGGAAAGCGCGGCAGGCAGCAGGGCGAAGGCGGCAGTGAGCAGGCGCATGGCGGGACCTTTCGGGTGAAGCGATGCCCGAGGCTGCGCCCGCGCCGGTCAAAACCGCCTGAAACCAGCGTTCTCTCTGCGGTGCAGAAATTTAACGCTTGCGCTTTGTGTCCGGATTTGGTGCTTTGCGCGCAAGATTGTTTCACGGAAGAGAATCATGGACAGCCGCCCGTACCGTTCCGTCCTCTATATCCCCGGCTCGAAAGAGCGCGCGCTGGAGAAGGCGCAGGGCCTCGCCGCGGATGCGATCATCTTCGATCTGGAGGATGCCGTCGCCCCAGACGAGAAGGCCAACGCGCGCGAGCTGCTGGCCAGCACGCTGGCCCGGGCCGATTACGGCCCGCGCGGGAAACTGGTCCGGATCAACGGTTTTGACACGGAATGGGGCGAGAAGGATCTGGACGTGATCGCGCTGGCCCGGCCCGAGGCGATCCTGCTGCCCAAGGTCAACAGCGCCGCGGATATCGAGGCGCTGGCCCGCAAGCTGGACGCCCACGCCGAGACGGCGGAAACCACGATCTGGGCGATGATGGAGACGCCGCAGGGCATCCTTAACGCGCAGGCGATTGCTGCGGCGCCGCGCATGGCGGGCTTCGTCATGGGCACCAACGACCTGGCGAAGGAGCTGAACTGCCGCTTCCGCGCCGACCGGCTGCCGATGCAGATGGCGCTGCAAACCTGCCTGATGGCCGCCCGCGCCGCCGGGATCGTCGCCGTCGATGGCGTCTATAATGCCTTCAAGGACGAGGACGGGCTGCGCGCCGAATGCGAACAGGGCCGCGATCTGGGCTTTGACGGCAAATCCCTGATCCATCCCGCGCAGCTGGAGATCGCCAATCAGGTCTTCGCCCCGGACGCGGCGGCGCTGGACCTCGCCCGCCGCCAGATCGCCGCCTTCGACGCGGCGATTGCCGAAGGGCAGGCCGTGGCCGTGGTGGATGGCAAGATCGTCGAGAACCTGCATATTGTGACGGCCCGGAGCGTGCTGGCGCGCGCCGAGGCGATCGAACACTTGCAGAAAGCGATGAGCTGATGGGATACGCGCTACTTATTCTGGGCCTTCTGGTCTGGTCAGGCAGCCATATGTGGAAGCGACTGGCCCCCGCCAGCCGCGCGCGCTTTGGCGAGGGCGGCAAGGGGATCGTGGCGATCCTGTCGCTGATCGCCATCGTCTTGATGGTGCTGGGCTACCGCTGGGCGCCCTATACGCAGGTCTGGCCCGAATCGCGGTCCATGGTGCACCTCAACAACCTGCTGATGCTGCTCAGCTTCTACCTGTTCGCGGCCTCGGGGATGAAGACCGCGGCGACCAAGATCGTGCGCCATCCGCAGCTCTGGGGCGTGCGGCTCTGGGCGCTGGCGCATCTGATGGTGAACGGCGATCTGGCCAGCCTGATCCTGTTCGGCGGCCTGTTCCTCTGGGCGCAGATCTCGGTCGGGCTCTATAACCGCGACAACCCGATCTGGGACCGCTCGACCGCGCCGGTGGTCATGGGCAAGGAAATCGGCGCCGTCGTCGGCGCGGTGCTGCTGGTCGGCGTTGTCGGCTATATCCACATCTGGTTCGGGCTGATGCCCTGGGGGTGAGATGAAACTCTATCGTTTGCTGACCGAGGACGACACCTCGGCCTTCTGCCACAAAGTGACGGCGGCGCTGAACAAGGGCTGGGAGCTGCATGGCTCGCCCGCCTATGCCTTCGACGCGACCACGGGTGTGATGCGCTGTGCGCAGGCCGTGGTGAAGGACGCGCCGGGGACCTACACGCCCGAGACCAAGCTGGGCGAGCAGTAACGGGTGACGGAACCGGGGGGCCAGCCCCCCGGACCCCCCGGCGTATTTGAAGCAGAATGAAGGGGCGCGGGCGGTGAAGACCAATCCGGGACGGTTTTTCGAGGATTATCGGATCGGCGAGGTGATCCGGCACGCGGTGCCGAGGACCCTGTCAGGCGGGGAGCGGGCGCTTTACCATGCGCTCTATCCGGCGCGGGGCGCGCTCTATTCCTCGGACGAATTCGCGCGGGCCTGTGGGCTGGCGGCAAGCCCGATGGACGATCTGATCGTCTTTCATACGGTTTTCGGCAAGACGGTGCCGGACATCAGCCTGAATGCCGTGGCCAATCTGGGCTATGCCGAGGGGCGCTTCCTGGCGCCGGTCTGGCCGGGGGATACGCTGAGTTCCTCGTCCGAGGTGATCGGGCTGAAGCAGAATTCCAACGGCAAATCGGGCGTGGTCTATGTACGGACCACTGGGCGCAACCAGCGCGGCGAGGCCGTGCTGGAATATGTGCGCTGGGTGATGGTGCGCAAGAACCGGCTGGAGGCGCCGGAGCCCGAGGCGGTGGTGCCGGAACTGGCGCGCGTCGTGCCGGTCTCGGATCTGGTGGTGCCCGCGGGCCTGACCTTCGAGGGCTACGATTTCGAGGCAGCGGGCGAACCCTATCGGCTGGGCGATTACGCGGTGGGCGAGGTGATCGAGCATGTCGACGGGGTGACCGTCGAGGAGGCCGAGCACATGCTGGCCACGCGGCTCTGGCAGAACACCGCCAAGGTGCATTTCGACGCCACTTTCCGCCCCGACGGGCAGCGGCTGATCTATGGCGGGCATGTCATCAGCCTGGCGCGGGCGCTGTCGTTCAATGGCCTCGCCAATGCGCAGATGATCGTGGCGATCAACGGCGGGGCCCATGCCAACCCCTGTTTCAGCGGCACCACGGTGCGCGCCTGGTCCGAGGTTCTGGACAAGGCCGAGACCGGCGTACCCGGGGTCGGCGCGATCCGGCTGCGGCTGGTGGCGAGTTCCGCCCCGGGGACCGCCCTGAAAGGCCCGGACGGGAAATACGCGCCAGAGGTTCTGCTGGACCTCGATTACTGGGCGCTGATGCCCGTCTGAGTCCGCAAACGCAATCTGAGTCCGCAAACGCAATCGGGCGACCCGAAGGCCGCCCGATCAACGCCTGAAGGCCTGCAGGCTCAGAAGAGCAGGCCCGCGCCGTTTTCCCCGGTCAGGGTGAAGACGACGGTGCCACCGGGCGTGAAATCATAGCTGAAAAAGGTGGGGACGCCCGGAGCGACGGTCGTCAGGCTCGGGGTGACGGGCGCGCCCGGAGCGGTCGGCGAGGGCGAACCCGGGCCGTTGGCGGCGAGCGCTGCGCTGGCGGCGGTCAGCGCGAAGGCGGTGCTGAGAAGGAGGGTCTTCATGGCGATACCTCGTATCCTGAAGCTGGAATCGATGCCGCGAAAGCGGCGTTGAACGGGGGCCTGGGGCGGCATTGACGCCGCCCGGGGCGCGCTCGGACCCGAGGAGGATAGCACAGGCTCCCTGCCCCGGCGAGAAAGATGCGGTCAGGGCCGGAGTGGCCCCGACGCTCAGCGCATCAGGGCGAAGGCCCGGCCGATGTCGACGGCGAAGGTCGCGTTGCCCGATTCCTCGAGATTGCGGAACGAGAAGGCGACCGAGGTGCCGGCCAGCATCGGCGGGCTCCAGACGGCGCCGATGATCGATTCCTGGCCGACATAGCCGGCGCTCACCGCCCATTGCGGGCTCAGGCCCAGGCCGACGCCGATCGCGCCGCGGGTGGTGCGGTCGCTGGCGTCCTGGCCCCAGCCGGTGCCGACGCCGATCGAGAACATCGCCATACGCGGGCCGATGCCGCCGAGATAGGTGCCGGTCAGCGAGTAGGACGGGCGGTAGCTGCGGATGTCACCCCAGGGCGAGACATAGGCGGTGCGCAGCGCGGCCGAGAAGATGCCGGTGCCGGCCTGCCACATGTGGTGCACGCCGAAGGACAGGTGACCCGATTGCCCGAAGTTGCGGAACGAGGTCAGGTTGATGCCGAATTCCAGGCCGACCCCGGTGACCGGGTTGCCGAAGCCGAAATTGGCCATGGTCGCGGCGTCGGCATGCGTCGCACCCGGGCCGCGCGCGCGCTGGCTGTAGGTGCCGGAGAAGCCGATCTGCACGACCCCGCCCGCAGCGCCGAAGCCCGAGGGCGCCCCGGCGATACCGATTGTCTGGGCCGAGCCCGCACTTGCACTGATCGCCAGAGCGGCGACACTACCAATAAGAAGTTTTTTCATCTGCTCGATTTCCTGCGAACTCTGGAACACGGACATCGGCGATCTTTTGACCATCCCTCCGCTCGCACGACTTTGTTAGTTGACGTCCAGCAGTGTCAACAGCTTAGCCGAGATTTTATTGATTCGGCGCGATGAAGGCCCGGCAAAACCGGCAAAGTGCTGCATAGGTGCAACAACCTGTAGCTGTCCGCCCCCGGCCGCAAAGCCTCCCCGGCCCCGGCCGATCCGGCGCTGCCCAAAATACGGCCCGCCCGAAGGGCCTTGCGGGCCCATCTGCCCGTTCTTCGATCAGTGCCGCAATTCCTGTGTTGCTGCGCAGCAATACTTGTCACCGCTTCGTCGCATTTCCTGAGGGAGACGCTTGGAAAGAAGGGGCGGCTGGCGGATTATTCAGAGGCAAACCCGCCCGGCCCACTTCCCGGGCCTGCGAGGCGGGACTGGAGCATGGGACAATGAAAGCCTTCAAACTCGCACTCGCCGCCTGCGCCGTCGCCGCCACCTCGGTTCCCGCCGCGGCGGTCGAACTTTCCTACGGCGTGACGCTGACCTCGGACTACATCTCGCGCGGCGCGACGCAGACGATGAACCACGCGGCGATCCAGCCCTGGGTCGAAGCCAGCTCGGGCGGCTTCTACGGCGGGCTCTGGGCGTCGAACGTCGACATCGGCCTCGATGATTTCGAGCTCGACGTCTACGGCGGCTATCGCTGGTCGGTCTCGAACACCAGCTTCGACGTGGGCTATGTCCGCTACTTCTACAACAACACCGGCGACGCGAGCGGCGAGTTCTACCTGCTTGGCGAAGTGGCTCTGGGCGAGACCAGCACGCTGTCCGGCGGCGTCTATCTGGGCCATGCCGGCGGCCTGACGATCAACGACGGGCATGTCGGCTTCAGCACGCAGCTGGCGACCAACCTGACCGGCTCGTTCACCATGGGCGTCACCACCGGCTCGAACGCCTATGGCAACGCCGGCCTGACCTACGATTTCAACAGCAACATCTCGATCGACGGCCGCTTCCACACCATCACCGGCGGGTCGAACCGCGTGGTTCTGTCGGTCGCCGCCAGCTTCTGAGACCGCTTCATCCGACCCCGAAGGGCGGGCGCATTGCGTCCGCCCTTTTGCATGGCCGAGAGCCGGAAAAGTGTGATCACACGAGATTATTTGTGATCACAGGCACAGATTTTTTTGCCCGCCTCGGCCAAAATCAGCCGTATTCGCGGAAATGCCCACGTGACTTGACGCGAAAACCCGCTATCAGGAGGCCCAGACAGTATGGGGCGCCAAGAGAGAGGGACGAACATGGCTGACGTGAACCGGGGCGACCGGCCGCTTTCCCCGCATTTGCAGGTCTACCGCCTGCCGCTGGTCGCAAAGATCTCCATCATGACCCGCATCACCGGCGTTGCGCTGGGCGCCCCCGCCCTGCTGATCGTCTGGTGGTTCGTCGCGGGCGCCTATTCGCCCGAGTATTTCGCCGTGGCCGACGGGCTGCTGAGCAGCCTGCTGGGCAAGATCGTCCTGATCGCCGGGCTCTGGGCGCTGTGGTTCCACTTCGCCAACGGCATCCGCCACTTCTTCTTCGACGTCGGCCGCGGCTTCGAGCTGCCGACCGTGGCCATGACCAATTGGCTGGTGATCGGCGCCTCGGTGGTGCTGACCGTCCTGACCCTTCTGCTGGTCTGAAGGAGCATCCGATGAGCTACAAGACCGATTACAACCGTGTTGCGGGCCTGGGCCGGGCGGGCGAGGGCGTGCATCATTTCTGGGTGCAGCGCGTCACCTCGATCGCGCTGGTGCCGCTGACCATCCTGTTCCTGATCCCCTTCGGCCGCGCCCTGGGCGGCGGGTACGAGGCGCTGGTCGCCACCTATTCGTCCTTCGGCAACGCCCTGACCGCGGCGCTGTTCCTGGGCGTCGCCGCCTGGCATTTCGCCATCGGCATGCAGGTGGTGATCGAGGATTATTTCCAGGGCGGCACCCGCCTGGTGCTGCTCGTCCTGAACAAACTTGTCAGCTTCGCGCTGGGGGCGGCGGGCGTTTTCGCCATCGCCACGATCCTGTTCAGCGCCTGAGGACGGAAGAATGACCGCATATCCGATCGAACAACATACCTATGACGTGGTGGTCGTGGGCGCCGGCGGCGCCGGGCTCCGCGCGACGCTGGGCATGGCCGAACAGGGCCTGAAGACCGCCTGCATCACCAAGGTTTTTCCCACCCGCTCGCACACCGTTGCCGCCCAGGGCGGTATCGCCGCCAGCCTGGGGAACATGGGGCCGGACAGCTGGCAATGGCACATGTACGACACCGTGAAAGGGTCGGACTGGCTGGGCGACACCGATGCGATGGAATACCTCGCGCGCTCGGCCCCCGCTGCCGTCTATGAGCTGGAGCATTACGGCGTTCCGTTCAGCCGGACCGAGGAGGGCAAGATCTATCAGCGTCCCTTCGGCGGCCATACCACCGAATTCGGCGAAGGCCCGCCCGTGCAGCGCACCTGCGCCGCGGCCGACCGCACCGGCCACGCCATCCTGCACACGCTCTACGGCCGCTCGCTGAAAGAGAAGGCGCAGTTCTACATCGAGTATTTCGCCATCGACCTGCTGATGTCGGATGACGGCGAATGCACCGGCGTTCTGGCCTGGAAACTCGACGACGGCACGCTGCACCAGTTCAACGCCAAAATGGTCGTGCTGGCCACCGGCGGCTATGGCCGCGCCTATTTCAGCGCGACCTCGGCCCATACCTGCACCGGCGACGGCAACGGGATGATCGCCCGCGCCGGGCTTCCGCTGCAGGACATGGAATTCGTCCAGTTCCACCCCACCGGGATCTATGGCGCCGGCTGCCTGATCACCGAGGGTGCGCGCGGCGAGGGTGGCTACCTGACCAACTCGGAAGGCGAGCGGTTCATGGAACGCTACGCGCCGACCTACAAGGATCTGGCCTCGCGCGATGTGGTTTCGCGCTGCATGACGATGGAGATCCGGGAAGGCCGCGGCGTCGGTCCGAACAAGGATCACATCCACCTGCACCTGAACCACCTGCCGCCGGAAACGCTGCATCTGCGCCTGCCGGGGATCTCCGAATCCGCTCGGATCTTCGCCGGGGTGGACGTCAACAAGGAGCCGATTCCGGTTCTGCCGACGGTCCATTACAACATGGGCGGTATCCCCACGAACTATTGGGGCGAGGTGCTGAACGCCGATGCCGAGAACCCGACCCGTACCGCGCCCGGCCTGATGGCCGTGGGCGAGGCCGGTTGCGCCTCGGTCCATGGCGCGAACCGCCTGGGCTCGAACTCGCTCATCGACCTCGTGGTCTTCGGCCGCGCCGCCGCGATCCGGGCTGGTGAGATCGTCGATCCGGCCGCCGCCAACCGCGACACCACGAAAGCCGCGGTGGACAAGGCGCTGGAGCGTTTCGACCGGCTGCGCAACGCCAATGGCTCCATCTCGACCGCCGAGCTGCGGCTGGAGATGCAGAAGACCATGCAGGCCGACGCCGCCGTCTTCCGCACCGACAAGACGCTGGCCGAAGGCGTCGAGAAGATGAAGGCCGTCGCGGCCAAGATGCCGGATGTGAAGGTGACGGACCGCTCGCTGGTCTGGAACTCGGACCTGATGGAGACGCTGGAGCTGGAAAACCTGATGCCCTGCGCGCTGGCGACCATCGTCGGCGCCGAGGCCCGCAAGGAATCGCGCGGCGCCCATGCGCATGAGGATTATCCGAACCGCGACGACGTGAACTGGCGCAAGCACACGCTGGCCTGGGTCGAGGGCAATTCGGTGAAGCTGGACTATCGTCCGGTGGTGCTGGACCCGCTGACGACCGAAGCCGAAGGCGGCATCGCGCTGAAGAAGATCGCGCCCAAGGCGCGCGTCTACTGAGGTCTGCCATGGCTGCGGCCCCCCTCTGTGCCTCGTCGCGGCGCTGCTGCGATGCCGGCTTGACCGGGGGGGCCGCCCATGTCTGACCAGCATGGACCGCGGCGGCTGGTGCTGCACATCGGCGTGCAGAAGACCGCGACCACCGCGGCGCAGCAGTTCCTGCAGGCCAATGCCGCGGCGCTGAAACCCTGGCTCACGCTCTTCACCCCGCGCAAGGGCACCTCGGCGCAGCAGCTGGGACGCCAGGCTTTCGAGTATTCCCGGGCACCCTCGGCCGAGAGCGAAGCTGGCTTTATCGAGGCGATCCGCGCGATGAAGGCCGAGCTGGAGCAGACCACCGGGACGGTGCTGATCAGCCACGAGAATCTGGTCGGCGCGCCGCCCGGATCCTATGGCGAGACCCAGCTCTATCCGTTCATCGGCCGGATCGTGGCGCTGCTGGATGCGCATTTTGCGCCCTATCGGCCGGAATTCGTCTATTATACCCGCGACATGGCGGGCTGGAAACGCAGCCTGCACAACCAGATCGTCAAGACCGACGGCTATACCGGCACCTGGGACGCCTTCCAGACCATGGCCGCGCCGATTGCCGATTGGGACGGGTTCCACGCCCGGCTCTGCGCCGCGGCGGGGCCTGATCGGGTCACGGCCTTCCGGCTGGAGAACCAGGTCTCGCGCGACCGTCCGGGCCAGCAGATGCTGCGCTATCTGGGCGTGCCGGAAAAGCAGCTCGCCCGGCTGGAGCCGGTCGTCGGCGCGCGCAATGAAAGTCTGAACGCCGGGGCGCTGGAATTCATGCGCCGGGCGAATGCGGCGGGGTTCAACCCCTATAACCTCACCAAACTGGGGGTGCTGGTGGCAGCCTCCCAGTCCCTGTTCTCCCCCTCGGTCGTCCTGACCCAAGAGTGATACGGCAAGGAAGCTAGAGATGGTTCAACTGACTCTCCCCAAGAACTCGACGATCCGGACCGGCAAGACCTGGCCGAAGCCGGCGGGTGCCACGAACCTGCGCACCTTCCGCATCTACCGCTGGTCGCCCGATGACGGCGAAAACCCGCGGGTCGACACCTATTTCGTCGATATGGATAGCTGCGGGCCGATGGTTCTGGACGCGCTGATCAAGATCAAGAACGAGATCGACCCGACGCTGACCTTCCGCCGGTCCTGCCGCGAGGGGATCTGCGGCTCCTGCGCGATGAACATCGACGGGCGCAACACGCTGGCCTGCATTTTCGGCATGGACGAGATCAAGGGCGACGTGAAGATCTACCCGCTGCCGCATATGCCGGTGGTGAAGGACCTGGTGCCTGACCTCACGCATTTCTACGCCCAGCACGAATCGATCATGCCCTGGCTGGAAACCAAGTCGAACACCCCGGCGAAAGAGTGGAAGCAGTCGATCGAGGACCGCGAGAAGCTCGACGGGCTTTATGAATGCGTGATGTGCGCCTGCTGCTCGACCTCGTGCCCCAGCTATTGGTGGAACGGCGACCGCTATCTGGGCCCGGCGTCGCTGCTGCACGCCTATCGCTGGATCATCGATTCGCGCGACGAGATGACCGGCGAGCGGCTGGACGGGCTGCACGATCCGTTCAAGCTGTATCGCTGCCACACGATCATGAACTGCACCTCGACCTGCCCCAAGGGGCTGAACCCGGCCAAGGCCATCGCCGAGATCAAGAAGATGATGGTCGAGCGCGTCGTCTGATCGCGCATCGCCTGCCCGGGTCGGACCGAGTTCCAGAGGGGCCGCGATCAATCGCGGCCCTTTTGCGTTGCGCCGGGGCGGGTTGCAGCACTCAGGATCCCAGCGTTCTGAAGCCGGGCGGTTGGCGCCGATGTCGGGTGCTGTTTCTTGGTCCTGCGGTTTTCTGGGGTTTGGGCCTTCCGAGCTTCCGAGCTTCCGAGCTTCCGAGCTTCCGAGCTTCCGAGCTTCCGA
>NZ_JAUCCQ010000088.1:0-15759 GCF_034676075.1 Pararhodobacter sp. | reverse complement strand
CTGGAACCGCGCCCATTTCGAGGCGCTGCCGATCAGCCCGCAGGCCCCGAAGCCAAGGGCGAGGATCCGGTGGCAGAGGTCCAGATCCAGCGCATGACTGAAGGTCAGGATCAGGTGTTCGGCGGTCGCGGGCGCTTCCGCAACCAGCGTCGCGGGGTTCGCGGCGATGCTGGGGGTGACGCTGTCGGGGATGGTTTCGGGAAAGCGGGCGCGGTCGGTGTCGACCCAGGTCAGGGCCAGGCCAGGCAGGGGCGTCAGCGTATGCACCAGCGCCCGCCCGACATGGCCCGCGCCCCAGATCCACAGGTCACGGGGCTTCGGCGCCACCGGTTCCGAGAGCCACCCCTGCAGGTAGCGCGTCACCGCAACCCCTTCGCCCCGCGCGATTTTCTCGGCCCGCCGGAGGGCGAGCGGGGCCTCGGCGGCGTCCCGGGCGAGGGGGCGGGAATGGAGGCCGGTTTCGGGAATCGTGGTTAACGCGTTGCGGTCGAAGACCTCGAACCCCAGCGTCACCGCGCCGCCGCAGCATTGGCCCAGCGCCGGGCCCAGGGCGATCTTCTGGGTTTTCGCCGCCGCGCCCGGCAGCATCCGCCGCGCCTCGGCCGCGGCCTCGTATTCCAGCGCGCCGCCGCCGATCGTCCCCTCCTGGCCCCCGGGCCAGACCAACATCGCGGTTCCCGCCTCGCGGGGCGACGAGCCCTGATGCGCGCAGATCACTACCCGGGTGACCACGCCATGGGCCGCGACGGCGCGGGCGAGGGCGGCGCGATCAAACATAGCCGCCCCGCTGGCGCCGGACCGCGCCGAGGATCCGCTCGGCGGTGGCGGGGGCGTCGAGATTGACATAGGTCGAGCCGTCTCCGCAGGCCGCCACCGCATCGCTCAGCGCCATCAGCACGGCGATCCCGTGCATGAAGGGCGGCTCGCCCACGGCCTTGGATTTGTGGATCGTGTCCTCGGGGTTGGCGCCGACCCAGAGGTCGACATTGAACACCCGCGGCCGGTCGCCACAGGCCGGGATCTTGTAGGTGCTGGGCGCGTGGGTGCGCAGGCGCCCCTTGTCGTCCCAGACCAATTCTTCAGTGGTCAACCACCCGGCGCCCTGCACGAAGCCACCCTCGACCTGGCCCTTGTCCAGCGCGGGGTTCAGGCTGGTGCCCGCGTCGTGCAGGATGTCGACGCGCAGGATCCGGTTTTCGCCGGTCAGCGTGTCGATCACCACCTCGGCGCAGGCCGCGCCATAGGCGAAATAGAAGAAGGGCCGCCCCTGGCCCGCGATCCGGTCCCAGGCCAGTTTCGGCGTGGCGTAATAGCCGGTCGAGGACAGGCTCACGCGGGCGGTATAGGCCGACATCGCCGCCTCGGCGAAGGTCAGTTCCGAGCCGCCGACGCTGACGCGGCCCTCGGCGAAGGTCACCTTGTCGGCGGTGGTCTGGTGGCGCTCGGCCAGGTGTTCGGCGATCCGGTCGCGGATCGTGTCACAGGCGGCCTTGACCGCCATCCCGTTGAGATCGCTGCCAGACGACGCCGCCGTGGCCGAGGTGTTCGGCACTTTCGCGGTATCCGTCGCGGTGATCTTCACCGCCTCCAGCGGCACGCCGAAGGCCGAGGCCGCGACCTGCGCCACTTTCTGAAACAGGCCCTGGCCCATCTCGGTGCCGCCATGGTTCAGGTGGATCGAGCCGTCCTGATAGACATGGACCAGCGCCCCCGCCTGGTTGAGATGGGTGAGCGTGAAGCTGATGCCGAACTTCACCGGCGTCAGCGCGATTCCCTTCTTCAGCACCGGATTGGCCGCGTTCCATTCGGCAATCTTCGCCTTCCGGGCCGCATAATCGGAGGATTTCTCCAGCTGCGCGACCAGTTCGTGCAGGATGAAATCCTCGACCTCCTGCCCGTAGGGCGTCGTCTGGATGCCGGGCGCAGCCACCGTTTTCGGCGAATGTTCAGCACTGAACCGCTTGCCGGTGCCGGGGCCTGCCTTTGCAGGCGTGCTGGCGCGGTAGAAATTCGCCTTCCGGACCTCCAGCGCGTCCTTGCCCAGAACACTGGCGACGTGGTCCATCACCCGCTCGATCCCCAGCATCCCCTGCGGCCCGCCGAAGCCTCGATAGGCGGTAGCCGAGCACATATTGGTCCGCAGGCGATGGCTTTCGATGCGGATATTCGGCAGCCAATAGGCGTTGTCGGCGTGCAACATCGCCCGATCCGCGACCGGCAGGGTCAGGTCCATCGACCAGCCCGCCCGTGTGTAATGGATGAAATCGACCGCCAGAAGTCGCCCCTCGGCATCGACACCGACCGTGTAGTCGATGCGGAAATCGTGCCGCTTGCCGGTCACCACCATGTCGTCGTCGCGGTCGTAGCGCATCTTGCAGGGCTTGCCGGTCAGCCGGGCCGCCAAGGCACAGGCGACGGCCAAGTGGTTGCCCTGACTTTCTTTTCCGCCGAAGCCGCCGCCCATGCGCCGGGTTTCGACCCGGACCGCATGCATCGGCAGATGCAGGGCATGGGCGACCTTGTGCTGGATCTCGGTCGGGTGCTGGGTCGAGGAGGTGACATGCATGTCGCCCCCCTCCTGCGGCTGGACCAGCGCCGCCTGGCCCTCAAGGTAGAAATGCTCCTGGCCGCCCATTTCCAGACGCCCCTCGATCACTTTCGCCGCCTTGGCGAAACCGTCAGGCAGGTTGCCGCGGGCCCAGATGCGGGGAGCGTCCTCGAAGCGGGAATTGGCGGCGAGCGCCTGTTCGACCGTCAGGATGGCAGGCTTTTCGGCATAGGTGATCTTGCCCAGACGGGCGGCCTTGCGGGCATTGAGATGGCTGTTGGCGATGACCAGAAAGACCGGCTGGCCGATGTAATGCACCATGCCCAGCGCCAACAGCGGCTCATCATTGTTTGAAGGTGAACAATCGGCGTGACCAATGTCATCGCCGGTCAGGACCGCCACCACCCCGGGCGCCGCACGAACCGCCGACAGCTCCATCGCCGTGATTTCGCCATGCGCGACACTCGACAGGCCGAAGGCCAGATGCAGCGTGCCTGAGGGCGTCGGGATGTCGTCGACATAGCGCGCTTCGCCCGTCACATGCAGGGGGGCCGCGTCATGGGGGAGGGGTTTGTGGACGCTCATGCCGAGACCTCCAGCACATTGGTGGCAAGGCCCTGATCCTCGAGGAAATAGCGCAGGAGCAGGTTCTGCGCCGCCTCCAGCCGGTACCCGGCCGAGGCGCGCATGTCGGACATCGGCGTGAAATCCCGGGCGAAGGCGGGCAGGGCGGCGGTGATCGTGGCTTCGGTCCAGGGCTGGCCGACCAGCGCCGCCTCGACAGCCGCCGCCCGTTTCGGAATGCCCGCCATGCCGCCATAGGCGATGCGCGCCGCGCTCACCTGGCCCCCCTCGACCGTCACGTTGAAACAGCCCAGGAGGGCCGAGATGTCCTGATCGAAGCGCTTGGAAATCTTGTAGCATTTCAGCCGGTCGGGCTGGCGGGGAATGCTGACGGCCTCGACGAATTCGCCGGGCTCGCGGTCCTGCTTCCCGTAGTCGAGGAAGAAATCCTCCAGCGGCAGCGAGCGCCGAGCATCGCCCTTGCGCAGATAAAGCGTCGCCCCCAACGCGATCAGCGCGGGCGGGCTGTCACCGATGGGCGAACCATTCGCGATATTGCCGCCGATGGTCGCGGCCTCGCGCACCTGGGCGGATCCGTAGCGGCGCAGCATGGCGGCAAGCCCGGGGTGATGCGGCGCGACGGCGGGCAACAGCTCGGCAATCGTGGTCACGGCGCCGATATGGATCGCGTCCTCCGTCACCTCGATCCCGCGCATGTCCTCGACCCCGGCGAGGAAGGCCACCGGTCCCAGATCCCGCAATTGCTTGGTCACCCAGAGGCCGACATCGGTGGCCCCGGCGATGAGTCGCCCGTCGGGATGGGCCGCATACCAGGCGGCGAGTTCGTCCGAGGAGCGGGGCAGGGCCACGCCCTCGGGTGGTCCGACCACGGGGACGGCGGATACTTCAGACTTCAACCACTCAGGCACCGCCTCACGGCTGGCCGATTCGGCGGCGCGGACGATGGGTGCATAACCAGTGCAACGGCAGAGGTTGCCAGCCAGATGCGTGTCGTGATCGGTCACGCCGTTCAGATGCCCGGTGGCCATCGACATGATGAAGCCGGGCGTGCAGAAGCCGCATTGCGAGCCATGCTCGGCCACCATCGCCGCCTGCACCGGATGCTGGCCCTTCAGCCCTTCGACCGTGTGCACGACCTTGCCGTGCAGCTGCGGCAGGAACAGGATGCAGGCATTGACCGCCCGGCTGCCGCGCGCGTCGGACACCATCACCGTGCAGGCGCCGCAATCGCCCTCGTTGCAGCCTTCCTTGGTGCCCTTGAGCCCGCGATCCTCGCGCAGCCAGTCCAGCAAGGTACGGGTCGGCGGCTGCCCCGTCACCGTGACAGCTGCGCCGTTCAGGACAAAATGGATGCCGGTCATGCGTCTCTCCCGAAGGGGCTTGTCGTTCCGGTCAGGGCGGCCTAGGACGCCTCCGTGCCCCTTGTTCTTGGGTTCAAGTGAACATTGGCGGGGCTTTTCAGGCAAGCACAGACTTGCCGCATCCGCGAGAAGCATTTTCGCCGTTCTGTAGAAAATGGCGTCACCCTTGCACGTCCCTGCGCGCTGGATAAGCTCTGATCATGGCCAATCCCCGATTCATTCACCTGCGAGTGCACACCGAATATTCGTTGCTGGAAGGCGCGGTGCCGGTGAAGAGCCTCGTGAAGACCTGCGACAAGCGCGGCATGCCGGCCGTCGCCATCACCGATACCAATGCTCTGTTCGCGGCGCTGGAGTTCTCGGTCGTGGCCAAGGGGGCCGGGGTGCAACCCATCGTCGGCTGCCAGATCGACGTGCAATTGCCCGCGCGCCAGCCGGGGGAAAAGCCGCGGCCGGGTGCACCGCTTGTCCTGCTGGCGCAGAACGAACGCGGGTATGAGAATCTCATGCTGCTCAATTCCTGCCTCTATCTGCGCACGGACGGTTCGCTGCCGCATGTCACGCCCGATGAGCTGGCCAGCCACGCCGAGGGGCTGATCTGCCTCTCGGGGGGGCCGGACGGGCTGGTCGGGCGGCTGATCCGCGACGGGCAGATGCCGCGCGCGCAGGAGATCATGGATTTCCTGGCCGGAACCTATGGCGACCGGCTCTATGTCGAATTGCAGCGCCATCCCGGCGAGGGCGGCGCGCTGACCCAGGCCGAGCAGGCGACGGAACGCCCGTTCCTGGAAATGGCCTATGCCATGGGCCTGCCGATCGTCGCCACCAATGACGTCTATTTCCCCGAGGCCAAGATGTTCGAGGCGCATGACGCGCTCCTCTGCATCAAGGAAGGCGCCTATGTCGATCAGCAATCGCCACGCCGGCGCCTGACGCCGCAGCATTACCTGAAAAGCCCCGAAGAGATGGCGGCGCTGTTCGCCGATCTGCCCGAGGCGCTGGACAACACGGTCGAAATCGCCAAGCGCTGCGCCTTTGCCGCCTACAAGCGCAAGCCGATCCTGCCGAAATTCGCCGATGACGAGGTCGAGGAGCTGCGCCGTCAGGCCTGGGAGGGGCTGCGCGCCCGTCTCGCCGTGATCCCGCACGCGGCGCCGGTCTCGGAATACGAGGAGCGGCTGACGTTCGAATTGAACATCATCGAACAGATGGGCTTCCCCGGCTATTTCCTGATCGTGGCCGATTTCATCAAATGGTCCAAGGACAACGGCATTCCGGTGGGGCCGGGCCGGGGCTCGGGCGCGGGCTCGCTGGTGGCCTATGCGCTGACCATCACCGACTTGGACCCGCTGCGCTATTCGCTGCTGTTCGAGCGGTTCCTGAACCCTGAACGCGTCTCGATGCCCGACTTCGACATCGACTTCTGCATGGATCGCCGCGAGGAGACGATCCAATACGTCCAGCAGAAATACGGGCGCGAGAAGGTGGGGCAGATCATCACCTTCGGCGCGCTCCTGTCCAAGGCCGCGGTGCGCGACGTGGGCCGCGTGTTGCAGATGTCCTACGGGCAGGTCGACAAGCTGTCGAAGATGATCCCGGTCGAGGGGGTCAAACCCGTCAGCGTGACCAAGGCGCTGGCAGACGAGCCGCGCCTGCGCGAGGCGGCGAAGGAAGAGGTGGTCGCGCGCCTCCTCGATTACGCCGAAAAGATCGAGGGGCTGCTCAGGAACGCCTCGACCCACGCGGCGGGGGTGGTGATTGGCGACCGGCCGCTCGACGCGCTGGTGCCGCTTTATCGCGACCCGCGCTCGGACATGCCGGCCACGCAGTTCAACATGAAATGGGTGGAACAGGCCGGGCTGGTGAAGTTCGACTTCCTCGGTCTGAAGACGCTGACCGTGGTGCAGAACGCCATCGACCTGATCCATACCTCGGGCCGCGACCTGCATATCGCCCCGGATGGCACGCCGCTCTATGACCCGCCCGAGGGCGCGGTCAATGAGATCAACGCGATCCCGCTGGATGACGAGAAGACCTACAAGCTTTACGCCGAGGCCAAGACCGTCGCCGTCTTCCAGGTTGAATCCTCGGGCATGATGGATGCGCTCAGGCGCATGAAACCCACCTGTATCGAGGATATTGTCGCCCTCGTGGCCCTCTATCGCCCGGGCCCGATGGAGAATATCCCGACCTATTGCGAGGTGAAGCACGGTCTCCGGCCGCTGGAATCGATCCATCCGACCATCGACCATATCCTGAAAGAGACGCAGGGCATCATCGTCTATCAGGAGCAGGTGATGCAGATCGCCCAGGTCATGGGCGGCTACAGCCTCGGCGGGGCCGACCTGCTGCGCCGCGCGATGGGCAAGAAGATCGCCGAGGAGATGGCGAAGGAACGGCCGAAGTTCATCGAGGGTTGCAAGGCGACCCATGGAATCGACGCGAAGAAGTCCGGCGAAGTGTTTGACCTGCTGGAAAAATTCGCGAACTACGGCTTCAACAAGTCGCACGCCGCCGCCTATGCGGTGGTCAGCTATTACACCGCCTGGCTGAAGGCCAATCACCCGGTCGAATTCATGGCCGCGGTGATGAACTGCGATATCCACCTGACCGACAAGCTGGCCGTCTACAAGCGCGAAATCGACCGCATGGGGATCGACATCGTCGCCCCGTGCGTCAACCGCTCGCTGGCGACCTTCAGCGTGGTCGACGGCAAGGTGGTCTATGCTCTCGGCGCCCTCAAGAACGTCGGCGTGGAGGCGATGAAGCTGATTGTCGAGGCCCGCGGCGATCAGCCGTTCCGCGACCTGACCGATTTTGCCAAACGTGTGGACCTGAAGCGCGTCGGCAAGCGCCCGTTGGAGATGCTGGCCCGCGCCGGCGCCTTCGACGCGCTGGAGAAATCGCGCAAGCGGGTGCTCGACAGCCTCGACGCGCTGGTCGCCTATTCCTCGGCCTCCATCGAGGCTGCGACCTCGGGCCAGCATTCGCTCTTCGCCGGGGGCGACGACCTGCCGCCGCCGCGTCTGGCCACCGGTCATGACTGGCTGCCGATGGATCGCCTCTCCAACGAACACGCGGCGGTCGGCTTCTACCTCTCGGGCCATCCGCTCGACGATTACGCGGGGGCCTTGAAGCGCAAGGAGGTGCTGACGCTGGCCGAACTGACCCGCAAGGCGGAACGGGGCCCGCTGGTCGCCAAGATCGCCGGTTCGGTCAGCGCAAGGCAGGAACGCAAATCGGCCCGCGGCAACCGCTTCGCCTTTGTCGGCCTTTCGGATCCGACGGGGCTCTACGAGGTCACGGTCTTTTCCGAGACGCTGGAAGCGAGCCGCCAGTTCCTCGACCCCGGCATGAACGTCGTGCTGACCGTCGAGGCGACGATGGAGGGCGAGTCGCTGAAACTGCTGGCCCGCGGCGCGCAACCGGTCGATGACGTGGTGGCCGATGCCGGTGCGTCGGGGTTGAAGGTGCGGCTGGAAAACGCCTCGGCGCTGTCGGAACTGATCGCGCTTTTCGACGAACAATCCGGCCCGGCGCCGCGCAAGGCCTTCGGCCCGCTGCGGTTTTCCGTGCCCGACCGGACGACCGGCGGCGAGATCGAGATCGACGCCGGCCGTCAGGTCCGCGTGACCCCGCAACTGCGCCACCAGCTGCGCCGGGTCGAGGGGGTTCTGGCCATCGAGGAGGTCTGACATGCTGCGGATCGAGACCATCGGCCGGGTTCGGGTCTGGACCCTCGACCGGCCGCAGGCGCGCAACGCCGTCAACCCGGCGCTGGCCCGGGCGCTCTTCGACGCCGCTTTGGCCTTCGAGGCGGACCCGGAGGTCGATGTCGCGATCCTCACCGGCGCGGGCGGCGCTTTCTGCGCGGGCTTCGACCTGAAAGCGGCCTCGGGCGCCGAGGGGCTGGACTGGATCGCCGCGCTCGATCTGCCCGAAGACTGGGACCCGGTCGCGCAACCGATCCCCGGGCCGATGGGCCCCTCGCGGCTGATGCTGTCAAAGCCGGTGATCGCCGCCATCGAGGGCCCGGCCGTGGCGGGCGGGATGGAGCTGGCGCTCTGGTGCGACCTGCGTGTCATGGATGCCGACGCCCAGTTCGGGATCTTCTGCCGCCGCTGGGGCGTGCCGCTCATCGACGGTGGCACCGTGCGCTTGCCGCGGATCGTCGGGCAGGGGCGGGCCAATGACCTGATCCTGACCGGGCGGCCGGTCGGGGCGGAGGAGGCGCTGGCGATGGGGCTCGCCGACCGCGTGGTCGCCAATGGTCAGGCGCTGGCCGCAGCGCTGGAGCTGGCCGACAGCCTGACGCGCTTCCCGCAGGGCTGCCTGCGCGCGGACTTCCTGTCGGCGCGGATGGAACCGGGGGCCTTGGCCGCAGCGCTTCGTCGCGAATGGGTCAGCGCCGGGATGGTCAAGGCCGAAGGTGCCGCCGGGGCCGCGCGCTTTGCCGCGGGCGCGGGGCGCGGCGGGCGTTTCGATTAGCGCGGCAGGCCCGCCGCCTCACGCGCCAGCGCCACGATCCCGTCCCAGTCGCCCGCCGCCATCAGCTTGGCGGGCGCCACCCAAGAACCGCCGACGCAGGCCACATTGGGCAGCGACAGGTAGTCGCGGGCATTCTCGGGGCTGACGCCGCCGGTCGGGCAGAAGGTCGCCTGCGGCAGCGGGCCGTGCAGCGCCTTCAGATAGGCGGGGCCGCCGGCGGGACCGGCGGGGAAGAACTTCATCGTCCGGTAACCCTGTTCCAGAAGCGCCATTACCTCTGACGCCGTCGCCGCCCCCGGCAGCAGCGGCAGCGCCTCGGCCGAACAGGCCGAGATCAGGCCGGCGGTAGCGCCGGGCGAGACGGCGAAGGTGGCGCCCGCCGATTTGGCGCGCAACACATCATGGGCGCTCAGCACCGTGCCTGCGCCGACCCGCGCGCCGGGCACCGCGCTCATTTCGGCAATGGCCTCGATGGCTCCGGGGGTGCGCAGCGTCACCTCCAGCACCGGCAGGCCGCCCGCAACCAATGCCCGGGCAAGGGGGGCGGCATGGGCCGGATTCTCGATCACCAGCACCGGAATCACCGGGGCCAGCTCGCAGAGCAGGCGGGTGGCGTGGCTTTGCAGGGCAGGGGTCATCGGCAACCTCATCAAGCGTGCTCTGCGCTTAGGGGATTCCCCCGCAAAACGCAAATGTTTCCGCTAACGGGTGCTGGTTGAGGCTGTGGGTTGGTGCGGGAGAGAGGGTGCCATATGTCAGACAATGGAGAATCGGAGCGTTCCGGTAAGCGAGATTCAAGGACGTACGGGTGCCTTAATCGCCGATTCTATACACGAACTTATCCACAGGCGCCTGAATGTCAGGCAAATGGAGGCTGTTTAACCGGCGTCACAGACAGAGTCGGCTGGCGCGGAATGCTGCTGCGCAGCGATGTGAGGAGTATTCCTCAAGGCATTGTAATAAAGTCAATAAAGGAATCATGAAGCCGATGGATTGCGGGTGAGTTGACGGCAGGCTCGTCAACCAAGCCGCCCAACTCACCCACAGCCTGTCCCCAAGCCGGGAAAACTATGCACAGCGGGAAGCCTGTGCAAAACCGCCCTCAACGGGCGGTCAAACCCTCGACCTCGGCCTTCACCCGGGCGACCGCGGCCTCTTTCACCGGGCCGTAACCCCGGATTCCGCGCGCCGCTTTCAGCAGCGCCAGCCCGCGCGCCTTGTCGCCCTGTGCGGCCTCGGCGATCAGGCCCTCGTACCAGCCGATCAACGCCCGCTCCATACGCCGTTCCTCGGTCCGGCCGAAAAAGTCGAGGGCCGTGCCGCGCAGCCCCTTCATCCGCGCCAGCAGCGCGAAACCGGGGCCCATCGCCCAGCCCGGGAAACGCCGTTTCTTCGGGCGGCCGCGACCATCCTTGCCGGGCAGCATGGGCGGGGCGAGGTGATAGCTCAGCCGCGCGCCGGGGCCGAAATCGCGGGCGAGCTGGGCGGCGAAAGCGGGATCACGGTGCAGGCGGGCGACCTCGTATTCGTCCTTGTAGGCCATCAGTTTGAAAAGGCCTTCGGCGGCAGCGCGGGTCAGATCCTCGTCATGCGCGACGGGCGCCAGGGCCGCCTTGAAGCGCGCGGCATAGGCCGCGTTCTGATAGGCGGTGAGCATCGTCGCCCGGCGTTCGACCAGCGCGGCCACGCTCTCCGGGGCGGGTTCGGGCGCGCGGAAGGCGGCGGGATCGACCGCCGCCAGCCGCCCCAGGGCGAAGGCCCGGGCATTCGCCGCGACCGCCACGCCGTTCAGCGTGATGGCCTTTTGCAGCGCCTCCAGCCCCACAGGCACCAGCCCCTTCTGCCAAGCGTAGCCCAGCATCAGCATGTTGGCGAAGACCGTGTCGCCCAGCAATTCCTCCGCCACCTTGCCCGCGTTCAGCGCGCCCAGTTCGCCCACCGCCGCCTCCAGCGCCTTGACCCGTGCCGGCACCTTCAGCGAGGCGTCGCGGTTCAGCACGATGTCGCCCGTCGGCATCTCGGCCAGGTTGACGACCGCCTTCGTTGCGGGGTTCAGGCAGGCCGAGGCCTTGGGCGAGGAGGACACGACGATGTCGCAGCCGATCAGCGCATCGGCCGAGGCGGCGTCGATGCGGACCTGCGTCAGATCCTCGGGCCGGGGCGCGAGGCGCAGGTAGGACAGCACGGGGCCGAATTTCTGCGCGAAGCCGGTGAAATCGAGGACCGAGACACCGCGCCCTTCCAGATGCGCGGCCATCGCCGTGATCTGGCCGACCGTCACCACGCCGGTGCCGCCGACGCCGGTGACCAGCAGGTCCCAGGTCTTGGCCTGCGGCAGGGCGGGCAAGGGCAGGGTGGCCAGCGCCGCCTCAAGCTCGGGGCGGGCCTGCGGGCTGGGTTTAAGCCGCTCGGCGCCCTCGACTGTCACGAAGGAGGGGCAGAAGCCGTCGAGGCAGGAGAAATCCTTGTTGCAGGTGCTGAGGTTGATGCGCCGCTTGGGGCCGAGGTCGGTTTCAATGGGTTCCACCGACAGGCAGTTCGAGGCGACCGAACAATCGCCGCAGCCCTCGCAAACCGCGGGGTTGATGACGGCGAATTTCAAGGGATCAGGCAGGGTGCCGCGCTTGCGGCGGCGGCGTTTCTCGGTTGCGCAGGTCTGTTCGTAGATCAGGACCGTGACGCCCGGGATCTCGCGGAGTTCCCGCTGCACGGCATCCATTTCGGCCCGGTCGTGGAAACTGGTCCCCTCAGGCAGGTCGGATTTGCGGAACTTGCGGATGTCGTCCGAGACCAGCGCGATCCGCTCCACCCCCTCGGCCCGGCAGATCGCGGCGATGGCCTGCACGCTGACCGGGCCGTCGACCGGCTGGCCGCCGGTCATGGCGACCGCGTCGTTGTAAAGGATCTTGTAGGTGATATTGGCGCCCGCGGCGATGGATTGCCGGATCGCCATCGAGCCCGAGTGATACCAGGTTCCCTCGCCAAGGTTCTGGAACACATGGGGTTTTCCGGTGAAGCGGCTGCTGGCCGCGTGGTTCACCCCCTCGCCGCCCATCTGGATCAGCGAACTCGTCTCGCGCCCCATCCAGGACGCCATGAAATGGCAGCCGATGCCCGCCAGCGCCTTGGATCCCTCGGGAACCTTGGTCGAGGTGTTGTGCGGGCAGCCCGAGCAGAAATAGGGCGTGCGGGTGGCGCCGGGGATCTGCAGGACCTTGGGCTGATGCCCGAGGATGGCGGCGGCGCGGGCCGGGAAGCCTTCGCCCGGGAAGATCCGGTCCAGCCGCCGGGCGATCAGCGGCAGCAGCAGGCGCGGCGTCAATTCGCCGGTCCAGGGCACCAGTCGCGCGCCATTCTCGTCGTTCTTGCCGACCATGTGGCGGGGCTTGGCGCCGTCCCAGTCGTAGAAATACTCCTTGAGCTGGCTCTCGATGATGCCGCGCTTCTCCTCGATCACCATCACCTCGTCCTTGCCCTCGACGAAGCGCAGTGCGTCGCGGCGGGCCAGCGGCCAGACCATGCCGACCTTGTAGAGGTCGATGCCCAGGCGCTGGCAGGCCGCCCGGTCCAGACCCAGCAGCGACAGAGCCTCCAGCAGGTCCAGATGCGCCTTGCCGGTGGTGACGAAGCCGAAACGGGCGGCGTGGCCGTATTCGGCGCGGTCCAGCGGGTTGGCCTCGGCGAAGGCCATGACGGCGCGTTTCTTGGCCTCCATCCGCTCCTCGATCTGCACGCCGGGCAGGTCGGGCCAGCGGTAGTGCAAGCCGCCGGGGTAATCCTCAAGCTCGGGCGTGCGGAACACGCGGTCGGCGGGCAGGTCGATGGACATGGCGCTTTCCACCACATCCGAGACCGCCTTGAAGCCGACCCAGGTGCCGCTGGCGCGCGAACAGGCCCAGCCCCATTCGGCGAAGGGCAGGAATTCAGCGACCGAGGCGGGATTCAGGCAGGGCATGAACCAGGCCATGAAGGCCACGTCCGATTGATGCGGCATCGACGAGGAGACGCAACCGTGGTCGTCCCCCGCCACCACCAGCACGCCGCCATGCGGCGACGAGCCATAGGCGTTGCCATGTTTCAGCGCGTCGCCCGCCCGGTCCACCCCCGGCCCCTTGCCGTACCAGAGGCCGAAGACGCCCTCGACTTGCTTGCCCTCGGCCGTTTCGACCTGCTGGCTGCCGAGGATGGCAGTGGCGGCCAGATCCTCGTTCACGGCGGGCAGGAAATCGACCCCGGCCTCGGTCAGGCGCTTCTTTTGGCGCCACATCTCCAGATCGACGCCGCCGAGGGGCGAGCCGCGATAGCCGCTGACCAGACCGGCGGTCTTCAGCCCCGCCTCGCGGTCGCGCCGCGCCTGATCCAGCGTGGCGCGGACCAGCGCCTGGGTGCCGGTCAGGAACACCCGTCCGTCGCGGCGGGTGTAGCGGTCGTCGAGGGCGTAATCGTCGAGGGGGCGGCTAGGGGCGTTCATGGCGGACCTCCGGGCTTTTCCCCAGTCTAGGCCGGGCCACGCGGAAAGGGGTGTCAGATTTGCCCGGGCGGATGGGCTTTCTTTCACAGGCGTTCCGGATTACCTAGTCTGAGTGGTCAGTTTTGCCAGAGGCGGCGCCGATGCTGGAAGAAATCGATTGGAAGCTGCTCGACCTGCTGCAGGCCGACGCCCGGCTGTCCAACCAGGAGATGGCGGAAAGGGTGGGGCTGTCCACCTCGTCCTGCTGGCGGCGGGTCAAGGCGCTGGAGGAGGCGGGCGTGATCCGCGCCTATCGGGCCGAGGTCGATGCAGCCAAGGCGGGCCTCGGCTTTCACGCGCTGATCCACATCACGCTGGCCCGCCATTCCCGCGAGGTGGTGGAGCGCTTCACCGCCGAGGTCATGCGCCATGACGAGGTGCTGGATTGCTTCTCGACCACCGGGGCGATGGATTACCACCTGCGGGTGCTCTGCGCCGATCTCGCGGCCTTCAACGCCTTCATGGAGCAGGGGCTCTTTCGCATCGAGGGGATCGCCCAGGTGCAGACCCATCTGGTGCTGCGGCCGATCAAGATGCGCCGGGTGCTGCCGCGTCCCTGAGTGCGTCGGGTGCAATTGCCTTTCGGGCGGGGCGCGGACTAAGGTTGCGCCGGGCAGAGACGCAGGAACGGGGTGGGCATGCATCGACTTTGGGTGCTGGTGGCGGTGCAGGCCAGCGTGGCGGCGGCAAGCCTGGTGGTGGAGATCGTGGCGGGCCGGATGCTGGCGCCCTATGTCGGCATGTCGCTCTATACCTGGACCTCGGTCATCGCCGTGGTGCTGGCCGGGTTCTCGGCCGGGCATTGGATCGGCGGGCGGCTGGCCGAGGGCACGCCCGAGGCGGCATTGCGCGCAAACGGCTGGGCGATGCTGGCCGCCTCGCTGACCACGGCGGGCGCGGTCTTCGTGCTGAGGGGCGCGGCCGGGCCGGTGGTCACGGCGCTGGAGGATCCGGTCGCCTCGATCATCGCGCTGACCATGCTGGTGTTTTTCCTGCCCTCGTTCTTCGCCGGCATCCCGGCGCCGATCCTGTCGATGGTCGCCGTGATCCGGCACCCCGAGCGCAAGGGCCGCGCATTGGGGGCGATGTTCGCGGCCGGGGCCTGGGGGGCGATTCTGGGCACGCTGGCGGCAGGGTTCGTCTTCATCTCCTGGCTGGGGTCCGTCGGCACGCTGGTCGTGGTAGCCGTGGTCTATGCCGCGCTTGGCATCGCCTCGCTGGTCTCGGCGGGTGGCAAGGCGGGGATCGGCGCGGGCAGCGCCGCGCTGCTGGCCCCGGCGGCGCTGGCGCTGTCGGCCCTGTCCCAGCCCGACCCCTGCACGGTCGAGAGCGATTATTTCTGCATCCGGGTGATCGACGAGGGCGAGCCGGGCGCCCCGGTGCGCTTCATGGTGCTGGACCATCTGGTGCACGGGGTGGCGGACGGGCAGGACCCAACGGCGATGCTGACGCCGCACGGGATCATGCTGGAGGGTCTGCCGCGCCTCAGGATGGAAGGGCGGGACCAATGGTCCGCCTTCCTGATCGGCGGGGGCAGCTATACCGTCCCGCGCTCGTGGCACGCCCGCGAGACGCCCGTGGCGGTCACGGTTGCCGAGGTCGATCCGGCCGTGACACAAGCCGCCATCGACCATTTCTGGTACGAGCCCGGCGCCGACCGCATCATCCATGCCGACGCCCGCCGGACGCTGGCCGGCGAGGCCACGACCTATGACGTCATCATCGGCGATGCGTTCTCTGACATCGCCGTGCCGCAGCACCTGATCACGCGCGAGTTCTTCCAGCAGGTCAGCGACCGGCTGAACCCGGGCGGCGTGTACCTCATGAACGTCATCGACCACATGGACCGGCTGGAGGTTCTGGCCTCGATGGTCGCCACCGCCCGCGCCGTCTGGCCCTCGGTCGAGGTCTGGACCGAGCGCCAGCACGACCCGGCCGAGAACCGGCGCGTCTTCGTGCTGGTGGCGGGCGAGGGGCCGACCGCCCAGCCGCAGATCGCCACGCCCTGGGGCGCTGCCATCCGCGTGGCCGGTTCGTCGGTCGACGACATCCTGGCGACCCGCCCGCATGTCGTCTTCACCGACGATTATGCGCCGATCGACCGGCTGCTGGGCGACCGGGGCGAGGGCTGAGCCCTCAGACCCCGTAAATATCGCCGAACTTCGCTTCCAGATAATCCAGCAACGGGCCTTCATCGGGTTCAAACCCGCAAGCCTGGGCGATGGTCTCGCGCGGCTCGCGCAGCCCGCCGTGCTGTTGCAGCTTCT
>NZ_JAUCCQ010000087.1:0-15820 GCF_034676075.1 Pararhodobacter sp. | reverse complement strand
TGGCGCAGATCCTGCCGGTGATGAAGCCCGGCGCCGACTGGATCGAGATGTCGACGCTGGGCCGGGCCGAGATGCTGCGCCTTGCCGCCACGGCCGAGGCGCAGGGCGTGGGCGTGCTGGAATGCCCGGTCACGGGCGGCGTGCATCTGGCGGCGCAGGGCAAGATCACCGTGCTGGCGGGGGGCGAGGCGGAACTCGTCGACCGCCACCGCCTGGCGCTCGAGGCGATGGGCGGGCGGATCTTCCACATGGGGCCCTTGGGTTCGGCCGCGCTGATCAAGGTCATCACCAACATGCTGGCCTTCATCCATCTGGTCGCCGACGGCGAGGCGCTGATGCTGGCCAAACGCGGCGGGCTGGACCTGAAGACGGCCTGGGAGGCGATCGCCGCCTCCTCGGGCAGTTCCTTCGTGCACGAGACCGAGGGCCAGCTGATCCTGAACGGCAGCTACGACATCGCCTTCACCATGGACCTCGCGCTCAAGGATCTGGGCTTTGCCATGCGCTTCGGCCGCGAATTCGGCGTGCCGCTGGATCTGGCCTCGATGACCGAACAGACCTTCCTCAAGGGACGCGCGGCCTATGGCGGGGCGGCGCAATCGACGCAGATCGTCAAGCTGCTGGAGGATCTTCTGGGCACCGACCTGCGCGCCGAGGGCTTCCCGGCGCGGCTGGAGTAGCTATTCGGCCGCTGCCCGCCGCTGATCGAGCGCCGCCTTCAGCGTGGCGCGCTGGCCCCGCGCCACCGGGATCGTCATCCCGGTCGAGGTGGTCAGCTCCATGCCGCCGGCCTCGGTCCGCGCCAGGCTCACCACATGGGCGAGGTTCACCCACCACGAGCGATGCACCCTGAGTCCGTTGAACCCGCTCAGGTCGCGCTCGGCATCCGACAGGCGCATCAGCACATTGGTACTGCCGCGAGGGGTGACGGCCTCGACATAATGGTCCTGGGCGCGAAGGCAGACGAGGTCGCGCCCCAGTTCCTTGGGCAGTTTCTCGAAGAGAAGGGGCTGCGCCGGGGCGGAGTCGACGGCGTGCAGCCCGGTGACGGGGCGCGCTGGCGCCGGGGGCTGCTGGCCGAGCACATAGTACCGTGCGTTGCCGACGATGCTCATCAGCACAAGGATTGTCGCCAGCTCAATGAGCATGCGCAGCGGATCCTGCGGCGCGCCAAAGCGCGAGAAGGCGCTGTTCAGCCCATAGAAGATCACGAAGGCGGGCGGCACGGCGAAAAGCGCCGCCGCGGCCGAGACCAGGGTCCAGGGATAGCGGCGATCGGCATTGAAATGCCGCGCGCCGATGACCACCACCGTCATGATCAGGCTGGTGCTCAGCAGGCCGACGCCCCAGAACACCACCCGCAGGGCCAGGCTCATCTTGGCGAGCGTGCCGAAGGGGCCGGCCACCACGGTCAGCGCCACCCCGGTCGCCAGCAGGGTCCAGAAAAACGGCCGCCGCAGGGTCTCGTGCGTTTCACGAAGCGTGGAATACACCCAGTCGCGCCAGATACCGGCGCCGGGTTCTTCTGCGATTTTGCCCTGATTTTCGGTCATACTCCCTGAATACCGTTGTCTTGGCGGAATTCAAGGCGGTTCGGCCGCAGATTTTGCGTCCTGGCGCCGTTGCCGGGGCTCTGCGGTCCGCTCAGGTCGGGGCTTGCGTGGCGCGCCATCTTTCCAGCATATACCGCGCCGTCATCAGGTCCAGATGCGCCCCGCCGCCGTTCTTGAAAATGGTGATGTCATCCGCATGGCGCGGGGCGACGCGTTCGGCGGCGAAATCGCGCAACTCGCCCAGGATATCGGCCTCGGTGATCGCGCCCTTGGCCAGCGGAATCAGCAGCTCGCCGATATGGGGCAGGGTGGTGGCGCGGCTGTCGACGTAGATCCGGGCGCGGGTCAGGGCGGTGTCATCGACCTCGCGCATCTCGGGCGTATAGGCGCCGATCAGGTCCAGATGCTGGCCCGGCCGCAGCCATTCGCCCAGCACGACCGGGGCCTTGGCCATGGTGCAGGTGCTGACGATATCGGCCGCCGCCACCGCCGCCTGCAGATCCTGCGCAACGCCGACACCGGGATAGCGGGCGGCGAGGGCCGCGGCCGCTTCGGTCCGGCGGGCCCAGAGGGTGATGGCAATCCCGGGTTTCCAGGCGCGATAGGCCTCGATCAGCGTGCTGGCGACGGTGCCCGCACCGACGATCAGCAGGCTCGCGGCATCCGCGCGGGCCAGCAGACGGGCCCCCAGCAGCGAGTCGCCCGCGGTCTTCCACTTGGTGATCAGCGCATTGTCGATCACCGCCTCGATGGCGCCGGTCGTGTCGTCGAAGACCAGCATGGCGCCCTGCACGCTGGGCCGCCCCTGCGCCGCGTTGCCCGGAAAGACCGAGACAGATTTCACCCCCAGCCCCATGCCGTCAATCCAGGCGCTGCGTGACAGCATCCGGTCGTCCCGGCGCGACAGCAGGACGTCCTCGATCTGCGGCGGCGCGGCGCGATGGCCCGCCAGCAAGGCCGAGGAGAGGTCGAGCCAATCCAGCAGCGGTTCCACCTTTTCCAGGGTCAGGACGGGGATCATGGGGGCTCCTTTTCGGCGAGGCGGCGCTTGCGGATTCGTCGGACCAGCATGAAACGATTGTCGGAAAATGAACAGTCGCAGCGAAGGGAATATTGCCACCCAATCGAGTGTGAACGGTCCCTTTCTGTCAGACCTTTCAAGGCCAGACAGTCACAGGACGCGCGATTCCAGTGTATTGGCGAGCGGCGTTCCGCGTCTCCTGACGTTACGAAGCGCCTCCAGCGAGGCGCCGAAAGGGCCTCCGCACCGGGATCGCACCCAGCAATTGCAGGAAAAGTGCCAGTCAGCGCCGCAGATTGCCCGGCGCGAAATCAATGCAGAGCGCGCGCATGTCGGCGCTGGTCAGCAGCGACTGGCTGCAGCGGCAGAAGACCTCGCCCGAACGCGAGGTGTCGCAATGCCCGCAATCGCCGCATTTGCCAAAGCTCGGCGCGGCGCGCAAGCGGGCCAGGGCCTCGCCCAGATGCGCCAGCGTCTCGGTAAAGGCGGCGCGGCGGGCGGGCGAGAGATCCTTGATGCAATGGATCAGATCGTCCAGCGGGTCATCGGCCAGCTTGGCGCGCCCGGCCTCGGTCAGCTCGATCAGGAAGGAGCGCCCGTCGCTTTCATGCGCGCGCTTCTCCAGCAGCCCCAGCGCGATCAGGGATTTCACCGTCTGCGACGCGGTGCCCCGGGTCGTGGCGTTGAATTCCGAAAAGGCCGAGGGCGTTCGCGACAGCCGGTTGGCCGAGGCGAAATAGCGCAGCGCCGTCCATTGCGCGGGCGTCAGGCTGACATCGGCGGCCGCGCTGTGCACGAGCCGCGCGAGGTGAACCAGAAGCTCGGCGGAATGGCAGGGAATCGGGCCTGCGTCCTGCGCGGGCTCCGGCTGGGAATTGGGCGACATCATCGGTGCGGGTTCGCTCATGGCCCGGAAATAAGCGATTCGACGAACTTGACAAGGGGGAGGGTGGATAGTAGCGTCACGAAACAATATGAGTTCGATGCGCTATTACTTGCGCTTCTCCAAGGATGAGTGCCATGGGCTTTCAGGATCCGCATATCCGCCGTTACGTGCGCGCCTCGATGGCCGAGGAAATCCTCGACGCCGAAACCGAGACGCAGCTGGCCATCGCCTGGCGTGACCACGCCGACGAGGCCGCGCTTCACCGCCTGATCCAGGCCTATGCCCGCCTGGCCGTGTCCTTCGCGGGCCGCTTCAAGCGCTATGACGTCCCCTACGAGGATCTGATCCAGCAGGGCAACCTGGGCCTGATGCGCGCGGCTGAGAAGTTCGATCCCGAGAATGGCTCGCGCTTTTCGACCTATGCCGCCTGGTGGATCCGCGCGTCCATGCAGGATTACGTGATGCGCAACTGGTCCTTGGTGCGAACCGGCACCAATGCCACGCAGAAGAAGCTGTTCTTCCATCTGCGCCGCGCCATGCAGAAACACGCCCGGGACGAGGGCGCGGACGAGCCCCTCAGCCTGCGGGTCGCGCGCGAATTGCAGGTGCCCGCCGATCAGGTCGAGGCGATGATGGGCCGCATGGCCGGGCCCGACCTGTCGCTCGACGCGCCGCAGGGTGCCGATGAGGACGGGCGCTCCTGGGTCGACACGATCGAGGACGAGGATATCGCCACCGAGGCCGAGGTGGTCGAGAAGCTCGATGGCGCCCGCCGCCGCGCCGCCCTGCATGCGGCGGTCGAGCAACTGCCCGACCGAGAGCGGCACATCGTTTCGGCCCGGCACCTGTCGGACGAACCGGCGACACTGAGCGATCTGGGCGCCGAGATGGGCATCTCGAAAGAGCGGGTGCGCCAGCTGGAAGAACGCGCCCTGGCTCGGCTGACGACGCTGGTGCGGCAGACCAACGCGCTGTCGGTGCATTGAGGGAACGGCGGCCGTGAAGGGCCGCCGTTTTACCACGCCTTTGTTCCGCCGCCTTTTCTTCACCGTTGAGCCATGGTCTATTGGTTCAACGGTGAATTGCCGAAGGCAAACGGGCGGTGTCCCCCGATGACGAGAAGTCCCTCTCCTGATGATCGCCTGAAGGCGATCCGCGGTGATGTTCCCGGGGCGACGGGGGCGCTGAGTGCGCTGATCGTCAGCCAGACCTGGCTCTGGCGCTGGTCGGGGCTGGTGCTGGGCGTGATGCTGGCCTTGCTCATCGCCTCGCTGACCCTGACGCCGCTGCCCGCCGACCGCATCATGACCGGCGGGATCGACAAGGTTTACCATTTCCTCGCCTTCGCAGCGCTGATCTTTCCGGTGATCCTGACGGATTCGCGCCGCTGGCTCTGGGCGGTGCCGCTGGCCGTCGCCTATGGCGGGGCGATCGAGCTGATCCAGCCCAGCGTGGGCCGCACCGCCGACTGGCTCGATTTCGGCGCAGATCTGACCGGCGTCCTGGCCGGGGCCGCGCTGGCCGAGATCCTGCATGACCGGATCCGCGACCGGTTCTTTGCCGTCGAGAGCGTCGATCTGCCCGACGCCGATCTGGAGGCCGAGGCACTCAGGGTCGAGGCGATGCGCGCCGAATTGATGGATGAACTGCGGGTCGTGCTGCGCGAGGAACTGACCGGGATGCGGGCCGAGGCTGCCGAAGCCAGCGCCCCGACCGAAGCCGACTCGTCGGCGCCCACGGCAACGCCCGCCCCGCGCCGTCACTAGCCGCCGAGGCCCGGGACCAGCCGCGGCAGCGTGCCCAGCCACAGGGGCCCGAGCCGGACCTCGCCCTCGACCACCGACAGCGGCACTTCCAGCGTTTCGCCCTCGGATCCGGCGGCCATCGCGGCAAGTGCCGGTTCCAGCCCCGATTCCAGATCGGGCGCGATGATGCCCGCGTCGCGCAGCGTCGCCAGCAATTGCCGCCAGCCCTGGATCACCGCCGTCGCATCGCCCGACAGCGTGCCGTCCAGACCCGGGGTCAGCCGTCCGGTCACGTCGATATCGACGCCTTCCCAGGTGGCATGGCCGCCGGTCAGGGTCAGGCGGGTAAGCTGGGGTTCGGGCCCGTCGAAGAGGTGCCGGTCCAGCGGCCGGTCGACTTCGGCCTCGGCATCGAGGCGCAGCGCCTCGATCCGCCGCGGCCAGTGGCGCTGTGGGTCCAGCCGGTCCATCAGCGCGGGATCGGGGAACACGCCTTCGGCCAGCGCCACAAGCTGATGCTCCCGCTCGCCGATCCGGCGGCTGGCCAGTCTGAGCCGGTCCAACCCGTGGGTGGCCTCGGGCAGCGACAGGTCCAGATCCTCGCCGACCAGGGTCAGCGCCCTGAGCGGCAGGTCCAGCCCCGGCTCCATCTGCAGGGAGGCGCGCAGATCCTGCGCATGCACCGCCACCGACAGATCGCCCCGCTGCCAGAGCTGGTCCTGAGCGAAGACGGCGATCAGGTGGTTCAGCCGGTAGCTGAGGGCGAAGATCTGCACGAAGGGCGCCTGCCATTCGGCCCCGGCGACCCGGATCCGCGGCTCGGTGAAGGTCACGTCGAAGCGGTTGGGAAAGCCCTGGATCGAATGGTCCTGAACCTCGACCTCGGGCAGATGGGCAAGGCCCTGCTCGATCGCCCGGTCCAGCGCCCGCGCCCCCACGAACCAATAGCCGCACCAGATCACCGCCGCGACCACGGCCAGCGCCGTCAAAGCCTTGAGCGCCCGCATTGGCTGCCCCCGTTGTTCTTTCTGCCCGTGCTGTTTACACAGCGGGCGCGGGGCGGGCCAGACCTGCCGCGCCCTGTCGAGGAGGCCCGGCATGCGCCCGCTGTGGGTATTCGGTTACGGATCGCTGGTGTGGAACCCCGGTTTCGCCTGGAGCGCCCGGCATCTGGCGGTGCTGAAGGGCTACCGGCGGTCGTTCTGCATGCTGTCGATCCACCACCGCGGCACCGTCGAGCGGCCGGGGCTGGTGCTGGCGCTGGATGCGGCCGAGGGTGCCGAATGCCACGGCGTCGCCTTCGAGATCGCACCGCAGATCGCCGAGGAAACGCTGGAATATCTGCGCGCGCGTGAGCTGATCTCGGCCGCCTATCTTGAGGAAATCCATCCCCTCACGCTGGAGGACGGCCGGGTGGTCGAGGCCGTGGTCTATGTCATCGACCCCACGCATGAGCAATATTGCGGGGCGCTGACGCTGGAGGATCAAGCGCAGCGGATCGCCGGGGCGGTCGGCGGGCGCGGTCCGAATTGCGACTACCTGCACCAGACCGCGGCGCATCTGGCGGCGCTGGGGCTGCCGGATGCGGAACTCGAATGGTTGTCGGATCGCGTCAAGGTGTTGCAAGGGGCCTAGTTCCTTGTTGGCAAAGCCCGGCCAGACCACTAGATTTTGACGCAAAAGAAACAGGTGGGCCGGATGGCGAAACAATTGCGAGCGGGCGCGCTGGGGCCGATCGGGCGGGTCCAGTTCACGCCGCCCCTGCGCCAGCTGACGCTCATGCTGATCTCGCTGGGGCTGGTGGGCGCGGGTGTTGCGCTGGCCTTTCCCCGCGTCTCGCCGATCTTTCTGGCCAATGTCTGGCTGAACGGCTTCATTGCGCTGGTCTTCGTGATCGGCGTACTGGCAACCTTCTGGCAGACGCTGCAGCTGTTCAGTTCGGTGCGCTGGATCGGCGGTTTCGTCGCCGGAACGCCCGGCCATCAGATCACCATCGCCCCCCGGCTGCTGGCGCCGCTGGCGGCGCTGCTGCGCCAGCACGGCAAGGGCAGCCATATCTCCTCGACCTCGGCGCGCTCGATCCTGGAATCGGTCGGCACCCGGATCGAGGAAGAGCGGGACATCACCCGCTATCTGGTCAATTTGCTGATTTTCCTGGGGCTTCTGGGCACGTTCTACGGCCTCGCCACCTCGGTCCCGGCGGTGGTCGAGACGATCCGCTCGTTGGCGCCGCAGGAAGGCGAGAGCGCGCTGTCGGGCTTCGGGCGGCTGATGGGCGGGCTCGAGGCGCAGATGGGCGGCATGGGGACGGCGTTTTCCTCGTCGCTGCTGGGCCTCGCGGGCTCGCTGGTCGTCGGCATCCTCGAACTCTTCGCCAGCCAGGCGCAGAACCGCTTCTACCGCGAGCTTGAGGAATGGCTCAGCTCCATCACCCGCCTCGGCACCGCCTTGAGCGAGGGCGAGGGCGGCGGCGCGGGCCTTGGCGCGGTGGCCGAGGTGCTGGATTCGCTGGCCGAACAGATGGAGGGCATGCGCGTCCTGCAGGCCCAGGCCGAAGAGGGCCGCGCCCAACTCGACGCGGCGCTCGAAGGGGTGTCCGCGGCGCTGAACCGGCTGGCCGACCGGGGACAGGCCGAGGGCGCGACCCGCAGCGCGCTGGACCGGGTGGCCGCGGGGCAGGAGCGTCTGATCGCCCTGATCGAGAGCCAGCAGGGCAACGAGGCCGAACCGCATATCGAGGCCGAGACGCGGCTCAGGCTGCGCTCGATGGATGTGCAACTGGTTCGGATCCTTGAGGAACTCTCGGCCGGGCGGCAGGAATCCATGGCCGACCTGCGCAGCGACATTGCCATGCTGACCCAAGCCGTCCGCATGCTCAACCGCCAGCCGCCGCCCAGCATGGGCCGCGAGGATGAGTACTGATGGGCCTCTCGCGCCGCGGCGGTCAGCGATTCTCGGCCTCGATCTGGCCGGGCTTCGTCGATGCCATGACGGCGCTGTTGCTGGTGCTGATGTTCGTGCTGTCGATCTTCATGATCGTGCAATCGGTGCTGCGTGAGACGATCACCACGCAGGACCATGAGCTTGAAGGGCTGACCGCGCAGGTCGCCAGCCTGACCGACGCGCTGGGCCTCTCGCGCAGCCGGGTCGGCGCGTTGGAGGGGCAGGTGGCGGGGCTGAACTCGGACCTCGACGCTCTGCGCACCACCGCGCGCCAGCAGGAGGCGGCGATTGCCGCGCTGAACACCGACCTCGCCGCGCGCAACGCCGATCTGATCGAGGCCCGCACCCAGATCACCGCCTTCGAGGCGCAGGTCGCGGCGCTGCTGGCCGACCAGACCCGGCTCAACACCCAATTGGCCGAGACCGAGGCCAACCGCGACGCGCTGATCTCCGAGACCGAGGCGCTGAACCTGGCGCTGGCCCAGGCCCGGGGCGAGATCGACGCCCAGACCGAAGCGGCGCGGCTGGCGGCGGCCGAGCGCGAGGCCATCGAGGCGGCGCTGGCCGAGATGCGCGCCCGGGCCGAGGCGGGCGAAGCCTCGCTGGCCGAGATGCTGGCGCGGCTGACCGAGACGCAGGGCGCGCGCGATGCCGCGGTGACGGCGCTGGCCTCGACAGAAGAGGCGCTGGCCCAGACCCGCGCCCGGCAAGCCGAGACCGCTGACCGGCTGACGCAGCTGCAGGACCAACTGGCCCGGGCCGAAACCGCCCGCAACGACGCGCTGACGGCGCAATCGCGCGCCGCGGCAACCCTCGCGGCGCGCGAGGCGGCGCTGGCGGCCTTGGCCAGCCAGACCGAGGACCAGACCGCCCGCATCGCGGCGCTGGACGCGCAACTCTCGGACGCGGAACTGGCGCGGCAGCAGGCTTTGGCCGATCTGGCGGCGCTGGATGCGCAGACGCAGGCCCGGATCGCGGAACTGCAGGGGCAGATGTCGGAGGCGGATCTGGCCCGTCAGCGGGCCCTGGCCGATCTGGCGGCGATGGACGAGCAGACCCGGGCGCGCATCGCTGACCTGGCAGCGCAGCTGACCGACGAACAGCTGGCGCGGCAACGCGCGCTCGCCGATCTCGCCACGCTCAACGACGAAACCCGCGCCCGGATCGCCGAATTGGAGGCGCAGCTCTCGGACAGCGACCTCGCCCGCCAGCAGGCGCTGGCCGAGCTGGCGGCAATGGACGATCAGACCCGGGCCCGGGTCGCGGAATTGGAGGCGCAGCTTTCCGCGGCGGACCTCGCGCGGCAGCGGGCGTTGGCCGAGATGGCGGCGCTCGATGACAGCACGCGGGCCCGGATCGCCGAATTGCAGGCGCAGCTCTCGGACGCCGATCTGGCCCGTCAGCAGGCACTGGCCGATATCGCCACGCTCGATGCGGCGACCCGGGCGCGGGTGGCCGATCTGGAGCAGCAGCTGAGCGATGCCGATATCGCCCGGCAACAGGCGCTGGCGCAGCTTGCCAGCCTCGACGAGACGACGCGGGCCCGCATCGCCGATCTGGAGGCGCGGCTGTCGGATGCCGAGATCGCCCGCCAGCAGGCCGTGGCGCAACTGGTGCAGGCGCAGGGCGACAGCGGCGCCGCGCTGGAGGAATCGGAACGCGCGCGTCTGGCCGAAGCCGCCGCCGCCGAGGCCCTGCGCCAGCGGCTGGCCGATGCCGAGGCGACGCTCAGCGACGCCGAACGCGAGCGGCTGGCGCAACTGGCGGCGGCCGAGGCCTTGCGGGAACGGCTGGCCTCGTCGGATGCCGAACTGACGGCGATGACCATGGCGCTGGAGGCGCAGCGCCAGCGGGCCGAGGAGACGCTGACCCTGCTCGCCGCGGCCCAGGCCGCCCGCGACGAGGCGCAGCAGACCCTGACCCGCGAGGCGACCGAGGCCGAGACCCGCGCCGCCCTTCTGCAACTGGCGCAGCAGCAATTGACCGAGGCGCAAAGCGCCTCGACCGAGGACCAGCGGCGCCTCGCCCTGCTCAACGAACAGGTGGCGCAATTGCAGCGGCAGGTGGCGGGGCTGCAGGACCTTCTGGGCGAGAGCCGCGAGCGCGAGGCCGAAGCCGGCACGCAGATCGATTCGCTGGGCAGCGAGCTCAACGCCGCGCTGGCCCGCGTCGCCGCCGAGGAACGCCGCCGGGCCGAGCTGGAAGCCGCCGAACGGGCGCGGCTGGAGCGCGAGGCCGCCAATCTGGAGCGCTACCGCTCGGAATTCTTCGGCCGGATGCGCGACATCATCGGCGGGCGGGACGGGGTGCAGATCGTCGGCGACCGCTTCGTCTTTCAATCCGAGGTGCTGTTCCCGCCCGGCTCTGCCGACCTTTCGGCCGAGGGGCAGGCGCAGATCCGCTCCATCGGCCAGCTGCTGCTCGACGCCTCGCGCGAGATCCCCGAGGATATCGACTGGGTGCTGCGGGTCGACGGCCACACCGACAACGCCCAGATCCGGCCCGGCGGCGCCTATGCCTCGAACTGGGAGCTGAGCCAGGCGCGGGCGCTGTCCGTCGTGCTTTATCTGATCAGCGAGCTGGATTTCCCGCCCGAACGGCTGGCCGCCACCGGCTTTGGCGAGTTCCGTCCGGTGGTCCCCGGCTCCAGCGCCGAGGCGCGGGCGGCCAACCGCCGCATCGAGCTGAAACTTACCGAACGCTGACCATCGGAGGGGCTGCGACGGCGCAGGGGGCTTGATCGCCACCCCGAATTGTGAGTAAGCACTCACTATCATGATTCCCCGGAGGTCGCCATGTCCCTCATCGCCGATGCCCTGCGCGAGCGTCCCGTTCTCCGGGGGGCGCTGATCGCCCCCTCGGTAGCGGCGCTGATCTTCTCGCTCTTCACCCTCACGGCCGCGCCCGATCCGGCGACGCTGGCCTCGGGCGTGACCATCGCCACGGTCAACCATGACGCGGGCCTGCCCTTCCCGCCGATCAACGTGGCCAGCCGCCTGATCGACGGGCTGGACGCCCGCCTGCCGATGCATCTGCAAACCTTCGACAGCGATGAAGCCGCCCGCGCCGCGCTCGACGCCGAGACGGTGCAGGCGGTGCTGATCTTCCCCGAGGATTTCTCGCGCGCGGTGGCGGGGACCGAAGCGGTGCCCCTGACGCTCATCACCTCGGGCAGCCTGACCATGGCCGAGGCGCAGATGACCGGCGCGCTGCCGGGGATGGTGGAATCGGGCGTCGCGGCCGCGGTGCAGTCGATCCGGCTGGCCATGGCGCGGGGCCAGATGCCCGACATGACCCCGCCCGTCGCCCTGACCGCCGAGACGCTGAACCCGCCCGCCACAGCCGCGGCCCGAGTCGCGCCCTTCGTGGCTGGCTTCGCCACGGCGCTGGCGGCGCTGGTCGGCGGCATCCTCGGCTGGGTCGGCACACGGGGGCTGGGCGGGGCGCGGGGCGCTGCGCTGCGCACGCTCTTCCCGGTGATCGCCCTGCCGGTGGCGGCGCTGGTGCTGGCCGGGCTCATCGCGGGCTTTGCCGGCGGGGCCTTCGGCGCGCTGTGGCTGGCCATTGTCGGGCTGGGTGTCGCCTTCGGCTGGTTCTTCGCCGGGGCGCTGGCGCTCTTCGGTCCGCTGGCGCTGCTGGTGCTGGTGCCGCTCGCCTTCTGGCAACCGGCCATCGGTGGCGGGCAGATGCCGCTTTCCGCCGCGCCCGAGTGGCTGCACTGGCTGGCGCCGCTGCATCTCGATGCCATCGGCGGCTATTTCCGGGCGCTGATCCTGGGCGCGGGGCATGACTTTCCCTGGTCGCTGGCGCTGGGCGCGGCGGGGCTGGGGCTGGCGATGATCTGGCTGCGCGCCGCCCTTGTGCGCCGCCCGGCGCCGGTCGCCGCATGAAGCCCGGCGATCTGACCGAGGCCGTCACCGCCGTCCTCGCCGCGGTCGAGGCCGCGGAGGGCCGCCTTGCCCCCAAGAAACGCGCGGTCATCGAGGCGGCGCTGCTGTGCTTCGCCGAGAGCGGCTATGCCGCCACCTCGACCAAGGCCATTTCGCAACGCGCGGGTGTGGCCGAGGCGACGATCTTTCGCCATTTCGGCACCAAGGCCGACCTGCTTCTGCGCCTGGTCCGGCCGGTCGCCGCGCGGCTGATCCAGCCGGGCCTGGTCGAGGCGCAGGAGATCTTCGCCGAGACCGAAGGCAACCTCGAGGCCAAGATCGCCCGCATGATGACCGCGCGGCTGGCCTTCGCCGACCGCTATGCGCCCCTGGTGCGCATCCTGCTGCAGGAACTGCCGGTGAACCCCGAATTGCACGGGCTCTTGCAGGACAGTGTGATCGGCGGGTTGATCCGCTTCCTCGATATCGCGCTGGGGGAAGAGATCGCGCAAGGGCGCCTGCGCCCGATCCCGGCGCCGCGCTTCCTCAGGATCCTCGCCTCCATGCTGATCGGCTACTGGATCGCCCGCTCCATGGTGGCGCCCGGCGAGTGGGACGACGAGGCGGAAATCGCCCTCATGGCGGGGCTCTTGGCCCGGGGGCTGAAACCCTGAGGGCCGGGCGCCGCGCGATTCCCCTTGGAACGCGGCGCGGAAATCCTCTAAATGGCGCGCAAACCCGCAGACCGAAGGGCCCGTTCCGCCAATGGCAAGCCTCAACGATATCCGCTCGACCTTCCTTGATTATTTCCGCCGCCAGGGCCATGCCGTGGTGGACAGCTCGCCCCTGGTGCCGCGCAACGACCCCACGCTGATGTTCACGAACTCGGGCATGGTCCAGTTCAAGAACGTCTTCACCGGGCTGGAGCATCGGCCCTACAATCGCGCGACCACGGCTCAGAAATGCGTCCGCGCGGGTGGCAAGCACAATGACCTCGACAACGTGGGCTACACCGCGCGTCACCACACGTTCTTCGAGATGCTGGGGAATTTCTCGTTCGGCGATTACTTCAAGACCGACGCGATCCCCTTTGCCTGGGAACTCCTGACCAAGGATTTCGGCATCGACAAGTCGCGGCTGCTGACTACGGTCTACCACACCGATGACGAGGCCTTCGAGATCTGGCGCAAGGTCGGCGTCCCGGCCGACCGCATCATCCGCATCGCCACCGACGACAACTTCTGGCGCATGGGCCCGACCGGCCCCTGCGGCCCCTGCACTGAGATCTTCTACGACCACGGCGACCATATCTGGGGCGGCCCGCCCGGGTCGGCCGATGAGGACGGCGACCGCTTCATCGAGATCTGGAACCTGGTGTTCATGCAGAACGAGCAACTGGACAACGGCGATCTGATCGACCTGCCGCGCCAGTCGATCGACACCGGCATGGGGCTGGAACGGATCGGCGCGCTGCTGCAAGGCAAGCACGACAATTACGACACCGACCTGATGCGCGGTCTGATCGAGGCTTCGGCCAACGTCACCGACGGCGCCCCCGACGGCCCCGGCAAGACCCATCACCGCGTCATCGCCGACCACCTGCGCTCGACCGCCTTCCTCATCGCCGATGGCGTCATGCCCTCGAACGAGGGCCGCGGCTACGTCCTGCGCCGCATCATGCGCCGCGCCATGCGCCACGCCCACATGCTCGGGGCGCAGGATCCGGTGATGCACAAGCTGGTCCCGGCGCTGGTCCGCTCGATGGGCGGGCATTACACCGAGCTGAAGACCGCCGAGGCCCTGATTGCCGAGACGCTGCGCCTGGAGGAAACCCGCTTCCGCACCACGCTGGACCGCGGGTTGAAACTGCTCGACGCCGAGCTGGAGAAGATCGCGGACAACACCGACCTGCCGGGCGAGGCGGCCTTCAAGCTCTACGACACCTATGGCTTCCCGCTGGACCTGACGCAGGACGCGCTGCGCGAAAAGGGCCGGGGCGTGGACACCACGGGCTTCGAGGCGGCGATGGCCGAACAGAAGGCCAAGGCGCGCGCCTGCTGGGCGGGTTCGGGCGATACGGCCAATCAGGCGATCTGGTTCGAACTGGCCGAGAAGCACGGCGGCAGCGAATTCCTGGGCTATGATACCGAAACCGCCGAGGGCCAGGTCCTGGCGCTGGTCGAAGGCGACACCCTGGTCGACGAGGCCAAGGGCGAGGTCTCCGTCGTCGTCAACCAGACCCCGTTCTATGCCGAAAGCGGCGGCCAGGTCGGCGACAGCGGCTTCCTGCGCTGGGACGGCGGCGAGGCTGTGGTCAAGGACACCAAGAAGCTGAACGGCGTCTTCGTCCATCAGGCGAGCGTCACCAAGGGCGCCCTGCGTCGCGGTGCCGCGGTGAAGCTGGAAGTGGACCATTCCCGCCGCGGCGCGATCCGCGCCAACCACTCGGCCACGCACCTGCTGCACGAGGCCCTGCGCCGGGCGCTGGGCGATCACGTCGCGCAGCGCGGCTCGCTCAACGCCCCCGACCGGCTGCGGTTTGACTTCAGCCACGGCAAGGCGCTGGAAGCGGCCGAGATCAGCGGTGTCGAGGCCGAGGTCAACGCCTTCATCCGCCAGAACGCCCCGGTCGATACCCGGATCATGACCCCCGACGACGCCCGCGCGCTGGGCGCACAGGCGCTGTTTGGCGAGAAATACGGCGACGAGGTGCGGGTCGTGTCGATGGGCACGCTCCTGGATTCTGGCAAGGGCAGCGAGGGCAACACCTATTCGCTGGAACTCTGCGGCGGCACCCATGTGAAGCGCACGGGCGACATCGGCGCCTTCGTACTGCTGGGCGACTCGGCCTCGTCGGCCGGTGTCCGGCGGATCGAGGCCCTGACCGGCGAGGCGGCGCTTGCCCACCTGCGCCAACAGGAAGCCCGGCTGGCTGAGGTCGCGACGCTCTTGAAAACCCCGCTTGCCGATGTGGTCGAACGGGTGAAAGCGCTGGCCGAGGAACGCCGGGCGCTCAGCAACGAAGTGGCGCAGCTGAAGCGCGACCTCGCCATGGGCGGCAGCACCGGCGGCGGGGCCGAGGCCAAGGACATCGCCGGCGTCAAGTTCATCGGCCAGGTGCTGTCCGGCGTCTCGGGCAAGGACCTGCCGGCGATGGTCGACGCGCTGAAGGCCAAGCTCGGCTCGGGCGCGGTGCTGCTGATTGCCGATACCGGCGCCAAACCGGCGGTGGCGGCGGGGGTCACGGACGACCTGACCGGGCGCCTCTCGGCCGTGGATCTGTTGAAAGCGGCGGTCGTGGAACTGGGCGGCAAGGGCGGCGGCGGCCGTCCGGCGCTGGCCCAGGGCGGCGGCGCCGACATTGCCGGGGCCGAGAAAGCCATCGCCGCGGCCGAAGCCATCATCGAAGGGAAATAAACCATGCCCAAAGCCCTCTGGATCGCCCATGTCGAGGTGACCGACGCCGAGGCCTATGGCCGCTACGCCCAGGGCGCCGGTCCGGCCATCGCCCAGCACGGCGGCAAGTTCATCGCCCGCGGCGGCCGCTACGTGACGCTGGAAGGCAAGGACCGCGCCCGCAACGTGGTGGCGGTCTTCCCCTCGCTGGAAGCGGCCGAGACCTGCTACCACTCGCCCGAATACCAGGCGGCGCTGGACCACGCCCGCGGCGCCTCGGTCCGCGATCTGGTGATCGTCGAGCTGATGGACGACGCGAGCCTGTGAAAAGGCGGGGGGCCAGCCCCCCGCACCCCCCGCTCAAGGGGGTTTTCCACCCCCTTGAGAAACCCCCGAGGATATTTAGA
>NZ_JAUCCQ010000086.1:0-16008 GCF_034676075.1 Pararhodobacter sp. | reverse complement strand
GTCTCGGTGAAGGTCTCGATCGACCAGCGCCCGCCGTGCCGCCCGAGGCCCGAGGCCTTGGAGCCGCCGAAGGGCACATGCGGCTCGTCATTCACCGACGAGCAATTGACGTGGCACATGCCGGTTTCCAGCCGCTTGGCGATGGAGAGCGCCCGCGCCTCGTCCTTGGTGAAGACGCCCGCCGAGAGCCCGTATTCGGTGTCGTTGTTTATGGCGATGGCTTCCTCGTCCGTGCGGAAGGGGATCACCGGAACCACCGGGCCGAAGGTCTCGTCGCGGTAGATCAGCATGTCGGGGGTGACGCCGGTCAGGATCGTCGGCTCGACGAAGCGGCCGTTGATGCCGCCGCCGACGACGACCTTGGCGCCCTTGGCGATGGCATCCTCCAGCTGCGCCTTGACCCGCGCGACCTGCCGGTCATTGATCAGGGGGCCGATCACGTTCGACTTGTCCGCCGTATCGCCGACCTTCAGCTTCGCCGCCCGTGCCGCGAATTTCGGCAGGAAATCGGCGTAGATCTTCTCGTGCACCAGCACCTTTTCGACCGACATGCAGATCTGGCCCTGATGCATGAAGCTGCCGAAGTTCGCCGCCTGCGAGGCGCGCTCCAGATCGGCGTCTTCGAGGATGATCAGGCTGTCCTTGCCGCCGAGTTCGACGCAGGCCTTCTTGAGATGCGCCCCGGCCTTGGCGGCAATGGCCCGGCCGACCGGGGTCGAGCCGGTGAAGGAGATGCCCTTGACGAAGGGATGCTCGATCATCTCGTCGCCCACCCCGGCCACGTTCTCGCGCGAGCAGGAGATGACGTTGAAGACGCCCGGCGGCACGCCCGCCTCTTCCATGATCTCGGCGAAATAGAGCCCGCCGATGAAGGGCGTGTCTTCCGAGGGTTTCAGGACGATGGTGTTGCCCGCGGCCATCGCGAAGGCAAAGCCCCGCGCGGTCAGGATGCCGGGGAAGTTCCACGGGCTGATGACCGAGATGACGCCCATCGGCGAGCGGACGGCGGTGGACATCTTGCCGTATTCCGACGGCATGATCTCCCCCAGCGGCTGGTAGCAGATGGCGGCGGCCGAGCGGAAGACCTCGGTCACGTAATGCGCCTCAAACGCACCCTTGCCGAACCAGCCGCCCCCCTCGGCCTGATTGAGGGCGATGTATTCGGGCGCGCGGCGCTCCCAGATGTCGCTGATCCGGTGCATCAGATGCGCACGCTCGGTGAATTTCATCGCCGCCCAGGCCGTGAAGGCGGCATGCGCGGCCTCGATGGCGGCGGCGGCATCGGTGCGGCTGCCGTCCGGGGCCTCGGCAAACAGCGCGCCGGTCGAGGGGTTGAGATCGGGGAAGGTCCGCGCGGCGCGCACCCATTGGCCGTTGATGTACTGGCCGCGGATCGTCTTGGTGACGGGGCTATCGAGCATGTCAGACCTCGCTTCTGCTGAACTGGGCGGTGCCGGGGCGCCGGGTATAGACCTCGACCCGGGCGCCCGAGGCCGGGATCGGCGGAGCCTCCGGCGCACTCGCCGGGGCGGCGACGGGGGCGGTCGGCGCGGGGGTCGCGGGCCGCGCGGTCGGGCGCAAGGGCGGCAGGCTGCTGGCGGCGGGACGCGACCGGGCCTGCCGCGCGGCGGCCTCGATTGCGTCGAGCGAGGCTTTCAGCGCGGCCGAGCGCTGGCTCACCGCCGCCTGCATTGCCCCGGGGCTGAGGGTCCGGGGCGCCGTGACCCCCGGCGCCTTGCGCGCAGCGCCGGCGACGATGGCGTCGATGTCGAGGCCCGAGATTTCCGAGGACGGGACCGAGCGGATCGGCTTGGCGCGGACCTGCGGCGTCGGCGGCGCGGGCACGCTGGTTTGCAGCACCGGCGCGGCCGGGGCCTTGGCCGGTCCCGTGGCATGCCCCGCCGCACCGCCGAGATAGGCCGCCTGCACCGCCGGATCGTGCAACAGGACCGAGGCCTTGTCCTCGCGCAGGATGCGGCCGTTCTCCAGCAGATAGCCGCGGTCGGCGATGGCGAGGCTCAGCTTGGCGTTCTGTTCGACCACCAGAATCCCCAGCCCCGTCTCGCGCACCTTCTTCAGCGTCTGGAACAATTCCTTGGCCAGCAGCGGCGAAAGGCCGAGGCTCGGCTCGTCCAGCATCAGGATTTCCGGGTTCGACATCATCGCCCGGCCGATGGCGACCATCTGCTGCTCGCCGCCCGACATGGTGCGCACCACCTGCCGCGCCCGGTCGCTGAGCTTGGGGAAGAGCCGCGTCAATTGCTCGTAGCGCGCCTCGACCTCTTCGCGGGCGCGCTGGGGATTGGCGCCCAGCATCAGGTTCTCGCGCACCGTCAGCTCGCCGAAGATGCCGCGCCCCTCGGGCACCAGCGCGATCCCGCGTTCCACCACCTTGTGCGGCGCCAGGCCGATCACCGGCTCGCCGCTCACGCTGACCGCGCCCGAGACCTGCCCCTCGCAGACCCCGGCAATCGCCTTCAGCAGCGTCGATTTCCCGGCGCCGTTGGCCCCCAGAATGACCACGATCTCGCCCGGGCTGACCTTCAGCGACGGGCCCGCCAGCGCGATATGCTTGCCGTAGCGGACGGCGAGTTCGTGAACCTCAAGCATCGTCATCCCCCAGATAGGCGCGGATCACTTCGGGGTCGGACAGGACCTCGGCCGGGGTCCCTTCGGCGATCTTGGTACCCGAGGACATGACCACGCAGCGGTCGCAGAGGCTGCGGATCGCGTCCATGACGTGTTCGACAAGGATGATCGTCCGCCCCTCGTCGCGCAAGGAGCGGATCAGCGCGATCCCGGTGCCCAGTTCCGTCGGGTTCAGCCCCGCCAGCCATTCGTCCAGAAGCAGCACCTCCGGGTCGCCCGCCAGCGCCCGCGCCAGTTCCACCCGCTTGGTGTCGATATAGGTCAGCGCCGAGACGGGCATCCCCATGACGGCGCTCAGCCCCAGCCGTTCGATCAGCGTCAGGGCGTGCGCCTTCGCCTCGGCCCCCCAGCGGCGGCGATGGCCGAAGGCGGCGCCGGCGATGACGTTGTCCAGAACGCTCAGTTCCGGCAGCAGCCGCACCAGCTGGAACGTCCGCCCCACCCCCAGCCGCGCCACCTTGTGCGCGGGCTTGCCCGCCAGTTCATGCCCCTCCAGCCGGATCGAGCCCGCGGTCGGCGCGAAACTGCCCGAGATCATGTTGATCATGGTGGATTTACCCGAGCCATTCGGCCCGATCAGCCCCATGACCGAATGCTCGGTCACGTCGAAACTCACGTCATGGACCGCGACCAGCCCGCCGAAGCGCTTGGTCACGTTCCTCACCTGCAGGACAATCCGGCTCATGAGCGGCCTCCGAAGCGGCGGCGGAAGCGGTCCCAGAGGCCGACGAAACCGCCGGGCAGCAGGTAGACGATAACCAGGAAGGCGATGCCCAGCAGCAGCAGCGTCTGGTTCGGCGCCTGCCGCGTGATGGCCTCCCACAGCAGGCTGAAGGGGATCACACCCGCAATCGGCCCCCAGAGCCGCCCGGTCCCGCCCAGAAGCGCCATGATGACGACCTGAAATGACAGCAGAGGTGCGAAGGCGGTGGCGGGTTCGATGTAGATGTAACGCGGCGCGAGGATCGCCCCGGTCGCGGCGGCCACGGCGCCCGGCACCATGAAAAGCGCGACCTTGGCCAGAGCCGTGTCGATGCCGGCGTGTTTCGCGACCGTCTCATCATTGCCGATGATGCGCAGCGCGAAACCCAGCCGCGAGCGACCGATCAGCCAGCCCGCGAGGAAGACCAGCGCCCCCAGACCCACCAGCATCCAGTAGATCTCGCGCTCAGTGATCGAGGTCAGGACATACATGCCGCGATGGCCGGTCTGGTTCTGCACCCAGGTCACGACCTGCCGCACCATCTCGGCCAGGCCGAGGGTGAAGATGACGAAATAGACGCCCGACAGGCGCAGCGTCACCAGCCCGACCAGCGCCGCCAGCACCGCGCCGATGATCGCGGCCAAGGGCGGCAGCACCCAGAACGGCAGGCTCTGGAACCCGAGGCCCGTGACGAAGGTGCCGATGCCGAAGAAGGCGGCAGTGGCGAGCGAGATGTAATGCGTGGGGCCCGAAAACAGCGCCCAGCTGGTCGCCAGCACCACGAACATCGCCATGGTTGTGCCCATGGTCAGCCAATAGGGGCTGCCATAGACCGGCAGCAGCGCCGCCAGACCCAGCAGGGCGGCCGAGATGGCCAGATTGCGCCAGTCGGTGCCGCTCATCCCCGGGCCTTTCCGAAAAGTCCCGCGGGCTTGAAGAGCAGCACCAGCAGGAAGAGCAGATAGGCCGCGGCCAGCGTCAGGCCCGGATCAACCAGCCGCGCCACCGCCGTCTCGGCGATGCCGAGGATCACGGCAGCGACGATGGTCCCCCGGATGTCGCCCACCCCGCCCATGATGATGATGATCAGCGCCTTCATGGTGAAGAGGACGCCGACCGAGGCATCGAGCGTGAAGAACATCGACACCAGCGCGCCGCCCGTGGCCGTCACGGCCCCGCCCAAAGCAAAGGCCAGCGCCGAAGCACGGCGCACGTCGACACCCACCAGCGAGGCCGAGGCCGGGTTTACCGCCACCGCCCGCAGGTTCAGGCCGACGCGGGAATAGGTCAGCCACAGCCACAGCGCCCCGCCGATCACCACCGCCAGCACGAAGGCGACGACGCGGTTCTGGGCGTAGGAGCTGCCGAACATCTCCAGCGGCTGGGCGAGGAAGGCATAGTTGAAATAGCCGCCGCCGAAGGCCCAGGTCATGATGCCGACGAAAGCGAAGGACATCCCGAACGTCGCCAGGATCGAATCGACCTCCAGCGCGCCGCGGCTTTTGGCCCGTTTCACAAGCGGTTGCAGCATGAAGCGGTAGACCAGCCAGTTGACCACGAAGGCCACCGGCGCGATGACGATCAGCGCCGCCACCGGGTTGATCTGCCCCGCGGTATAGAGCCAGAAAGCGGCGAACCCGCCCGCGACCAGCATCTCGCCATTCGCCAGGTTCATGATCCGCGCGACGCCGTATTGCAGGTTGAGCCCCAGCGCGATCAGCGCATAGGTCCCGCCCAGCAACAGGCCGGTTATCAGGATGAACATCGGGTCAGATCCGCCGTCTTGCCGGTGGGGGCGGCGCGCAAGGACACGCGCCGCCCGCCGGGATCAGTTCCAGCCGTCGAACAGCTCGGCGGCCACGGCGCCGTCACGACCCCGCGCGGCGATGCCCCGGAACACGCCGCCCTGCCATTGGCCGACGGTCCAGTACCGCTCGTTGTCGTTGTTTTCGTTGAAGTTCACCGGGCCGAGGATCGTCGAATACTCGTGCGAGCGGTCCTGCAGATAGGCAAGCACCGTGGCGCGGTCGATGGAGCCGGTGGCCTCGATCGCCTGACCCAGGATTTCCAGCGTGGCATAGGTCGCGGCCGAGGCCCAGTAATCGGGCGCCTGACCGGCGAATTCCATATGCGCCTCGGCGAAGGCCTGGAAGGCCGGGTCATCGGCATTGACGCCACCCATGCCCATCACCCCCTCGATCTGGTCGCCGAAACGGGCGGCATAGCCCGGGAAGGCGGTGGCGACGGCGGTGAAGAACACATGCGGCGCGAAGTTCTGCACGATGGCCTGATCGGTCAGCGCGAAGGTGTCACCGGGATAGGACCAGGCGATGAAGGCATCGGGGTTCGCGGCCTTGGCCCCGTCGATGACCGGCGCCAGATCCTGCGTGCCCAGGGGATACGAGCTTTCGTAGACGATCTCGAACCCGTTCGATTCCAGCACCCCGCGCGAGATGCCCGCCATCTCGATCCCGAAGGCGTCGGCCACGTTGACCAGCGCCACGCGGTTGCCGATCTCGCCCCGGTCGCGCATGCCGACCAGCACATGCGCCGTATCCTCGGCCATGATCGAGGTCCGGCCCAGCACGAAGAACATGTTCGGGAACTGCTGCGCCAGCGCCGGCTGCTGGTCGGTGACCGCGGTGCCGGTGATCATCGGATAGCCGAGCTGGGCGAAGATCGGCGCTGCGGCCAGGTTCATGCCCGTGGAATAGGGCGCGACCATGAAATCGACCTGATCCTGCGTCGCCAGACGCTGCGCGGCCTGGATGGCCTGCTGCGGGTTGGTCTGGTCGTCGTATTCCACCAGCTCGATGGTCATGCGGCGATCGCCCACCTGTAGCCCGCCCGCCTCGTTGGTCTGATGCACCCAGAGCCGCACCGCCGGCCAGTGGGTGACGGTCGCGCCCCCGGCCAGCGGGCCGGTCTGCGGCGCGGCGGCGCCCATGCGAATGGTATCCTGCGCCAGGGACATCCCGGCCCCGGCCGCCAGCGCGACGGCGGCAGCCGCAAGCTGCGTGAACGTTCTGCGATACATGTGACATCTCCCCTTTGTCATCGTTGTCGGCCCTGTGGCCGCCGTTCGCTCCGACCCGGCGTCGCCGCCGGCCTCCTCCCCGGAATGCCGGGCATCCAGATGGATGCCGGCCCCGCGCAACGGACCCTGTCTGCCCAACCTCCCCAGACGACAAGGCAGCGCCATGATGCATTGCCCCGGATACATTTCAAGAGATTTGACACCGCGAAAGACGGTTTTCTGATGCTGCAAAGCAGCAAGAAACCGCGCCACCACGGGAGAAGCCTATATTTTTTTCAGATGCCTAGGACGCAGCCTTGCATCCAGCGACTAGCTCGGCGCCCGAGTGTCGCAACCAACGCAAACCTCTGAATGTATACATTCGGCAAAAAGTCAGTGCTTTCAGCCGCAAGACGCAAAAGCCGGGCGCAAGGGATGCGCCCGGCCATTTTGCCATCAAACAGGGTGACGACGGTTCAGAAGGTGATCGTGCGGCCCAGCGTCAGGCGGAAATCCCGGCCCCGGCGCGGCAGCGAGGTGGCATAGGAGCCGTCGAGCGCGTTGTAATAGTTGAGGTCGAAGACGTTGTTGACGGCGAATTGCACATCGATCCCGCGCAGCGCCCCGCTCTGCGGCCGCCAGGTCAGGAACAGGTCATGCACCGCATAGCCCGGGAACCGGTCGCCCGAAGCCAGCGTCACCGGCCCCGCGAAGGTGCCGCGCCAGCCGATTTCCAGGTTCTGCTGCGGCAGGCGGCGGCCGATCTCCAGCATCAGCTCCGGCGCCGGGGTCGAGGCCAGGCGGTCGCCCGTGCTCTGGTCGATGCCCTCGATCCAGCTGGCGGCGCTGCGGCCGAACCACAGGTCGGACTGGTAGGAGGCCTCAAGCTCGATGCCACGGATCCGGGCCCGGCCGATGTTCTGGAAGCTGGGCTGGCCGACGATGCCGACCCGCTCGATCCGGTCGCGGAACTGGTTGTTGAACGCGGTGAGCTTCAGGTCCAGCCCGTCGCCCTCGGTGATCAGGCCCCGCCCCTGCCAGGCGACGCCCAGCTCGACGGTGCGCGCGTGTTCCGGCCGCAGCCCCATCGACGAGACGCCGCCCGAGGTGCCGCTGTCGAAGACCTCGTCCAGGGACGGCAGCCGCGTCGTCTCGGCCAGGGTGCCGAAGACCGACCAGGCCTCGTTGATCCGGTATTGCGCGGACAGCGAGGCGGCGGTGCCCGAATGCGTGACCGGCACGTTCAGATAGGCCGGATCGACCCCGGCCGTCGCCACCATGCGCGAGCGGTCATGCCGCAGCGAGGCCAGCAGCGTGAAGTCCTGGTTCAGCACGAATTCGTTCTGCACGAAGACGCCCCAGGTATCGCTCTGCCCGGCCGGGTGCGAGGTCAGGGTCGAGGCGCCCGAGATCTGCACCCGCTCGCGCTGCGCCGCCTCGGCGCCGAAGGTCAGGTAGTTCTGCCAGTTGGCGCCTTCCATGGTGATGGTGTTGCGCGCGTTCAGCGACAGGGTCTCGTAGGCATAGACCGAATCCTGGAAGATCGAATAGGGCGGCGAGAAGGGCCAGCCGGGATAGCCGGTGGCGTTCGACTGGTCGACCTCGGAACGCGAATAGCTCAGCTGCACCCGGGCATCGAGCCAGGGATTGTCCGAAGCCGGGTTCTCCCAGGTGATCTGCGCCGTGTCATCGGTCACCACCCGGTCGACATTGCCGAAGACCGAGAAGTTGCCATAGGCCGAATAGGGCACCTGCACGCCCGAGGTGGTCCAGCGCGACAGCGTGAAGCGCAGGCTCTGCTCGCTGTCGTCGAAGGGCCGCCAGGTGGCGTTGACCAGCCCGGACTGGCTGGACAGGTTCGAGCCGGCGACCGGCACGCCGCCGCCCGCCTCGTAATCCTGCTCCTGCCGGGTGGTCAGCGCGGCCAGGATCTCGAAACGCTCGTTGAAGCGATGGGCGAGGATGGCCGAGCCCGAAAAGCCCGCGTTCGACTGCCCCGAGAGGCGGAAGCGCAGCGCGGTGTTCTCGTCCCCGGTCAGGAAGTCCGAGGCCTCGCGCGTCTCGAAGGCGACGACGCCGCCGATGGCGCCCGAACCATAGAGCAGGGACGCGCCCGGCCCCCGCAGCACTTCCACGCGGCGATAGAGGTCCGGCTCGCCGAAATGCGAGCCCACGCGGTATTGCTCGAAGTACTTCTGCACGCCGTCGATGGTGACGACGATGCGATTCTCATCCGAGGCCGATTGCGTGCCGACGCCGCGGATGTTCAGGAACTGGCCGGTCATCGCCTCGCCGCCGAAGGCCTGAACGCCGGGCACGGCGCGCAGCAATTCACCGGGCGTGGTGGCCTGTTCGCGGTCCAGGTCTTCCTGTTCCAGCGCGGTCACGGCCTGCGGCGTGTCGATGGCGACCCGGGCACGGCCCGCAGACAGGATGATCCGGCCCAGCAGCGTGAAGACGCCCTCGCCGGTGGCCTGCGCGGCGGCGGGGGTGGAAAGCGCGGTGGCAAGCGCCAGCGTCGAGACCGCACCGAGGCGGCGGATGGTGGGTGACATGGGTCCCTCGTTTGGTTGTTGTTGTTGATGCTGGCGAGGGGCTGGCAGTTGGATGGATCAGGCCGCGGCTTGCGGCAGGATGAAGGGGGTGCCGTCGGACGGCGGCGTGGACACGCGGATCGCGCAGCCATAGGCGGCGGCAAGAGTGGCATCGGTGAAGACCTCGGCCGGGCTGCCGCGCGCGGCGATGCGGCCCGCGGTCATCAGCCAGACCTGATCGGCGACCATGGCGGTGAGGTTCAAGTCATGCATGACGGCGATCACCCCGCCGCCCGCTTCGGCGAAATCCCGGGCGATGCGCATCACCTGCAGCTGGTGCCCGATATCGAGTGCAGCCACAGGTTCATCGAGGAACAGCCAGCGCGGCAGGCCATGGACCACCGGCGTCCAGACCTGCAACAGGACCCGCGCCAGATGCACCCTTTGCTGTTCGCCGCCCGACAGCTCCTGGAAAAGCCGCCCCTCGTAGCCGCCAAGCCCCACCCGGTGCAAGGCCTGCGAGGGCAGCGCCCGGGCCTCGGCCCCCGGCACGCCGGTCAGGCCCAGCCGCACGATTTCCAGCACGGTGAAGGGGAAGGCCAGCGGCACCGATTGCGGCAGCACGGCCCGGCGCAGCGCCAGCGCCTCGGGCTTGAGGCTGCGCAGGTCCTGCCCGTCAAGGCACAGCCGCCCGGAGGAGGCCACCTCGCCCGTCAGCGCGCGCAGCAGCGTCGTCTTGCCCGAGCCGTTCGGCCCGACGATGCAGGTCAGCGTCCCGGCCCTTGCCTCAAGGTCGATGCCCTTCAGGATCGGCTTGCGGCCCAGCGTGACGGAAAGGGTTTCGGCGTCCAGCATGTCAGAGGTCCACGAGCCCGCGCTTGCGCAGCAGGATCCACAGGAAGAACGGCCCGCCCGCCAGCGCCGTGACGATGCCGATGGGCAGTTCGGCAGGCGCGGCGATGGTGCGCGCGACCATATCGGCGCCGATCAGCAGCGCCGCGCCCAGCAGGCCCGCGGCGGGCAGCAGGAAGCGGTGATCCGGCCCCATGGCGAGGCGCAAGAGGTGCGGCACGACGATGCCGACGAAGCCGATCCCGCCCGAGACCGCCACCGCCGCCCCGGTCATCGCCGCAACGGCGAGGATGGCGAGGCGCTTGGCGCGCTCCACCCGGATCCCCAGATGCATGGCCGTCGCCTCGCCCAGCGACAGCGCGTTCAGCGCCCGGGCCATGAAGGGCACCGCCAGCAGCCCCAGGATCATCACCGGCGCCGCGGCGGCAAGGCGGGTCCAGCTGGACCCGGCCAGCGAGCCCATGTTCCAGAAGGTCAGGTCCCTGAGCTGCGCGTCGTCCGCGAGGAAGATCAGCACGCCCATTCCCGCACCCGCCAGCGCCGCCATGGCGATCCCGGCCAGCAGCATCGTCGCCACCGAAGTACGCCCGGCCCGGGTGCTGATCCGGTAGAGCAGCAGCGTGCTGGCCCAACCGCCGAGGAAGGCGCCGATCGGCACCAGATGCGACCCCGCCAGCGCCAGCAGCCCGGCGGGCAGCAGACCGCCCAGCACGATGACCAGCACCGCACCGAGGCTCGCGCCCGCGCTGACCCCGACGATGCCGGGATCGGCCAGCGGGTTGCGGAACAGGCCCTGCATCACCGCCCCGGCCACCGCCAGCGAGGCGCCGACCAGCGCCCCGGTGACCAGCCGCGGCAAGCGGATGTCGAACAGGATCACCCGCTCACGCAGCCCGATGGCCTCACCCGCCAGCCAGTCGCCCAGCACCGCCCAGGGCGAGACCCCCGCCGCGCCCACCGCCAGCGAGGCCACGCCCGCCGCCAGCAGCAGAGCCACCAGCGCCAGCGTCACCTTCTGCGCCCGGGGCGCGCGGTCGCCGGACGGGACCGGAGGGGTCAGCGCCACCATCGGCTCAGCCCTCCAGCGCCCGGATGAGCGCCAGCGCCGCCTCGGGCGTGCGCGGGCCGAAGCCCAGCAGCAGCGCGCCGTCCATCCGCACGATCCGCCCGTTCTGCGCCGCGGGCGTCAGCCCCAGCGCCGGATGGGCCAGGATCGCCGCATCGTCCAGCGCATGATCGCCCGAGCGGTCCATCATCAGGATCGCGTCGGGCGCAGCGGCGGCGATGGCCTCGTCGGTTAGGGGGCGATAGCCCTCGAACCCGTCGAGCACGTTCTGCGCCCCGGCCAGCGTCAGGATGCCTTGCGCCGCGGTGCCCTGCCCCGCCGCCATCACCCGGCCGCCAGCCGCCGACAGGATGAACAGCACCCGGGGACTTTCAGCCGCCGCGCGGGCCTCGGCCAGGGTGGCGAAACCCTCGGTCACCGACCCCACCAGCGGCGCCGGATCGACGCCGAGCGCCCCCGCCACCCCCTCGATTCGGGCGATGACACCGGCCTCGGTGAAATCGGCCGCGATCCGCACCACCGGCACGGCGCTGGCCGCGACCAGATCCATCGTCGCGGGCGGGCCCGCATCGACATCGGCGAGGATCAGATCGGGATCCAGCGACAGCAGCCCCTCGGGCGACAGCGCCCGCAGATAGCCCACATCGGGCAGTTCCGCGAAAACCTCGGGGTAGAGGCAGGTCGTATCCCGACCGACCACCCGATCCACCTGCCCCAAAGCCGCGACCACCTCGCACAGCGCCGAGCCCGCCACCACGACGCGGTCCTGCGCCAGGGTGGGCGTGGCGGCCAGAGCCGCCACAACCAACAATCCACGCATGGCTCAGATCCCGTGCGTCTGGGCGAGCGCATCGGTCAGCGCCACCCAGCCCTCGGTCCCGGGGAGCGGGCCGCTGTTGTCCTCGGGCGCGGGTTCCGAGCGTTCGTTGCCCGGCGCCCGCTGGCCGAAGATCTGGGCGATGACCATGCCGTCGGCGTCGAAGAACTCGATCGACACTGCCATGCCGTGCTTGGTCGGTTTGCGCACCAGCCAGACCTCGGCGATCTTGTCCGAGCGCAGGTGCAGGTTGAAGCCCGGGTCCAGCACGTTCAGCCAGGGGCCCATCTGCTCGATCCGGTGGACGAGGCCGCCATGGATCTGGATGCAGCCCATGTTGCCGACGAAGATCATCACCGGAACCTGCCCCTCGGCCGCACCGCGCAGCGCGGCATCGACCGCCTCGGGCTTCAGCGCCACGGCATAGGGTGCCCCGGCGATGCGATAGGCGCCAAGGCGGTTCATCTTCAGCTTCGAGGTGAGGCGCAGGAACTGGTGCGTATCGGTCAGCGCGTCCCATTCCTTCAGCAGGATGTCGCGCTTCTCGGCGTTGGATTTCGCCGCCTCGACCGGGGAACGCGGCTGGGTCTCGATCCCGTCCGACTGGTCCTCGGCCCGCAGATCGGCAACCAGCGCCTCGAAGGCCGCGACATTCGTGGCCGGACGCAGATGCACCTTGTGCACCGCATCCCCCGCCGCATCGAAGATCTGGATCGAGCGCTTGTCGCCGTCGCTCAGCGCGAAAGCGTGCACCCAATGGCGCGGGAAGATCCGCAGGTCGATATCCGGACCCAGCACCATCGCCGCATGCGGCCCGGGGTGATAGTCCAGATAGGCGCCGTCCTTCTCGTGCACGCAATGCTCGTTGCGGGTAAGCGCCATGACAGGGCCCAGATTCCCCAGCGCCGGGAACAGCCGGTCGATGTCACAGGTCAGGCGCACCACACCCTTGCCGTCGACGCCCGAGGCCACCAGATGCGCCTCGCTCACGCCCAGCTGCTCGGCCAGATCGCGGATGCGGCTTTTCGGATTCCCGGCGCGGGCATCGCGCAGGCCCTGCGGCGAGCGGTCGAGCGCGGTCACCTCGGAGGTGAGGTCGGGGGCGGTAAGGCTGGACATGGCAATCCCTTTCATGACCAAGGCAGCGGGGGCAGGCGCGTCTGGCGAAAGGCTGGATTGCGCGGTCGCGCCGAAGAGGGCGCGGTTACTTGACAAAATCTGTTAGGTATCCTAGCCGAAACATGCAAGCGGAAAATTCGTTTCCGCGGTCCCCGCCAGCCATCGCGCCAGCCAGATCTTTACCCTGCAAGCCGAGGTCATGATGGCTGTCCGATTCCCCGCCCTCTGCGGCGCGCTGATGCTCGCCGCGCAGAGCGCCCTCGCCCAATCCACCCCCGATCAAGCCGCCCCGGCGGTCAGCGTCGAGCTGAACGCCATCCACCCCCGGGACGGCGCCTGCCAGTTCGTGCTGGTCGGCCAGAACGGGACCGAAGCCGATATCGACCGGCTGGTGCTGGAGGCGGTGCTTTTCGACACCGAGGGGCGGGTCGCGACGATGACGCTGCTGGACCTGCAGGACCTGCCCGCGGGCCGCATGCGGGTCCGCAGTTTCGAGATCGGCGGGATCACCTGCGAGGGCGTCTCGCGGCTCCTGATCAACGGCGTCAGCAGCTGTGAGCCCGAGGGCTGCGGCGCGGCGATCGAAGCCCGCTCCGTCACCCCGATCGAGGTGCTGCAATGAACGCGCTGTTCGAGGCCGTCGCCAATGTCGCGGAACTGGGCGGCCCGGTGGTCATGGTGCTGCTGGCCATGTCGCTGGTGGCGCTGGCCCTGATCCTGGCCAAGATCTGGCAATTCCTGCGCCTCGGCGTCGGACGCCACGGCGCGCTGGACCGGGCGCTGACCGCCTGGGACCGCGGCGCCGCCACCGAGGCGCGCCAGCAGGCCAAGGCCGCGCCCAGCCATCTGGGGCCGGTGACCCTGCTCGCGCTCGATGCCGCGGGCGATGGCCAGCACGACGAGGCCGCGCTCCGCGCCCGCCTCACGGGCGAGGCCGCGGCCCGTCTGGCGCGGCTCTCGGCCGGGCTCAGGCTGCTCGATTCCGTGGCGCAGGTGGCGCCGCTGCTGGGGCTCTTCGGCACGGTTCTGGGCATGATCGAGGCCTTCCAGGGCCTGCAATCGGCGGGCGCCGCCGTCGACCCCTCGGCCTTGGCAGGCGGGATCTGGGTCGCGCTCCTGACCACCGCCGTGGGCCTGGCCGTCGCCATGCCCGCCTCGCTGGTGCTGGCCTGGTTCGACGCCCGCATCGCCCGTGAGGCGGCGATGTCCGAGCGGATCATCGACACCGCCCTCTGCGCCGGCCTCGGCCATGGCTGACAGCCGCCTGACGCCCGCGCCGCGACGGCGCGGTCTGTCGCTCACCTCGCTGATCGACGTGATCTTCCTGCTTCTCTTGTTCTTCATGCTGACCTCGACCTTCACCAAGCTGGGCGAGCTGGAACTGACCGCCGCGCCGCAAGGCGCGGGCAGCGCCGACACACCGCCCGCCTTCGTCCAGCTCGGCCCCGAGTCGCTGCGCCTCAATGCCCGCGACATTCCGCTCGAGGACCTCCGCGCCGCGCTGACCGAGCTTGCCGGACCCGAGGGCACGGCGCTCATCGCGCTGGCCGAGGGGGTCGAGGCACAGCGCCTGGTCGATATCCTGGCCGCGCTGCGCGGGGCGCCCTTCGCCGTGCGGGTGCTGGGATGAGAGCCGCCACGCCCACTCGCAGCAAGGGCGAGCCGACCATCGGCCTGATCAACATCGTCTTCCTGATGCTGATCTTCTTCCTGATCGCCGGGACCATCGCCCCCTCGCCCGATCCGTCGGTGACGCTGGTCAGCATCGCCGAGCTGGAAACCCGCGCCCCGCCCGAGGCGCTGGTCATCACCGCCGAGGGCGGGCTGCGCATCGACGGCATCGACTGGCCGGACACGCCCGAAGCGGGCGCGCTGGCCTATCTGGAAACCCTGCCCGAGCCGCGCGTCGCCCGCCTGCTGGTCGACCGGGCGGCGCCCGCGGCGCTGGTCGTGTCCCTCGCCGAGGGGCTGCGCGGCGCCGGGGCGGAACGGGTGGTCCTGTTGGGAGAAAGGGCCCTCGAATGAGCTTTGCCCGCACCGAACCCGCCTGGCCGGCGCTGATCGTCGCCGGAGCCCTGTCGCTCGCCGCCCATGCCGCGGTGCTGGCGGGCTTCGCCGGGCGCGGCGAGTCGCTGATGATCGAAGGCGGCGGCGTGGCCGAGATCGCCGCGCTCGGCAATGATTTCCGCGACTTCACCCGCGGCGCCCTGCCCTCGCAGGCGGCCGAGGCCGTGCCGGAAACCCCGACCGAAGCCGCCCCGACACCGTCGCCGGTGGCGCCGCGCGCCACGGCCAGCGACACGCCCCCGGCCGCGACCGAGGCGGCCGAGGCCCCGACGACGCCCCCGGTCGCCGCGCCCCGGACCCTGACCGAAACCGCGCCCGAGGCCGTCCCCCCGGCCAGCGAGACCCCCACCTTGACCGCCGCCCCCGCCGCGACGCCGGTGGCAAGCACGTCCGCCACACCGCCCGCCGCGACCCAAGCCACTCCCCTCGCCGCCGCCGCGCCCGTCACCCCGCCGACCACCGCCCCCACGCCCGAGGTCGAGGTCCAGATGGCCGCCGCCGACACCCCCCGCCCGCAGCGCCGCCCCGACCCCGAGACCCGGCGCCCGCCACAACAATCCAGCGCCGCCCAGGCCGCGGGCGATTCCGACCGCGACGCGAGGCGCGGCTCGGACCAGGGCCAGCAACAGGCCACGGCCGCCCGAGCCGCGCCCCGGCAGGCGGCCGCCGCCGCCCCCGGCAATGCCGCGGCTTCGAACTACCCGGGCCAGGTGATGCAGCGCATCCAGAGGGTCCGTCGTGCCCGGGTCAATGCGCGCGGCACCGCGGTCGTGGCCTTCACCATCGCGCCGGGTGGCGGGCTGGCGGGGGTGCAGATCGCCCGCGCCTCGGGCAGCGCGGCGCTCGATCAGGCGGCGCTCGACCACATCCGCCGCGCCGCGCCCTTCCCCGCCCCGCCCCAGGGCGCGCAACGGCAATTCTCGTTCGAATTCGTCGGACGCTGAGGAAAAGGAAGGGGGGCTTTCTGCCCCCTCTGCCCTGCGGGCTGGTCCGGCCCTGCGCTTGCGCTCCGGGCGTTCGGGCCTGACGACGCGCCACCGGCGCCTCGTCCGGGCGGCCCTCACCCCCGAGGATATTTGAAGAACAAAGATGGCAGGTTAACGCCCTCTTAATCTTCATCTTTGTTCTGAAAATATCCTCGGGGGTTTCCAAAGGGGGCCCGAGGGTCCCCTTTGGCGGGGGGCG
>NZ_JAUCCQ010000085.1:0-16082 GCF_034676075.1 Pararhodobacter sp. | reverse complement strand
AGGGGGGCTTTCTGCCCCCCTCTGCCCTGCGGGCATTCACCCCCCGAGGATATTTGCAGAACGAAGATGCGGGTTAAGGGGCACTTAATCTCGATCTTCGTTCTGCAAATATCCTCGGGGGTCCGGGGGCAGAAGGCCCCCGGGGCCTCCACAGGCACAAACCTCTCCGCGGCGGGAGGCGCGCGGGGTGGGCGGGTGGGAGCGTGCCTCCCGCCGCTGGGCACGGGGTCGCAACGCTCCGCCGGAATGACCGAAGCGAGGGCGGGGTCAGCCGCCGTTGGCTGCGCCGTCGATCGGCACGGGTTCGTGGCCGCGGGCGACGCGGCCTGAGCCGGGGCCCACGGGATCGAGGTGGATGATGACCTCGGCGCCGGGGATCGCGTGTTCCAGCGCGTGTTCCAGCGCATCGGCCACCGCATGGGCGGCGTTCAGCGTCTGGCGGCCGTCCAGTTCCACATGCATCGAGATGAAGGTCCGGCTGCCCGCCATCCGGGTCTTGACCTCGTGGTGGCCGGCGAGGCCCGGCCAGTCGTTGACGATGGCCTCGATCTGGCGCAGCACCTCGGGGGGCGCGGCGTGGTCCATCAGCGCGTCCCAGGCGCCGCGGCCGATGGCGAGGCCGCTGCGCGCCAGCCAGGCCGCCGCCAGCAGCGCGATCACCGAATCGACCCGCGCCAGCCCCCAGAGCGCCGAGGTGCCGAGCGCGATCAGCACCCCGCCGGTGGGCAAGAGGTCGCCCAGGTAATGCAGCGAATCGGCGGCGACGACGCGGTTGCCGGTGACCCGCGCGACGTAGCGCTGCCAGAGGACCAGCCCGCCGGTCAGCACCATGGCCACGACCATCACGGCGATGCCCGCGCCCTCGGCCTGAACCGGCGAGGCGTCGGTGGCGAAGAGGCGGCGCAGCGCCACCACGGCGATCATCGTCGAGGACAGCAGCACCAGCGCCGATTGCAGGAGCGCGGCCAGATCCTCGGCCGAGGTATGGCCGAAGGTGTGGTCGTCGTCGGCAGGCCGGGCGGCATAGGCGATGGCGGCCAGCGCGCCGACCGAGGTCATGACATCGAGCGCGTTGTCGGCGAGTGAGGCGGCAATGGACAGCGCCCCCGTCGCGATCATCGCCCAGAGCTTCAGCGCCACCAGCGTCACCGCCACCGTCACCGAGGCGAGCCCCGCGGAGAGGTTGAGCCGCTGGTTGCGGCGGGAATCGGCGGCATCGGGGGGCGTCATGGGCAGGATCATGCGACGGGGTTAGGCCCAGGTCCAGTCCGCTGCAACGCAGAATCTGGGGATAAGCCGGGGCGGGAACCCGGGCGCGGCAAAGGCTTGCCAGGCCAGGCCCCCCGCCGCAGGATGGCCCGGACCGACCGGAGGCCGCCATGCCCGACCTGCCCCAACTGCCGACCTGGCCTGCCACCCTGCCGCGGAGCGTGCCGGGTCTGGGGTTCATGGCCATGGGTGTGGCGCCCGCTGCGGGGCGGCTCGCGCTGAGGGGAGGCCGCCCACCGACGCAACAACCCGCGTAACAATTCGTAAGGATTGCGACAAACTACGGCAATACTCGCCCGCCACCAATCGGGCGTCGCGCAGGACCGGCGGGGAGGCCGGGACCAGCGCCAGGGGAGGAGAACGACAGGTGACCACGACCGCACCCGAGGCCGCGCTGCATTCCGTGCCCGCGCTTCTGGCCCGAAACGCCCGCCAATACGCCCGCCTGACCGCCTATCGCGAGAAGGAATTCGGCATCTGGCAGGCCTGGACCTGGGCGCAGGTGGCCGATGAAGTCCGGGCCATGGCGCTGGGCTTTCTGGCGCTGGGCATGGAGCGCGGCGATCATGTGGCGATCATCGGCCGCAACCGTCCGGCGCTCTATTGGTCGATGGTGGCCGCGCAATCGGTGGGGGCGATCCCGGTTCCGCTCTATCAGGACGCGGTGACCGAGGAGATGGCCTATGTCCTCGACCATTGCGGGGCGCGCTTTGCCATCTGCGGCGATCAGGAGCAGGTCGACAAGGTGATCGAGGTGCAGGACAGCGTCTCCGGCATCGAGCAGATCCTCTACCTCGACCGCCGCGGCATGCGCAAATACGACCACGCGCAGATGAACTGGCTGATGGATGTCCAGTCCGAGGGGCGCGCGGCCGAGACGCGGCTGGCGCCGGAACTGGCGCGGCGTCTGGCCGAGCAGGATTACGACACGACCTGCGTGATGCTCTATACCTCGGGCACCACCGGCAAGCCCAAGGGCGTGGTGCTGTCGAACCGCAACATCATCGAGACGGCGAAGGCGTCCTGCAGCTTCGACAACCTGGGGTTCAAGGACGAGATCCTGGCCTATCTGCCGATGGCCTGGGTCGGCGATTTCATCTTCTCGATGGGGCAGGCCTATTGGGCCGGGTTCTGCGTCAACTGCCCCGAGAATGCGACGACCATGATGTCGGACCTGCGCGAGATCGGGCCGACCTATTTCTTCGCGCCGCCCCGCGTGTTCGAGACCATGCTGACGCAGGTCATGATCCGCATGGAGGATGCGAGCCCGGCGAAGAAGCGCCTTTTCGACCGTTACATGGCCCATGCCCGCAAGGTGGGCGGCGCCATTCTGGACGGCAAGCCCGTCTCGGGCGGCGACCGGCTGAAATACCGCATGGGCGAGATGCTGGTTTACGGTCCGCTGAAGAACACGCTGGGCCTGTCGAACATCCGCGTGGCCTATACCGCCGGCGAGGCGATCGGGCCCGAGATCTTCGATTTCTACCGCTCGCTGGGGATCAACCTGAAGCAGCTTTACGGGCAGACTGAAGCCTCGGTCTTCATCACCCAGCAGCCGGATGGCGAGGTGCGCTCGGATACCGTGGGCGTGCCCAGCCCGGGGGTCGAGGTGCGGATCGCCGAGTCGGGCGAGGTCTTCTATCGCTCGCCGGGGACCTTCGTGGAATATTACAAGAACGCCGAAAGCACCGCCTCGACCAAGGATGCCGAGGGTTGGGTGGCCACCGGCGACGCCGGGTTCTTCGAGGAAGGCACCGGGCATCTTCGGATCATCGACCGGGCCAAGGACGTGGGCAAGATGGCCGACGGGCGGCTCTTTGCGCCGAAGTATGTCGAGAACAAGCTGAAGTTCTATCCCAACATCCTGGAGGCGGTGGTCTTCGGCTCGGGCCGCGACCGCTGCACGGCCTTCATCAACATCGACCTCACCGCGGTGGGCAACTGGGCCGAACGCAACAACATCGGCTATTCCAGCTATCAGGAACTGGCGGGCCATCCCCGGGTGCTGGCCCAGATCCAGGCCCATGTCGAGGAGGTCAACGCCTCGGTCGCGCAGGATGCCATGTTGTCCGGCTGCCAGATCCACCGCTTCCTGGTGCTGCACAAGGAACTCGATGCCGATGACGGCGAGATGACCCGCACCCGCAAGGTCAAGCGCCGCTTCATCGAGGAGAAATTCGCCGACCTGATCGCCGCGCTCTATTCCGACGCGACCAGCGTCTACACCGAGACGGAAGTCACCTACGAGGACGGCCGCAAGGGCGCGCTGAAAGCCACGCTGGAACTGCGCGATGCGGCGGTGGTGGCCCCGGCGGGGCAGCGGATGGCGGCGGAATAGGGGACAGGGACATGCTGGATCAACCTGCAGAGGGCTATGTCACCGCGGACGGCCGCCAGATCGGCCCGGTGGTGCTGGAACTGAAGAACATCACCCTGCGCTTTGGCGGGGTGGAGGCGATCAAGAACATCTCGTTCGATATCCGCGAGGGCGAGATCCGGGCGATCATCGGCCCGAACGGGGCGGGCAAGTCGTCGATGATGAACGTCATCTCGGGTTTTTACGTCCCGCAGGAGGGCGAGATCCTCTACAAGGGCTACAAGCGCCGCAAGATGCCGCCCTATCAGGTGGCCCGGACCGGGATCGCCCGGACCTTCCAGAACATCGCGCTGTTCGAAGGCATGTCGGTTCTGGACAACATCATGACCGGCCGCATCAACCTGATGAAATCGGGGTTCCTGAAACAGGCGCTCTGGTGGGGGCCCGCCTCGCGCGAGGAAGACGAACACCGCGAGAAGGTCGAGAAGGTCATCGACTTCCTGGAGATCCAGCACATCCGCAAGACCCCGGTCGCGCGCCTGCCCTACGGGTTGAAGAAGCGGGTCGAACTGGCCCGCGCGCTGGCCGCGGAACCGCAGATCCTGCTGCTGGACGAGCCCATGGCCGGGATGAACGTCGAGGAAAAGGAGGACATGTCCCGCTTCATCCTCGATGTGAACGACGAATTCGGCACCACCATCGTGCTGATCGAACACGACATGGGCGTGGTCATGGACCTGAGCGACCGGGTGGTGGTGATGGATTACGGCAAGAAGATCGGCGACGGCACACCCGACGAGGTGCGCAACAACCAAGACGTGATCGACGCCTATCTGGGAGTGGCCCATGAGTGATACCGTTCTCTTCGCCATGGAGGCGGCGCTGAACGGCGTCACCGTGGGCATCATGTATTCGCTGGTGGCGCTGGGGTTCGTCCTGATCTTCAAGGCGTCCGGCATCTTCAACTTCGCCCAGGGCGTCATGGCACTGTTCGCGGCGCTGACGCTCGTTGGCCTGCAGAACGGCCAGATCCCCTTCGCGCCGATCATCAACGCGGCTTTCGGCACCTCGATCCACAATTTCGGCTGGAACCTGCCCTCGGTGGTGGCCATTCCGCTGACCGTGCTGGTGATGATCGGCATGGCCTGGCTGATCGAGCGGATCGTGCTGAAGCATCTGGTCAACCAGGAGCCGATCATCCTGTTCATGGCCACCATCGGGCTGGCCTTCTTTCTGGAGGGGCTGGGCGACATCATGTGGGGGGCCGAGGTCAAGCGCCTCGACGTCGGGATCCCGCAGGGCATGTCCGCCTGGGTGGACGAGACGACCTACAACCTCTTCGGTTACGGCTTCTTCATCGACACGCTGAGCCTTTACGCGCTGGGCATCGCCGCGGTGCTGGTGACGGGGCTGGTGCTGTTCTCGCAGTACACCAAGCAGGGCCGGGCGCTGCGCGCGGTGGCCGATGACCATCAGGCGGCGCTGTCGGTCGGCATCTCGCTGCGGTTCATCTGGGTGCTGACCTGGTCCATCGCCGGGATCGTCGCGCTGGTCGCGGGGATCATGTGGGGCTCGAAATCGGGCGTTCAGTTCTCGCTGTCGCTGATCGCGCTGAAGGCTCTGCCGGTGCTGATTCTGGGCGGCTTCACCTCGATCCCCGGGGCCATCGTCGGCGGCCTTCTGATCGGCGTGGGCGAGAAGCTCTTCGATTTCTTCATGCAGCCGGTGATCGGCGGCGCCACCGAGAACTGGTTCGCCTACATGCTCGCCCTCGTGTTCCTGCTGTTCCGTCCGCAGGGCCTGTTCGGCGAACGCATCATCGAGAGGGTCTGAGACTATGCTTTACCGTGAAGCGGGCGATTTCAAGACGTCCTACGCCAGCGACAACCAGACCTTCCCGATCCGGTTCGACCGCTATGCCTATTGGGTGGTGATGGCGGTGGCCTTCCTGGTCCTGCCGATGGTCATGAACGATTACTGGGCCAATTCCATCGTCGTGCCCTTCATGATCTACGTGATCGCGGCTTTGGGGCTGAACATCCTGATCGGCTATACCGGCCTTCTGTCGCTGGGCACCGCGGCCTTCATGGCCGTGGGCGCCTATGCCACCTTCAAGCTGACGACCGCCTTTCCGGCGATGCCGATCTACCTGGTCTTCCTGCTGTCGGGTCTGGTGACCTCGGCGGTGGGTGTTCTGTTCGGCCTGCCGTCCCTCAAGATCAAGGGCTTCTACCTGGCGGTGGCGACGCTCGCCGCGCAGTTCTTCCTGATCTGGCTTTTCACCCGCTATGGCTGGTTCTTCAACTACTCGTCGACCGGCCAGATCTCGATGCCCGAACGCTCGATGTTCGGCGTCACCATCACCGGAGCCACGGCCAGCTCGACGGCGGTCTATTTCACCTGCCTGATCTTCACCGTGGCCATGGCCTGGCTGGCGCGCAACCTGACGCGCGGGCAGATGGGCCGGACCTGGATGGCGATCCGCGACATGGACATCGCCGCCGAGATCATCGGCGTGAACCCCCTGATCGCCAAGCTCAGCTCCTTCGCCGTCTCGTCCTTCTTCGTGGGCGTCGCCGGGGCGCTGATGTTCGGGGTCTATCTGGGCGCGGTCGAGGCGGGCGAGGCCTTCGGCATCAACAAGAGCTTCCTCGTCCTCTTCATGGTGATCATCGGCGGGCTGGGCTCGATCCTGGGGTCCTTCCTGGGCGCGGCCTTCCTGGTGGTGCTGCCGGTGCTGCTGAAGATCCTGCTGGTCGACAACCTCGGCTGGCCCGCGGATCTGGCGCGGCACCTGGAGATCATGATCATCGGCGCGCTGATCATCGTCGTCTTGATCGCCGAGCCGCATGGCATGGCGGCGCTCTGGCGCACGGTGAAGGAAAAACTGCGGCTTTGGCCCTTCCCGCATTGAGGCGGGGCCCGAGAGTTCGAAGACCAACGAAACCGTCATCGACTGGGAGGAGAAACCAATGAAGATGACCACGTTCGCGGCATTGCTTGCCGCCACGACCGGCCTCGCGGCGCCCGCCGTCGCGCAGGATCTGCACTTCCCGATGCTGAACTACCGGACCGGGCCCTTCGCCCCCGGCGGCATTCCCTTTGCCGACGGGTATCAGGACTATCTGACGCTGATCAACGAGCGTGACGGCGGTATCGGCGGCCTGCCGATCCGCATGAGCGAATGCGAAACCGCCTATAACACCGAGCGCGGCGTCGAATGCTACGAATCGATCCGCGGCGACAACCCGCTGATCCTGCAACCGCTGTCGACCGGCATCACCTACCAGCTGATCCCGCGCGTCACCGCCGATGGCGTGCCGCTGCACACGATGGGTTACGGCCGGACCTCGGCCATGGAAGGCGAGACCTTCCCCTGGGTCTTCAACTATCCCGCCAACTATTGGGATGGCGCCTCGGTCGCGATCAACTACCTGCTCAGCCAGAACGGGGATTCGCTGGACGGCAAGAAGATCGTCCTCCTCTACCACAACTCGGCCTATGGCCGCGAACCGATCCCGACGCTGGAATCGCTCGCCGCCAGCAACGGGTTCGAGCTGGTGCTGATCCCCGTTGACTCGCCCGGTCAGGAGCAGTCGAGCCAGTGGCTGCAGATCCGTCGCGAGCGCCCGGATTACGTGATCATGTGGGGCTGGGGCGTGATGAACGCGGTGGCCATCCAGGAAGCCGCCAACATCCGCTTCCCGATGGACCATTTCATCGGCATCTGGTGGTCGGGCTCTGAAAACGACGTGGTGCCGGTGGGCGCGGGTGCCGATGGCTACACCGCTCTGACCTTCCACGGCGTCGGCCGCGACTATCCGGTCTATGACGACATCCAGACCTATGTCGTGGACCGCGGGATGGCTGCCGGCAACGGTGACCAGATCGGTTCGGCCGTCTATTCGCGCGGACTCTATGCGGCGATGCTGGCGGTCGAGGCGGCGCGCACCGCGCAGGAGCTGGCCGGTCACGCCCAGATCACCGCGGCCGAGATGCGCAACGGCATGGAGCATCTGTCCATCACCGAAGAGCGTCTGACCGAGCTGGGCCTGCCCAACTTCTCGGCGCCCTTCGACGTCAACTGCCAGAACCACGGCGGCGGCGGCGCGGCGATGATGCAGCAATGGGATGCGGATACGCAGACCTGGAGCCTGATCACCGACTGGATCCAGTCCGACCGGACCCTGATCGGCGAGCTGGCGACGGCGGATGCCGCGGCCTACGCGACCGAGAACAACATCACCCCGGGCTGCCTCTGAGCCCGGAACGGCGGGGGGCGGGGGGGGCCCCCCCCACCCACACCCCCCGGGGCGGCCTCGGCGCCCGGAACGGCGGGCGCCGCGGGGCCCCCGCCACCCCCAACCCGATTGATGACGGATCCCGCCATGTTCGATGCCAAGCCCCAGGCCGAGACGCTGCTCGATGTGAAGAACATCGAGGTGATCTACAACCACGTGATCCTGGTGCTGAAAGGGGTCAGCCTGGCGGTGCCCAAGGGCGGCATCACCGCGCTTCTGGGCGGCAACGGCGCGGGCAAGTCCACCACGCTCAAGTCGATCTCGGGCCTCCTCAAATCCGAACGGGGCGAGATCACCAAGGGCTCGATCAGCTACAAGGGTCGGGATCTGGCGGGCCGTGATCCGGCCGATCTGGTCAAGTCCGGCGTCATCCAGGTCATGGAGGGGCGCCATTGCTTCGAACACCTGACGGTCGAGGAGAACCTACTCACCGGCAGCTACACCAGGACCGACGGACGCGGCGCCACCGCCGCCGATCTGGAGATGGTCTATGAATATTTCCCCCGCCTGAAGACCCGCCGCAAATCGCAGGCCGGCTATACCTCGGGCGGTGAGCAGCAGATGGTCGCCATCGGCCGGGCGATGATGGCGCGGCCCGAGATGATCCTCCTGGACGAACCCTCGATGGGCCTCGCGCCGCAGCTGGTCGAGCAGATCTTCGAGATTGTGCGCCGCCTCAACGAGGAACAGGGCGTGACGATCCTCTTGGCCGAACAGAACACCAACGTGGCGCTCAAATACGCCCATACCGGCTATATCCTGGAAAACGGCCGCGTCGTCATGGACGGCACCGCGCAGGCCCTGCGCGAGAACCCGGATGTGGCCGAATTCTACCTCGGCATGTCGGACAAGGGGCGCAAGTCGTTCCGCGACGTGCGCAGCTACCGCCGCCGCAAGCGCTGGCTGGCCTGAGACCGCAGACGCAAACGACCTGCCCGGGGACGGGCACAAGACGGGAGGCCCCAGTGGGAGCCATGGGAAAGCACTTCGACACGCTCGAGACCCGCTCGGCCGACCAGCGCGCCGCCGACCTCGCCCGGGATCTGCCGCGGCTGATCGCCCGGGCGCAGGGCACCGCCGGGCTGGGCGCGGCCCTGGCCGGCGTTGACGCCTCTGCCATCACCGATGCCGCGGCGCTGGCCGCCCTGCCGGTGCTGCGCAAATCGGCGCTGGTCGCGGCGCAGGCGGCCTCGGCACCGTTCGGGGGCTTCGCCGCGCTGAAGACCGCCGAGTTCGACCATGTCTTCCAGTCGCCGGGCCCGATCTACGAGCCGGGCCGCGCCAGCGCCGATTGGTGGCGGCTGGGGCGGTTCCTGACCGCCTCGGGCATCGGGCGGGGCGACATCGTGCAGAATTGCTTCAGCTATCACCTGGTCCCGGCCGGGATGATGTTCGAGAACGGCGCCCGCGCGGTCGGCGCCGCCGTGCTGCCCGCCGGCACCGGCCAGACCGAATTGCAGGTGCGCGCGGCGGTGGACATCGGCACCACCGCCTATGCCGGAACGCCCGACTACCTGAAGATCATCCTCGACAAGGCCGACGAGATGGGCGAGCGGCTGGCCATCACCAAGGCGGTGGTGGGGGGCGGCGCCCTCTTCCCGTCGCTGCGCGCCTTTTATGCCGAGCGCGGGATCACCTGCCGGCAATGCTATGCCACCGCCGACCTCGGCAATGTCGCCTATGAGACGGACGCGATGGAGGGCATGGTCATCGACGAGGGGGTGATCGTCGAAATCGTCCGCCCCGGTACCGGCGATCCCGTGCCGCATGGCGAGGTGGGCGAGGTCGTGGTGACCACGCTGAACCGCGACTACCCGCTGGTGCGCTTTGCCACCGGCGACCTGTCGGCGATCATGGAGGGCGCCAGCCCCTGCGGTCGCACCAATCTGCGCATCAAGGGCTGGATGGGCCGCGCCGACCAGACCACCAAGATCAAGGGCATGTTCGTGCGCCCCGAACAGGTCGCGGCCTTCGTCGCCCGCCACGAGGAAGTGGGCCGCGCCCGCGTCGTCGCCACGCGTGAGGGCGAGATGGACGTGATGACGGTCCGCATTGAAACCCGCGCCTCGAATCCGGCGTTGTATGAAACCACACTGCTCGATACGCTGAAATTGCGGGGCAAGGTTGAACTCGTGCCGCCCGGCACTCTGCCCAATGACGGCAAGGTGATCGAGGATCTGCGCAGCTACGAGTAACCTTGAGGCCTCCGCAGGAAGGGAGGCCTTGATGAAGTTCCGTCTGACCGCCGCGATGCTGCTGACCGCCGTCGCCTTGCCCGCGATGGCCGATACCGGCGCCGTGCTGATCGTCGCCAACGAGGATTACCAGTCGATCCGCGATGCCCGCGGCGCCCGGGCCATGGTTCAGGCCGAAGGGGTTCTGCAACAGGCGGGTTTCGACGTGGATATCGCCACGGATGTCTCGGCCAATGCGCTGCGCGCCGCGCTCTCGGGCCTGTCCGAGACGCTGAGGACCGGCGACGACGAGCGGGTGATCTTCGTTTATGCGGGCTATACGGTCAGCGCCGATCACGGCATCTGGCTGATGGGGACCGAGGCCCGCAGCCCCGATTTCGCCACCGTCGAAAGCTACGGCGTGCGGCTGGAAACGGTGCTGGCGCTGGCCGGTCAGCGGCAGGGCGGCGCCATCGTCGCGCTGGCCGATTTCGGCTTTCCTGAGAATGCCGCGGGCGGGTTCCGCGGCGGGTTGCCGCCGCAGATCACCGTGCCTCAGGGGGTGACGCTGGTGCGCGGCCCTGCCGCTGGAATCGCCGTCTTCCTGCGCGACATCGCCCGGCCCGGCGTCAATGTGGCTCAGGCCGTCGCCCGCCGCTCGGACCTCAGGATCGAGGGGTTCACGCCGCCGCATCTGACCTTCCTGCCCGAGGGGCACCAGCCGCCTCCCCAGACCGACCGCAACGCCGAGGACCGCCTCGCCTGGCAGGTCGCGGCCAATGCCGACACCTTGGCGGCCTATGAATCCTACCTTGCGAACTGGCCCAACGGCATCTTCGCCGAACAGGCCCGCAACGCCCGCCAGCGGCTGATGAACACGCCCGAACGGATCGAGCAGGCGCTGAACCTGACCCGCGACGAGCGTCGGGCGATCCAGCGCGACCTGACCATCCTGGGCTTCGACCCGCGCGGCATCGACGGCATCTTCGGCGCGGGGACCCGCGCGGCTGTCGGCGCCTGGCAGGGGGCGAACCGGCTGACCCAGACCGGTTTCCTCAACCGCGACCAGATCTTCGAACTGGCCCAGCAGGGCGCCCGCCGCGCCGCCCAGCTGGAGGAGGAGGCCCGCGCCCGCGCCGCCGAACAGGAGCGCGCCGATCGCCAGTTCTGGCGCGATACCGGCGCCGGGCAGGACGAGGCCGGGATGCGCGCCTATCTGCAGCGCTTCCCTGACGGGATCTTCTCGGCCGTGGCCCAGCAGCGCCTCGACCAGATCGAGGCCGACCGCCGCGCCGCCGCCCAGGCCCGCGACCGCGCCGCCTGGGATCAGGCCGCCCAGATCGACACGATCGCCGCCTATGACGGCTATATCCGCGCCTTCCCGCAGGGCGCCTTCGCCAATCAGGCCCGGACCCGCATCCAGCAGCTTTCCCGCCCGCAGGAGCCCGAGGTCGACGAAGGCGCCGCCCGGGCCGAGGAAGACCTCATGCAACTTCCGCAGTTCACCCGGGTGATCATCGAGCAGCGGCTGGCCATGCTGGGGCTGGAGCCGGGCGTGCCGGACGGCACCTTCGACAGCGACACCCGCCGCGCCATTCGCCGCTATCAGCGCCGCGCCGACCTGCCGGTGACGGGCTACCTGACCCAGCCCATCGTCGCGCGGCTTCTGACCGAAGGGGTGCTGAACCTGCTGCGCTGAGGCCGGCCTCGGGGGTGGGGCAACGGCCGGGATAAGCGATTCCAGGGGCTTGGCGGGCCGGCCCCCCCTTCTGACAGGAACGTCCGGGGCGCGAAGGGCGGTGCAAGCCCGCCTGTCAGGGCGAATTTGAATCGAACCTTCGGTTTATGCGATGAAACCCAGGGTCCCCGTCACCGGTTGGTGAAGATGGGGGTTGCGGTTGTGTCGTACCCCCGTCACCACACGGGAGAAGAACGATGAAGATCAGCAAACCCATGGTCGTCGCTTTGACCCTCGTCGGCGCGGGCCTGCCCTTTCCAGCTTTCAGCCAGAGTGTCGCAGGTTTCTGCGACCAACCCGCCAGCAATCTGACGCCGTCCGAATTGCGACAGGTGCTCGCGGGGCATTGCCAGCAGGTGGTGTCCCGCGATCAGGCTGGCACTGATCCCGGTCAGCCCGGGACCGGCACCAATCCCAATCCCGGCACCAATCCCGGTGGCGGCGGCAGTGGCGGCGGCGTGGCCGTGGACATCGGCGGCGGTGGCGTCGGGATCGGCGTCGGGGACAGCGCGGCCTCCGGCAACAATGGTGGCATCAACGCGGGCGTCGGCACCAGCGCCGCCTCCGGCAATGACGGCGGCGCCAATGTCGGCCTTGGCGAAACCGCCGCCTCCGGCAATCAGGGCGGTCTGAATGTCGGGCTCGGCGACAATACCGCCTCGAACAATCAAGGCGGGATCAACGTCGATGTGGGCGGTGGCGGCGCTGGCGCCGGCAGCAACAACGCCGGCGGGATCAATGCCGGTATCGGCGGCGAGGGCGGTCTCGGCATCTCGGTGGACGGCGACGGTATCGGCGTCTCCCTCGGGGGCTGATGATCGGGGCGAGGGTGCGGAAGCGACACCCTCGTCCCTCGTCGGGACGCTCGCCGCGGCAACAACGATCATAAGGACCGCCGACGCGGGTGCGGCCGGGCGGGGGGTGCCTCGCGCCCTCGGGCCGGGTGCGCAGGGAACCACACCCCGCCCCGATTCGCCCATTCTTTGCGCCCCAAATATCCACGGGGTTTCCAAAGGGGGGCGTGCCCCCCTTTGGCGGGGGGGTGCGGGGGGCTGGCCCCCCGCCCTGGTCGCCCAAGGAGCCCGCGGCAGCGGGGGACGAGGGCGAAACCCCGCCCGGTCCCGGCAAATGCAAAAGGCCGCACCCGGGGGTGCGGCCTTCGCTGTCCCTCGAAGTCGAGGCTCAGCCCTGGCGGGCCTTGTATTTCTTTTGGGTCTTGTTGATCACGTAGATCCGGCCCTTGCGGCGCACGATCTGGCAATCGCGATGGCGCTGCTTCAGCGAGCGCAGCGAATTCCTGACCTTCATCGGTCTTCTCCTCTTCGCGGCGCCGGGCGCCTTGAAACTGTTACGCCCCGTGGGCAAAAGCCCGTGGGACGCGATGATCACCTGCCTCCCGACAGAGGCAATGGTGGGCACGACAAGGTTCGAACTTGTGACCCCTACGATGTCAACGTAGTGCTCTACCACTGAGCTACGCGCCCGTACAGCCGGCCCATCCGCGAGGGGGGCCGCGTCCGTGGAGGGGTCTATAAAAGGACTCGTCGGGACGCGCAAGGGCTTTCCGCAGCCCGATTTCGGCCTTTATACTCCGCCGAAAGGAGGCCCGGGATGCCGCGTGCTGTCACCATCCATGCGCCCGACCCGATCACCTCGGCGGTGGTCTTCGCCTCGCCCCATTCCGGGCGGGTCTATCCGCCCGATTTGCTGGCCCGCGCGCAGGTGCCCGAGCGTGTCCTACGCTCGTCCGAGGACGCCTATGTCGACCTTCTGCTGACCGATGCCCCGGTTTACGGCGCGCCGCTCATCACCACCGAGGTGCCGCGCGCCTATGTCGATTTCAACCGCGCGGCCGATGAATTCGACCCGGCGCTGATCGAGGGGGCGTCGCGCACCGGCCTCAATCCGCGGGTGGCGTCCGGCCTTGGCGTGCTGGCGCGGGTGGTGGCGAACGGGCGGGCGATCTATCGCGGCAAGCTGCCGATGGCCGAGGCCGAGCGGCGGATCGGCCGCTACTGGGCGCCCTATCACCGTGCGCTGGAAGAGGTGATCGCCGCGCAGCACGCCCGATTCGGCTCGGTGCTGCTGTGCGACATGCATTCCATGCCGCACGAGGCTTTGGCCGGGCATCCCGGCCGCGGCCCGACCCGGCCCGATGTGATTCTCGGCGACCGCTGGGGGGCCTCGGCGGCGCCGGGCGTGGTCGCCGCGGTCGAGAAGGCCTTCACCGATCACGGATTCGTCGTCGCCCGCAACGCGCCCTTCGCCGGGGCCTATGTGGCGCAGCGCTATGGCCAGCCCTCGCGCGGGATCCATGCCGTCCAGGTCGAGATCGACCGCGCGCTTTACCTCGACGAGAAAACCGTCGAGCCCCTGCCGCGATTCGAGGCCTTCCGGGCGTTGATGCGCTCGGTGGTGGAGCGGCTGGCGGCGATCGACCCGGGTAGTGCCGCCGCAGGGGGCGGGCCGCTGGATCTGGCGGCCGAGTGACCGGCTATTCTTTCGATTCCGCGACAAGTGTTTCAGGCATGAACGGAAACCCGCGCGCGGGAAGTGGTGTAGGTTTGTGCAGTCTATGCGTTTTTTCGCCCGTTTCTTGGGCGCCTTGGGCCGTGACGGCACCGGCATTGCGGCGGATCGTTCCAACCGCGCCGGGGCCGCTAGAATGAGCCAGTCTTTGCAACAGGAGCCAGATCCCGTGACCCGTCCGCTTATCCTTGCCAGCCTTCTCGGTGCGGTGCTTGCCACCCCCGTCTTCGCGCAGACCTCGGTCCCCTTCACGCTGGACTGGCGGTTCGAGGGTCCGGCCGCGCCCTATTTCCTGGCCATCGACAATGGCCATTTCGCGGAAGAGGGCCTGTCGGTCGAAATCTCGCCCGGCCAGGGCTCGCTCGACGCCATTCCGAAGGTCGCGACCGGCGCCTTCCCGATGGGCTTTGCCGACATGGCCAGCCTGATCAAGTTCCTTGACCAGAACCCCGATGCGCCGGTGACGGCGATCATGATGATGTACGACGTCCCGGCCTTCGCCGTGGTCGGCCGCCGCTCGCTGGGTGTCGAGACGCCGCAGGATCTGCTGGGCCGCCGTCTGGGCGCCCCGCCGCCCGATGGCGCCTGGGCGCAATTCCCGGTCTTCGCCGCCGAGCAGGGCCTCGACATGAGCCAGATCACCGTGGAGCCCGTGGGCTTCCCGACCCGCGAGCCGATGCTGGCCGCGGGCGAGGTCGATGCGGTGACGGGCTTCTCCTTCACCTCGTCGCTGTCGACCATCCGTCTGGGCGTCCCGGCCGAGGACATCAACATCATGCTGATGGCCGATTACGGTGTTGAGCTTTACGGCAACGCGATCATCGTCAACACCGACTGGGCCGAGGCCAATCCAGAGCTCGTCACCGGCTTCCTGCGCGCCGTTGCCGCCGGGGTCCGCGATGCCGCCGCCGATCCGGCCGCCGGTGTCGCCGCCATCGCCGCGCGCAACCCGGCGCTGGACAGCGAGCTGGAGACGGAGCGTCTGAACATGGCGCTGCGCGACAACATCCTGACCCCCTGGGTCATGGAGCATGGTCTGGGCGGCATCGACGCCGAGCGTTTCGCCACCTCGCTCGAGCAGATCGGCATGGGCTATACCTTCACCAACCCGGTCGATGCCTCGCGCTATTTCACCGACGCCTATCTGCCGACCGACGGCAGCCTGATGATGCAATGAGCCATCGGGCGGCATGAGATCGAAAGGCCCGGCCCCCAGCGGCCGGGCCTTTTGCTGAAAAAGAACGGGGGACAGCGGTGGACAATCTGATCGACATCAAGGGCGTGACCCACGCCTACAAGACCAAGGCGGGGCCGTTTCCGGTTCTGAAGGACCTCAACATCTCGATCCCGCAGCATTCGTTCTGCGCGGTCGTCGGCCCCTCGGGCTGCGGGAAATCGACGCTGACCCGGCTGATCGCGGGGTTGATGTTCCCCGATCAGGGCGAGGTCTGGCTGCATGGCGAGCTGGTGAAAAGCCCGCGCAAGACCGTGGGCATGGCGTTCCAGAACCCGGTGCTTCTGGAATGGCGGACTATCCTGCAGAACGTCATCCTGCCCTTGGAGATCGTCGCGCCGATGATGCCCAAGGCGCAGAAGGAAGCGCGGGCGCGGGAATTGCTGGCCATGGTCGGGCTGGAGGGGTTCGAGAACAAGCGCCCCTCCGAACTGTCCGGCGGCATGCGCCAGCGGGCGAGCCTCTGCCGGGCGCTGGTCCACAAGCCCGATATCATCATCCTGGATGAGCCCTTCGGCGC
>NZ_JAUCCQ010000084.1:0-16276 GCF_034676075.1 Pararhodobacter sp. | reverse complement strand
TGCCCCCCTCTGCCCTGCGGGCATTCACCCCCCGAGGATATTTAGAGCGCAAAGATTAAGATTAAGAGGGCGTTAAGCCGCCTTCTTTGCGCTTCAAATATCCTCGGGGGTCCGGGGGCAGAAGGCCCCCGGGGCCTCCACAGGCACAAACCTCTCCGCGGCGGGAGGCGCGCGGGGTGGGCGGGCGGGAGCGCGCCTCCCGCCGCCGGGCGCCTCTCAATCGATCAGCACCGGCGGCGCTTCGGAGGGCGGGGCGGCGTCGGCGTCGCGCAGATAGAGGGGGGCCGGGCGCGATTGCGGGGTTCCGTGGCGGGCGCGCGCGAGTTGAGCGATTGCCAGAGCGAGGGGATGCATGGGCGGCATCCGGCCCTCGCCAATCGCCTCGGCTGGGGGCATGTCGGTCTGAACCGGCGTCTTACCCGGCATTGCCAACCAATAGCTGCCGCGCAGCGCCGGGACGATCACCGGCAGGTCCGGTCCGCCCAGAGCCATCGCCTCGAACCGCGTCACGCCGATGGCCGGAATGCCCAGCCCTAGCGCCAGCCCCCGCGCCATGGCCGTGGCGATGCGGATGCCGGTGAAATTGCCGGGACCGGTGCCGACGCCCAGCGCGGTCAGCTCCTGCCAGCCGAGCCCGGCTTCGGCCAGGATATCCGCCAGCACCCCGGGCAGCGCCTCGCCCTGCCCTTTCGCCATCTCGATCCGCCGCAGGGCCAGGGTCTCGTTCCCCCGGATCACCGCGGCCTCGATCCAGGGTCCCGAGCTGTCGAAGCCCAGGATCACCGGGTCAGACGGCAACCTGGCGCACCTCGGTCACTTCGGGGATGTAGTGGCGCAGCAGGTTCTCGATGCCCATCTTCAACGTCATCGTCGACGACGGACACCCGGCGCAGGCGCCCTTCATGTGCAGATAGACCACGCCGCGGTCGAAGCCGTGGAAGGTGATGTCGCCGCCGTCCTGCGCCACAGCCGGGCGGACCCGCGTGTCGAGGAGTTCCTTGATCTGCTCGACCACCACCCCATCGGGGCCTTCCTGCACGGCATGCGCGGCCTCGGCCTCGCCCTCCAGCGCCGGGCGGCCGGATTGGTAATGCTCCAAGATCGCGCCCAGGATCGCCGGCTTGGCATGGGCCCAGTCGGTGGCCTCGGCCTTGGTCACGGTGATGAAATCGGCGCCCAGGAAGACGCCGGTCACGCCGGGCGCGGCAAAGATCGCCCGGGCCAGCGGCGAGGTCGCAGCGCTGTCGGCATCGGGGAAATCGGCCGTGCCCTGTCCCAGGACGTCCTGTCCGGGCAGGAATTTCAGCGTGGCGGGGTTGGGGGTGGATTCGGTTTGAATGAACATGGCGCGCGCCTCCGTTTGAGGGGATATGCGGTCGCGCCCGGCACGAGTCAAGGAAGCGCGGCTGCGGCCCAGGGGCGCAGCACTGGTTGCGGGCCTGGCGCGGCTGGCGCGGGACGCTCGCGGTGGTGGCTGCGCCGGGTCCGGGAGGGAGAAGTGCGGAAGCTTCGGCGTCGGGTGAGTGGTCCGGGCCGCGGCACCGTCCGGGGAAGGACGGGCATCGTCGGCGCCCCAGTTCGTGGGTAGGCTGTCGCCGGTAGGAAGAGCGTCCGGCGACTTTCCCCTTTCCCCAATCGGCCGCCCTGCGGCAAACGAAGGGGCCGCCGCTCCATGCGAAAGCGCCCAAGCGCGGGTCCAGGGGCCGGTCCTCGCTGCCTTCCTCCGCCTCGGTTGTTCACAAGACCTCGAGGTAAAGACCGCGGCCCCTCGATAAGCAGCACCCTGCAAAGAAATGGCGCGCATCATGACGCCTGAACGCAAGGCGCCCGAAGCGGTGCGCGGCCGCGCCCCGCCCTGAGAGACAGCCCCCGCACCCACGATTTCGCTCGGACAAAGTAAGACCCCGCCAGCCGCCCTACCCGGCAACGCCCTGCCCGGCATCCCCCCGGACCGTCCAGAACGTCATCGCCTGCGCACCGAGGCCTGCAGCCGCCATCGTCAGCAGACCAGCACCTCGAGCGACGCAGGTCGCAAAGCAGTGGCCGGAACCGGATGGAGAGATGCACAGCCAGCGCCCGGAACCGGCGCGCGGTGCCGGGAGCCAAGCGATGCTGCGCCTCAAGGGACCGGCCATGCACCGAAAGACCAGGAACAGGGCGGTGCCTTCCCTGACACCCCGCAGACTGCGATCGCCCGTTGATGCGGCCTCAAGGGAACACCTGAGACACCCCTTGGTCCCATCTTTGTTCTGAAAATATCCTCGGGGGTTCCCAAAGGGGGTGGAAAACCCCCTTTGGCGGGGGGTGCGGGGGGCTGGCCCCCCGCCTCTGGTCGCCCGCAGGCCGAAGGCCGAGGGCGAAACCGCTCCGCCTAGCGCCAAGCCCGGGCGCCGATGGCAAGGCGGGACCAGGGGCGGGCGGGTGGGGCGCCGGCGACGCCGCGCAGGCGGGCGATCATTTCGGGCCCGAGCGGCCGGGCGAAGCGCAGCCCGGCGAGCGCGCCGCGGACCCAGCGCACCTCGGCCTTCAGCGGCTCCATCCCTGCCATGACCTCCAGCCGCAGCGTCGCGCCTTCCACCAGCCCCTCGGCCCCCGACAACCGCGCGCCGGTGCTGCTGACGTTGACGATCTCCGCCCGTTGCCGCCCCTCTCCGGTCAGCGCCACCACCGAGGCGGCGCAGGGACAGCGGTATTCCCGGTAGCGCGGCGCCGCGCTCAATACAGCACGCGCGAGCCCAGGATCACCTCGATCTGATACTCGCTGAGCGGCTCCTCGAACATCAGGCCGCAGGTATCGTCGAAATGCCAGCGGACCTCGGCCGGGTGCTGGTGGCCGACACAGAGGATCGCCACGAAATCCCCGATCCGCAGCATCCGGTCGGGCACACCCAAAAGCCGCGCCCCGTTCGCGGACACATTGCCCAGCGTCGCATCGAAAAGTCCCATCGGGGCCCGTACCTGGACCAATGCCCGCGTCGGCAACCGCAGAGCGCGATTCGGCATATTCCATCTCCCATTCGGTTTTCCTTCAGCCTGCGCGCATAAGATTGCCTCGCGGTTAACAGCTCTCTTGATCGGCGGTTTTGCGCCCCCCACATAGGCATCGAGGCCCGCAAGGGGGGATGCGCCGATGGTCGGGCATGCCTCGACGGACGGGCGCTTGGAGATGGAGACGACGATGAACCTTGAAAAGTTCACGGAACGCGCTCGCGGGTTCCTTCAGGCCGCGAACACCATTGCCGCGCGGGAGACCCACCAGCGGCTGACCCCCGAACACCTGCTCAAGGCCCTGATGGATGACGATCAGGGCATGGCCGCGAACCTGATCCGCCGCGGCGGCGGCAACCCCGAGCGGGTGCGCCAGTCCGTCGATCTGGCGGTGGGCAAGCATCCCAAAGTCTCTGGCGATGCGGGGCAGGTCTATACCGACAGCGCCCTGGTGCGGGTGCTGGACGAGGCCGAGAAGCTCGCGCAGAAGGCGGGCGACAGCTATGTCCCGGTCGAACGCATCCTGATGGCGCTGGCGATGGTCAAGTCGCCCGCGAAGGAGGCTTTGGACGCGGGCGCGGTCACCGCGCAGGGGCTGAACACGGCGATCAACGACGTGCGCAAAGGCCGGACGGCCGACAGCGCCAATGCCGAGGACAGTTTCGAGGCGTTGAAGAAATACGCCCGCGACCTGACGGCGGCGGCGCGCGAGGGCAAGATCGACCCCATTATTGGCCGCGACGAGGAAATCCGCCGCGCCATGCAGGTCCTGAGCCGCCGGTCGAAGAACAACCCGGTGCTGATCGGCGAACCGGGCGTGGGCAAGACCGCGATTGCCGAAGGCCTCGCGCTGCGCATCGTCAACGGCGATGTGCCGGAGAGCCTGCGCGACAAGACCTTGATGGCGCTCGACATGGGCTCGCTGATCGCCGGGGCCAAGTACCGCGGCGAGTTCGAGGAACGCTTGAAAGGCGTCCTCAACGAAATCACCGCCGCGGCGGGCGAGATCATCCTCTTCATCGACGAGATGCACACGCTCGTGGGCGCGGGCAAGTCCGAAGGGGCGATGGACGCCGCCAACCTGATCAAGCCGGCGCTGGCGCGGGGTGAGCTGCATTGCATCGGCGCGACCACGCTCGATGAATACCGCAAGCATGTGGAGAAGGACGCGGCTTTGGCCCGTCGTTTCCAGCCGGTGTTCATCGCCGAGCCGACGGTCGAGGATACGATCTCGATCCTGCGGGGCATCAAGGAGAAGTACGAACTCCACCACGGGATCCGGATCAGCGACTCGGCGCTGGTGGCGGCGGCGACGCTCAGCCATCGCTACATCACCGACCGCTTCCTGCCGGACAAGGCCATCGACCTGATGGACGAGGCCGCCTCGCGCCTGCGGATGCAGATTGACTCGAAGCCCGAGGAGCTGGACGCGCTGGACCGCGACATCCTGCAAAAGCAGATCGAGGTCGAGGCGCTGAAGAAGGAAGACGACGCGGCCAGCCGCGACCGTCTGGCCAAGCTGGAGGTCGAACTGTCGGATCTGCAGCAGCAATCCTCGGAAATGACCACCGCCTGGCAATCCGAGCGTGACGCGCTGGAAGCCGCGCGCGGCCTGAAGGAGAAGCTGGAGAAAGCCCGCGCCGATCTGGACGGGGCCAAGCGGACCGGCGATTTTGCCAAGGCCGGGCAGCTGCAATACGGCACGATCCCGGAACTGGAGCGGGCGCTGGCCGAGGCCGAAGCGCGCGATGCGCAGAAGCTGGTGGGCGATGCCGTCCGGCCCGAGCAGATCGCCGAGGTGGTCGAACGCTGGACCGGCATCCCGACCACGCGGATGCTGGAAGGCGAGCGCGACAAGCTGCTGCGGATGGAAGAGGGCCTGCACAAGCGGGTCATCGGCCAGAACCACGCGGTCCATGCGGTGGCCAATGCCGTCCGCCGGGCGCGCGCCGGGCTGAACGATGAAAACCGTCCGCTGGGCAGCTTCCTGTTCCTCGGCCCGACCGGGGTGGGCAAGACCGAACTGACCAAGGCCGTCGCCGAGTTCCTGTTCGACGACGATCAGGCGATGGTGCGCATCGACATGTCGGAATACATGGAGAAGCACTCGGTCGCCCGGCTGATCGGCGCCCCTCCGGGCTATGTCGGCTATGACGAGGGCGGCGTGCTGACCGAAGCGGTGCGGCGCCGGCCCTATCAGGTCGTGCTGTTCGACGAGGTGGAGAAAGCCCACCCCGACGTCTTCAACGTGCTGTTGCAGGTGCTGGACGACGGGATGCTGACCGACAGCCAGGGCCGGACGGTCGACTTCAAGCAGACGCTCATCATCCTGACCTCGAACCTCGGGTCGCAGGCCTTGAGCCATCTGCCGGAAGGCGTCGACGCGGCCGAGGCCAAAGAGCATGTGATGGAGGCGGTCCGGGCCCATTTCCGGCCCGAGTTCCTGAACCGTCTGGACGAGACGATCATCTTCGACCGTCTGCGTCGGCCGGATATGGACGGGATCGTCAAGATCCAGCTCAAGCGGCTGGAGAAACGGCTGGAATCGCGCAAGATCGTCCTGGAACTGGACGATGCGGCGCGGGTCTGGCTGGCCGACAAGGGCTACGATCCGGTCTATGGCGCGCGGCCACTGAAGCGGGTGATCCAGCGCACGCTGCAGGATCCGCTGGCGCAGATGCTGCTGGCGGGCGAGGTGCTGGACGGCACGACCGTGCCGGTGACGGCGGGGCCCGAGGGGATGGTGATCGCCGGGCAGGCCCATGGCGATGCCGAGGACCAGCCGCGGATGAAAGTGGTCCACTGACAGGCCACGCCGGTCTGACGACACAGGAAGGGCGCCGGGAAACCGGCGCCCTTTTTCCATGGCGCGCGTCGTCTTCCCTGACGCGCCCTCCGCCCTCCCTGCCCCATGCAGATATTCAAAGGTGACGCTGAACTTTTTAGCGTTTGACTATTTTTCCATCACCTGCGTAAGTTTCGAAAATAATAAGATCATATGATTCTTTTTCGATCCTCGGATCAGAAAGCCGTCACCGTCACAGGGAGAGAGACGATGAGCGACACCAATTCGACCGCGCCGAAAGGCCTCAGCCGCCGGGGGCTTCTGATGGGGACCGCGGGCCTCGTCGGCGCGGGCCTCGTGGCCGCGCGCGCCAAGGCGCAGGAGACCGGCGCCAGCGCCATCCCCTCGGGCGGGAACTACGTGCTGAAAGGCGGCATGATCGCCACCATGGACCCGGAGCTGGGCAATCTGCGCGCGGGCGACATCCATGTGCAGGACGGCCGCATCGTCGCCGTGGCCGCCAGCCTCGATGTGCCGGGCGCCGAGGTGATCGACTGCTCGACCATGCTGATCATGCCCGGCATGGTCGAGACGCATTGGCACATGTGGAACTCGCTGTTCAAGAACATGATCATCCCCGGCCGGGGCTATGTCGATCTCAAGCGCGGCCTCGGCCATCACCACCAGCCCGAGGATTACTACAACGCCGTCCGCCTGTGCATGGCCGAGGCGATCGACGCGGGCATCACCACGGTGATGAACTACGCCCATAACACCCTCTCGGGCGCCCATGTCGATGCCGAGATCCGCGCCATGGTCGAAAGCGGGCTGCGCGGGCGCTATGCCTATGGCGGTGCCGATCCGACGCCCTCCGAGCAGACGATGGACCTGCAAGACGCGCTGCGGGCCAACCGCGACTGGTTCGGCGGCGGCAACGAATGGGACGGCCGCGTTGACTACGGCTTTTCGGTCCGCGCCCCGGGCGGCCTGCCGCTGGTCTGGCGCGAGGAGCTGGGCGTGGCGCGTGACAACAACCTGCCGGTCATCCTGCACGGCGGCCAGTCGCCGGCCGCCAAGGTCGATGTGGTCGAGATGGACCGCGAGGGCTGGGTGACCGAGCGCATGATCTTCGTGCATTCGCTGCTCTTCACCGCCGAGGACCGCGCGGTTCTGGCCCGCACCGGGGCCTCGAACTCGATCTCGCTGGGCAATGAATTCGCCCATATCCACCGCACGCGCGAGGCCGATGTCGTGCAGCAGATGATGTTGCAGATGAACGAGGGGGTGAACGTCTGCCTGTCGTTCGACGCCACCTCGCTCAACCGCGTGTCGATGTTCGAACAGATGCGGCTGTGCTATGCCACCCTGATCGGCGAGGCCGAAAGCCCCACCGCCGGGTTCGAGCGCGCGACGCCGACGCAATGCCTGGAGATGGCGACGATCAACGGCGCCCGGGCCTTCGGCTTTGGCGGGCACAGCGGCTCGATCACCCCCGGCAAGCAGGCGGATATCATCCTGATCCGCGGCAATGACCTGGGCATGGCGCCGGTCGCCGACCTGCATTCGACGCTGGTCCATTCGCCCGACAACCGCAACGTCGACACGGTGATCGTCGACGGCAAGTTCCTCAAGCGCGGCGGCCGCCTGCTGTCGGTCGATGCCGAGGAGGTCCGCGCCCGGGCGGTTGAATCGCTCTACAATGTGCGGATGCGCGCCGGCGGCGACTTCGCCCCGGAAGAAGGCGGCCTGCCCCGCATGTGAGCGGTGCAGCAAGGGGGGGGCGCCGGGCGACGGCGCCCCCTTTCCGGTCCGGGGGCTACATCAACGGCCGCGCCTGGGGTCGTTCCAGGTCGATCATGGCGAGCGAGGCCAGATCCTCGACCTTCAGGAGTTCCAGCTGCCCCTCGCTCCACTGCGCCAGACCGATGTCGCGCAGGGCCTTCAGGGTCTTGTTGGTATGGACCAGCGACAGGCCCAGCGCATCCGCCAGATCCTGCTGGCGGAAGGGCAAGGGCACGCCGCCGTCCTTTTCCAGCCCCGCCGCCTTGAGCCGCTCGTAGATCCTGACCAGCGCCCAGGCGATCCGCTGCGTGGCGTCGCGCTGGCCCAGCGAGGCGATGGTCTCGCCCAGGAAATGCTCCTCGACCGCGCCGATCCAGGTCAGGTCATAGGCGCGTTCGGGATAGCGGCGGAACACCTCCCACAGGTCGTCGCGGCGGAAGACGCAGAGCGTCATATGCGTCGAGGCTTCGACCGAATGCTTCATCTCGCCCATGATCCCGGCCTGCAGACCGGCGAAATCCCCGGGGAAGAGGAAGTTGATGACCTGCCGCTTGCCGTTTTCGAGCGTGGTGTAGCGGGTGCCCATCCCATCAAGCACGGTATAGAGCTGGGGAGAGTTCGATCCTTCCAGAAGGATCGTGGTGCGCGGATCGACCTTCAGCTCTCCGGTCTTGAAGGTCTCCATGAAAGCAAGCTCTTCCTCGGAAAAAGGCAAGAACATCGACCGTTTGCGCAAAGGACAGTTCTTGCAGGATGTGCCGGGCATAGAAACCTCGCTGGCTATGTCACAGTTAAATGCGCGATCCGCGGATTCGTTCCATGGTCCCTTTCCTTCGGAGGAAATGGATGGACGATACCGACTCGATGAACGGCGAGGTCTACGTGCTGATGCTGCGTGACTTCGTCGTGCTCAAGGATCTTGAGGATACGGTGCGGGATTATGCCCCCGCGGCCGTCGTTCTCACGGCCAGCGAATGCGATCAGGCCCTGGCGCTGATCGAGGGGCTGGACCGCATCTCCATCGCCTTTGTCGAGGCGGGGGCCGAAGCCGTGGCCACCGCGCGGATCGACGCCCTGGTCGCGGCGCGGGGCGGGCGGATCGTCCTTCTTGGCGACGATGCCGAGGATGAATGGGAAGCGGGCAATCAGACCAGCGTCTTGCCGATCCTGCTGCGCCCCTTCTCCTCGCAAACCGTGGAGAGGCTGCTGGCCGATCTGCTCGGCCGGCCGGCCTGAGAGCGCGCAATCCCCCTTCCCCCTGCCGGGCCCATCGCCGATACTGCGCTGATCTTGCAGGGAAGGGCCCGGATGGACAGGCTTGCCGCCGACCGCATGTTCATCGCCGTGATGGAGACCGGCAGCTTCGCCGCGGCGGCCCGCAAGCTCGGGACCAGCGCCGGGCAGGCCTCGAAGCTCATTTCGGCGCTTGAGGGGGAACTGGGCACCCGGCTTCTGAACCGCACAACCCGGGCGCTGGCCCCGACCGAGCTGGGGCAGAGCTATTTCGCCCAGATCCGCAACATCCTGGGCGATCTCGACACCCTGGATCAGAGCCTGCGGGACGCGGGCGAGGCCCCGCGCGGGCGGCTGAGGCTGACGGCGCCCATGTCGCTGGGCACGATGCAGCTTGCCCGCGCGCTGAATGATTTCGCCGCCGCCTATCCGGGGATCGAGCTGGATGTCTCGTTCACCGACCGTTTCGTCAATCTGGTGGACGAGGGCATGGATGCGGCGATCCGCGTCGGCCATCCGGCCGACAGTTCGCTGATCGCCCGGAGGCTGGGGCAGACGCGGATCCTGATGGTGGCGAGCCCCGCCTATCTGACCCGGCACGGCCGCCCCGAGACGCTGGAGGCGCTGGCGGGCCATGAATGCATCCTGGACACGACGCTGCGCGACCCGGCGCTCTGGCGCTTTGGCGAGCGCACGCTCACGGTGCGCGGGCGCATCCGCTACAGCAGCGCGCTGGCCTGTCTGCTGGCGGCCGAGCACGGGCTGGGCATCGCCCGGGTTCCTGGCTTCACCGCGCAGGCCAGCCTGGCCGCCGGTCGGGTCGAGGTCCTGCTGCCCGAGACGGAACCAACACCGTCAGGGATCTTTGCGCTTTACCCGGCCGGGCGGCACCTGCCGGTCAAGGTGCGGGTGCTCATCGACTTCCTCAGCCGGGAATTCGGCGATGTCGACCCATTCCTTCCAAATCGGAACGAATGAACTGCCAAGGCAGCGGATTATCAACGCAGGGGCCGGGTGGCATATGAGGGACACGCACCGCCGCAGCCTGCGGCCAAGCCTTTCCCGGAGACCCTCATGACCACCACCACCGCGCCGACTTCGGCCACCCGCCCCGCCAATGCCGATATCGCCGCGCTGATCCTGCGCGTGTCGATGGGCATCCTCTTCGTTGCCCATGGCTGGATGAAATACGCCGTCTTCACCCCCGCCGGCACCGCCGGTTACTTCGCCTCGATCGGCCTGCCGCCCTTCCTGGGCTATGTCACCATCGCCGTGGAAATCCTTGGCGGCCTGATGCTGATCGCCGGTCTGTGGACCCGCTGGGTCTCGATCGTGCTGATCCCCGTCATGGTGGGCGCCGCCTATTTCGGCCATGGCTCGAACGGCTTCTTCTTCTCGGTCGAGGGCGGTGGCTGGGAATATCCCGCCTTCTGGACCGTCGCCCTGGTGGTGCAGGCCCTGATCGGCGGCGGCGCCTTCGCGCTGCGCAACGACCGCGCCTGACCCTCACCAACTCGCCTGACCCTCACGAACCCGGGGCGGCGGCCGGTCTGGCCGCCCCCCTTTCACCCGGAGGTTATCATGACCCAACGTATGCCGACCTATTTCATCTCGCACGGCGGTGGCCCCTGGCCCTGGCTGCCGCAGATGCGCGCGCAGTTCCGCAACCTCGAAGCCAGCCTCAAGGCGATGGTCGCCGAGCTGCCCGAACTGCCGAAGGCGGTGCTGGTCATCTCCGGCCATTGGGAGACCGAGGATTTCGCCGTGATGAGCGCGGCCCATCCGCCGATGCTCTATGATTACTACGGCTTCCCGCAGGAAACCTATTCCATCACCTACCCCGCGCCCGGCGCCCCGGCCGATCTGGCCCAGCGCACCGCCTCCCTGCTGCGCGAGGCGGGGCTGCCGACCCGGCTTGACGCCAAGCAGGGCTTCGACCACGGCACCTTCGCGCCGCTCTACATCATGTTCCCCGAGGCCAATGTGCCGGTCTATCAGGTGTCCATGCGCCACGGCTATTCGCCCGAAGAGCATTTCGCCCTGGGCCGCGCCCTGGCGCCCCTCAGGGACGAAGGCGTGATGATCGTGGGGTCGGGGCTGAGCTTCCATAACCTCAGGATGTTCGGACCGGCCGCCAAGGTCCCGTCCGAGGCCTTCGACGCCTGGCTGGACGGGGTGATGCACGAGGCCCCGGCCCAGCGCACCCAGTCGCTGATCGCGTGGGAAAAGGCGCCCTACGCCCGCGTCTGCCACCGCGAGGAGGACCATTTCGTGCCGCTCTTCGCAGCCCTCGGCGCCGCCGAAGGCGAGACGGCGACGCGCATATACCACGACGTCGGGCTGATGGGCGGCGTCACCGCCTCGAGCTATCGCTTCGGCTGAAGGTACCCCTCACACGACATACGGCCGCCGGGAAACCCGGCGGCCGTTTTCATACGCGAAGGGCTATGTCAGCGCGGCTGCAGCAGCGCCGAAATCTGCGCCCGCAGCTCGACCGCGCTCTGCGCCGCGGCTTCGCTGGCGGCCTGGGCCTCGGTGATGGCCCCGTCGATGGCATCGACCCGGGCGCGGCGCTCGCGGTTGGCCTGGCTGTCGTCGCCCAGCTGCACGATCAGGCTGACCAGCCGCTGCTGCTCGCGCTCCAGCGTCTGCACCTCGCCCGCCTGACGGCGCTGCTCGTTCTCGGCCTCCAGGATCTGGCGCCGCAGCTGGCCGACCTGGGCCAGCAGCTCCTTCACCTGCGCATCCTCGGCCCGGCCTTCCCAATAGGCCAGCGTGTTGAGGTCCATGTCGATGACGCCCATCCGGCGCAGCCGCGGCTGGCGCTCGGTCACCGTCAGGCTGGCGCGCTCACCCGCGCCGACCGCCACCACCCAGCGCCAGGCATCGGGGCGTTCCTCGGCCCCGGTGGTGCTGCTGACGTTCCAGCCCGGGTTGCGGGGATGGTCGATGGTCACCTCGCGCTCGGCATCGGGGGCGCCTTCGATGCGATAGGTGACGCGGCGCTCCAGATCCTCGGTCACGGTCAGGATGCCGTCGACGATCCGCATCTCGCGCAGGGTTTCGGTATTGGTCGATTCCTCGCGCACCTCGACCGCCGTGTCGCGGGCGAAATCGACGACCTCGGTCGCGCCGGGGGCCAGTTCGGGGATCATCGCGTCGCCCGCATGGCCGCGCCCGTCCTCATAAAGGGTCAGCACACCGGCCGGCAGCCGCAGCGGCAGCGGGTTTTCCAGCGACAGGGCGATCACCGGATTGCGGTCGCCCTGCCCGCCGCGATAAAGCACCAGCCGCGCATCGGGCAGGAGTTCCGACAGGAACGGCACGCTCATCATCTGGCCCGCGGGCAGCGTGACCGGCGTGTCCAGCGTGAAGCGGCTGAAGCTGTCGCCATCGTCGGCGGTGACCTGAACCGAGGCCATGCTGTCCTGCATGGCGATGAAGGGGGCGCCCGCCACCTCGGCCATGGCGCCGATCGCGCCCCGGTAGAGGGGCGCCGCGGCGGTCACCATCGGCGGCGCCGCCTGCGGCTCCAGCGCCTGTTCGCGCCGGGCATAGGTGCGGGCATAGAGCTGCGCCTCGATGGCCCGGACCGAGCCGGTGGCCAGCGTCAGCTGCACATCCTGCCAGTCGATCCCGGTGGTGTTCTCGACCACCGCCCAGCCGATCAGACGGATCCCCTCGGTCGTGTCGACCGCGCGCCAGGCGGTGCGCCAGAGCGGCGCGTTCTGGAGGTACACAAGCCCCACCTCGCGCGGGGTCTCGTTGTCGCTGTCGAGCGTCAGCTCGATCCGGCGCGGGTTGGCCGCGCCACGCCAGGCCCTGAGCGCCTCGGTCAGGGTCGCCTGATCGGCAGCCTCGGCGAAACGCACGCCCAGCGCATCATCCATGACGAAGGAATGCATCACCCCGTCATCGCCCTGCAGGTTCAGGACGTTGATCGTGCCATGCTCGCCCGGGCGCTGGGTCACGCCCATGTTGAGCCCCTGCCAGCTTTCGCCCCGACGCTCGACCACCAGCGGCGCACCGACCATCGTGCCGAACAGACGCACCGGATCGGTCACATCCTCGGGGCCGAAGGGGAAATGCGCGAAAGCATCCTCGAAACTGCCGGGACCGGTCATGGTGACGTAAGGCACCCCGCCCGCCGGATCGAGAACCCAGAGGCTTTTCAGGAAATCGTCGATATCGCCCCGCGCCACCGACAGGCGCATCGGCTCGACGCCCAGCTGGCCCTCGGCCTCGATCATGGCCAGACCGGCGGTGGACAGGGTGACCGCGTTGATCGAGGTCTCGGCGGTGAGCGGAAAGGCCAGGACGAGGCCGCTGAGCGACAGGATCAGGGCACGGCGCAGGCGACGGGGGACGGGCAAGGACATGGGTGAACTCCGGGGGGATGAATTGAGCGCACCTTGCCCAATGCGCGGTCACAGGCCAAGGGGGGAGCCGATCACCTGTTCGCAACCTTGCCGTGAACGGCACCCTCCCGCCCGGCCCACGCCCGGCACCGCAGAGGGGTGCGACCGCCTTGCGCTTGCCCCAGGCCCGTGAGTGACCTAAACGCAAACTCCCAAGGGCCGTGGAGGGCACGATGACCGACATCTCCAAGACCGAGACGCGCGCGACGTCGCGCCGGATCGGCTCGCTGGCCGGGCTCTGGCCCTTCCTCAGCGTCTACAAGGGGCTGCTGGGCGGCGCGCTGCTGGCGCTGGTGCTGACCGCCTCGGTCTCGCTGGCGCTGCCTCTGGCGGTGCGCCGGGTGGTCGATGGCTTCGGCGCGGGCGAGCTGCAACTCCTCAACGAATATTTCGTGGCGGCGCTGGCGCTGGCCGGGCTCCTCGCCTTCGGCACCGGCGCGCGCTATTACATGGTGACGCGGCTGGGTGAACGGGTCGTGGCCGATATCCGCAAGGCGCTTTTCGCCCGGACCATCGGCATGTCGCCCGCCTTCTTCGAGAAGATCCTGTCGGGCGAGGTGCTGTCGCGCATCACCACCGACACCACGCTGATCCAGTCGATCGTCGGCTCCTCGATCTCGATCGCGCTGAGGAACCTGTTGATGCTGATCGGCGGCCTGGCACTGCTGGCGCTGACCTCGCCCAAGCTGACCGGCCTCGTGCTGCTGCTGGTCCCGGCCGTCATCGTGCCCATCGTCACGCTCGGCCGCCGCCTGCGCCGCCTCTCGCGTGAGAACCAGGACTGGATCGCCGCCTCCTCGGGCAACGCGTCCGAGGCGCTGGGGGCAGCCCAGACCGTGCAGGCCTATACGCACGAACCCCTGTCCATCGCCGCCTTCGACCGGGTGACGGAGAAGAGCTTCGACATCGCCATGATCCGCATCGCCACCCGCGCGGCGATGACCGTGGTGATCATCGCGCTGGTCTTCTCGGGCATCGTCGGCGTGCTGTGGATCGGCGCGCTGGACGTCCGCGCCGGCACCATGTCGATCGGCGAACTGGTGCAATTCGTGATCTATTCGGTGCTGGTCGCGGGCTCGGTCGGCGCCCTGTCCGAGATCTGGGGCGAACTGCAACGCGCCGCCGGGGCCACCGAACGGCTGGTGGAGCTGATGGACACCATCGACACGGTGCGCGACCCCGATGCGCCGGTCGCCCTGCCCGCCCCGGTGCGCGGCGCGGTGAGCTTCGAGGAGGTGCGCTTCCACTACCCCTCGCGCCCGAGGCAATCGGCGCTGGACGGGGTGACGCTGACCGTGCGCCCGGGCGAGACCGTGGCGCTGGTCGGCCCCTCGGGGGCAGGCAAATCGACGATGATCCAGCTGCTCCTGCGCTTCTACGACCCGCAGGAAGGCGCGGTACGTCTGGACGGCGTGGACCTGCGCGACATGAGCCGCGCGACGCTGCGCGGCGCGCTTGCGCTGGTGCCGCAGGACCCGGTGATCTTCGCCCTGAGCGCGCGCGAGAACATCCGTTTCGGCCGCCCCGAAGCGAGCGACGCCGAGATCGAGGAAGCCGCCCGCGCGGCCGCCGCCCATGACTTCATCGCCGCCCTGCCCGAGGGCTACGACACCCAGCTGGGCGAACGCGGCGTGATGCTGTCGGGCGGCCAGAAACAGCGCATCGCCATCGCCCGCGCCATCCTGCGCGACGCGCCGGTGCTGCTGCTGGACGAGGCGACCTCGGCTCTGGACGCGGAAAGCGAGCGGCTGGTGCAGCAGGCGGTCGAACGGCTCTCCGAGGGCCGCACGACGCTCGTCGTGGCCCACCGGCTGGCGACGGTGCGCAAGGCGGACCGGATCGTGGTCTTCGAAGGCGGCCGCATCGTCGCCGAAGGCACCCATGCCGAACTGGTGGCGCAAGGCGGCCTCTACGCCCGGCTGGCCCGGCTGCAATTCACCGAGCATGCGGAAGACAGCGCCGCAGGGTGAGGGGCCGGGCGAGGGGTTTCGCCCTAGGGCGCGACGCCTCCGCCGCCGAGGCCCCAAGAGACGAAACGGTGGGCGACCAGCGGCGCCGCGTGCCGCCGCGCCGAAGGAAGGGGGGCTTTCTGCCCCCCTCTTGGCCTGACGGCCAATTCACCCCCCGAGGATATTTGAAGAACGAAGATGTGCGGATGGCGCCCTGACCGGGTGCGCCGCCCTTCTCATCACTTTGCCAAAAATACGCCGGGGGGTCCGGGGGGCTGGCCCCCCGGGGCCAACCCAAGCGCTGCCCTCTCCGCGGCGGGAGGCGCGCGGGGTGGGCGGGTGGGAGCGTGCCTCCCGCCGCTTCCGCCTCAAGCCGCGCCGCGCGTCTCGATCATCCGGGCCATCAGCGCGGCACCGAGGGGGAGCGAGGCATCGTCGAAGACATAGCCCGGGTTGTGCAGGGCGACGCCCGAGCCATGGCCGACGGTGCAATAGGCGCCCGGGACGACCTGCAACATGTCGGCGAAATCCTCGGAGCCCATGACCAGTTCACTCTTCTCCTGCGCCTGCTCGCCGACCAGCCCGGCCGCGGCCTCCAGCATGGCCTGCGCGAGGGTCGGATCGTTCTCCAGCACGTCAAAGACATTGCGCATCTCCAGCGTGACCTGACAGCCATAGGCCGCCGCCGCCCCGTCGCAGAGTGCCTGCATCCGCTCGGTCACCAGCGCCGCCGTCTCGCGGTTGAAATAGCGCACCGTTCCGGCAAGCGAGGCGGTCTCGGGGATCACGTTATAGGCCGCGCCCGCGTGGATCTGCGTGACCGAGACGACGATCCGCTCGGCCGAGGGCACGTTGCGGGCCTTGATCGTCTGGATCTGCCCGACCAGCCCCGCCGCCACCATCAGCGCGTCGACCGAGGCCTCCGGCATCGCCGCATGGGCGCCCTTCCCCGTCACCCGGATGTCGAAGAAGTTCGCCCCCGCCATCGCCGGGCCCGGCTTCACCCCAACCTCTCCCGGGGCGTGGAACGGGGAATTGTGCAGCCCGTAGATCTCGTCGCAGGGGAAGCGCTGGAAGAGGCCGTCGGCGATCATCGCCCGGGCGCCGCCGAGGCCTTCCTC
>NZ_JAUCCQ010000083.1:0-16379 GCF_034676075.1 Pararhodobacter sp. | reverse complement strand
GCCTGCCACGGCACGCCCGCCTCGGACGAGACCTATCTTTGCGAGCGGATCACCGCGGACGGCGGCGTGGCGCAGCGCGATGCCGCCACCATCGCCCGGCTGCTGGCCGGGATCGAAGCACCGCTGATCCTCTGTGCCCATTCGCATCTGCCGCGGGCGCTGCTGCTGCCAGACGGGAGGCGGGTGGTGAACCCGGGCTCGGTCGGCTGCCCGGCCTATACCGATGCCACCCCGGTGCCGCATGCGGTCGAAGCCGGGTTCCCCGAGGCCTCGTATGCGCTGGTCGAGGGCGAGAGCGTCACCTTCCGCCGCGTGGCCTATGACAGCGCCCGGATGGCGGCGCGGGCCCGGGCCGCCGGTCGGCCGGAATGGGCCCGGGCGCTCGCCACCGGCTGGATCGCCTCTTGACGCGCGGCGCGGCCTCGCGGATGAACCCTGCACGAACCCAAGGAGCCCCCCATGACCCGCACCGTCTATGTCAACGGCGAATTCCTGCCCGAGGATCAGGCCAAGATCTCGATCTTCGACCGCGCCTTCCTGATGGCCGACGGGGTCTATGAGGTGACCTCGGTCCTCGGCGGCAAGCTGATCGATTTCAGCGGCCACCTGAAGCGCCTCGCCCGCTCGCTCGACGCGCTGGAGATGGTGAACCCGCTGAGCGAAGACGAATGGCTGTCCATTCACCGCAAGCTGGTCGAGGTGAACGGCATCGAGGAAGGGCTGGTCTATCTGCAAGTCACCCGCGGTGCGCCCGGTGACCGCGATTTCGCCTGGCCCGATCCCGCCACCTGCCCGCCGGGCGTGGTGCTCTTCACCCAGAACAAGCCGGGTCTGGCGGACAGCCCGGCGGCGAAGGTCGGGATGAAGGTCATCTCGATCCCCGACATCCGCTGGGGCCGGCGCGACATCAAGACCACGCAGCTGCTCTATCCGTCGATGGGCAAGATGATGGCCAAGAAGGCGGGCGCCGACGACGCCTGGCTGGTCGAGGATGGGCTGGTGACCGAGGGGACCTCGAACAACACCTATATCGTCAAGGGCAACCAGATCATCACCCGCCAGCTGTCGACCGACATCCTGCACGGCATCACCCGCGCCGCGGTGCTGAAATTCGCCCGTGAGGCGCAGATGGAGGTGGTCGAGCGCCCCTTCACCATCGCCGAGGCGCAGCAGGCGGACGAGGCGTTCATCACCTCGGCCTCGGCCTTCGTCATGCCGGTGGTCGAGATCGACGGCGCGACGCTGGGCGACGGCAAGCCGGGCCGGGTCGCCAGCCGCATGCGCGAGATCTATCTGGATGAGATGCGCAAGGCCGCGATCTGATCGCAGCCTGCGCCGCGACAACGCCGCCCGCCCGTGAGGGGCCGGGCGGCGTTGCCGTTTCCGGGGGTCACGCCTGCCAGGGATCGCTGCCCCGCAGGGTGATGGTCAGCGCGTCGTCGGGGATGCTGTCGCCCTCGATGATCAGCGCGACCTGACCGTCGACCAGCACTGTGACTGTGGTCTCGCCCTCGATTCGTTCGATGCTGACCGTGGGTTCGGGATGGGTGATCGAGGGATCGCCGGAATCGACGCTGTTGTAATCGACGGTCAGCGCGACGGTCTCTCCGGCCTCGTAATCGATGATCCGCGCCGGCTGGAAGCTGGCATCGATGCCGTTGCCGACCAAGGCGCGCGACAGGAAGCTGTCGGTGCCCGAGCCGCCGGTCATCTCGGCGCCTTGGAGCGTGTCGTCGCCCGCGCCGCCGAAGGCCAGCTCAGCCGCGACGTAATCATCCCCCGAGCCACCATCGGCGAGGCTGTTGCCGAAGAGTACATCGTCGCCCGCATTGCCATAAAGGAAGTCGCCGCCCAGCGTGTCGTTCCCGGCGCCACTGGTAACGACGGAGCCGTTGGAACCGGCGGCGATCACCAGATCCTCGGCCGCGCCACTGGCGTCGATCTGGGCCTCGGGGGTGAGGATCTCGAACCGCTCCACCCCGGCGAAGCTCAGCACCCCGCCCTGGGCATCGGTCGCTGTGCCGCCACCGCCGGTGGTGATCACCACATTCTGCGCCAGATCGCTGGAGATGGAGAGGGTATCGCCGTCCTCCTCGCCGCCCTGTCCCAGATCGAGGCTCAGCCCGTCGGCCCAGGGAGTGGCGAGGCTTTCGATCGAGACGGAATCGTCGCCGTCCCCCGTCGACACGCGGTGCCCCTGCGCCGCGCCATAGAGGTAAACCGCATCGTTCCCGGCGCCCGTGTCGAGGACGATCGCGGTATCCTGGCGGTCGATCTCGGCCACGTCATGGCCCGAACCCAAGGCATAGCGTTCAAACCCGGCGATGTCGGCGCCGCGCTCGAATCTGGGGCTGGTGGCAATGAAGCCGCGCTCGGCACTGTCGAAAAGGTGCAGCGCCTCGGTCATGGTCGAGGCGTCAAGCAGATCGCCCTCGGTTTCGTCGCCGGTGCCGCCGTCGAGGAGAGAGCGCTCGCTGCCGATGCGGTTGCCGTCCGCGTCGAGGATCAGGCGTTCCTCGAACCCGACATTCAGCCGCAGCCTGTCGTCGCCCAGCCCCCCGTCCAGCGTGTTGATGCCGCCCTGTCCGTCGAGGTCGTCGTTACCCGCACCGCCCAGCAGCGTGTCGTCACCCGCGCCGCCCAGGATCGTGTCGTTGCCAGCCAGCCCGTCGATCAGGTCGTCGCCGTCGCCACCGGTCAGGCTGTCGTCGCCTTCGGTCGGAGTTTCGGTTTCGCCGGGGGCGGTGAGGCCGACGCCGCCTCCGTTCATCGACAGCGTGACCAGCACGCCAAGGATCATCAGGCCGACAAGCATTTTTACCCCCTACGCAACAACAAGATACAACCCTGCGGTGCGTGGGATGGTTCGGTCAAGTTTAATCAACTTGTCGGGGAAAGGGACGATCCCGTCGTTTCGGATTTCGAAACAACGGGACCCGGTGCCGGTTCAGCTTTGAAGTTCGGCGATCAATCCAGCGTGGTGACCGGGTTGAAATAGACCGCGACATCGGCGTCCACGTCGATGGTGGCGCCGCCGGTGATCACCGTGACCAGCGTGCCGTCGATCAGCACGTTCAGGTCGCCGCTCTCGGCATCGGGTTCCAGCGTCACCTCGGGCGGGGTCGTGCCTTCGAGGTAGGGGATGGTCAGGTGCAGCTGGTCGACGCCCGCTTCGAAATCGACCACTTCGCCGACGCCGTCATAGGTGATGCCCTCGCCGACCTTCTGTTCGATGACAAAGAGGTCCTCGCCCGCGCCGCCGGTGTAGGTGTCGTTGGCATCGCCATAGAGGGAATCGTTGCCCTCGCCGCCGTCGAAGGAATCGCGTCCGCCCAGGCTGCGGAGGATGTCGTCGCCCTCGCCGCCCAGGACGGTGTCGTTGCCCGCGCCGGTCTCCAGCATGTCGTTGCCCGCGCCGCCGTCGACCCATTTGTCGCCGTCAAAGACCGCGTTGACGCTGTCGTCGCCCTCGCCCGCGCGGATCGTGTCGAGGCCGATGCCGCTGAGGATCGTGTCGTCGCCGTTGCCGCCATCGAGCAGGTCGTTGCCGTCGCCGCCGTCAAGCGAATCCTGGCCGTTGCCGCCGAACAGCCGGTCGTTCCCCGCGCCGCCCAGGAGCGTGTCGTTCCACTCGCCGCCAAACAGCGTGTCGTTGCCGTTGCCGCCGTCCATCATGTCGCGGCCGGGGCCGCCGTTGAGGTAGTCGTTGCCCGCGCCGCCCAGCAGCGTGTCGTCGCCGGCCCCGCCCCAGAGCGTGTCCTGGCCATCGTTGCCCCAGAGCCGGTCGTTGCCCTGTTCGCCGAAAAGCTCGTCATTGCCGCGCCCGCCGGAAAGGCGGTCCCAGCCGTCGTTGCCATGCAGCGTGTCGTTGCCGTTGCCGCCATAAAGGTCGTCAGCGCCGCCGCCGCCGTTGAGCGTGTCGTTGCCGGGCCCGCCCGCCAGCGTGTCGTTGCCGTCAAGGCCGTTCAGCAGGTCATTGCCGGCGTGGCCTTCCAGCTGATCCGCGCCTTCGGTGCCGTTGAGCACGTCGTCTTCGTTGTCGACCACCGGGTCCGAGGGATCCTGATTACCCAGGCCCATGACCACGAAACTCGCCAGGATCAGCGCCAGAAGGCCCATCGGCACACCTCTTTAACTTGCGTACATTAACGCTTTGTTTACGACATTTGGGTCCGCTAGAGTCAAGGTAATCTTGGGAATTCCGCCATTTGCCGGAAGGGCCCCGGGGCCAATTCCTCCTTTGTCGACGGATAGTTGCTTGTCTGGAAACAATTCCGCCATCACCCGGCCATCGACCCGGAAACCGGGTCGGCCGGGGTCCAAAGGCCGGGGCGAAGGGGACTCAGTCGCGCTTGCCGACGTTCTCGGCGAAGCTCTTGTCGAAGGCCTTGACCTGTTCGGCCGAGGCCTCGCGCTGGTGCTCGGCGCGCCATGCGTCATAGGGCATGCCATAGACGATCTCGCGCGATTGCTCCTTGTCCAGCGTGATGCCTTCCTCCGCCGCCGCCTCGCCGTACCAGCGGCTCAGGCAGTTGCGGCAGAAACCGGCCAGATTCATCAGGTCGATGTTCTGGGCATCGGGGCGGTCGTGCATCAGATGCTGGAGCAGGCGGCGAAAAGTCGCGGCCTCGATGCGGGTTCTGGTGGCCTCGTCCATGGCTTCCTCGTTGAAACGGTGATCGCTTTGCCTCAGAACTGTCCTGCATCCGCCATCGGGTCAAGCCGCAGGGACAATGCGCGTCATGCCATCGTCAACGCAAGCCGCGTAAATTATTCGCGTTAGCGATACCGCAAAAGGCGGCCCGGCCTGTTGCCGCAAGGGCGCGTTTGCGCGATACGGGAAGAAAGCGGCCGCGAAAGGCCGGTCAAGGACACGAGAGAGAGGGCACCATGCGCCGCAACCGCAACGTCAAGATCGTCGCCACGCTGGGCCCGGCCTCGTCCGATCTGGCCACGATCCGCGCGCTCTTCGAAGCCGGGGCCGATGTCTTCCGGCTGAACATGAGCCACGGCTCGCACGAGGAAATCGCCTCCCGCCACGCCATCGTCCGCCAGGTCGAGCGCGAGGCGGGGCGGCCCATCGCCCTGCTGGCCGACCTGCAGGGACCGAAGCTGCGGGTGGGCACCTTCGGCGTCGCCTCGGTCGAGCTGGAGGAGGGGCAGAAATTCCGCTTCGACCTCGACGAGGCCGAGGGCGATCATACCCGCGTCCTGCTGCCCCATCCCGAGATCTTTGCCGCGCTCGAGCCCGGCGCGCGGCTCTTGGTGAACGATGGCAAGATCAAGTTGGTGGTCGATGATTGCGGCGCCGATTACGCCAATTGCACCGTCGCGGTCGGGGGCGTCATCTCGAACCGCAAGGGGGTGAACGTGCCCGATGTGGTGCTGCCCTTGCGCGCGCTCAGCCCCAAGGACAAGGCCGATCTGGAATTCGTCTGCGATCTGGGCGTGGACTGGCTGGCGCTGAGCTTCGTGCAGCGCCCCGAGGATGTCGAGGAAGCGCGCGAGCTGGCCCGGGGCCGGGCCGCAGTGCTGGCCAAGATTGAAAAACCGGCCGCGGTCAATGCCTTCGACGCCATCGCCGCGGTCTCGGACGGGATCATGGTGGCGCGGGGCGACCTGGGGGTCGAGCTGCCGGTCCATGCCGTGCCACCGATCCAGAAGCGTCTGGTGCGCCGGGCGCGGGCGCTGGCGAAGCCGGTGATCGTGGCGACGCAGATGCTGGAATCGATGATCGAAAGCCCGATGCCCACCCGGGCCGAGGTTTCGGACGTGGCCACCGCCATCTACGAGGGCGCCGATGCGGTCATGCTCTCGGCGGAATCGGCGGCGGGGAACTACCCGGTCGAGGCGGTGCGCACCATGCACAACGTGGCGCTCTCGGTCGAGAAGGACACGACCTATCGTCAGGTCATCGCCGCCTTCCGCACCTATGAGCGGACCTCGGTCGCCGATGCCATCGTCTCGGCCGCGCGCGAGATCGCGGAATCGACCGATATCAAGGCGATCTGCTGTTTCACCGAATCCGGCACCACCGCGCTGAAAGTGGCGCGGGAGCGGCCGCAGGTGCCGATCCTGGCGCTCAGCCCCAAGGTGGCGACGCTGCGGCGGCTGTGCTTGGTCTGGGGCGTGACCTGCGTGGCGACCGGCAGCGTGGACCGCTTCAAATCGGCCGTGGTCAGCGCCGCGCGGGCCGCGCGTGAGCTGGGTTTCGCCGAACAGACCGACCAGATCGTGGTGACCGCCGGTGTGCCCTTCAACCAGCCCGGCACCACCAATATCCTGCGCGTGGCGCCCTGCGACGAGCGTCTGATCTTCCGCGCCGAGGAATGACCTCCTCGGCCCCGTGACACTTCGGAGAGCCCATGGACCGCGACCTACTGTTCCTTGTCGGGCTGGTGTTCCTGCCGCTCGCCTTCGTCGCGCTGGTCTCGGCCTGGGCCGACCGGCGGCGGCCCTGGGCGGCGCTGATCCTGGTGGCGGTGGGGCTGGGGGTGGCGGCCTGGGCCTCGTACACCAACCCCGCCGGGCCCTATGACTGGCGCCTGATCCCCGACCTCGCGGTCGAGACGGTGGGGCGCTACTGGCAGCGTTAAGGCAGGGGGGCCGTGGATGCCGCGCGCGCGGGCTGGTCGGTCACCGCCAGCGTCATGCGCGAGATGCACACGAGCTTGCCGTTCTCATCGACGATCCGCGTCTCCCAGACCTGGCTGCGCCGCCCGATATGCACCGGCCGCGTGGTGCCGGTGACCCAACCGCCGGTCGCCGGGCGCAGATGGTTGGCGTTGATCTCCTGTCCGACGACGCTTTCGCGGGTCACATCGACGCAAAAGGCACCGGCCAGGCTGGCCAGCGTCTCGGCCAGCAGGACCGAGGCGCCGCCGTGGAGGATCCCGCCGGGCTGTTTGGTGCGTTCGTCGACCGGCATCCGGCCGGTCAGGTAATCGTCGCCCTTTTCCAGGATCTCGATCCCCAGCCGGGCGTTCGCGGTTCCCTGGCCATAGGCATTGGCCATCTCGATGGTGAAGGGGGTCTTCCAGATACTGTCGGTCATCGCTCTCTCCTCGCTGCTCCGGACCTGCGCCGTCGCGCGCCGGCGGGCAAGTCCCGTGCGCGCGTGACCTTGCGTCCGGGAGGGGTTCGGGGGCCCTTGCAAAGCGGGGAGGGGCGGGGTATTGGGACGCCCTCTGAGCCCGCGCGGCCGGCCGGTGTGGCATGCCGAGTCGCGCGTTATGACCTCTCGAAGAGACAGGAGACGGAAATGCCCAAGATGAAGACCAAATCGGCCGCCAAAAAGCGGTTCAAGGTCACTGCTACCGGCAAGATCAAATCGGCCCAAGCCGGCAAGCGCCACGGCATGATCAAGCGTACGACGAAATTCATCCGCGACGCCCGCGGCACCATGGTGCTGAGCGAGCCGGATACGAAGATCGTCAAGACCTACATGCCCTACGCCCGCTGAGCTGAGGAGAGACACACATGGCACGCGTCAAATCCGGCAAGGTGACCCACGCCCGTCACCGCAAGGTGATCAAGGCCGCCTCGGGCTATTACAGCGCCCGTTCGCGCAACTTCCGCACCGCCACGCAGGCGGTCGACAAGGCGAACCAATACGCCACCCGTGACCGCAAGACCCGCAAGCGCAACTTCCGCGCCCTGTGGATCCAGCGGATCAACGCCGCGGTGCGTCTGGTCGATCCCGACCTGACCTATTCGCGCTTCATCAACCTGCTGGCCGTCGCCGGGATCGAAGTGGACCGCAAGGTTCTGGCCGATCTCGCCGTGCACGAGCCCGAAGCCTTCGCGCTGATCGTCGAGCAGGCCAAAGCGGGCGCCACCGCCTGAGCGGAGCGTTTTCGCTGACAGAAATGACCCGCCGGGCTTGCGCTCGGCGGGTTTTTTCATGGTCCGTTTTTTCGTGGTCCGGTGGCGGTGTCAGCCTTGCAGGAGCGCCATCGCCTCGGCGTGGAGTTCTGGGGACGAAGCCGCCAGGATCCGCCCGCCCTGATGCGCGGGATTGCCCTGCCAGTCGGTGACCACGCCGCCCGCGGCCTCGATCACCGCGATGGGGGCCATCACGTCATAGGGTTGCAGCCCCGCCTCGATCACCAGGTCGATCTGCCCCGCCGCCAGCAGGGCGTAGGCGTAGCAATCGGTGCCGTAGCGGGTCAGCCGCGCCCGGGTTGCGACACGGCGGAAGGCGGCGCCTTCCTCGGCGGTGCCGACTTCGGGGAAGGTGGTGAAGAGGATCGCCTGCGACAGCGGCCGGGCAGGGCGGGCGCGCAGCGCCTGCTGGCCGAGCGGGCCGTCAACGCGGGCCTCGCCCAGACCGCCGCGGAACCGCTCGCCGATATAGGGCTGGTCGATGATGCCCAGGAAGGGGCCGTCCTCATCGGCCAGCGCGATCAGCACGCCCCAGGTGGGGGTGCCGGACAGATAGCCGCGGGTGCCGTCGATCGGGTCCAGCACCCAGGTCAGGCCCGAGGTGCCGGGGCGTGCCTCTTCCTCTTCGCCGAGGATGGCGTCATCGGGGCGCAGCCGGGCCAGCACGGCGCGCATCGCCGCTTCGCTGGCGCGGTCGGCGGCGGTCACCGGGTCGAAACCGGCACTGGCCTTGTTGTCGGCGGAAAGCCCCTCGGTGCGGAAATGCGCCAGCGTCGCCGGGCGCGCGGCATCGGCCACAGCATCGGCGGCCTGCCAGAGCGCAGCGATCTCGGCCGGCGAGAAACGGGAACGGAGGGGGGATCGGGTCATCGGCGGCGTCTCCTCAACCGGGCGTGAGAGCCCTGTCTAGGCGTGCCGGCGCGGGCGGGCAAGAGTGTGCCCGCCTCCTGGGACCCGGGGTTGTCAGGCGGCGTCGGAGAGGACGCGGGCCAGGTCGAACAGGCGTTTGCGCTGCGCTTCGGGGATCGAGTAATAGGCGCGGACCAGTTCCATCGCTTCCTTGTTGGCCAGGATATCGGCCGCAGGCGCTGCTTCGCCCGAATTCTCACCGGCGAGGCCTTCGAAGAAGAAGCCGATCTGCACACCCAGCGTACGGGCGATGTCCCACAGACGCGAGGCGCTGACGCGGTTCATGCCGGTTTCGTATTTCTGGATCTGCTGGAATTTGATGCCGACCGAATCGGCCAGCTGCTGCTGGGTCATGCCCACCATCCAGCGACGATGACGGATACGCTTGCCAACATGGACGTCCACCGGGTGCTTCACTTCCTGACTCCTCTTGTCAATCAATCCCCGGGACCGATCAGGCCATCGGGGACCAAGCCCTTCGAAACCAAGAGAAGCAATTTCCGTGCCAACTTCTGCACCACGAGTCATTTTTTTCGCCTCACACATAGGGGTGTCCCGAAAACGGGACTCAGGAGCGTCGGGAAGGGCCGCGCGTTGCTGATCGCGCAACAGATGTCCCTGTCGTTTACGCTAACGTCACGGTTGACGTAGCGGCAGGAGCCGAGTCGCGGCCGTACACCCGGAAGGATGTAAGCATCCCTCGCTCATTCCATCAAGACGTGTTTTGCAAAATGCAATGCAATGCGCAAACAACCTTTACGTGTATTCGCAAAATGCAAACGTGTTTTCGCGGGAGTTTCATGCGCGGGACGCTATGTCACTTCGGCCCTGGCCCGCCGCGGCCTTGTCCTTGCGCGGGGGGCGGCCCATCGTGGCTGTCCCGATTCCTCTAGCCGGAGCCAGCCGATGCGCGCCTTCGTCCTCGCCTCGACCGAGACCCCGCCCGCCCTCACCGATCTGCCGATGCCCGAACCCGGGCCGGGCGAGCTGCGGGTGAAGATCCGCGCCTGCGGCCTGAATTTCGCCGATCTGCTGATGGCCAAGGGCACCTATCAGGAGATCCCGCCGATGCCCTTCGTCATGGGCATGGAGCTTTCCGGCACCGTCGATGCGCTGGGCGCCGGCGTCACCGGCTTTGCGCCCGGCCAGAAGGTCGCGGTCTTCGCCGGGCAGGGCGGGCTGGCGGAATACGGCTGCTTCCCGGTCGAGCGCTGCCTGCCGGTGCCCGAGGCCATGCCCTTCGACCAGGCGGCCGGGTTCATGGTGGCCTATGGCACCTCGCATCTGGCGCTGACCCATCGCGCGCGGCTGAAAGCGGGCGAGACGCTGCTGGTGCTGGGCGCGGCGGGGGGCGTGGGCCTGACCGCGGTCGAGATCGGCGCGCGGCTGGGCGCCAAGGTTGTTGCCGTTGCCCGCGGTCCCGAGAAGCTGAAAGTGGCCGAGGCCGCCGGGGCCTCGGTCCTGATCGACAGCGAGGGCGCCGACCTCAAGGCCGCGTTCAAGGCGCTGGGCGGGGTCGATGTGGTCTATGACGCGGTGGGCGAGCCCGCGGCCTCGGCCGCCCTGCGCGCGCTGAAACCCGAGGGGCGCTTCGTCGTCATCGGCTTCGCCGGCGGCGGCGTGCCGCAATTCCCCGCCAACATCCTGTTGGTCAAGAATATCGACGTGATCGGCCTCTACTGGGGCGGCTACAACAGCTTCGCGCCGCAGGTCATCACCCGCTCGCTTGCCGATCTGATGGATATGTACGCCCGGGGCGATCTGCATCCGCATGTCAGCCACGCCCTGCCGCTCGACCGGGTGGAAGAGGCGATGGAGCTGATGCGCAGCCGCGCCTCGACCGGCAAGGTGGTCATCACCATCGGCGACTGAGCCTTATTCGGCGGCCATCCCCTGCGGGATCCGGCCGTCGCTGTCCCAGGCCTTGCGCAAGAGATCGGCCAGCGCCGCGACCCCGGGCGTGGCGTTGCCCGGGCGCATGTACAGGTTGATGAGATAGCTGTTGAGGTCGGGCAGGGCGCCGCCATGGGCGATGCGCTCGACATGCGGCGGCTCGGTCCCGGCCAGGAGCGCATGGATCGCCATGTCGCAGCTGACCGCGGCTTCCAGCGTGCGGTCGCTTTCCGATTCCACCGCCGTCTCCCAGGGGATATCCGCCCGGTCCAGCGCCGCGACGATCCCGGCGCGGAAGGCGCAGACCCGTCCCTGCGCCAGCCTGAGCGGCCGCTGGCGCCAGGCATTGCCGCCCGGTGCCCCGATCCACAGGAGCGGCAGCCGGGTCAGCGTCTCGCCGCCCGCGTCGCAATGCGCCTCGGTCGTCAGGATCAGGTCGCATTCACCCCGCGCGAAGGCCTCCTTGGCGCGCAGCGTGTTCTGGGTCAGCAGCTGCACCTGCATGCGCGGATACATGGAGTGGAAATGCCGCAGCACCTGCGGCACGTGCGGATAGACGATGTCATGGGGCACGACGACGGTGATCACGCCCTCGTATTCGCTGTCGGTCAGCCGCTCGACCGCCTCGTCGTTCAGGGCGATGATCCGGCGCGCATAGCTGAGCAGTTGCTCGCCGGCCGATGTCAGCGACACCCCGCGCCCGCTCCGGTCCAGCAGCGTCAGCCCCAGCGATTCCTCCAGCCGCTTGATCTGCATGGAGACCGCCGATTGCGTCAGGTTCAGCAGCTGCGCCGCCCGCGTCACCCCGCCGAAATCGGCGATGGCAGCCAGGGCACGCAGGGCGGAGAGGTCGAGATTGCGTCGCATATCATCATCCGTGATCGTGGCCATCAGAAACATTCGTTTCCATCATACCAGTATTCTCGGTATCCGATCAATACCCGTGATGCAAAGCACGGGACTCATAGCCGCTCTGAAAGGATGATCCGATGGCCAGCTCGACCTGCACCGCACCCGTTTCCGTTGCCGCCCCCCGGCGCCCGGTCCTGGCCCGGGTGCTGAAGGCTCTGGCCACCGCCTTTGCGCTGCGCCGCGAGCGCATCGACCTGGCGGCGCTCGATGACCAGATGCTGGCCGATATCGGCATCACCCGCGAACAGGCCCAACGCGAGGCCAGGCGGCCCCTGTGGGACGCGCCCAGCTACTGGCGTTGAATTCCCGACAAAACCGCTTAAGGCGAGTCTTGAAATAGGGGTTCATAATCCCGATATTGGAACCATTCGCGGGGGCCCGGGGAACCGGGCCTTCGTGACAAGATGGTTCCAACGGAGGGTTACATGGCCAACTACCAGTCGGTGCGCACGTCTGACGCTGGCGCGCTTGGCGCACGGATCGACGCCGGCCTGCGCACGCATATGAACAAGGTCTACGGCACGATGTCCGTGGGCATGCTGATCACGGCGGCGGGCGCCTGGGCGATTTCCGGCCTTGCCACCACGACCGACCCGAACACGGCCGCCGCGATGCTGCCGAACGGGACGTATCTGTCGCAATTCGGCTATCTGATCTATGCATCGGCGTTCCGCTGGGTGGTGATGTTCGCCCCGCTCGCCTTCCTGTTCTTCGGCTTCGGCGCGCTGATGCGCAATGCCTCGGCCGCGGCGATGCAGGTCGGTTTCTTCGTCTTCGCGGCGCTGATCGGCGTGTCGCTGAGCTCGATCTTCCTCGTCTACACCAGTTTCTCGATCACCCAGACCTTCCTGATTACCGCGATCGCCTTCGCCGGTCTCAGCCTCTACGGCTATACCACGAAGCGTGACCTGTCGGGCATCGGCACCTTCCTGGTGATGGGCGTGATCGGCCTTCTGGTCGCGATGGTCGTCAACATCTTCATCGGCTCGTCGGCGCTGGCCTTCGCGATCTCGGTGATCGGTGTGCTGATCTTCGCGGGCCTCACCGCCTTCGACACCCAGACGATCAAGGCGAATTACATCGCGCATGCGGCGCAGGGCGACACCGAATGGCTGGAAAAATCGGCCATCGCGGGCGCACTGAACCTCTACCTCGACTTCCTGAACATGTTCCAGTTCCTGCTGATGTTCCTGGGCAACCGGGAATAAGCGGACGGACGGAAAAGAAGGGGGCCGGTCCTGCGGGACCGGCCCTTTTTCATGCGCGGTGGATCGGCTTGCCGTTCACCCAGGTGGCAAGGATCGCCCGGTCGTCGCCCATCATGATGGTCGGGAACAGCGCCTCCCACAGGTCGCCCGCCCGCGCCGCGCGCTGGGCGATGGCTTGGGTCGAGGCCAGATCGACCACCGTCAGATCTGCCTCATAGCCCGGCGCGATCCGCCCGATGCGGTCGCCCAGCCCCAGCGCCCCGGCCGAGCCTGCGGTCGCCAACCACCAGAGCTGCGCCGGATGCAGCGCCTCACCCCGCAGCTGGGCGATCTCATAGGCCGCCGCCATGGTCCGCAGCATCGAGAAGCTGGAGCCCCCGCCGATATCGGTGGCGAGCCCGATCCGCTGCCCCTCGGCCTTCAGCCCCACCATGTCGAACAGTCCCGAGCCGATGAAGGCGTTCGAGGTCGGGCAATGCACCAGCGCCGCGCCCACGTCGCGCAGCCGGTCCCGCTCGCGTGGCTCAAGGTGGATCGCGTGCCCATAGAGCCCCCGGGCGCCCAGCAGCCCGAACCGCTCATAGACATCGAGGTAATCGCGCGCCTCGGGGAACAGCTCCGCCACCCAGCGGATTTCCTCTTTCTGTTCCGACAGATGGGTCTGCATCGCCACCTCCGGATGCTCGGCCCAGAGCGCCCCCAGAGCCGCCAGCTGGTCGGGCGTCGAGGTCGGCGCGAAACGCGGCGTGATGACATAGCCCAGCCGGTCCACCCCATGCCAGCGTTCCAGCAGCGCCTTCGACTGGTCATAGGCCGACTGCGCGCTATCCCGCAGGCTGTCGGGTGCGTTGCGGTCCATGCAGGTCTTGCCCGCCATCACCCGCATCCCCCGCGCCTGCGCCGCGGTAAAGAAGGCGTCAACGCTCTCGGGATGGATGGTGCAGAAGCTGCAGACGCTGGTCGTACCATGGGCCAGCATCAGGTCGAGGCAGGTCTCCGCCGCCCGCCGCGCATGCTCAGGGTCGCCGAAGCGCGATTCCTCGGGGAAGGTATAGGTGTTCAGCCAGTCGATCAGCCGCTTGCCCCAGCCGGCGATGATCCCGGTCTGCGGGTAATGCGCATGGGCATCGACGAAACCCGGCGAAATCAGCGCCTTGCCGTAATCGTGACGCCGCGCCTCGGGATGCGCGGCGCGCAGGCTGGCGGCGGGACCGACGGCCAGGATCCGCCCGTCTTCGATCAAGACGGCGCCCTCGGCCTCGATCCGGGCTGCCGAAGGGCCTTCAAGGAACGGGTCGTCATCGAAACTCAGTACCTGGCCGATAAGCAGGTCGCGCATGGGAACCTCCAAGGGGGCGGCTGACCCTTTATCGCGCGGCCGTTTGCGCTTAACAACCACGGGCACGGGACGATTCGACCCGGGCGCAGGCCGAAACGGGAACGGGAGGCGGCGATGACGGAACCGGAACACCACAAGACCGGGAACCCGGAGAATCCGATACCCGAACCGACGCCCCGGCCCGAGCCGCCCGAGGAGGACCGCGAGGTCGAGGAGCTTGATGCCGAGCGGATCGGCACGGTCCTGGACGCCGTCGACGCGGGCGACGCCCAGGCCGTCGCCGCGGCGCTCGACACGCTGCACCCGGCCGATATCTCGGACTTGCTGGAACAGATCTCCAGCCAGGAGCGCAAGGCGCTGCTGACGCTCTACCCCGAGGGCGTCGATGGCGACGTGCTGTCCGAACTCGACGAGGCGGTGCGCGAAGAGGTCATCGAGGCCATGCCGCGCGAGGCCCTGGCCGAGGCGGTGCGGGAACTCGACACCGACGACGTGGTCGACATTCTTGAGGATCTGGAGGACCACGATCAGGCCTTCATCCTCGACTCGCTGGAAAAGGACGACCGGGCGGCGGTCGAAAGCTCGCTCGCCTGGCCCGAATATTCCGCTGGCCGCCTTATGCAATCCGAGACGGTCAGCGTGCCGCAGGACTGGACGGTGGGGCAGACCATCGACCATCTGCGCTCGGCCGATTGGCTGCCGGACCAGTTCTACCATGTGATCCTGGTCGATGAACGCCACCGCCCGACCGGCTATGCGACGCTGGGACGGGTGCTGGCCTCGAAACGCGATACCGCGCTGTCTGACATTATCGAGGACAGTTTCATGACAGTGGAGGCCACCGAAGAGGAGGCCGAGGTCGCCCGGATGTTCAATAAGTACCATCTCATCTCGACTCCGGTCGTGGATGGGGCGGGGCGGCTGGTCGGGGTGATCACCATCGACGACGCCATGGTCGTCCTCGATGACGAGCACGAGGAAGACATGCTGCGCATGGCGGGCGTCGGCGATGAATCGAGCCTCTCGGACGGGGTCTGGGAGACGGTGCGCCAGCGCTTCCCCTGGCTGGCCGTGAACCTCGTGACGGCCAATATCGCGGCGGCCGTGATCGGTCTCTTCGAGGGCACGATCGCCGTTCTGGTGGCGCTGGCGGCCTTGATGCCGATCGTCGCCTCGATGGGCGGCAATGCGGGCACGCAATCGCTGACCGTGGCGGTGCGGGCGCTGGCGACCAAGGACCTGACGGAATCGAACGCCGCGCGGGTCGTCCGACGCGAACTGGTCGTCGGCCTGATCAACGGGGTGGGCTTTGCCCTGGTGATGGGCGCGGTGGCCTGGACGTTGTACGGACGCGACATCTGGCTGGGGGTGGTGATCGGCGCCGCGCTGATCATCAACCTGTCGCTCGCGGCGCTGGCCGGGGTGCTGGTGCCGCTGGCACTCAACCGGCTGAAACTCGACCCGGCGCTGGCCTCGGGCACCTTCGTCACCACGCTCACCGATGTGGTCGGCTTCTTCGTCTTCCTCGGCCTCGCCACGCTGGTGCTGATGTGAGCATCGACCAGATCAAGGCCGAGGCCCGCCGCGCCGCCTTCACCGCCCGCAAGGCGGTGTTCGGCACCGGCCGCGACGCGGCGGCGCAAGCGCATCTGGCGGCGGCGCTGGCTGAGTATGGCGCGGCGCCGCTCTCGGGCTACCTGCCGATCCGGACCGAGATCGACCCGGTGCCGGTCATGGCCGGCCATCCCGGCCCGGTCGGCGTGCCGGTCATCTCGGGCGCAGGGCGGCCGCTCGACTTCCACCTCTGGACACCCGAAACGCCGCTGGTCGACGGCCCCTTCGGCGCCAAGGTCCCGGCCGAGGGCGTGGCGATGATCCCGCGGCTGGTGATCGTGCCGATGCTGGCCTTCGATGCCCGCGGCTACCGGCTGGGCTATGGCGGCGGCTTCTACGACCGGACGCTGGCCCGTCTGCGCGCCGCCGGCCCCGTCACCGCACTGGGCTTCGCCTTCGACGCGCAGGAACAGGCCGAGGTCCCGACCGATTGTTTCGATCAGCCGCTCGACGGCATCGTGACCGAAAGCGGCCTGCGGCTCTTCGGCTGACAGGGGAGGGGTTTCGCCCTCGTGCCTCGGGCGACCGGAGGCGGGGGGGTGAGCGGCGTCTCGGAAACGCGCCATTGGCGCGTTTCAGCCGCGAACGCCGCGCCCGTGGCGCGGCCGGGAGCCCGCCCC
>NZ_JAUCCQ010000082.1:0-16710 GCF_034676075.1 Pararhodobacter sp. | reverse complement strand
CGAGCTTCCGAGCTTCCGAGCTTCCGAGCTTCCGAGCTTCCGAGCTTCCGAGCTTCCGAGCTTGGGTTCCACGGGCACTGGTCCGAGCGCAAGCCCCCGGGATCAACTTTTCGGCGTTGGCGAATCTGCTGTCCGGGTCTTGAGCCGGAGGTCCGAAACCCAAGACCAGCAGCCCTCACCGCCCGGGGCTCTGTACTCGAATTCGCTCCTACCTCCCCCGCGCGCTTCTGGTTCGGATCAGTCTGGCCTCAATTCCCCCGGGGACCAGGCGGGCTTGGTTGCCAGCCTCTCGGATGTCAGACCGGCCTGCTTCTCGGACCCGAATCAGCGCAGCGAATCCTTGCGTCCGTGGCTTCCATAGGTCGGCCCTGCGGTCCGGGAGATCATCGCTTTGAACGCCCGACGCGCCCGACCGACCCTGTCTTTCCTCCAGCTTCCCGCAACTCAGCGCCCCAGAATGCTGCGGAGCGAGGCCTGGCCATTCTGCAGAAGCGTCAGCGCGCCGCTGCCGGCGACCGCATTGTCCTGAATCGCCTTCACCTGACCGGCCAGGAAATAGCGCCGAATCAGGGTGTCCACGGCTTCAGGATCCTTGAACTGACTGATCGTATCCAAGCCGGTCAGCTGTTCCATCCGCCCCTGCAGAATCTCGACCTGCCGGTCGAGATCGAGCGCGCCGAAGCCCGTGGGCAGCATGAAGGCGGTCTCGAAGACCGCGCGCAGGCTGCCGGTGCCCAGCACCGTGTACCAGCGTGTCAGTTCGCTGCTGTCCTGCCGGGCCAGATCGGCCAGGTCGCGTTGCAGACCCAGCGCCAGCCGCATCGATTCGTTTTGCGCCCCGACCGCGACCTCGAAGCTTTGGTCGCGATAGGCCGCAACCATGCGGTCGGCGAAGGTCTCGTCGATCTGGTTCCACGAGACATAGGTATCACCGAACCCGAAGGCCGCGTTCAGCTGTTTGTAGCGGCGGTCGGTGAGGCGGTTGACGAAGCTTCCCTCCTCCTTGGCCGGGCTTTCCAGGACTTTCTGGATATAGGCGCGGTTGGGCAGATCATCCTGCAAGCCGAAGGCGGTCAGCGCCACCGAGAGCAGCTGGCGGTCCTTGACCAATTCCTCGGCGCTGGTGATCGAGGCGATCTTCTCGCGAAAATGCGCCTCGTCGCGTTGCAGCTGCGGGGCGGCGTTCGCCGCAGCCTGCTGCTTGTCCAGCGTCCGTTGCAGGAAGCGCCAGCCGACATAGCCGTCCAAGGGCAGGATCGGCTGGAAGCTCATTGCCGAGTCGCGGCCGCGAAGAGCCGCTCCTCCCGGGGAAGGAGCGCCCGCAAATGGCGCATGGCGGGATAGAATTCGCCGTCCAGTACCGCCTGGCTGGCGCGGTCCAGCAGGGCCCGGCTGTCGGGATCGGTCAGCACCTGGCTGAGCTGCTCGATTCCGCGCAGCAATTGCGGCGTCGCTTCCTCCGGCGCGGCATCGCCCGACAGGACCAGCTGGGCGATATAGGCGACGCGGCGCACAGGCGTCGAGACCTCGCCGGGGTGGATCGCATCCCTGAGCCGCAGGATATTGGCGTTGGGCGTGACGATCGACAGGCGCGAGCGGCGCTCGCCATTCTCGATCACCGCGCCGTTGATCAGCACGCGCTCATGCGGGGCGAGCTTGAGGATCAGGCCGCTCATGGCCGCGCCCCCCCGGTCGGTCGCAAGCCGCGCATCACTGCGGTGTTGATCTCGGCCAGCACATCGGCACGGGCACGGCCGGTCAGCACCTGCGTGGTGTGCTTGAGGGTGAATTCGGCCAGCGAGAAGAGCCGGGCCCGCAGATCGACGGGAAAGCCATTGTCCGGATTGGCGAGATCGGTGGCGAAGGTGGCCCAGAGGCGGCGGTTGTCGTTCAGAGCCATGGTCAGGGCCAGGGTGATCTTGCCCGGCTGGTGCGGAAGTTCCGACTGGATGCGGCCGGTGATTCGGGCCAGCACGTCATATTCGATATCACGCGGGGTTTTCAGCGCACGGGCGTGATCGCCGTAACTGGTACGCGCATGGGCGGCAACACTCATCTCAAGGCCTCATGGTGCGAAGACATGGAGGGGATGGGCCGGGGCAGAAGCCCCGGCCCGAGGCCTTAGCGGAAGAGCGCCAGGATGTTCTGCGGCGCCTGGTTGGCGATCGACAGAGCCTGGATACCCAGCTGCTGCTGCACCTGGAGCGCCTGCAGGCGCGCCGAGGTTTCTTCCATGTTGGCGTCGACCAGCGAACCGATCCCCGATTTGAGCGAATCCATCAGGTTGGAGACATATTCGCTCTGGATCTCGATCCGTCCCTGGACCGAACCGAAGTTGGCCGCAGCCTCGATCGCGGTCTGGGTCAGGCCCTCGATGGCGCTGAGCGCCGCCTCGGCGCCCTGCGAGGTCGAGACGTCGACGCTGGAGAGGATCTCCAGCCCGCCGCCCGCCGTACCGCCCGAGTTCAGCGTCATCGCGGTGGTGATGCCCGCCGTGGTGCCGTTGGTGACGGTGATCGCCGCGCCCGACACGGTGGACGAGATGGCAATCCCCGATTTCGCGGCCTGGAAGTTCAGCATGTCGTTCAGGGCGCTGGCGATGTCGTTCACCGTATCGCCATCACGGGCGACGTAGCGAACGGCACCGGACACGCCGGTCAGACCGCCGATGGTGTAGGAATCGCCCGCGAGGACGCGGTTGCCCCCGCGTGCCGCCGTGCCCACGTCACCGACGATGGTGAGCGTGCCGGTGGCCCCGGTGGCGATCGCGCCCGCACCGGTCACCGCACCCGCGGCGAGATCGGTGCCCGCACCCTGAACCGAGGCCTGGGTGCCCAGGTCGGCCTTGGCGGCGGTGATCGACGAGGCCGTGACGGTCCCGCCGCTGCTGCGATCGAGCGACGACAGGATGCTGACGGTGCCCGACCCGAGAATGCCAGCACCGTTACCCGTGTTGCCGACGATATTGGCAACCGTGGCGCCGCTCTGGCGGTTGGACAGCAGATTCAGGCCGTTGAACTGCGCCGCGCCGACGATCGTGGAGATCTGGTTGCGCAGGGCAGCGACGTCGGTCTGGATCTTCTCCCGGTCGACGTTGTCTTCCTGGGCGGCGACGATCTTGCCCTTGATCTCCGTCAGAAGGTCGGTGATCTGCTCCGAGGCCGAGCGCGCGGTGGCGACGGTCGAGGAGCCCAGAGCGAGCGAATCGGCGATTCCCTTGAAGCCCTTGACGTCCGATTCCATGGTCTTGGAGATGGCCCAGACGGCCGAGTTCTGGCGGGCGCTCGATACCGATTTGCCCGTCGAGATCTCGTTCTGGGTTTTCCCCATGTTGGCGTTGATCGACTTGAGGGTCTGCAACGCCACCATGGCAGTGCTGTTGGTCAGAATGGAGGACATGGATTTTCCCTTGTCACATGGCGTGTTTCACGCCGGTTTCGTGCCGTTCGAGAACGGCGGCCAAGCCCATTCTGGACCTGCGGCTGTCCGGTTTCCGGATGACGCGCCACCTGGTCGGTGCTCAGCCAGACTCGGGGTGAAGTGCTAATAACGGCTTAAACCCTGCCCCCGCTGCGATGCCAATTTCCGTCAAATCCAACGCGACGGAGGGGTATCAGGCCCGCCGGTGCAGGCTTCCGGCGGCGGGTTCGAGCGCGGCGCGGCTGCCGTTCGCGCCATAGGTCTGACCGCGCCCGCGATCCCGCGCGCGCAGCAGCAGCGCGCGCGCCTCGTGGATCCCGGCGATGGCGGCCTCGAACAGGCGGGCGTTGCGGGTGGCGGTCGCGCGGATCTCGGCCGCGAGGTCGCGGTTGGCGGGCGTGCCGGGCAGCGGTTCGCCCGCCTCAAGCCGTTCCAGCAGCTGGATCTTGCGCGGCGCCAGTGCCTCGAGCCGCGCGTAATCGCCGCGGGTCAGCGCCGCACGTTCCTGTCGCAAAAGCGCGGCGAGGCGCCTGAGGTCGCCCCGGGACATGGCGCGCGCGCTCATGGCGCCGCTCCGCCCGCGCGCAGGCGCAGCGCGTGTTCGATCGAATCGGCCAGACCGATACCGCCGCGGGCGACCATGGCGCGGGCCTGTTCATCGGCCAGGAACGAGGCGAAATGCGCCTCGCCCTCGCCGCCCGACCCCGGGCCCTCGGTCGGTCGGAAGGCCCCGGCGCTTTTCAGCATCTCGGCCAGAAAGGCGGCTTCCAGCGCCTCGGCGCTGCGGCGCAGGGCGTCGGGCGGCGCTGGCGCGGTCGGCAGGGCAACGGGTTGGATCATCGGAACCTCCTGATGCGGATGCCAAATCCTGGCAGGTGGCGGTAAAGAAGCGGTAACCACCGGCTGCTAGGGTTCGGAGATCCAGAACGGAGGTCCGGCATGATGCCCCTGGTCACCGCCGAGAATACGCCCCTGCCCCGGGGCACGCCGCGCCCGGTGGCCGCGCTGCCCGAGGGTGCGGATTTCGCCGCGGTGCTGGGCCGGCTCAGGGCGATGATGGCCTCGGAGCAACCGGTTCCGGGCGACGGGCCCGTGGGCGAGGCTCCCCCGGAGGGGGAGGAGGTGCCGGAAGCCGCCGCACCGGAGCCCGAGGTCGCGGGCACGCCCGACATGACCGTTATCAGCCCGGACAGCGCGTTCGGCGCCTTTCTGGCCCTGCCGGAGGGGGAAACGGCCCCGGCGGACCCCGCCGATCAGGCCAGCACGCCGGGGGTGCCGGGGCGCGAATCGCTACTGCGAGCCCGTCTGGTGCTGGACGGGCCTGGCGTCGCCCCCTTCGTCGCCGGGGCCCTGCCCGGGCCGGTTCAATCCGACGCCGCCGTCTCCCACGGCACGGCGGCAGAGGCTCCGGCACCCGACCAGCCGCTCGTCGGCAGCCCGACCCCGGACACGCGCCCCGCCGATCCGCCTCTGACGCCCCGCCCGCTTGGGGCGCAGGCAGCACCTGTCGCCCAGGCCACGCCGCAGCCCCCTGCGCTCACCGACCCGCTGGCGCCCGTGAGCCAGGGCTCAGCGCCTGAAGCGAGCACCCAACCTGCGCAAGCCCGCGCCCCCGCCGGACAGAGCACACCAGAACCCCCTCCGCCGCTGCTCAGCCCGGAAGGTCAGGCCGAGCCGTCACGCCTCGGGCCCGAGGTCGCACCGGGCGCGCAGGGGATCGCCGCGCTACACCAGCGATCCGATCAAGCAAGGCCGCCTCAGGCCCGGTCAGATCAAGGAGGCACCGCGCAGCCCGCCCCGCAACTAACACTGGCGCCTCTGGCGGGGAGTGTTCCCACGCGAATCGATCAAGCCCAGTCCGGGCAGGCGGGGCCCAATGGGGCGCAGCCCGATCAATCTGGACGGCACCTGCCCGGCGCTGCGCCACCCTCCCAGGCCTCTCTGACAGGGCGGATCGAGCCTCCGCTCACTCAGGTCCAGCCCCGGCAGACGGAACGCCATCAGGCGCAGCCCGATCAGACGGCGCCGGATCGGACGCAAACCCGGCAAGTGCCCCCCCCTCCGTCGCCCACCAGGCAAACACCGTCCGACGCCCTGGAAACCGCGGCCCCCTTGCGCGCTCCGCCCCTCGCTCCGACACAGGCGCAGACCCCTGTGGCCGACGCGGCCGGGCCACTCGCGCCCGTCACCGCCGCGCAACCCGCCACCGGCCCCGTGCCGCAGCCCGAAGCGCCACCGCAGGCCGGACCCAGGGTCCCCGGGGCAGTCCCGGCGCGGCAGCGACGCGAGGCGCCGCCCGTCCTGATGACCGCAGCGGCGGTCCCGGCTCTGCCGCCCGGCAACCAACCTTCCGCCCCTCGCACGGAGGCCCTCCTACAGGCCACGACCCCAACACCCCCGGTGAGCGCGCCCACCGCCCCTGGCCTCCCGGCGCAGGACCCGCCCGCCCTCCGTCCCGTGGCCCCCCAACCAGTCCCCGCCGCCGACCCCGCCCCGCGGCTACAGGCCTCGGCAAGCCTTCCCGCCGCCGCTCCGATGGTCCCCGGGGCGCCGATAGTCGCCCGTCAACCCGACCCGGCGCCCCTGGCTCCGCCGCCGGAGGCCGCTGCACCCGTGCCGCCACCCCGGACCTCCTCCCTGCCCGCGCGGGATCCCTACGGCCCGGCCCGCGCCGTCTTTGCCGCGAGCGAACTGCCCCGCGCCCCGGCGACAGCCGCGGCCGTCCGGCCCGTTGCGCCACACCAGGGCGCGGCGATGCCCGTCGCGCGCCCCGTCACCGGAGCCACCGGCCCAGACCCGAAAGCCGCCCCTCCCGGCCCGGCCCTGTCCCCGCCGGGAGGGGGCCTCGCCCCGCCCCCCGGCACCGCCGATCCCGGGCCTTCCCGTGACCCGGTGGTCGAGGTCGTGCAGCGCCTCGACGCGCCGCACAGGGCCGAGGCCTCGGCCGACCCGCGCCCCGGGGCATCACCCCCCCTCGACATGCCGCACCGGATCGCCCAGCAGATCGCCGCCCGGCTGGAGACCCCCGGTCCCGGCAGCTTCGACCTGGCCCTCAAGCCCGAGGAGCTGGGCCATGTCCGCCTGAAACTGGTCAGCCATGAGACCGGCAGCCTGCTGATCGTGCATGCCGAACGGCCCGAAACGCTCGACCTGATGCGGCGGCATATCGGCGCGCTGGAGCAGGATCTGCGGGCGCTGGGCCATGACCAGCTGTCGCTGCGTTTCTCGGGCGGCAATGCGGGCGGCGCCGGGCAGCAGGCCACGCCGCACGCCCCGCCCTCGCAGACCGCCTCCCCCGGCGCCCCCCCGGCCGATCCCCGGCCCCAGACCCAACCCGCGCCCGCGCCGCCGCTGCGCGCGCGCGATCACCTCGACCTTCGCCTCTGAGAGGACCTCATGGAAATCGCCTCGAGCTTCGGATCCTTCGGGTCCTCCGCCTCCGCCACCGGCACGCCGGAACAATCGGATTTCGTCACCTTCCTGCGGATGCTGACGACGCAGATGCAGAACCAGGATCCGCTGAACCCGCAATCGGCCTCGGATTTCGCCGTGCAGCTCGCCACCTTCGCCGGGGTCGAGCAGCAGACCTACACCAACCAGCTGCTGGCCTCGATGCTGGGGCAGACCGGGCTGGCCGACCTGGGCGGCTGGGTGGGGATGGAGGCCCGGATCTATGGCGGCGCGCATTTCGACGGGACGCCGATCGCGCTGACCCCGGATCCGGCGCTCGGGGCTGAGTCGGTCACGCTGGTCGTACGGGACGAGGAGGGGCGGATCGTCGACAGCCGCACCCTCGACCCGCAGGCGCAGAGCTACAGCTGGGACGGGCGCGACGGCGATGGCGCCCTGTTGCCCCCCGGCACCTATTCCTTCGAGATCGACTCGACCCTGGACGGCGAGACGCTGGATACCCAGCCGGTCGCCGCCTATGTGCCGATCCTCGAGGCGCGCTATGAGAACGGGATGACCCTGCTGGTGCTGCCCGGCGGGCTCTATGTCGAGAGTTCGCAAGTCACGGGCCTGCGCCGGCCGGAGGCCGAACCGGCGAACTGAGCGGCTGAGGCGGGTTTCGGGCGGCGGCCGGGTGATATCCGGGCCGCCGCGCGCCGCGGGCTGTGGCGGGGAACTGCCGGGGCGGATGACCCCACGGTCCACGGCGGAGATTGATGGTGAGAGCTGGCTGGCGGAGACCGGCCTGCCCTGTGCTGGCGATGAGGCACGGACGAGACCATGGGCGCTGCGGGCTCCTGAGGACGGGCAAGTGGCAGCCAGAGTCGCAAGATACACGTCGCTGACCCGGCAGGCTGGCGACCGCAGCAGCGCTCCGTCCTCCAAGCAAGCCCCGCAGCAGGGCTCCACCCGCCAAGCAAGCCCCGCGCGGCGGGCGTTACGCCCGGCGCGCCTGGTCGCCCGAGGGCTGAGCGCCGGAGGCGTTCCGGCCAAGGGCGAAACCCCTCTCCCCCCTTGTGGGTGAACGGTGGACCACAGGAATGTTCGCCCTTTGACCTCGGCGGGGAGGTTCCGGGTATCCCGCCCATCTACCGCTTCGCGAGGCTGCCTGCCCCCGCCATGGGAATGGGTGCCTCGGGTCCAACCTCGTTCCCCTCCCGGTCCCCGGCGGCGCTACGTTTCACGGCAAACGGGGCTTCAGGGGAGGCAGGAGCTCCGGCTGAAACGCGGCAGCTTCGCGCCTGCCCTGCCTCTGGCCCGCTGATCCGGCCTCGGGTGACAGCCACTGCGGTGGGCCGCCTGGGGTCGGCCCCCGGACGATGAAGACGCCCGCAGCTCTGCGCGATCCTTCCGGGGATCATTGGCTTTTAAGACTGAGCAAGTCGGGTGCAGAGCCGTTCTCTGTGAGGAAAACCCGGCCCTTCGAAAGGACCCGCAGCTCGGCCGCGCCTCACGAGGGCGGCCACAAAGGGAAATCGCAGGGTCGCTTGCTTCCCCGATGCCGCCGAAGCGGGGGCGGGCGTTGGATTTCAGGCGCGATCTCTTCAGGATCAGGGGGCTCAGCGCCAAGCCTGACTGCGGCCCGGAAGCGGTCGGCGTGGCGGCAGCCGCGCGCGGGAATGCTGCAGAGGCGAGGCTTGGGGCTGCGTCTTGTGGTGTTGCAGCGGCCGTGGGGCGAGGCAGCCGCGTAGAATTCGCCGGTGCAGGTTCGGCAAAGAGCGGGGACGCGGCGCGTGGGGAAGCTGCTGGGATGGGGCTGGGCTCCGCTAGCGTGAAGCTTGCCGATCAGCCCGGGCACGGGGGTAAGCAGCGCAGTGGGAGACGGCGGGTCACAGCAAAACCGGGGTAGCGAAGCTGTCTTGCGATGGGCGGTTAGGTCGCTTGCGCTCGCCGGGCGATGCTTGGGGGTCAGGTCCGGCCGGTGATCCGCGGGCGGGACGCTGGGCTCCGTGCGAAGACGCGGCCCTCAGGCGGGCCTTCGAGGCATCGCTTCGGCCCCGCCCCGTTCGGGCTCTGCGGGTCGGTGATGCGGCGCTTTTTGCAACAAGGCGAAGGGCTTGACCCCGGAACACACCACCCCGGGACACGCTGGCCCCACCCTATCCTCAAGCGACGCGCCGGGACCCGCCGTCAGGCCGCCAGCCAGGTCGCGAAGGCGGCCCAGGTCACCGCGGCGCCGGCGATGAACCAGGCCAGGGGGGCGAGCGAGCGGCGGGGCGGGAGGGGGTCGGCGGGGGCGCGCAGGCGGATCAGGGCGCCCTCGACCGCGCCGGGCAGATGCGGCCCGAACCGGGCCATCACCGTCAACGCCCGGCCCAGATCGCGGGCCAGCGCGGCGGGGCCGAGGTTGTTGCGGATGTATTCCTCGACCACCGGCTGCGCGACATGCCAGATGTTGATCGAGGGGTTGAGGGACCGCGCCACCCCCTCGACCACGACCATGGTGCGCTGAAGCAGGATCAGCTCGGTCCGGGTCTGCATGCCGAAACGCTCGGTCACCTCGAACAGGTAATTGAGGAGCCGCGCCATCGAGATGCGGCTCGCGTCCATGCCGAAGATCGGCTCGCCCACCGAGCGCAGCGCCCGGGCGAATTCCTCGACATCGCGGTCGGCGGGGACATAGCCCGCCTCGAAATGCACCTCGGCGACGCGGCGGTAATCCTTGCGGATGAAGCCGAACAGGATCTCGGCGTAGACCCGGCGGGTGTATTCGTCGAGCACCCCCATGATACCGAAATCATAGGCAATGAGGTCGCCGTTCGCCGCCACCTTCAGGTTGCCCTGATGCATGTCGGCGTGGAAATACCCGTCCCGCAGCGCGTGCTTGAGGAAGAGCTGCAGCACCCGCTCGCCCAGCTCCATCCGGTCGACGCCCAGCGCGTCGATGGCGGCATTGTCGCCCAAGGGCGCGCCCTCGGCCCAGCCCAGCGTCATCACCTGACGGCCGGACAGGTGCCAGACCGGCTGGGGCACGCGGAAGCCCCGGTCGCCCGCGGTATTGGCGGCGAATTCGGCGGCGGCGGCGGTTTCCAGCCGCAGGTCCAGCTCGCCCATCACCACGCCCTCGAAATGGGCGATCACATCGGTGGGGCGCAGGCGGCGGGTGGAGGGCAGCAGCCGCGCGATCATACCGGCGGCGAAATAGAAGGCGTCGATGTCGCGGCGGAAGGCCTTCACGATCCCCGGGCGCAGCACCTTCACCGCGACTTCCTCGCCCGTCTCGGCCACCCGCGCGTGATGGACCTGGGCGATGGAGGCAGCGGCGACCGGGTCGCTGAATTCCGAGAACATCGCCTCGACCGGGCGCTCAAGCTCGGCCTCGATCAGGGCGCGGGCCTGGGCGGTGGGGAAGGCGGGCAGCTTGTCCTGCAAATAGCGCAGCTGGTTGGCCAGATCGAGGCCGACGATATCGGGCCGGGTGGAGAGGATCTGTCCGAACTTGATATAGGCCGGACCCAGCGCGGTCAGCGCCCGGGTCACCGGCGGCAGGGCCGGGTCGCCCTTGAGCCCCAGCCAGGCGAAGGGCCAGCCCATGACCCGCGCCACGAAGCGCAGCCGGGGCGGGACATTCATCGCCTCCAGCACCACGCGCATGGCGCCGGTGCGCTCGAAGGTGGCGCCGGTTCGGATCAGCCGCCAGAGGTTATGCGGGCCCTTCACGTCAGATCTTCCACCCCGAATGCAACGCGGCGATGCCCATCGACAGGTTGCGGTACTTCACCTGCTGGAAACCCGCGCTGCGGATCATGGCGGCGAAGGTTTCCTGATCGGGGAATTTGCGGATCGATTCGACCAGATACTGATAGCTGTCGCGATCGCCCGCCACCGCCTGCCCCATGCGGGGAATGACGTTGAAGGAATAGAGGTCGTAGAGCTTTTGCAGCCCCTCGTTGGGGATTTGGCTGAATTCCAGCACCATCAACCGCCCGCCGGGGCGCAGCACGCGGTGGGCTTCCTTCAGCGCGTCGGGGATACGGACCACGTTCCGGATGCCGAAGCTGATGGTGTAGACGTCGAAGGTGTTGTCGGGGAAGGGCAGCGCCATCGCGTCGCCGCAGACCCAGTCCAGCCGTTCCGCCAGTTTCTCGGCCTCGGCCCGCTTGCGGCCTTCCTCCAGCATCGGCGCGGTCATGTCGCAGACCGTCGCACGCGCCGTCTCGCCCGCCCGGCCGAGGAAGCGGAAGGCCACGTCGCCGGTGCCGCCCGCCACATCGAGCAGGTGCTGGCCGGCGCGGGGGGCGAGCCAATCCATCATCGCATCCTTCCAGACGCGGTGAATGCCCAGGCTCATCAGGTCGTTCATCACGTCGTACTTGGAGGCGACCGAGGAAAAGACCCCGTGCACCATCCCGGCCTTCTGGTCCTCGTCGACGGTCTGGAAGCCGAAATGCGTGGTGCGGTTATCCGGGCTCATGGCTTTCCCCTGATCCTGCGCGGTGATCTTGTCTTGCGCTCTTCCTTAGCCGAGGATGGCCTCCCTCACAATGCGACCCCTTTTCGCCGGAGCCTGCCCCTTGCCCGAATTGCCCGAGGTCGAAACCGTGCGCCGTGGGCTGGTCCCGGCGATGGAGGGAAAGCGCATCGAACGGGCCGAGGTGCGCCGCCCGGACCTGCGCTGGCCCTTCCCCGAGCGGATGGCCGAACGGCTGACCGGCGCCGGGATCGAGCGGCTCAGGCGGCGGTCCAAGTACATCCTCGCCGATCTCAGCACCGGCGAGACGCTGCTGGTGCATCTGGGGATGACCGGGCGGATGACCGTCTCAGGCATCGCCGCGCCCTATGTGCCGGGCCAGTTCCACCACACCCATCCCCTGCCCGAGAAACACGACCACGTGGTCTTCGACATGGGCGACGGGGCGCGGGTGACCTTCAACGACGCCCGCCGCTTCGGGGCCATGGACCTGATGCAGACCGACCGGGCGGAAGCGCATCCGCTGCTGGCGGCGCTGGGGCCGGAGCCGCTGGGCAACGATTTCCACGCCGATCTGCTGGAAGCGCGGCTGAAGGGGCGCAAGGGGCCGGTGAAGGTCCTGCTGCTGGATCAGCGGATCGTGGCGGGGCTGGGCAATATCTACGTGTCCGAAGCGCTGCACCGCGCCGGCATCCATCCCGAACGCGCGGGCGGCAGCATCTCCCGCGAGGGGCTGGAGCGGCTGGTCGGCGATATCCGCGCCGTGCTGGCCGAGGCGATCGAGGCCGGGGGATCCTCGCTCAGGGATTACCGGCAGGCGGATGGTGAGCTGGGCTATTTCCAGCATTCCTTCCGCGTCTATGACCGCGCGGGCGCGCCCTGCCCTACCCCCGGTTGCACCGGCTCGGTGCAGCGCATCGTGCAGGGCGGGCGGTCCAGCTATTACTGCGCGACCTGCCAGCGATAGGGCGACGAGAGATGCCTTGATCCCGGGGCCGGGGCTGCTAGACACGGGCGAGTGAACGACCACAGGGAAACCCTCATGGCGTATGAAACCATCCTCGTCGAGATCGACCATTATGTGGCCACGATCCGGCTGAACCGGCCCGAGGCGCTGAACGCGCTGAACTCGAAACTGCTGGGCGAACTGGCCGAGGCGCTGAAGGCCGCCGACCGCAACGACAAGGTCCGGGCGATCATCATCACCGGTTCGGAAAAGGCCTTCGCGGCCGGGGCCGATATCTCGGAAATGGCGGGCAAAAGCTTCGTCGACATGTTCGAGAGCGATTTCTTCACGCCCGAGACCGACGCGCTGCTGGCCGTGCGCAAGCCGGTCATCGCCGCGGTGGCGGGCTATGCCCTGGGCGGTGGTTGCGAGCTGGCGATGATGTGCGACTTCATCATCTGCGCCGAGAACGCCAAATTCGGCCAGCCCGAGATCAACCTCGGCGTCGTCGCCGGGATCGGTGGCACCCAGCGCCTGACCCGCTTCGTCGGCAAGTCCAAGGCGATGGACATGCACCTCACCGGCCGCTTCATGGATGCCGAGGAGGCCGAACGCTCGGGCCTCGTCAGCCGCGTGGTGCCAACCAAGAAGCTGATGGAGGAAGCCATGGCCGCGGCGCAGAAGATCGCGTCGAAGTCGGGCATCGCCACCAAGGTGGTGAAGGAAGCCGTCAACCGCAGCTACGAGACGACGCTGCGCGAAGGGATCCTGTTCGAGCGGCGGATCTTCCACGCGCTCTTCAGCACCGAGGACCAGAAAGAGGGCATGGGCGCCTTCCTCGAAAAGCGCGAGGCGCAGTTCCGCGACAGGTGAGGGGGGATTTCCCCCCTTTTCTTTTTCCGGCGGTTGGCTTATGGACCGCCCCACATGCGCGTGGGCCCGCTTAGGCGAGAATCGACCTGATCCAGACGGAACCTGTTCCGGCGGATCGGAGGGTCTGAGTGCAACGATATTGTAACAGACCCGGAAAGAGCCCAGACCATGGCCAATACGCCCCAGTCCAAAAAGCGCGCCCGTCAGAACGAGGCCCGCTTTGAAGTGAACAAAGCCCGCCGTTCGCGCATCCGCACCTACCTGCGCAAGGTGGAAGAAGCGCTTGCCTCGGGCAACGCCGAAGCCGCGAAAACCGCCCTGCTGGAAGCCCAGCCGGAACTGGCCCGCGGCGTGTCGAAAGGCGTCCTGCATAAGAACACCGCGGCCCGCAAAATGTCGCGCCTGACCTCGCGCGTGAAGGCCCTGAACGCCTGATCCGCGAAGGTTAACGCCCTGTTAAGACTAGAAAAAGCGCACCTCGGGTGCGCTTTTTTCATGCCTGCCTGCGGGGGGCCGTCAGGGGGAGTGTGGCACGAAACCCACGCCCAGGGCGATTCCTTCGGCCCCCTCTCCTGTCAAGGACGTTGTTCGGTTGAAGGCCTCGCCGGGGGCTTGATAGCGTTGCCATGCGATTCACGAAGCCCTGGGGGGGTCACTCCTGAACCGCGACGATTCGCTGCCCTTGCTGCCGCTCTGGGAACCGGGTTGTTGTTGTTTGTCCGCTCAGGCGCTGCCGCCTGATCGGGTCTCTCCCCTCTTGTCTGTTGCCGCCGTCTCGTGCGGCCGGTCCGGCGATGTGTCGCGCCATGCGATCCGGGTCTACCGGGCGAAAGAACGAGAACAGAATACCGCGCCATCCGGACGCGGTCATGGGTTGGGACAGAATGACAAACGGCGTGTGGGGCGATGTCCGCAAGAAACTTCGGGACGTTGTCGGGGAAAGCAATTTCATCACCTGGATCGCGCCGCTCGAGCTGACCGGATTCCGGGGCGGCGTCGCGCAGCTGGCCGCGCCGACCAATTTCATCGCCAATTGGGTGAACCGCAACTTCGCCGACCAGATCCTGCGCGCGCTGAACGCCGCCGGGGCCGAGGTCCATCGCCTGGACCTGGCGGTGCAGGTCCGCGTCCCGGGCGCCCGGCCCGAGGCCGAGGATAGTCCCGCCGCCGCCGCCCCGCGCGCCCATGCTGCCGTGGCCGCACCGCAGGGCGAGGAACTGCCGGGCGCGCCGCTCGATGCGCGCTATACCTTCGATAATTTCGTGGTCGGCAAGCCGAACGCGCTGGCCCATGCCGCCGCCCGCCGGGTGGCCGAGGGCGCGGCCGTGACCTTCAACCCGCTGTTCCTCTATGGCGGCGTGGGGCTGGGCAAGACCCACCTGATGCACGCCATCGCCTGGGAGCTTCAGGCGCGAAACCCGGAAGCCCGGGTGCTGTATCTGAGCGCCGAGCAATTCATGTACCGCTTCGTGCAGGCGCTGCGCGAAAAGCAGATCATGGACTTCAAGTCGCTGTTCCGCTCGGTCGATATCCTGATGGTCGATGACGTGCAGTTCATCGCCGGCAAGGACAGCACGCAGGAAGAATTCTTCCACACGTTCAACGCCTTGATCGACCAGAACAAGCAGATCGTCATCTCGGCCGACCGCGCGCCCGGTGAGATCAAGGATCTGGAGGAACGCATCAAGTCGCGCCTGCAATCGGGGCTGGTGGTCGACCTGCACCCCACCGATTACGAGCTGCGGCTGGGCATCCTGCAACAGAAGGTCGATCAGAACCGCGCCAATTACGGCAATGTCTCGATCGCGCCGGATGTGCTGGAATTCCTCGCCCACCGGATCACCACCAACGTCCGCGTGCTGGAAGGGGCGCTGACCCGCCTTTTTGCGCTGGCCTCGCTGCTGGGGCGTGAGATCACGCTCGACATGACGCAGGACACTTTGGCCGACATCCTGCGCTCGTCCGAGCGCAAGGTCACGGTCGAGGAGATCCAGCGCAAGGTCGCCGAACATTACAACGTGCGCCTGTCGGACCTGATCGGCCCGAAACGCCTGCGCACCATCGCCCGGCCCCGGCAGGTGGCGATGTATCTGGCCAAACACATGACCACGCGGTCCCTGCCCGAGATCGGCCGCCGCTTCGGCGGGCGCGACCACACGACGATCCTGCACGGCGTCCGCAAGGTCGAGGAACTGCGCGCGCAGGACAGCCAGCTGTCCGAAGACCTGGATCTGCTGCGCCGTCTGCTGGAAAGCTGAGCCTCAGGTGCCCGGAACGCCCGGCGAACCTTGACGGCGGCGGCAAAGGGCCGCAAACAAACAGGAACCAGAAAAGACAGGCCGGGCCGGCGCGTTGTCGGCACCGGCCTGATGTGTCGGAGGGAAGGCGATGAAGCTCAGCATCGAACGCGCAACGCTGTTGAAGGCCGTGGCGCAGGCTCAATCGGTGGTCGAGCGGCGCAACACGATCCCGATCCTGGCGAACGTCCTGATCGAGGCCGAAGGCGCCACCGTCAGCTTCCGCGCCACCGATCTGGATATCGAGGTCGTGGACAAGGCCGCCGCCATGGTCGAACGCGCCGGCGCCACCACCGTCTCGGCGGTGATGCTGCACGAGATCGTCCGCAAGCTGCCCGACGGCGCGCTGGTCTCGCTGACCGACGACCAACGCACCGGGCGCCTGACGGTCGAGGCCGGACGCTCGACCTTCGCGCTGGCGACCCTGCCGCGCGAGGATTTCCCGGTCATGGCCTCGTCGGAATACCAGACGAATTTCACCGCCAAGGCGGGCGATCTGAAGCGCCTGTTCGAGAAGTCGAAGTTCGCCATCTCGACCGAAGAGACGCGGTATTACCTGAACGGCGTCTACATGCATGTGGCCGAGGGCGAGGACGGGCGCGTGCTGCGCTGCGTCGCGACCGATGGCCACCGGCTGGCGCGGATCGACTGCCCGGTGCCCCCGGGCGCGGAGGCCATGCCGGGCGTGATCGTGCCCCGCAAGACGGTGAACGAGCTGAAGAAGCTCTTGGATGACGACGCGGCCGATATCGCGATTTCGGTCAGCGAGACCAAGGTGCGCTTCGCCACGGCGGAAATCGCCCTGACCTCGAAAGTCATCGACGGGACCTTCCCCGATTATTCCCGCGTCATTCCGGTGGGCAACCAGAAGCGGCTGGAAGTCGACGCCAGCGAATTCGCCAAGGCGGTGGACCGGGTGGCGACGGTGTCGTCCGAACGCTCGCGCGCGGTGAAGCTGATCCTCGACGAGGACAAGCTGACGCTGTCGGTCAACGCGCCCGACAGCGGCATGGCGCAGGAAGAGCTGGTCGTGGCTTACGGCGACGATCATCTGGAGATCGGCTTCAACGCCAAGTACCTGCTGGAGATCGCCAGCCAGATCGACCGCGAGAATGCGGTCTTCCTGTTCAACTCCTCGGGCGAGCCGGCGCTGGTGCGCGAAGGCACCGATGCCTCGGCGGTCTATGTCGTGATGCCGATGCGGGTCTGAGACCCCTTACCGCAGCACCACAGGAAACCGGGTCAGGGGGGCTTTCTGCCCCCCTCTTGGCCTGCGGCCAATTCACCCCCCGAGGATATTTGCAGCGCAAAGA
>NZ_JAUCCQ010000081.1:0-16807 GCF_034676075.1 Pararhodobacter sp. | reverse complement strand
GCATCGAGATGGTCGATCACCTGCTCGCGGTTGGCGCGGATCGCCTCGGCCACGCGCTGGTCGGCGGTGTTCAGCGTATCGCGGGTGCGGTCGACCACGTCAAACATCTGCGCGAATTCGGCTGGCAGTCGCGCGCGTCGCGGGGGGATGTCGGCCCCGCGGCGGCCCAGCTGATCCATCGCGCCGCTCAGGTCGCGGAAATTGGTACTGACCGAGCGGTTGACCAGATGCCCGAGCACCGCGCTTCCGGTTATGGCCAGGATCGAGAGCGTCAGGAAACCGATGAAACTGGTCAGTGACGCCTGCGAGCGAGCGGCGGCATGCGCCCGCTGCCCTTCGGCGACGCGGGTTTCGACCTGACGCAATGCGTCGATCCAGGCCGTGGCGCGGTTGAACCATTCGGGTCCGCTGAGCCCGGGCACCGCGGCGCCCGGCCCGGCGGCAAGAATCGCGTCGCGGGCGGCCGCCACCCCGGTATCGCGCTGGAGCGCGGCGAAATCGACCCCCGCCAGCGTCCCGTCGAGTTCCTGGATCGCCAGCCGCAGCAGCGCACCTTCGATGGCGCCCCGTTCGATGAAGCTGCGGAAACCAGCCTGGGCGAAACTCCCGGCCCCCAGACCCGTGGCCCCGACGGCGCGTTGCAGGCCGGCGGCCTCCTTCGCTTCGCTCAGGGCGCCGAGGCCGGCGCTGAGGCGCGTGATCTCAGGATCGCGTTGAAGCAGCAGCCGTTGCTCGATCTGTTCGAGGATGGCGCGGATCGTCGCGGTGTATTGCGCCCCGGAATCCCCCGGTGCGACGGATTGGTTGTCGACCTGCGCGCGCAGGCCCGCCAGAGCGCCCAGCGCCGTGCGCGCAGCGCCGGGCACGGCCGGGGCCCGCGCGAGGATGCGGTCCGTCGCGGCCCGGGCGTCGGGCAGGGTGTCGCGGAAATTCGTGCCGCCGGACGACAGGAAACCGGCACTCTGCCCGCGTTCGACCTGCAGATGGTGCACCAGTTCGCCCAGCACGATCCCCTCGGCAACGGCCCTCTCGGTGTTGCTGGCATCGACATAGGCCTGCCATTTGCCAAGGGTCAGGGGACCGCTGACGGCGATCAACGCAAGGAGCGGGATCGCGGCAAGGACCAGAACCTGGTGGCGCAGCTTCATGACAAGCCTCCGAATCGTACGACCGTCCTTCTGACTAGCCGCGACTCGTGAATCCTTGGTTTAGAGCGCTCAGCCAGGCAGGCGTGCGCGGGCCCTTGCGGCCTCGCCGGGCAGGCCCAGCCCCTCGTAGACCAGCGCCAGTTGCCGGTTCAGGGGAATACCGGTCGGGTCATAGCCGCGGCGCATCTCCAGTACCTGCTGCGCGGCAGACAGCGCCCCGGCCCGGATCAGCGCATCGAGATGAATTTGCTCGAAGAAATCACGCTGGGCGTGGGAGCCACCGATCTCCTGCAGGCGGGGCAGGGCGCGGCCGAGATGCCGGGCGGCCAGCGCGGCCTCGCCCCGTGCATGGGCGACAATGCCACGGGCGGCGGGCAGCGCGACTTCCTCCCAGGCGAGGCGGTCATGGGCCGGGGTGGCGGCGCGGGTCTCGATGGCCTCAAGCAGCGTGGCGGCCTCGGGGCACTGGGCGCGCTCCAGCGCGAAGAGATATTGCAGCGCTAGGAAGGGCGAGGTGGTGTCGGCACCGCGCTTGGCGACGTGATCGGCCACGTCCTGCCAGCGGGCGCCCACATCGACGCCCGCAAATTCCATCCGCGCCAGCAGCGAGGCGGCGCCGATCTGATCCTGCGAATAATCCTTCTCGCGGCCCCAGACATGGGTGTCGTAGACGGCCAGCGCATCGGCCATCCGGTTCCGGCTGAGGTAGAAGAGCGCGAGATGCCACCAGTTATGGGTGTGCATGAAGGAATTGAGGTCCGCCCAATCGTCGGACACCGATTCGAGGAAGGCGATCCCTTCGTCGACCCGGCCTTCGGTCAGCATGACATGGGCCAGCGCGTGATGCGCCCAGGGGTCGGTCAGCTCGATCTCCAGCGCGCGGCGGGCGGCGGCTTCGGCCTCGGGCATCAGGTGGCATTGTTCATAGCCGAAGGCGATCATGCCGTGCAGATAGGGGGTATCCTCGGCGTGTCTGAGTGCGTGCAGTGCCATGCGCAGCATTCCCGCCGCATCGCCGAGGTTGAAGAGGTGGTATTGCCCCAGCTTGATCAGCGCCAGGTCGCCGGGCCATTGCTGCGCCGCCTCCTCGGCCAGCTGGACCACCCGCGGGATGTCGCCCGCGACCCAGGCCGCCAGCACCTGCGCATTGGCCTTTTCTCGTTCATTTCCCGCGGCTTGCAGCGCGCGCTCGGCATAGGGGCGGGCCAGATCCGGAGCCATCGGCGCTTCGAGGAACATGTAAAGCATCCCGGCATAGGCATTGCCGAGGCAGCTGTCCGGATGCTGGTCGATCAGGCCGAGGATGGTCACCGCCTGCGGCTGATAGGCCAGGAACCCTTCAATGAAGGCGTCGATGGCGGCGACCAGCGCGGGGTCGGTGGCGGTGATCGGATTGCCGAGGCGGTCTTTGGTCATGGGGCGTCTCCGGTCAGGAAGGCGATCAGGGCAGCGAGCACGGCCTGCGGCGCGTCCCAATGCAGGGAATGGCCGCTGTCGGCGATCATCTCGATCCGCAGGTCGGGGATCGCGGCGAGGGCTTCGCGCGCGGCGCCCGGGGGGATCAGCAGGTCGTCGTCGGCCAGCAGGGCGAGCGTCGGGCAGCGCAGGGTCGCGGCAAGGGGGGCGGTATCGGCCCGCCCCAGCGCCGCCACCTGCGCGCGCATCTGCTCGGGGCGCTGGGCATGGGGATAGGCCAGCGACTGGGCGATGGCGGCGTCGAGCTGGCCGGGCGTTTCGAAGAAGCGGGGATGGAACAGCCAGGGCAGGAAGGCGCGCAGCCAGAGGTCGGGCGGCTGGCCCTCGGCCCGCAGCCGCAGCATCAGGTCGAAGAGCGCGGCGTTGCGGGGCAGGACCATCGGCGCGCTGGCCAGAAGGGCGAGCCGGGACACGGCTTCGGGCGCTTGGGCGGCCATGGCCAGAGCGATCATCCCGCCCAGCGAATGCCCGGCCAGGGCGACGGGGCCGAGGTCCAGATGCCGGGCCAGCGCCAGCGCGTCCCCGGCCCAATGCGCCAGCGACAGGGGCGCATCCACCGGCCGGGTGCGCCCGGTCGAGCGGTTGTCGGGGCGGATCACGGTGAAACGCTGCGCCAGCGGTTCGACCAGCGGCCCCCAGCTGGCGCTGTCCGAGGCGGTGCCGGCGATCAGCATCAGGGGCGGGCCTGCGCCGTCGACCTCGTAATGCAGCGTCACATCGGGCAGGGCGAGGGTCGGCATCAGCGCCTCCAGCAGGGCAGCAGGTCGCCGGGTTCCGGCCGGGCCTCGTAGATCGCGCGGGCGATGGCGCGCGACAGGCAGAGGGCGGCGGCGTGGCCGATCTCGGCCAGCTCGATATCCGAGGCGGGCTCGCCCTCGCCGGTGGTCAGGGCAAAGACCAGATCGCCGTCATGGGTCGTGTGGGCCGGGACCACGGCGCGGGCGATGCCGTCATGCGCGGCGATGGCCAGGCGGTGGCATTGGGATTTGCTCAGCGCCCGGTCGGTGGCGACGATGGCGATGGTGGTGTTCGCTCGCGGCGCGAAGAGTGCCTGCGATTTCAGGGAGATGAGCGGCCCGCATTGGCCCGAGGCCGGGTCAGGGCCAAGCCCGCCGAACTCGCCGTCGATCTCGAACGGGGCGGCCCAGAAATGGCCCGCTGGCGTGGTGGCACTGCCCACCGGATTGGCCGCGACCAGCGCGCCGACGGTGGTCCCGTCGCCCAGCACCAGCGAGGCCGAGCCCAGCCCGCCCTTCTGCATCGCCGCCAGCGCGCCGGTGCCCGCGCCCTCGGTCCCCAGCGCGAAATCGGGCGCGGCGGCCGCCAGCGCCTGACGGCCGAGGGCGCGGTAGGGGGTCTCGGCCCAGTCCTTCTGTCCACCGTTCAGCAGATCGAACAGGATGGCCCCCGGGACCAGCGGGATCAGCGCCGCGCCCAGTTGCAGGCCCCGGCCGGACGCGCGCAGGCCCTCCGTCACCCCCGAACAGGCGTCGAGCCCATAGGCCGAGCCGCCCGACAGCACCAGCGCATCGACGCCCGCGTTCGACTTGTCGGGTGCCAGCAGGTCCGTCTCCCGCGTGCCGGGGGCGCCGCCCTGCACCGCGACGCTGGCCAGAAACGGCGCGTCCCCGGTCAGCACCGTCACCCCCGATTTCAGCGCCGGGTCGGCGGCATTGCCGACCTTCAGCCCCGCCACATCGGTGATCAGGTTGCGCGGGCCGGGCCTATATGCAGCGGCCACCGTCAACCTCCATGGCGACACCGGTGATCATCGAGGCCTCGTCCGAGCACAGGAACAGCGCCGCATTGCCCATGTCCTCGGCGGTCGAGAAGCGGCCAAGCGGAATGGTGGACAGGAATTTCGCCCGGATTTCCGGCGTGTCCTCGCCCATGAAGGACTTCAGCAGCGGCGTCTCGCCCGCCACCGGGTTCAGCGCGTTGACCCGGATGCCGGCGGGCGCCAGCTCGACCGCCAGCGCCTTCGTCGCGGTGATCACCCAGCCTTTCGAGGCGTTGTACCAGCACAGCCGCGGCCGGGGCGAGACGCCGGCGGTCGAGGCGATGTTGAGGATGACCCCCGATTTCCGCGCCTTGAAGCCCGGGACGAAAGCCTGCGTCGTCAGATAGATGGCCTTCATGTTGACCGCGAAGATCCGGTCGAAATCGGCTTCCGAGACCTCTTCGGTCGCCATCGGCAGATGCGTCACCCCGGCGTTGTTCACCACGATATCGACGGCCCCCGCCTGATCGCGCAGGGCCTCGACCGCGGCGCGGTCGGCGACGTTGCAGGCGACGCCCAGCCCGCCGATTTCCTCGGCCACCGCCTTCGCCGCATCGCCGTTGATGTCGGCGACGATGACCCGGGCCCCCTCGGCCGCGAAACGGCGGGCGATGCCCGCGCCGAAGCCCGAGCCCGCGCCGGTCACCACGGCAATCTTGTCCTGCAATCTCATGGCGTTCCTCTCCTTCATCGCCGGGCGTCGGGACGCGCGGCGGTCCATGTCACTGTATCGGCCTCGCCCAGACGGGCAAAGCGCGCGAGTTCGGCGTCGAGCCGGGCAATGCGGCCCGAGCCCCAGCGGCTGCCCGGTTCGGGCCAGAAGCCCGTCACCTCGATCTCGCCCTTGGCGCGGTTGCCCTTGATCTCCATCCGGCCGACGAAGGTATCGCCGTCCAGAAGCGGATAGACGTAATAGCCCCAGCGGCGCTGGGCGGCGGGCACGAACATCTCGTTGCGGTAATCGAAGCCGAAGAGCCGCTCCAGCCGGTTGCGGTCACGGATCGCCGGGTCGAAAGGGTTCAGGATTCGCAGACGGGGCGGCACCTCGGGCGCCGTGGCCAGCCGCGTCTCGATCTCGGGATGCGCCAGCGCCGCGCGCCAGCTGCCGTCCGCCGACTGGATGCGCACCGGCACAGTGGCCGCGCCTTCGGCCCAGACGCGGGCCTCCTCGGCGCTGGCGACGGCATAGAAGCGCTGCACCTCGCCCTGCGTGGCCATGGTCAGCCGGTTCAGCGCGTCGTCGTGCAGGCGCGTCAGGGCCTCGGGTTCCGGCAGCGGGTCGTGCGCCGGGAAGACCCGGGTGCCGAGGTCGTAGAATTTGACGAAATTCACCCGGTGGCAGGTCGCCAGATCGCCCGCGTACCACAGTTGATCGAGCACCTTCTTGTGTGGCGGCCGGGCCCACATCTCGCGGCTTTCGGCTTTGGTTTCAAAAGCCTGGGTGGAGAGGGCGCCTTCGGCCTCGATCCGTGCCCGGATCGCTGCGACCTCGTGTTGTGCCAGCCCCGATTGATACCAGGCGCCACGTCCTGCCTTTTCCCCCAACCGGCGAAACTGGACCTGCCAGAGGGGCAGCAGCGAGACGGGCAACAGGCTCGCATCATGGGTGAAATGCTCGAAGAGGGCGCGTTTGGCCAGATGCGGCCAGAGCATCCCCTCGCGATACCGGCGGTTGCGCGACCACAGGATGTGGTTATGCGCCCGGGTCACGTTGCGGATCGTGTCAATCTGCAAGAGGCCCAGCGCCTCGATCATCCCGGGCACGTCGACGGGGCCGGTGGCGGGGCCCGAAAGCCCGTTCACCGCCAGCCAGAGCCGCCGCGCGTCGCGGTTGGGGATGTCGAGGGGGGCGCTCATCCGTGCCAGGCGGCGACGGTCTTCAGGGTCGAGAAGCCGTAGAGCGCCTCGAACCCCTTTTCGCGGCCGTGGCCGGATTTGCCGACCCCGCCGAAGGGCAGTTCGACCCCGCCCCCCGCGCCGTAATTGTTGATGAACACCTGACCGGCGTGCAGCGCCTTCGCCAGCCGCATCTGCCGCCCGCCATCCGCCGTCCAGACCGATGCGACGAGGCCGTAATCGGTGGAATTGGCGATGCGCAGGGCGTCGGCTTCATCGTCAAACGGGATCAGCACCTGCACCGGGCCGAAGATTTCCTGCTGGGCGAGCGCGTGGTCCGAGGGCACCTCGGCAAAGAGCGTCGGGCAGACGTAGTGCCCGGCATTGCTGGCCTGCGAAGTCAGCACACCCTCGGCCGCAACCGCCAGGTCCGCGCCTTGGGCGATATAGCCCTGCACGATGCCCTTCTGCCGGGCGGAAATCAGCGGACCCACACGCGGGTCGCTCAGCGCCGGGCCCACGGTCAGCTTGCCGTATTCGGCGGCCATCCGGGCGCGAACCTCGTCATAGACGCCCCGCTGCACCAGAATGCGGGACGAGGCCGAGCAGGTCTGCCCCGCGTTCTGGATGCCCGCATTGACCAGAAACGGCAGCGCGCGGTCGAGGTCCGCGTCGTTGAACACCAGCTGCGGCGACTTGCCGCCCAGTTCCAGCGTCACCGGCACCACGTTCTTCGCCGCCGCCGTCTGGATCAGCACGCCCACGCCGACCGAGCCGGTGAAGCTGACGTGCTGGATGCCGGGATGGCCGGCCAGCGCCGCGCCAGCCTCGGCCCCGAGCCCCGTCACCACGTTCAGCGCGCCCGCAGGCAGCCCCGCCTCCATCGCCAGCGCGGCGAAGGCCAGCGCGGTGAGGCAGGCTTCCTCGGCTGGTTTCAGGACGCAGGCATTGCCCATGGTCAGCGCGGCGCCGACCGAGCGGCCGATGATCTGCATCGGGTAATTCCAGGGGATGATATGCCCCGTGACCCCATGCGGCTCGCGCAGCGTGTAGACGGTGTAGCCGTCGAGATAGGGGATCGTCTCGCCGGTGATCTTGTCGGCAGCGCCGCCGTAAAACTCCATGTAGCGCGCCAGCGCCACGGCATCGGCGCGGGCCTGTGTGAGCGGCTTGCCCACGTCGCGGGCTTCCAGCACGGCCAGATCCTCGGCCCGTTCCAGCACCAATTGGCCCAGCCGGGTCAGGATGCGCCCGCGTTCCAGCGCCGTCATCCGGCCCCAGACGCCCGCCCGGGCTTCGTGCGCCGCAGCGACGGCGGCGTCCACGTCGGCGGCCTTGCCCCGGGCGATGCGGGTCAGCTCCTCGCCGGTCGAGGGGTCGGTCAGGGGCAGGCTCTCGGCCGCTTCGCGCCATTCACCGGCGATCAGATGGCTGGCGGCGGGGATCTTGAAGGCGTCAAGGCACATGGGTCAGAGGCTCACTTCGGGAAGTTTCGGCGCGGCGGCGAGGAGGGTGCGGGTGTAGGGATGCTGCGGATCGGTGAAGACCTGTTCGGTCGGGCCTTGCTCGACGATCTTGCCCGATTGCATGACCATCACCCGGTCGGTGACGCCGCGCACCACGCTCAGGTCATGGCTGATGAACAGGTAGCTCAAGGGGCGTTCGCGGCAGAGATCGGCAATGAGATCAAGGCATTGCGCCCGAACGGACACATCGAGGGCCGAGACCGCCTCGTCAAACACGATCAGCGCCGGATCGTTGATCAGCGCCCGGGCGATGGCGATGCGCTGGCGCTGACCGCCGGAAAACTCGTGGATATAGCGGTCGGCATCGGCGGGTTTCAGGCCCACCGCGACCAGCGCCTCGGCGATCTTGGCGGCGCGGGCCTCGCCCTGCGGCGGGTTTTCCAGCAGGTGGAAGGGCTCGGCGATCAGGCGGCGGACGCGGTGGCGGGGGTTGAAGCTGCCATAGGGGTCCTGGAACACCACCTGCATCTGGCGGCGCACCGCGAGGTTGGGGTGCTTCTCGGCCCAGACCGGGGCGCCGTTCAGGGTGATCGCGCCGGATTGGATCGGCTCCAGCCCCAGCAAAGCGCGGGTCAAAGTGGACTTGCCGCAGCCGGATTCGCCCACCAGCCCCAGCCGTTCGCCCTTGTTCAGGACGAAACTCACGTCATCCACCGCCCGGGTTTCCGTCCGGGCACCGAACAGGCCCTTGCGCGGCTGACGATAGCTGCGGACGACATTTTCGACCTTCAGCAGCGGCACCGGCGGTGGGGCAGGGGGAAGGTCGACGCGGTGGGTCGAGGCGGCAAACAGTGCCTTGGTATAGGGGTGCTGCATGGCGCGGAACAGCTGCTGGGTAGGGCCGGTCTCCACCACCCGGCCGTGCTGCATGACGACGATCCGGTCGGCCATGTCCGAGACCACGGCGAGGTCATGGGTGATCATCATCAGCCCCATGCCGAAATCCTGCGTCAGGTCTTTCAGCAGGTCCAGAATGCGGGCCTGCGTGGTCACGTCCAAGGCCGTCGTCGGCTCGTCCGCGATCAGCAGGCGGGGGCGGAGCGCGATGGCCATGGCGATCACCACCCGCTGGCGCTGCCCGCCGGACAATTCATGCGGATAGCGGCTGAGAGGGAAGCGGTCCTCGGGCAGGCCGACGCGGGTCAGCACCTGTCGGGCACGCTCCATCGCCTCGGCCCGGGTGACGCTTTCATGTTGCAGGATCGTCTCGGCAACCTGTGTGCCGATGGTCATCACCGGGTTCAGCGCCGTCATCGGCTCCTGGAACACCATGCCGATCCGGGCGCCGCGGACGCGGCACATCTGCGGCTCGGTCAGGGCCAGCAGATCCTCGCCATCGAGCAGGATCTGGCCCTTGGTGCGCGCGGCACCGGGCAGCAGGCCCATGGTGGCGAGCGCGGTCATCGACTTGCCCGAGCCGCTCTCGCCGGTGATGGCGACGATCTCGCCCGGGGCCACGTCCAGCGAGACATCGTGCAGGATGTCGTAGGTGCCGATGGCCAAGGACAGGTTCTGGATAGAGAGAAGGCTCATGTGCGGGCCACCCGGATGCGGGGGTCGAGCAGGTCCCTGAGCCCGTCGCCCATCAGATTGAGCCCCAGCACCATCAGCACGATGGCCAGTCCCGGGATCAGCGCCACATGCGGCGCGATGCTGGCCAGGGTCTGCGCATCGGCCAGCATCCGTCCCCAGCTGGCAGTGGGGGGCTGGGCGCCGAGGCCGATGTAGGAAAGCGCGGCCTCGGCCAGAATGCCCAGCGAGAACTGGATGGTGCCCTGCACGATCAGCAGGTTGGCGATGTTGGGCAGGATATGCTCGACCGAGATGCGGGCCTTGTTCTTGCCCGCGACCCGGGCGGCGAGGATGAAATCGCGCGACCAGAAGCTGAGCGCGGCGCCGCGGGTGACGCGGGCGAAGACGGGGATGTTGAAGATGCCGATGGCGATGATCGCGTTCGCGGCCCCGGCGCCGAAGACGGCGGTGATCAGGATGGCGATGACCAGACTGGGGAAGGCGAAGATCAGGTCGTTGCCGCGCATGATCACCTCATCCAGCAGCGAGCCCCGGCGGGCGGCGGCGGTCAGGCCCAGCGGCACGCCGATGCCCATGCCGATCCCCACGGCCAGCAGCGCCACGGCGATGGAGGTGCGCGCGCCCATCATGATCATCGACAGGATGTCGCGGCCGAGGTGGTCGGTGCCCAGCCAATTCACCGCGTCGGGGGCGTGCAGGCGGTTGGGGATGTCCAGCAGCTCGATATCGTAAGGCGTCCAGACGAAGGACAGGAGCGCGCCGCCGAGAAAAAGCACGGTCAGCAGGGCGCCGAGGATCAGGGTACGGGGCAGGCTCATGCGCGGACCCTCAGGCGCGGGTCGACCAGCGCATAGGCGAGGTCCACGGCGAAATTGACGATGATCACCAGCCCGACCAGCAGCATGACGACGCTTTCCACGACGATCAGGTCACGCGAGGAAATCGCCTGAAAGATCAGGCGGCCGAGGCCCGGCAGGTAGAAGATCTGCTCGATGACGATGCCCCCCGCCAGCAGGAACGAGAATTGCAGGCCGATGATGGTCAGCACCGGAATGAGCGCGTTGCGGACCGCGTGGCGCCAGAGGGCCTGACGGCGGCTCAGCCCCTTGGCGCGGGCGGTGCGGATGAAATCTTCGCCCAGCATATCCAGCAGGGACGAGCGCATGACGCGCGCCAGGATCGCCGCCTGCGGCAGGGCCAAGGCCACCGCGGGCAGGATCAGCGCCTTGATCCCGGGCCAGATTCCGTTGCCCCAGCCCGGGAAGCCCCCGGCCGAGACCCAGCGCAGGTTCACGGCGAAGACCAGTACCAGGATCATGGCGAACCAGAAATTCGGCACCGCGACGCCCAGCTGCGTGGCGCCCATGACGCCCGCGTCGCCCAGCTTGCCGCGGCGGCTGGCGGCGTAGATCCCGGCCGGGAAGGCGATGAGGATGGTCAGCCCCAGCGCCAGAACCGCCAGCGGCAACGAGACCACCATGCGGTCGAGGATCATCTGCGAGACGGGGGTGCGGTAGGTGTAGGAGCGGCCGAAATCGCCCTGCAGCATCCCCGCCGTCCAGTCGAGGTAGCGCTGCACCTTGGGCACATCGAGGCCCAGCTCGGCGCGCAGCGCCGCCACGGTGTCGGGCCGCGCGTTGACGCCCAGCATATAGGCGGCGGGGTCGCCCGGCACGACCTCGACCACGGTGAAGATCACCATCGAGGCGACGATCAGGCTGAGGCATAGCGAGACAAGGCGACCGACCGTGTAGCGGATCATCGCAGGCGGGCTCCCGGGTCGGTTGGGTCAGGCGGGGGAGGGCGGCGCCAGTGCGGCGCCGCCCGAGAGGGTCAGGGCCAGGAGACCGCGGTCAGGTCGATGGCGGCGGTCGGCTGGTTCAGCCACAGCCCCTCGATCCCGGCGCGGGCCACGGTCGGCACCGCCAGTTCGAAGAGATAGGCGTTGACGTAATCCTCGGCGATGATGGTCTGCGCCTGTTGCAGCAACTCGGTGCGCCGGGCCGGGTCCGTCGTCTCGTTCAGCGTGGTCATCAGCGCCTGGAGGTCCGGGTTGTTGTACTGGAAGTAGTACTCCGGGTTGGCGTAGATGTTGATGTCCATCGGCTCGGTATGGCTGACGATGGTCAGGCCGAAATCACGCCCGCGGAAGGTGGTTTCCAGCCATTGCGCCCATTCCTGGTTGTTGATCTCGGTCTGGATCCCCACGGCGCGCAGCTGGGCGGCGATGATCTCGCCCCCGCGGCGGGCATAGGAGGGCGGCGGCAGGTTCAGCGTGGTGGTGAACCCGTCCGGCAGCCCGGCCTCGGCCAGCAGCGCGCGCGACCGCTCGGGGTCGTAGTTCGAGAGGCCCGTGAGGTCGACGTAATCGGGGTTATGCGGCGCGAAATGGGTGCCGATCGGCGTGCCCAGCCCATACATCGCCCCGTCGATCACCGCTTGCCGGTCGATGGCATGGGCCACGGCCTGACGCACCAGCGGGTTGTCGAAGGGCTCGCGGCCGTTGTTCATGGCGAGGATCGTCTCGCCCTCGGTATTGCCCACCAGCACCTGGAAGCGCGGGTCGGCCTCGAACTGCGGCAGGTTCTCGGGCGCGGGGTAGCCGACGAAGACATCGACATCCTCGGCCATCAGGGCGGCGAAGGCGGCGGTCGGATCGGCGATGAAACGGAAGGTCGCGGTCTCAAGCGCCGCTGGCGTGCCCCAGTAATTCGGGTTGCGGCTGATGTTGATGTGGTCGCCCTGCACCCAGTCGGCGAACATGAAGGCGCCGGTGCCGATGGGATGGGTCGCGGCCTCGCCGATGCTTTCGGGCGCCACGATCACCGCGTCACCCCACGCGAGGTTGAAGAGGAGCGCCCCGGTCGGCGCGCTGAGCGTGACCTGCACCGTCAGCGGGTCGATCACCGTCACCTCGGCAATATTGGCGAAGAGCGCCTTCTGGGCGTTGGTCGAATCCTCGGCCCGGGCGCGGTCGAGGGTGAATTTCACATCCTCGGCGTCCATGGTGGTGCCGTCGTGGAAGGTCACGCCGTCGCGCAGGTGGAAGGTATAGGTCAGCCCGTCCTCGGAAATGTCCCAGCTTTCCGCCAGCCCGGGCACGACCGAGCCATCCGACATGAAGCGCGTCAGCCCTTCGTAGATGTTGGAATAGACCACCGAATCGATGGCCTGCGCGGCGCCCGCCGTCGGGTCGAGGTTCGGCGGCTCAAGCTGCATCGCCACGTTCACATGCGTGTGCTGGGCCAAGGCCGCACCCGCGAACAGGGCCGTCGAACCGGCCAGCATCAGCGTCGTCAGTCGTTTCATTCCTGGGTCTCCCTGTTTTTGTCGTCCGGCAACAGCAGGGCGGCGAGGCTGCGGGCCATCACCGCCGCACTGTCCATCATGTCGTCGACCCCGACATATTCGTCGGGTTTGTGCGCAAGTTCCAGCAGTCCCGGCCCATAGGCCACACAGTTCTTCAGCTTGCCGATCCGGTCGATATGTTTCTGGTCGTAGCTGCCGGGCGAGGCGACGAATTCGGCCTCCTTGCCCATGACCTCTTCGATGGCGGCGGCGACGGTGCGGGCGATCGGCGCCTCGCGGTCGGTCATCGAGGGGATGACGTGATTGAGTTCGCGCACGGCATAGTCGAACCGCGGCCGGTCGCGTTTCAGCCCTTCCAGCAGATCCACGATTTCCCCCCGCACGCTGTCGAGCGATTCCTCGACCAGATAGCGCCGGTCTATCACGATCCGGCAGCTGTCCGGCACGCAATGGGAGGGCAGCGCGGTCGAGCCCGGCGCCTGTTCGGGCTGGCCGCCATGGATCGAGTTGATGTTCATGGTCGAGGAGCGCGCGCCCTCCGGCACCACCGGCATCTCGGTGTGCCGGGCGGCCATGGCGGGATAGAGCCGGTCCTCGAACCGGTCCAGTACCGCCCCCATGTGGCGCACGGCGCAATCGCCGAGGAAGGGCATGGAGCCATGGGCGATCTCGCCGAAGGTCTCGATCTCGGCCCACCAGCCACCGCGATGGCCAAGGCAGACGCGGTCTTTCTGCAGGGGCTCGGGGATGATCACGTGCTGCACCCGCTCGGGCGAGAAGAAGCCCTTTTCGGCGAGATACGCCACCCCGCCATAGCCGCCCGATTCCTCGTCCGCGGTGCCGGAAATCTCGATGGCGCCCGCGTAATCCGGATGGGTCGCCAGAAACGCTTCGACCGCGATGATGGACGCCGCCAGCCCACCCTTCATGTCGCAAGCGCCCCGGCCATAGATCTTGCCGTCCTTCAACTCGCCGCCGAACGGGTCCATGGTCCAGCCTGCGCCGACATCGACCACGTCGATATGGCTGGTGAAATGCACGCAATCGCCGCTGCGCCGCCCCTCGCGCCGGGCCACCACGTTCCAGCGCGGATAGGCGTCGCAATCGCCGGGGGTGCCATGGGCGCGGATCAGCTGCGTCTCGAACCCTGCGCCTTTCAGGCGACGGTCGAGATACTCGCAGATCTCCCGGTAATTCTCGCCCGGCGGGTTCAGGGTCGGGATGCGGATCAGATCCTGCGTCAGGGTGATCAGATCCTCGCGCCGCTCCTGCAGGGCGGCCATGAGGCGGAGGTGGCGAGGGTTGGTCGGGGCAAGGCTGATCATGCGAGCAGATTGATCAAAGACAAATACGGTATCAATACCGTAGAAATACGGCATGGAAACCCAACTCGCCCTTCTCGCCTTCAACGCCGCTCCGGTCGCCATCGTGCTGACCGAACAGCGGGTGATCCGCGCCTGCAACGCAACCTTCGCCCGGCTCTTGGGCTACCGGGCCGAGGATCTGCCGGGCCAGTCATTCCGCCTTTTCTATGGCTCGGACGAGGAATTCGAGGAGATCCGCGACGTCGGCCTGACGCTGCTGCGCGAGACAGGCAGCTATACCGACGAGCGGCTGGTGCGTCACGGGGCGGGCCACGCGCTCTGGTGCCGGTTCCGGGCGACGACGCTGGCGCCCGAGGCGCCGCTCGACCGGCTGGTGATGAGTTTCGCGCCGATCCACGAGGGCGGCCCGGTCAGCTTGTCGAAACGCGAGCGGCAGGTGCTGGAGCTGATGAACCGCCGCCTGACCAGCAAGGAAATCGCCGCCCGCCTGCATCTGAGCCCGCGTACGGTGGACGATGTGCGGGGGCGGCTGATCAAGCGCTTCGGGGTCAGGCGGGCGGCCGATATCCTGCCGATGCTGGGCGGGCGCGGCTGAGCGCGCGGGTCACGCCGCGGTTTCGGCCTGCGGCGCGCGGTTGAAGGCATAGTGCAGGCGGGCGAAACCCTCGGGCGTCTTCTCCGCCGCCAGCAGGGTGAGCCCGGCCTCCAGCCCGGTCGCCGGGAACAGCGGCCGCCCGCCGCCGATGATCTCGGGGATCACGAAAACCTGGATCTCGTCCAGCGCGCCGCGCTCCATGAAGGCCATCTGCAGGCGCCCGCCGCCCAGCATCCAGACATCGCCATCCTGAAGCGCCCGCAATTCGGCGATCAGCGCGTCGATATCGCTGCGGGTCTCCAGCGGGCCCTTCGGATCTTCGATCGGGCGCGAGGTCACGACGATCACCCGCTGGTTGCCATAGGCCCAGGGCGAGGGATCGTTGGCGATGAAATCATAGGTGCCGCGCCCCATGACCACGGTGCGGATGCGGCGCAGGAAGCGGTCGTAATCCTTCTCCTCCGGGCCCGGCTTGTCGTGACGGAACAGCCAGTCCAGACCGTCGTCCTCGGTGGCGATGAAACCGTCGAGGCTGGCGGCGATATATCCGAGAATGGAGGCCATGCGATTCTCCTTGAATATAAATGAACGTTTATTTATATTCAGACCATGAGCCGCCGCAAGTCCATTTCCGACGATGCCCTGCTGGACCGCTTGCTGGTCGGGATCCAGCAGACCGGCCCCGCGGACCTGTCCTTCGCCCGGGCCGCGCGTTTCGCAGGCCTCTCCGCCCCGACGCTGGTGCAGCGCTTCGGCAGCCGCGAGGCGATGGTCGAGGCGGTGCTGCTCAGGGCCTGGGACCTGCTCGACGCCCGCACGGCCGGGGCCGATTCCGCCTGCGGGCCGGGGGCGCGGGGGGCGGTGGATCTGCTGCTTCAGCTGACGCTTGGGGGCGAGGCCGAGCATGACAGCGGCGACGGCCTGCTGCTTTTGCGCGAGGATATCCGCAATCCCGTCCTGCGCGCCCGTGGCGCCGCCTGGGGCGAGGCCCTGGCCCAAGCCATCGCCCGCCGGTTGCCCGAGGACGGCACGCGCCTGGGGTGGGAGGCCGTCAGCCTCTGGCAGGGCGCCATCATCTGGTGGTCCTTCCGCCGCAACGCCCCGCTGGCCGAGGTCGTGGCCAAGACGCTGGAAGACTGGCGCAAGCGGAACGGCGATCTGGCCCGCTGAGGGGCTGGCCTACGCGCGGGCATGAGCCTGCAACCGCCGGCAAGCCGGGGCAATGCGTCCAAAAGCAAGGGAAGGGGAGGGGGATGGTGCTGCAAGAGAGGATTGAACTCTCGACCTCTCCCTTACCAAGGGAGTGCTCTACCACTGAGCTACTGCAGCGTCGCCACGGGCGGCTGATTAGACGCAAAGCGCGGCCGGTGCAAGCCCCGACTGGACATTATTTCATCGAGCGTTAAGACAGGCCCCATGAGCGGCGACAAGGTCAGCAAGAACGCAGCACCGGCCGGGCCCGACGGCGCCCGGCGCGTCAAGGCCGTGCGCGGCACAAAGGGCGACGAAGCCAGGGAGGCCCGCGTCAAGGCGGCGCTGAAGGCCAATATCGCCCGGCGCAAGGCTCAGGCCCGGGCGCGCGGCGAAAGCGAGGATATGGATGAGTGATGCCCGATTCGAAGACGGCGCCGAGGCGCCGCTGCGGCTCCTGGCCCGCGACGCCGAGGATCTGAAAGTGATCTCGGCGCTGGTGCAGGACGCGGTGCTCACCGGCGCCGACCTGCGCTACAACCGCGCCCGGCGGCGATTCTCGCTGCTGCTGAACCGGTTCCGCTGGGAGGACGAAGGCCGGGCCCGGGCCTCGGGACGGCGCTTCGAACGGGTGCGCGCGGTGCTCGATTTCTCGGATGTGACGGCGGTGGCGCATCAGGGTCTGGCGCGGGACGCGGAAACCGTGCTGTCGCTTCTGTCCATCGACTATACCCCCGCCGCCGAGCCCGAGCCGGGCGCGCCCGCGGGGCCGGGCCGGGTGGTGCTGACCTTCGCCGGGGATGGTGCGCTGGCGCTCAGCGTCGAATGCCTGGAGGTCGAGCTCAGCGACGTGACCCGCCCCTATCTCGCCCCCTCGCATCACGCGCCCGATCATCAGGCCTGACGCCTGAAGCCGCCCAGCGGCGGGAGGCACGCTCCCGCCCGCCCATCCCGCGCGCCTCCCGCCGCGGAGAGCTTGGCGCGTGTGGCGGCCCCGGGGGCCTTCTGCCCCCGGACCCCCGAGGATATTTGAAGAACAAAGATGAAGGTTAAGGGGGCGTTAAGCCGCCTTCTTTGCGCTGCAAATA
>NZ_JAUCCQ010000080.1:0-17425 GCF_034676075.1 Pararhodobacter sp. | reverse complement strand
CCTGTAGCCCCCTTGCCCCTGATCATCCCCATACCCCCGCCACGACGCTTGACAGAGCCCCTCGCCCCCGCCATGTCTGCGCGCATGTTCGGGAACCAGACCCTCTTCAACCGACGCCGACTCCGCCCCCAGACGGCGGGTCTTCGGGCTGCGCGTCGGTCAGCGGTTTCTGGCGCGGTTGCCTGCCTGTCGTAGGCGCCCCGGACGAAACCCCTCCGATCCGCGTTCCTGAACCCCCGCAGCCCTCGGCTCCGGGGGCTTTCTCTGTCCCGAACCAAGGAAGATCCTCATGAGCATTCGTACCGGCATCGTCGGCATCAGCGGTTTTGGCGGCGGGGAAGCGCTGCGCCTGATCGCCAGCCATCCCTCGTTCGAGCTTGTCTACGCCGCGGGCGAGGGCAGCGCGGGCGCGCGCCTGATCGACCGTTTCCCGGGCGTGCCGCGGGCGCTGGCCGATACCGTGATCCAGAAATGGGATCCCGAGACGCTGCCCGAGCTCGATCTGCTCTTCGCCTCGCTGCCCACCGGCAAATCGGCCGAGGCGCTGGCCCGCGTCCCCGCCCGCGTGAAGATCGTCGATATCGGCGGCGATCACCGGCATGTCGCGGGCTGGACCTATGGGCTGGCCGATGTCTGGCCCGAGCGGATCGCGGGCCAGAGCCGCGTCGCCAACCCGGGCTGTTTTCCGGTCGCGACCCTGACTGCGCTGGCGCCGCTGCTGGCGGGCGGGCTGATCGACACCGGCAACATCGTGATCGACGCCAAGACCGGGATCTCGGGCGCCGGGCGGGGGGGCGGCGACGGCCGCTTCGGCTTTGCCGAGACCAACGAGAACCTGATCCCCTACGGCCTGCTCCGCCACGTCCATATGCCGGAGATGGAGACGACCATCGCCCAGCTGGGCGGGGCGAGCGCCACGGGGCTGGTGTTCACGCCGCATCTGGTGCCGATGACCCGGGGGCTGCTGGTGACGATCTATGCCCGCGGCCGGGCCACGACCGAGGAGTGCCTTGCGGCGGCGCGGGCCTTCTATGCCGAGCGGCCCTTCGTCCGGGTGACGGACCAGCCGCCGCAGAGCAAATGGGCGAGCGGCTCGAACCTCGCCTTCGTCAGCTATGCCGCTGATCCCGCGCGCAATCTGGTGATGGCGTTGGGGGTGGTGGACAACCTCGGCAAGGGGGCGGCGGGCCATGCGGTGCAGAACGCGAACCTGATCTTTGGCCTGCCCGGGACCGCGGGGCTGGAGGGCGCGCCGCTCTGGCCGTGAGGCCCGGCGCGGGTCCGGCCGCTCGCATCCCGGCGGGCGGCCGGACAGGACCCCGGACCGCGGAGGCTGCGTTCAGGGCGACAGGCTGCTAGGAGACAGGCGGCAGGAGCCCCGATCCATGACCCGACAACCGTTTCAATCCTATATGATCTGCACCGTCCCCCGCAGCGGCAGCACGCTTCTGTGCAGCCTGCTGGACGCGACCGGGGTGGCGGGCGTCCCGGATTCGCACTTCCACGTGCCCTCGCTCGACGGCTGGCTGGAGGAATATGGGTTGAAACGGGCGGGGTTCGCGTCGGATCTGGACGCGCTCAGGGCCGCCTTCGCCGCCGCCGTGGCCCGTGGCAAGGGCGAGAGCGACCTCTTCGGCTTGCGCCTGCAGCGCGGGAGTTTCGACTTCTTCCTGGCGCAGCTGAAACGGCTGTTCCCCGGGCCGATGAGCGACCGGGCCCGGCTGGAAGCGGCCTTCGGTCCGACGCTCTTCATCCATCTGTCGCGGTCCGACCGGCTGGGGCAGGCAATCTCGCGCCTGCGGGCGGAACAGACGGGTCTGTGGCATCGCAACGCGGATGGTTCGGAGAGGGAGCGCCTGGCGCCGCCACGGGACGCGCGGTACGACAGGGCGGCGCTCATCCGCCACATGGCCCTGCACAAGGCGCAGGACGCGGCCTGGGAGGGCTGGTTCCGGCAGGAGGGGCTGACGCCCCTGCGGCTGCGCTACGACGCGCTGGCGAAGGACCCGGGACAGGTGCTGGCGCAGGTGCTGGCGGCGCTGGGGCTTGACCCCGCGCTCGCCCTTTCGGTCGAGCCGCCGACAGCGAGGCTTTCGGACGCGCTCAGCCAGGACTGGCGGGATCGCTTCGAGCGGGAGGCCGGGGAATGGTCCACGCCGTCAGATCCTGAGGGCGGCGGCTGATCCTGGGGCAAGGCGCCGGATGAGCCGCGCGCTTTGCCGGCGCAGGGTCCGGGCCACTAGCGCGGATCGGCCTGCAATCGGGATGGCGGGGACGCAGGCTCTCGCCCCCCCAATTCCGCAGGTTGAGGCGGAGGGCAGTCTGGCGTAACGCTGGCGGCGAGGGAGGCCTTCATGAGTTTCGCAGACAGTTACCTCGGGCAGATCAGGGCTCTGGTGGGTCACCGGCCGCTGCTGGTGATCGGCGTGCGGGTGGTGATCGAGGATGCGCAGGGCCGCGTCCTGATCCTGCGGCGGCAGGATACCGGCGACTGGGGGCTGCCTGCGGGGGCCATGGAGCTGGGGGAATCGCTGGCAGAGGCGATGCGGCGCGAGGTCCGGGAAGAGACGGACCTCAGCCTCGGCGAGATCGAGGTCTTCGGCATCTCCTCGGACCCGGGCACCGAATGCTTCACCTATCCCAACGGCGATCAGGTGCAGGGCGTCTCGATCCTGGCCCATGCCAGGGCGCCGGGCGGCACGCCTGCCTCGAACGACGGCGAGGCCGCGGGGTTCCGCTTCGTCGACCCCGTGGGGATCCCGGCCGAGGGCTTCACCCGGCCCGAATACCCCTCGCTTCAGGCCTTCCTGCGCTGGCGCGAGACCGGCCGCTTCCAGTTCTTCTGACAGAAAAGGCCCCTCCCCCATGGATGCGTTCCTCGGATTGAGCCCGCTTGCGCTGGCCTTCATGGCCCTCGTGGTCTTTGCCTCGGCCTTCATGCGGGGCTATTCCGGCTTTGGCTATCCGGTGCTGGTGGTGGCGGCCGGGGCCTTCGTCACCAACCCGCTGGCGCTGGTGCCGATGGCAGTGCTGGGCGATCTGGTGCTCTGCCTGCAACATGGCCGCGCCGCCTGGCCCGACATCCACTGGCCGACCGCCTGGCGGCTGTCGCTGGGCGCGCTGCTGGGGCTACTGCCGGGGCTGTTGATCCTGCCGCATGTCGACGAGGCGACGGCCCGGATCGCCATTTCGGGGATCGTGCTGCTGGCGTCGCTGGTGATGCTCAGGGGCTGGGTGCTGCCCCCCGGCGCGGGCAAGGGCGCGACGCTGGGCATGGGCGTGGTTTCGGGGCTGGTGGCACCGGCCGGGGTCGCGGGGCCGCCCGCGGTGATGGTCACCGCCGCGCTGGGGCTGGCGCCTTTGGTGTTCCGGGCGACGCTGCTGGCTTATTTCGTGCTGCTCGACGGCATGACCTTCGTGCAATTCGGGCTGGCCGGGAAGATCGACACGGCGGTGCTGATCGCCACCGCCGCCTCGGTCCCCTTCGTGGTGCTGGGCAGCTGGTGGGGCGCAAGGCTGGCCGTCGGCGCCGACCCCGCCCGCTTTCGCCGCATCACCATCGGCGTGCTGATGGTGATGGCGGCAATCGGCCTGATCCGGGCGCTGGTCTGACAGCGCCCGGAAGCGGTCAGGCGGCCGATTTGGCGGTCACCGGCTCGCGCGGCTGGACCTCGTCGCCGAAGGCCTGCATCTGGTCATCGGCCCAGAAGCGGACGTCACGGCGGCGGACACTCTCGCGGTTGGCCTTCATGCGGCCGCGGCGTTCCTCTTCCGGCATGGCCAGGGCGTATTGGATCGCCGTGTCCATCGACTTGTGCGAGAAGGGATTGGTGTGCACGGCCGAGGCCAGCTCGACCGCGGCCCCGGCGAATTCCGACAGCACCAGCACCCCGTCGCCATCGCCCCGCGCGGCGCAGAATTCCTTGCACACCAGGTTCATCCCGTCCGCCAGCGGGGTGATCCAGGCCACATCCGCCGCCTGATAATAGGCGACCAGCTCGGTAAACGGCACCGGGCGCGAGATCAGCGCCACCGGCTGCCAGTCGAAGCTGCCGAAGCGGCCGTTGATCTTGCCCGCCAGTGCCTCAAGATCGTGCTGGATTTCCTCGTAGGCGGTCATATTGGAATTGGCGGCGACCGAGACATGCATGAGCCGCACCTTGCCGCGCAGATCGGGGCGGGCCTCCAGCAGTCGCTCGAAGCTTTGCAGCTGCTCGATGCCGCCCTTGGTGTAATCGGTGCGCCCGACCGAGAGGATCAGCCGCCGGTCGCGCATCTGCTGGCGGATCTGCGCCAGCCGCTCGGCCGTCTCGTCGCTGGCCGCGACCTTGCCGATATAGCCGGCATCGACCCCGACCGGGCTGGCCTGCAGCCGCACGATGCGGCCCTGATAGCCGATCTCGGTCACCACGCTCTGCTCCGACAGCGCCGTGGTCTCCGCCGAGAATTCGGCCGAGACCTTCTCACGCTTCAGCGTCTCCACCTCCAGAAGCGAGCGCGCGGCCGAGACGAAATTGTTGGCATAGCGCGGGATGTGGAAGCCCACGACATCGCAGGTCAGCAGGCTTTCCAGGATCTCCTTGCGCCAGGGCAGCACGTTGAAGAGGTCGGCGTTCGGGAAGGGTGTGTGGTGGAAGAAGCTGATCTTCACGTCCGGGCGCAGGGTGCGCAGATAGCCCGGCACCAGCCAGAGGTTGTAGTCGTGGATCCAGACCACGGCACCCTCGGCCGCTTCGGCGGCGGCGGCCTCGGCGAAGGCCCAGTTCACCTCGCGGAAGGTCGGCCAGTCGACGGGGTCGTAATTGTAGCGCTCCTTGAAGCCGTGCAGGATCGGCCAAAAGGCCTCTTTCGACGAGACATGGTAAAAGCTCGTCACCTGCTCGGGCGTCAGCGCCAGGCGCGAGACGGTGTAATGGCCGTATTGGTCGTCGATCTCGACCACCCGCTCGAAATCGGGGTTCGAGGGGTCGTCGGCGTGTTTCCAGGCAATCCAGGCGCCCTTGTCGACCCGGCCGAAGAAGCTTTTCAGCGTCGGCACGATGCCGTTGGGGCTGCGGTTCTCGCGGAATTCGATCTTTCCGTCGATCTCGACTTCTTCATAGGGCTGGCGATGGTAGACGATAACGAGGTTCGAGGGCATGTCAGGCTCCGGTCGGAAGGGCGTGAAGGTCAAAGGCGGCGACGGCTTCGAGGATGCCGGCGGCGCCGGGGGCGCGGGCGTGGTGGACGGTCCTCACCCCGGCAAGCGCGCGGGTAAGGGCCGGTTCCGACTTGCCCACCGCCACGGCGGGCAGGCCCGAGGCGAGCATGCTGAGGTCGTTCAGCGTGTCCCCGGCGCAGAGGACGCGGTCCTCGGGGATGCCCAGATGCGCCACCAGGCGTCGGATCGACGGCCCCTTGGAGATGCCTTTCGGCAGCACGTCGAAGAAGCGGTCGTCCGAGATCAGCCAGTCGAGGCCCAGCGCCTCGACCTTGGCCTGGGCGGAGGGGTTGAAGGCCTGGGCGTCGAGGTCATAGCTCACCCGGTAGCGGAAGGCCGTGGGTTGCAGGCTGAGGCCCGGATGCCCGGCCAGCGCCGCGCGGACCCTGGGGCCGCTGTCGGCCCAGGCGGCGGCGATCTCGGCCTCCAGTTCCGGCAGCGGCGCGATGCCGTTGGCGGTCACCTCGGCGATGGTCGTGCCGACATCGCCCACCACGTATTCGGGCCAGGGCAGCCCCCGCTCGCGGCACATCGACAGGATGAACTCCGGGTCGCGGCCGGTGACGAAGATCAGGCCGATGGAGGCGCGGTTGGCCTCGATCCAGCCATAGAGGCGGTCGCGGTCGGCGTCGCTGCCGCCAAGGAAGGTTCCGTCAAGGTCGGTCGCCAGCGTGAAACGGCGCGCGGCGATCGGGGGAACAGAGGAATGCAAATCTGGAGCAAGCACGGGTGATGGGGCCTCCTGCTGGGGGAGCCTGCAAAGGTCGATCCGGTTGTCAGATGCGCGCCCAGTTTGCCCCGGGTCGGGGCGTTGCGGCGGGGGCAGAACACGCAGGCAGCGCGTCGCGCGGGGGGAAACGCAGGCAAAAGGCCCGCTCGGATCCGCCGCCGGACCCTTTCTCTAGACTAGGGCAATCGTCCCTCAGTGCAACCCACAATTGCTGCATTGCGGCGCCACTCCTTGAAAAACAAGCATAAAAAGTGCTGTTAGCGCCATTTTTCGACCCGGGGACCGCGGGGTTGATTTTACATACCTCACGGTCTAATAAATACCCATGACCGCGTCACCCGCCCCCCGCCGCCGTGGCCGCCCGCCGCTTGAACCCGCCGATCAGGCGGCGCGTCAGGCGCTGATCCGGGCCGGACTGCGGCATCTGACGGAATTCGGCTATGGCGCCGCGGCGCTGGATCAGATCCTGGCGGCGGCCGGGGTGACGAAGGGCTCGTTCTACCACCATTTCCCCTCGAAAGCGGCCTTCGGCGCCGCGCTGATCGAGGCCTATGGCGAGTATTTCCGCAGCCTGCTGGCCCGCTCGCTGGAGCGCCGCGATCTGTCGCCGCTCGACCGCCTTGCCGCCTTCGCGGCCGAGGTCGAGGCCGGGATGGAGGCGCATGACTACCGGCGCGGCTGTCTGGTCGGCAATCTGGGGCAGGAAGTCACCGCCCTGCCCGAGGATTTCCGCGAGCGGTTGCAGGCGGTGCTGGCGCTCTGGCAGCAGGACACCGCCCGTTGCCTGCGCGCGGCGCAGGAGGCGGGGCAGATCGACGCCTGCGAAGACCCCGAGGCCCTGGCCGCGCTGTTCTGGATCGGCTGGGAGGGCGCGGTGATGCGCGCCCGGCTCGACCATGGCCCGGCGCCCCTGCGTACATTCATCGCCGCGTTCCTGCGGCTCGTCACCCGGAAGGATCCCTCATGACCCGCGCCATCCTGATCGACAAGACCGACGACGGCCAAAGCGCCAGCCTGACCGACGTCACCCTGCCCGCGCTGGAGGACGGCCAGGTCGCGGTCGAGGTCGCCTATTCGACGCTGAACTACAAGGATGCGCTGGCGCTGACCGGCGCCGCGCCCGTGGTGCGCAGCTTTCCGATGGTGCCGGGCATCGACCTCAGCGGCATCGTCCGCGAGAGCCGCGCGCCCTCGCTGCAACCCGGCGACCGGGTGGTGCTGAACGGCTGGGGCGTGGGTGAGAAGCACTGGGGCGGGCTGGGCGAACGCGCGCATCTGAACGCCGACTGGCTGGTGAAACTGCCCGACGGGATCAGCCTGAAACAGGCGATGGCGATCGGCACCGCCGGGTATACCGCCATGCTCTGCGTCATGGCGCTGGAGGCGCATGGCCTGACGCCTGCCTCGGGCGAGGTGGTGGTGACCGGCGCCTCGGGCGGGGTCGGCAGCGTGGCTGTGGCCCTGCTGGCGGCGCGCGGCTACCGGGTGGCGGCCGTCACCGGGCGGATGGCCGAGGCCGGGTATCTGACCGGGCTGGGCGCGACCTCGGTCCTGGACCGGGCGGAACTGACCGGCACCCCGCGCGCCCTGGGCAAGGAACGCTGGGCGGGCGCGGTCGATGTGGCGGGCGGCGTGGTGCTGGCCAATGTCCTGTCGATGATGGCCTATCGCGGCGTCGTGGCGGCCTGCGGTCTGGCGGGCGGACGCGACCTGCCGACCACCGTCACCCCCTTCATCCTGCGCGGGGTGACTCTGGCGGGTGTCGACAGCGTCATGTGCCCGCGGCCCGACCGGCTGACCGCCTGGCAGCGGCTGGCGAACGAACTGGACATGAGCAAGCTCGAGGCCATGCTGACCGAGGTGCCGCTGGCCGAGGTCCCCGCCGTGGCGCCGCGCTTCCTGGACGGTCAGGTCCGCGGCCGGATCGTGGTGCCGGTCAACCCCGCGCTGAGCTGAGCGCACACAACGGGTCATGAACGGCTGGTCGCCGGGCGCGCGAGGGTTTATCTCCGCCTGCGACGGACGGCGCCTTGCCGCCCCGCGCCAGCCACCCGGTCCGGTCAGGATCGCGGGAGCCGACAGCCCCTCTCGCGCCCCGGGATCCGCCCGGGCCTTCAAGGACATGACCATGGAACCGATCATCACCCGCCACCGCCACGAGATCCGGCGCCGTCAGCTGACCGTGCACTCGGTCAGCGAACTGACGCCGCACATGATCCGCATCGTGCTGGAAGGCGAGGATCTGGCCGATTTCACCAGCCTCGCCCCCGATGACCACCTGAAACTGCTGCTCGACACCGGGGCCGAGGCGCCCGAGATGCGCGACTACACGCCGCGCAGCTATGACAATGACGCCCGCCGTCTGGTGGTCGATTTCGCCGTGCATGACGCGGGTCCGGCCACCGCCTGGGCGCTGGGCGCGGCCAAGGGCGACACGATCACCGTGGCGGGGCCGCGGGGCTCGGCCGTGGTGGCGCCGGTCTTCGACTGGTATCTGCTGATCGCCGACGAGACCGGCCTGCCCGCCATGGGCCGCTGGGTCGAGGAACTGCCCGCCGGGGTGCAGGTGGTGACGCTGGGCGCCGTCCCGGGCGCGGCCGACGAGCAGGTCTTCCAGACCGCCGCCAGCCACCGCGCCCATTGGGTCCACCGCCCGGTGAGCGAGGCCGCCGACCCGGCGCCGCTGCTGGAGGCCGCGCGCGCCCTGACCCTGCCCGCGGGCAAGGGCTTCGTCTGGATCGCCGCCGAGGCCAAGGTCGCCCGGACGCTGCGCGATCATATCGAGGGCGAGAAGGGGCATCCCAAGGCCTGGATCAAGGCGGCGGGCTATTGGATCCTGGGCGAGGCCGACGCCAGCGACAAGGCGCTCTCCTGACCGCAAGCCCTTGACGCGGCGGGCTTTTGGCGATTGTTTGACCGGCAGGATCGGGGGAATACCATGAAGATCGACCTCAATTCCGACCTGGGCGAAAGTTTCGGCCCCTGGTCGATGGGTGACGACGCGGCGATGCTGGATGTCGTCACCTCGGCCAATATCGCCTGCGGCGGGCATGCCAGCGACCCCGAGACGATGTTCACCACGCTCAGGACCGCCGCGGCCAAGGGCGTCGTGATCGGCGCCCATCCGGGCTATGCCGACCGCGAGGGCTTCGGCCGCCGGGTCATCCCCATGGCCCCGGCCGAGCTGGGCCGCATGGTCGCGGCGCAGGTCGGCGCGCTGGTCGGCGTCGCGGCGCTGGCGGGGGCGAGGGTGCGCTATGTCAAGCCGCATGGCGCGCTCTCGAACCACGCGGCCGACGACCGGGCGGCGGCGGATGCCATCGTCGCGGCGGTCAAGGCGCTGCCCGGCGATCTGGCCTTCCTCGCCATCTCGGGGACCGAGCTGGAGCTGGCCGCGCGGGCCGCGGGCATCCCGGTCTTTGCCGAGATCTTCGCCGACCGCGGCTATCTGCCGAACGGCCGCCTCGTGCCCCGCTCGCAGCCGGGCGCCATGATCCATGACCCGGCCGAGGCGGCGGAGCGGCTCCTGCGCTTCCTCGATACCGGGCGCATGGCGGTGGTGGGCGGCGATCCGATCCCGCTCGACGCGGCCTCGATCTGCGTGCATGGCGACAGCCCCGGCGCCGTCGCCATGGCGCGTGAGGTCCGGGCGCGGCTCAGCGCAGCGGGCGTGAGCCTCGCGAGTTTCCTGTGACCGCGCCGCGTTTCACCCCGGTGGCCGACCATGCGCTGCTGGTCGAATTCGCCCGGGCGCTGGACGACGCGGCGCATGCCGCCGTGCTGCGGCTGGATGCGGCCCTGACCGCGGCGCCCTGCCCCGGGATCCGCGAATGGGTGCCCGCCTTCGTCAACCTGCTGGTCGAGTTCGACCCCGCCGTGACCGATCACGCAAGGGTCGAGGCGCATGTCACCGGCCTGCTGGATCAGGCAGCGGCGCCTGACCACACCCCCGTCACCCATGAGGTCGGCGTCTGCTACGAGGCGCCTTTCGCCCGCGATCTGGCGGCAGTGGCGGAGAAGACCGGCCTTTCCACCGACGCCGTGATCGCCGCGCATCTGGCGGGGGATTACCGCGTTTACCTCTACGGTTTCGCGCCGGGCTACGCCTATATGGCCGGGGTGCCGCCGGAACTGCGTTTGGACCGCAAGACGGCGCCGGTGCGGGGCATCGCCGCGGGCTCGGTGATCGTGGCGGGCGCGCAATGCCTGATCACCACGCTGACCATGCCGACCGGCTGGTGGATCCTCGGCCGCTCGCCGGTGAAGGTGCTGACCGGCGACGAGGACCGGCCGTTCCTTTTCGGCGTCGGCGATCGGGTGCGGTTCCGCCGCCTGTCGCTGGCCGAGTTCGAGGCAGAGAACGGGGCATCCCATGGCTGAGGCGGTTTTCCGGGTGGTGCAGGCGGGGCCGCTGGTCAGCGTGCAGGATGGCGGGCGGCCGGGGATGATGCGCTTCGGCGTCCCGGCCTCGGGCGGGATGGACCGCAAAGCGCTGGCGCTGGCCAATCTGGCTTTGGGCCAGCCCGAGGGCTCGCCGGTGATCGAGGTCTCGCTGGGTGGGCTGACGCTGGAATGCGTCTCGGGCCGGGTCAGCCTCGCCGTGACCGGCGGCGCCTTCGTGGTCGAGGCGGGCGGGCACAAGACCGGATCGTGGCAGGTGCTGACCATCGAGGCGGGCGAGAGGCTGGTCATCCGCCGCGGGCATTGGGGCGCCTGGGCCTATCTGGCCTTTGCCGGGACCCTGCAGGCGCCGCGCTGGCTGGGGAGTGCAGCGACGCTGGCGTCGTCGAACCTGGGCGGCGGGGTGCTGAAGGCCGGGCAGGACTGGGTCGTGGCCGAGGCAGAGGTCCTGCCGCCGCGCGACCTGCCCCGCCCGGTCAGCGCCCGCCCCCGCCGGGGCGTGCATGTGGTCATGGGCCCGCAGGCCCATTGCTTCGCGCCTGAGGCGCTGGAAGCTTTCGCCACCGGCCCGTGGTTCCTGACGCCGCAGGGCGACCGGATGGGCGTGCGGCTGAAGGGCCCGGCGCTGGCGCTGGGGGACGCGCTGTCGATACCGTCCGAGCCGATTGTCCGGGGCTCGGTGCAGGTGGCGGGCGACGGGGTGCCGGTGGTGCTGCTGGCCGATCACCAGACGACCGGCGGCTATCCCAAGATCGCCACCGTGCTGGACGACGACCTCGATGCCTTTGCCCAGCTGCGGCCGGGGGATGGGGTCGCCTTCACGCCGATCAGCGCCGAGGAGGCCGCGGCCCTCGGCCGCTTCCGCGCTGAACGCTGGGCCGAGTACAAGGCGCGGATGCGGGAAAGGACGGGCGAGGCGGTCGGCTGACAGCCACGGCGGCGGGTGACGGGGTGCACCCGCAGGGACGAGCAGCCTGCCCCCGGGGTCTGCCGCGGACTCAGCCCTCGCCGCTCCCGGCCATTGCCGGCATGCGGGCATTGGTGCCCAGAAGCGCGCCCAGATCCTCGATCGCCTGCGACGCGCGGCGACCGGCCTCTTCCAGCGCGCGGGCCAGATGCTCGGCCCCGTCGCCCTCCAGCGGGCCGTGGCGCAATTGCTCGGCGCCGCTGGTCGACAGATCCGCCACCGCCGCCAGCACGCGGAATGCCTCGGTCAGCTGGCGCTGAGCCAGGACGCCCGGATGCGGCGCCGCCAGGGGCGCGCCGTCGAGCGGGGCGCCGAAGCGGGTCGAGAGGACCAGCAGCGATTGCACCACCCCGTCGCGCCATTCCAGCGGCAGGATCTCGATCTCCCAGGCGCTGCGGACGCCGTCGGTGCGGAAGGTGCCGACGAATTCGCAGGCCTTGCCGGCAAAGCCCACCTCGACCGCGGCCTTGGCGGCGGCGTGGTCCTCGCCTTCCCAGAATTCGACCCAGAGCTGGCCGCAGACATCCTCACGCGTGGTGTCGAGCAGGTCGAGGCCCCGGCGGTTGATCGCGGTCACCTGACCGTCCCGGTCGATCACCTTGGCGCAGACATCCGAGCGCTGCATCAGGAGGCCCACAACCGTGGACAGCGCCTCGGCACCGATAGCATCCTGAGCCGGTGTCACCCACGCCCCCTGACAGAATTCAAGATCGTCAAATGTAGCATCCGGAAGTTGCAATTCAAAGCCGCAATTCGCGTCGACCGGCGGGCTCCCGCCCATGCGGCCAGGCGTTCGCGCGCTGCGGGCGCTTGCCTCGGCTGCCCGGCTGCCGCAGGATCGAGGGCCCGAGCACCGGGTCTTGCGAGCATGCCATGAGCTTTCTCTGTTCCCTGCCGCTGGCAGCCACGCTGTTTCAGCTCTGCGCCGCGCCGCCGCCCTTTGCCACCGGCTATGTCGAGGGGATCTACACGCTGGTGGCGCCGGTGCAAACCGCCCAGGTGGCCGAGGTGCTGGTGGCGCGCGGCGACAGGGTCGCGGCGGGCGCCGTGCTGGCGACGATGGAAAGCCGCGACGCCGAGATCGCCCTGGCCGAGGCAGGGGCCAATCTGGCCCGGGCCGAGGCCGCGCTCACCGACCTGCTGCAGGGCGCGCGGCCCGAGGAGATCCGGGTGATCGAGGCCAATCTCGTCTCGGCCCGGGCGCAGCGGGACGAGGCCCTGCGGCGGCGTGAGCGGTTCACCGAACTCGCCGACCGGGGGGTCGCCACGGATGCCCAGCTCGATGATGCGGTGACCGCGGTCGAGGTGGCCGACGCGGCCGTCGCCCAGATCGAGGCGCAGCTGGCTGTGGCCCGCCTGCCCGCCCGTCCCCAGGCCATCGCCCAGGCCGAGGCCAGCCAGCGCGCAGCCGAGGCGGCGCGCGACCGGGCGCAATGGGCGCTCGACCAGCGGGTCCTCAGCCTACCGATGACGGTCTCGGTGGTCGATGTCATCCGCCAGCCCGGCGAGATCGCCGGTCCCTCGGCCCCGGTGCTGTCGGTGCTGGGCGAAGGCGCGGTGAAGCTCAGGCTCTATGTCCCCGAGGCGCGGGTATCCGGCATCCGGGTGGGTGACACGCTGGCCGTGCATTGCGACGGCTGTGCCGAGGGGCTGCGCGCGCGCATCACCTATATCTCGGACCAGCCCGAATTCACCCCGCCGGTGATCTACTCGCTCGAGAACCGGCAGACGCTGGTCTATCTGATCGAGGCCGCGCCCGAGGACGGCACGCGCCTCAACCCCGGTCAGATCGTCGATGTGGCCCTGCCCGGCCGACCGGAATGAGCGAGCCCGCGATCAGCGTCAGCGGCCTGACCAAGCGGTTCGGCGCCCGCACCGTGGTCGATGCGGTGACGCTGAGCGTCGCGCGGGGCGAGATCATGGGGTTTCTCGGCCCCAACGGCTCGGGCAAGACCACGACCATCCGCATGATGTGCGGCCTGCTGGAGCCGGACGAGGGCGAGGGGCGGGTTCTGGGCCTCGACATCCGGCGCGAGCGCGGCGCGATCAAGCGGCGGGTCGGCTACATGACGCAGAAGTTCAGCTTCTACGAGGATCTGACGATCGAGGAGAATTTGCGTTTCGTGGCCGGGCTTTACGGAATGAAGCCGGTACGGGACGCGGTGCGTGACACGCTGGAGGATTTGGGCCTGACCAGCCGCAAGGGCCAACTGGCAGGGAAGCTCTCGGGCGGGTGGAAGCAGCGGCTGGCGCTGGCGGCCTGCGTCATGCACAAGCCCGACCTGTTGATGCTGGACGAGCCCACGGCGGGCGTCGATCCCAAGGCGCGGCGCGAGTTCTGGGACGAGATCCACCGGCTGGCGCAGGGCGGGCTGACGGTGCTGGTGTCCACGCATTACATGGACGAGGCCGAGCGCTGCCACCGCATCGCCTATATCAGCTACGGCCATCTGATCGCCCAGGGCACGGTGCCCGAGGTGGTGCGTGATGCCGGGCTGACCACGCTGGTCCTGACCGGTCCCGGCACGGCCGAGGCGGCGCTGCGGCTGAAGGGCGCGCCCGGCGTCGATCAGATCGCCCCCTTCGGCGCGACGCTGCATGTGGTGGGCAAGGACGGCGCGGCGCTGGCCCGGACGGTGGCCGAGGTGGCGGCGGCGACCGGCTGCCGGGCGGAACCGGCCGAGACCTCGCTGGAAGACGTGTTCATCCAGCTGATGGGCGCCAGCACGGACAACATGGCATGAGAATCGGCTTTTCCCTCGGGCGGCTCAGGGCGCTGCTGGGCAAGGAAACCATCCAGATGCGCCGCGACCGGCTGACCTTTGCCATGATGCTGGGCGTGCCGCTGGTGCAGCTCATGCTCTTCGGTTTCGCCATCAACACCGACCCGCGCGAACTGCCCGCGGCGCTGGTCGCGCCGACGCAGGACCGTTTCACCCGCGCCATGGTCAGCGCGCTGGAGCTGACCGGCTATTACCGCTTCATCGCCCCCGACGCGACGGCCGAGGCCGCCGAGACCCTGATCGCCCGGGGCGATGTCAGTTTCGTCGTCACCGTCCCCTCGGATTTCGGCCGCCGGATCGAGCGCGGCGACCCGGCGCAGATGCTGATCGAGGCCGATGCGACCGACCCCTCGGTGGCCTCGGGCGCCATCTCCACCCTCTCGACCGTCGCCGCCTCAGCTCTGGCTCGCGAGGCGGGCCAGCCGCCCGCCGCCGCCCCGGTCGAGATCGTCGTCCACCGCCGCTACAACCCCGAGGGCATCACCCAATACAACATCGTCCCGGCGCTGCTGGGGGTGATCCTGCAGCTGACCATGGTGATGATGACCTCCATGGCCCTGACCCGCGAGATCGAGCGCGGCACGATGGAGAACCTGCTGTCGATGCCCGCGACTCCCCTGGAAATCATGCTGGGCAAGGTCCTTCCCTATCTGGCGGTGGGCGCGGTGCAGGTGGTCGTCGTGCTCTTGGCGGCGCGGGTCCTGTTCGGGATCCCGCTGGTCGGCTCGCTGTCGCTGATATTGGGGGGCGTCTTCCTCTTCGTGCTGGCGCTGGTGATCCTGGGCTATCTGATCTCCACCGTGTCGCGGACGCAGATGCAGGCCATGCAGGTGACGTTCTTCTTCTTCCTGCCCTCGCTGATGCTGTCGGGCTTCATGTTTCCGTTCCGGGGCATGCCGCTTTGGGCGCAATGGCTGGGCGAGATCTTTCCGCTCACCCATTTCCTGCGGCTGATCCGTTCGGTCATGCTGAAGGGCGCGACCGCGGCCGAGGTCGCAGATTCGCTGGCGGCGCTGACGCTCTTCGTGCTGGGATTCGCGCTGGTCGCCCTCTTCCGCTTCCGCCGGACGCTGGACTGAAGAAGGCGGGTCTGAGCGCTTGACCCCGCCCCCCGGCCCGGGCGATCACCCGGGGCAAGCAACGGGAGGAGCCGCCATGCAATTCGCCACAATCCATCACGAGGGCGCCCTGCGCTTCGGTCTGGTCGAGGGGGGCGTCCTCCACCTCGCCGCCCCGGGCGAGACGCTGCGCCAGCATCTGGCGGGCGATCTGGCCGCACTGGCGGACCGGCTGCGCGCGGCCCCTGCCCTGCCGCTGGACGGCATCCGCTATGCCCCCGTCATCCCCGACGCGCCGCAGGTCTTCTGCATCGGCCTGAATTACCGCGATCACCGGGCCGAGACGGCGGGCGCCATCCAGAAGGATTATCCCAAGGAGCCGATCGTCTTCGCCCGCTGGGCGACCTCGCTCGCCGGTCATGGCGAGGATCTGCCCAAGCCCGCCAATTCCGATAGCGTCGATTTCGAGGCGGAACTGGCGGTGATCATCGGCAAGGGCGGACGCCATATCGCCAGAGCCCAGGCGATGGAGCATGTCGCGGGCTATGCCTGTTTCAACGACATCTCGATGCGCGACTGGCAGATGAAGGCGGGGCAATGGACGCCCGGCAAGAACTTCCCCAAAAGCGGGCCGCTCGGCCCGGTGATGGTCACGCCCGAGGCCGTGGGCCCCCTCGATGACCTGACGATCCGCTGCCTGCTGGACGGGGCGGTGATGCAGGAAAGCACGCTGGGACATCTGCTGTTCGACATCCCGACGCTCATCGCCTATTGCAGCGAGTTCGCCGAATTGCAGCCGGGCGACGTGATCGCCACCGGCACACCCGGCGGCGTCGGCTTCGTGCGCAAGCCGCCGGTGCTGCTGGAACCCGGCAAGCGCGTGGTGGTCGAGATCGAGCGCGTCGGCCGGCTGGAGAATGCCATCGTCGCCGAATAGCCCGGCTCATCCGGCGCGAAAACAGGGCGCACGGATTCACCTTACGTTGACTCTCGGCTGGTAGCCTCGGGATCTGACCGACCGGAGGACCCATGCCGAGAGTATTGATTGCAGGCGGTGGCATCGGCGGTTTGGTGACCGCCTTGACGATGCACCAGATCGGCGTTCCCTGCACCGTCTTCGAAACGGTCCGCGAGTTGCGCCCCAAGGGCGTGGGCCTGAACCTGCAGCCGAATGCCGTGCGCGAACTCTACGACCTGGGCGTCGCCGGGGCCTCGCTCAACTCGGTCGGCGTGCCGTTGCAGGAATGGTCACTGGTGGCACGCAACGGCCAGGTGATCGTCTCGGAACCGCGCGGGCTGGTGGCGGGCTACCGCTGGCCGCAATTCTCGGTCGACCGCGGGCTTTTGCACATGCTGCTCTATCACCTGGTGGTGCGCCGCATGGGGGCCGAGACGGTGGTGCTCGGCGCCCGCGCCCGGGGCTACCGGCAATCGGGGCGACAGGTGACGCTGCTGCTCGACGACGGGCGCGAGGAGACGGGCGATGTGCTGATCGGCGCCGATGGCATCCATTCGGCAATCCGCGCGCAGATGTACCCCGACCAGCCGCCGCCGAACTGGGGCGGGGCGGTGCTCTGGCGCGGCGTCACCCGGGCCAAGCCGCTGCGGGGCCGGTCCACCTTCATCGGCACGGGCGCAGGCGACAAGCGCGTCGCCGTGTTCCCGATCTCGCATCTGGGCAGCGACGGGTTGGCGCGGATCAACTGGATCGGCGGCCTCCGCATCGAGGATCACGCCGCGCGCCGGCACGGCAGCTGGTTCAACCCGGTCGATGCCGCCAGTTTCACCCCGCTTTTCGAGGATTGGGCGCTCGACTGGATCGACGTGCCGACGCTGATGCGCGGGGCGGATGCGGTCTATGAGAACCCGCTGCTGGACCGCGACCCGATCCCGACCTGGCGCGACGGGCGGGTGGTGCTGCTGGGCGACGCGGCCCATCCGATGCTTCCGGCGGGCTCGAACGGGGCCAGTCAGGCGATCATCGACGCCCGGGTCCTGGGCGCGGCGATGGTCGAACGCGGGGTGACGGCCCGGGCGCTGCACCATTACGACGACCAGCTTTGCGGGCCGGTCTCGGCCCTGGTCATGCGCAACCGCGACGAGGGTCCGTTCGAATTGCTGCGCATCGTCGAAACCCGCGGCGGCAGCGATTTCGACTCGATCGACGCGGTGATCCCGCAGGCCGAGCGCGACGAATTCATGGCCCGCTACAAGATCGCCTCGGGCTTCGCGCGGGAGGTCCTGAACGCCTCGCCCCCGCTGATCGCCCCCGGCGCCCAGGTCGCC
>NZ_JAUCCQ010000079.1:0-17520 GCF_034676075.1 Pararhodobacter sp. | reverse complement strand
CCTTTTACGGTCTCTGGGGGCGGAAGCCCCCCGCCTCCGCGCACGGCCGCAACGCGCGTCTCGCCCCGTGGTAACGCCCCGGCCTCACGTCGCCGCCAGCCGCCCACCCCGTTGATCGACCAGCAGATCCGTCGCCATCGCCCCCAGCCAGAAGCAGAACAGCGCCAGCCAGGCCGTCGCCGCGAAGATCGAGCCGCCGGTGACGCCCGCGCCGATGGCGCAGCCCCCGGCCAGCATGCCGCCGAAGCCCATCAGCACCGCGCCGAACATCGAGCGGCGCATATTGGCCTCGCCCTCGAAGCCCTGAAAGCGGAACTCGCGGCGGACCAGCGCGCTGAGGAACGCGCCCAGGAACACCCCCGGCACCAGCCCGATGTCGAAATTCAGCGCGGGCGAAGGTTCGAGGAAGAACATCAGCGTATTGGCCGAGGGGCCGGTGAAGGTGGCCGAGGTGACGTTGACCGGCTCCCAGGCGATTTCGGCCAGGGTCCAGGTCAGCACCCAGCCCATCGCCACGGCAAAGCCCACGCCCGACGCGAAGACCAGCGTGCCGACCGGCATCTTCGCCCGCACCGCCACGCCGATCGCCACCAGCGCCAGGATCAGCCCCAGCACCAGCCCGGCCTCGTCCGGCAGGCCGATCAGCGTCAGCAGGTTCAGGTTCTGCCCGTTGGGCGTGGTCCAGAGCCCCGCGAGCCAGCTGCGGAAGGGCGCGAGCCAGCCGTGCAGGCTCATCTGCGCGACGACGGCGAAGATCAGACCCGAGACGACGCTGCGCAGGTTGCCGGTCGCCGCCAGCACCAGCAACCGACCCGAACAGCCTCGCGCCAGCACCATGCCGACGCCGAACATCAACCCGCCGATCACGGCGCCCGACCAGCTGCCCGCCACCCCCATCATCCGGGCATCCCGCGCGTCGAAGAGGCCCAGCCATTGCGCCCCCTGCACCCAGACCATGGCGGTCGAGAAGGTGAGCAGCCACACCCCGACCTTGCCGCCCAGGATGCCGCGGGCGAATTCCACGGTGGCCGCGCGCAGGCAGAAGGACGAGCGCTGAGCGGCGATGCCGAAGACCATGCCGGTCAGCAGGCCGAAGAGCGCCCCCGCGCGGTCCTCGCCGATCCATTCGACAAAGGCGATGAAGCTCTCCATGCGCAATCCTCCGGGCCAAGCTGCCCGGTACATATTGCTATATCGGAATGAAGGCTTTGATCTGGATCAGGCCCCGCGCCCTCAGGGCAGGCGGAACAGCCGCTGGATCACCATCACCATCTCGCGCACCCGGTTGTCGGCCAGCGAATAGATGATCTGGTTGCCGTCGCGCCGGGTCGTGACCAGCTTCTCATGCCTGAGGCGCGCGAGCTGCTGGCTGACCGCCGCCTGCCGCGACATGATCAGCTGTTCCAGTTCGGTGACGGTGTGGTCGCGTTCGCAGAGGTGATAGAGCATCAGCAGACGCCCCTCGTGCCCCATCGCCTTGAGGAAATCGGCCGCCTGACGCGCCTCCAGCGCCATCGCCTCGGGCGAGGCGGCGGGGGAGCAGCTGCGCTCGACCGGGCGTGCCATTGCGGGACGCTCGGCACGCGCGGTCTCTTCGTGATCGGCGTTTCGCCCGTCTGGCGCCATATGGTCCCACCCTGCCCCGCCTCAGGCGGCGACAGCCCTCTTCCATCGTCGCGGCGACCCTAGCATGCCGTGACAGGGGAATCGAGCGCGGCAAGGCGGGAATGCGACCTTGGTCCGCCCCCGTCAGCCGTTGGGCTGGGTGCGGGCGCGGTCGATCATCTCGTTCACATAGGGCCAGAAGAAATCCTGCCCGGGAAAGCCCGTCAGGCGGCCCACTTCCACCCCGTCGGGGCCGAGCAGGATGAAGGTGGGCGTGACGAAGGGACGCGAGGCCAGCGTCACCCCCTCGGGCAGCGGGCCGCGCAGATCGGCGCGGATCAGCGGCGCCGCCTGCCCCTCGGGCGAGACCTCGTAGGCCGGGGCGATATCGCGGTTGAAGGCCGCGCAATAGACGCAGCCGACCTGTTCGATCATCAGAAGCCTCAGCTCCTGCGCCGCGGCGGCACCCGCAGTCACCACCATGACAGATACCAGCGCGACCGCGGCCAGCGCGGCGGCGCCGAGCCTGCGGCGCAGTCGAATCGGAAGGGTGACGGCCATGGTATCCTCCTCGCCCCGAGGGCGATTCCATCCTACCAGAGAAACTGCACGCGTGCACGAATCCGGTTGACGGGTCCAAAATAACATATGAACATTGTAATGTTTTCAGACCGTCGGAACAAGGCCCAGCGCAGGACGCTTGTGCGCCGCTTCCGGCGGCGCCTTGGGAGGGGCGCGTTTCATGTTCGATATCTCCTTCGGCGGGGCGGCTCTGGCCGGAATCCTGTCGTTCCTGTCCCCCTGCATCCTGCCGATGGTGCCCTTCTACCTGTGCTACATGGCCGGGCTGTCGATGGCCGAGCTGCGCTCTGACCAGGGTCTCGCCCCCGGGGCGCAGCGGCGGCTGGTGCTGTCCTCCATCGCCTTCGCGCTGGGCGTCACCTCGATCTTCATGCTGCTGGGGCTGGGTGCCACGGCGCTGGGTCAGGCCTTCATCCAGTGGAAGGACACGCTGCGCTGGGTGGCGGCGGCGGTGCTGCTGGTCTTCGGCCTGCATTTCCTGGGCGTGGTGAAGATCGGCTTCCTCTACCGTCAGGCGCGGATCGAATCCGCGGGCTCGCCGCAGTCGATCCTCGGCTCCTATGTCATGGGGCTGGCCTTCGGTTTCGGCTGGACGCCCTGCGTGGGTCCCGCGCTGGCGGCGATCCTGATGATCGCCTCGGGCATGGGGGATCTGGTGCGGGGCACGCTGTTGCTGGCGGTCTACGGGCTGGCGATGACCCTGCCCTTCGTCATCGCCGCGCTTTTCGCCCGGCCGTTCCTGGGCTGGGTCGGCCGCCACCGCGACAAGCTGCAATATGTGGAGAAGGTGATGGGCGTCATGCTGATCGTCTTCGCGATCCTGATCGCCACCAACAGCCTGAACTATATCGCGCAATGGATGATCGAGACGATGCCCTGGCTCGCCACGATCGGATGACCCGAGGGAGGAACGCATGACCACAAGACGCCGCCTGATCACCACCGGCCTCGCTTTGGGCCTGGCCGCCCCCGCCCTGCTGCGCCCCGGCACGGCCCGCGCCGATCAACCCGTGCCGCCTCTGGGCGAAGACGGGCTGCACAAGCCCGACTGGATCGTCGAGACCTTCCGCGACATGCGCGACGACCTGACCGAGGCCAATGCGCTGGGCAAGCGGATGCTGATCATGGTCGAGCAGCGCGGCTGCATCTACTGCACCCGCATGCACGAGACGGTCTATATCGACGACGAGATCACCCGCATGCTGCGCGAGGATTTCTTCGTCGTGCAGATGAACCTCTTCGGCAACATCCCGGTCACCGATTTCGACGGCGACGAACGCGACGAGCGCGACATGATGGTGCGCTGGGGCGTGGTCTTCACCCCGACGATGCTCTTCATGCCCGACACGGTTCCCGAATCGGGGACAGCGGCGCAAAATGCGGTCATGGTGATGCCCGGCGCCTTCGAGCGGGGAACCACCCGGCTCATGCTGCGTTGGGTGCTGGAGAAAGGCTATGAGGGCGACGAGCATTTCCAGCACTACGTCGCGCGCAATCTCGGCAGCAATTGAGACGCTGCACCGCAGAAACGAAAAACCCCGGCGCGCCAATCCTTTGGCGCGCGATCCTCGCGGCACCGCGCGGGGTGGTCTTCAATAATTTTTCACTATATGCAGATAAATGAATTTCCTGTTGCTCTCACGGTACGCCATCGTCTACGATGAGCCCGTGATGCGTTTGGGAGAGCGCAACGCCATCTGCTGAATGTCAGGGAGGACATCCATGAAGCTGAACGCTGTGACCGGGCTCGTCGCCGCCCTCGTGCTGGCCGGAACTGCCTATGCCGAGACCGCGCCGGCGGATGTGGTCTGGGTCGACGACGTCCAGATCCCCGAATCGCTGACCGGCGCGCCCGGCGATGCCGAAGCCGGTGTCGCCGTCGTCTCGAACCGCGCGCAGGGCAATTGCGTGGCCTGCCACGAATTCGCCGCCCTGCCCAACGTGCAGTTCCAGGGCAATATCGGCCCGGCGCTGGATGGCGTGGGAAGCCGCTGGTCCGAGGCCGAGCTGCGCGGCATCATCGTCGATGCCAAGCACATGTTCCCCGAAACGCGGATGCCGTCCTTCTACCGCGTCGACGGATTCATCCGCCCGGGCGATGCCTTCACCGGCCGCGCCGCCGATCCCGCGACCTTCGGCCCGCTGCTCACCGCGCAGCAGATCGAGGACACGCTGGCCTATCTCATGACGCTGACCGACTGAGCCGGTCAGCCCCGTCCCCCTTTCGAAAAGGAGTATCCCCATGCTGACAAGACGCGACACCTTCGCGATCGGTCTGGGCGCCTCGGCCGTGGCCCTGCTGCCGGCCACCGCCTTCGCCGATGCCGTTGAGGACTGGATCACCGCCTATACCGGCGGCGCGGCCATGGAAGAGGGCGGCGTGACCATCACCGCCCCCGAGATCGCCGAGAACGGCAACACCGTGCCCGTCTCGGTCTCGGCCGAGGGCGCGACCGAGATCGTGCTGGTCGCCACCGGCAACCCGACCCCCGGTCTGGGCAAGTTCACCTTCGGCCCCGGTTCGGGCGCGCCGATGATCGCCACGCGCATCCGTCTGGGCCGCACCCAGGACGTGGTCGCGATCGCCAAGATGGCGGACGGCACCTTCAAGACGACCCGCGTCGAAGTGAAGGTCACCATTGGCGGCTGCGGCGGCTGATCCCTCTCGGATCCGCCCCACCGACCCTATCAGGAGCACATCATGACCGACGTCAGACCCCGCATCCGCCTTCCCCGCTCGGCCTCGGCCGGGGATTCGATCACCGTCAAGACGCTGATCAACCACGACATGGAAACCGGCCAGCGCCGCAACTCGGCCGGCGAGACGATCCCGCGTGAGATCATCCACCGCTTCACCTGTGAATTCAACGGGGTGATGGTGATCGACGTGGCGATGGAACCCGCCATCTCGGCGAACCCCTACATGGAATTCGAGGCCGTGGTGCCCGAATCCGGCGAGTTCGTCTTCACCTGGTACGATGACAACGGCGAAGTCTACACCGCGACCGAAGCCTTTGAAGTGAGCTGAGCATTCGGCGCAACAGAAGTCTGGGAGGAGACATTATGCAGCACCTGAAGCCTGCAAGATCGCTGGCGCTGGCCTCGGCCTGCGTGGCCGCGCTGTGGAGCGGCGCGGCCCTGGCCGATCCCGACCTTACGGCGGATCTGGTCATCGACGGCGAGTTGCACATCGTGACCCGCGCCCCGAGCGACGACATCATCACCCCCAACCTGCCCGAGCGCTATTCGGGCTGGCTGTTCCGCAGCGAAGACACGCGGGCGATGGAGATGGATGATTTCGAGAACCCGGCGATGATCGCGGTCGAGGCGGGGGCCGATCTGTGGACCACCGTCGACGGCACCGCGGGTCAGTCCTGCCAGGATTGCCACGGCGACGCCGAGGAAAGCATGCGCGGCGTGCGGGCGATGATGCCGCATGTCAACGAAGACGGCGTGCTGTGGTCGATGGAGAACTACGTCAACAATTGCCGGACCGAACGCATGGGCGCCGAAGCCTGGCGCTGGTCGGGTGACGAGATGACCTCGATGACCTCGTTCCTGTCGCTGCAATCGCGCGGCATGCCGGTTGCGGTGCAGATCGACGGTCCTGCCGCCCCCTATTGGGAGCAGGGCCGCGAGATGTACTACACCCGCTACGGCCAGCTGGAACTGAGCTGCGCCAATTGCCACGAGGACAGCACGGGTCAGATGATCCGCGCCGACCACCTCAGCCAGGGCCAGATCTCGGGCTTCCCGACCTACCGGCTGAAGAACGCGGGGATCGTCTCGATCCACAACCGCTTCCGGGGCTGCATCCGCGACACCCGCGCCGAGACCTTCGCCGAAGGTTCGGACGAGTTCCGCGCGCTCGAGCTTTATGTCGCCTCGCGCGGCATGGGGCTGGGCATCGAAGGTGTTTCGGTTCGTCCGTAACCTCCAGGCCGGGGGGCGCGCCTGTCGCGTCCCCCTCCCCTCCTCCCTGCCGGTTGAGCGACCGGATTTCCGGTCGCCCGACTATATTCACCTCTATGAAGGTTGGCATGCATTCCTCCCGGCCTGCCCCTTCTCCGACCGCTTCCAAGGAGCATCCCTATGATTTCCCGGCGCGAGTTCCTGCAAGCCTCGGTGGCTGCGTCCGCCCTCTACGGCGCTTCCGGCTTTGGCAATTGGTCGAAAGTGGCCGCGCAGCAATCCCTGACCCAGGATGACCTGCTGCGCTTCGACACCTTCGGCAACGTGTCGCTGATCCATGTCACCGACATCCACGCACAGCTCAAGCCGATCTGGTTCCGCGAGCCCGAATTCAACTTCGGCGTCGGCGACGTGCGGGGCCTGCCGCCGCATGTCACGGGCCAGGACTTCCTGAACCTCTACAACCTGACCCCCGGCTCGCGCGAGGCCTATGCGCTGACCTATCAGGATTTCGTCGCGCTGGGGCGTGAATACGGCAAGATGGGCGGCCTCGACCGCATCGCGACGGTGGTCAAGGCGATCCGCGCCGACCGCTCGGACGCGATCCTGCTCGACGGCGGCGACACCTGGCATGGCTCGATGTCCTCCTACCTCAGCGAGGGGCAGGACATGGTCAACCTGATGAACCTCTTGGGCACCGAGGCGATGACCTCGCATTGGGAATGGACCTTCGGCACCGACCGGGTTCTCGACCTGATGGGCCAGCTTAATTTCCCCTTCCTCGGCCAGAACATCTTCGACGCCGAATGGGACGAACCCTACGAGGATATCCCCTCCTACACCTATTTCGACCGGGGCGGCGTGAAGGTCGCGGTGATCGGTCAGGCCTTCCCCTATACCCCCATCGCCAACCCGCGCTGGAAATTCCCGGAATTCAGCTTCGGCATCCGCGACGAGCGCATGCAGGAGATGGTGGACGAGGTCCGCGCCGATGGCGCCGATGTGGTCGTCGTGCTGTCCCACAACGGCTTCGATGTCGACCGCAAGATGGCGGGCCGGGTCTCGGGCATCGACGTGATCCTGACCGGCCACACCCATGACGCCCTGCCCGAGCCGGTGCTGGTGGGCGAGACGCTGCTGATCGCCTCGGGCTCGCACGGCAAGTTCGTGACCCGTCTGGATCTGGACGTGCGCGACGGCCGCATGATGGGCTTCCGTCACAAACTGATCCCGATCTTCTCGGACGTGATCCAGCCCGACGCCGAGATGGCCGCCGCCATCGAGGCCGAGCGCGCGCCCTACAAGGAGCAGATGGAAGAGGTCGTCGGCACGTCGGAAAGCCTGCTCTACCGGCGCGGCAATTTCGCCGGGACCTGGGACAACCTGATCTGCGACGCGGTGATGAGCGAGCGCGACGTGGAGATCGCCATGTCCCCGGGTGTGCGCTGGGGTGCCAGCATCATGCCGGGTCAGGAGATCACCCGCGAGGATATCCACAACGTCACCTCGATGACCTACGGCCAGGTCTATCGCACGGAAATGACCGGGGAATTCATCCACACGATCCTGGAAGACGTGGCCGACAACCTGTTCAACACCGACCCTTATTACCAGCAGGGCGGCGACATGGTGCGGCTGGGGGGCCTCGGCTATGCCATCGACATCTCCAAACCCATCGGCGAGCGGATCACCGGCCTGACGCTGCTCAGGACCGGCGAGGCGCTGGACCCCGCCCGCAGCTACACGGTCGGCGGCTGGGCCTCGGTCAACGAGGGCACCGAAGGGCCGATGATCTGGGACGTGGTGGAAGCCCATATCCGCAAACTCGGGACCGTCAGCGCCGAACCCAACGGGTCGGTCACGGTCACCGGCCAATAATCCGAACAAAGGAGCAAGCGTCATGACCGACAGGACCGACGACGACGCGCTTGACGGCGCCGGGATCGACGTCAGCCGCCGCGGCTTCCTGCGCACCGCGACCCTCGCCGCCGGCGGGGCCGCGCTGGGCGGGGCCGCCGCCGCGCAGGAGGGCCCCGATCCGCTGATTACCGAAGTGCAGGACTGGGCCTCTGCCACCGGCGAGGGCGTGGATGCCACCCCCTACGGCCTGCCCATTCGCTTTGAGGGCGACGTGGTGCGCCGCACCGTGTCGTGGCTGACCGCCGATCCGATCAGCTCGATCAACTTCACGCCGATCCATGCTTTGGATGGCACGATCACCCCGGCGGGTTGCGCCTTCGAGCGGCACCATTCGGGCGCCATCGAGCTCAGCAAAGACGATTACCGGCTGATGATCACCGGGCTGGTGGACCGGCCGCTGGTCTTCACCTGGGAAGACCTGCAGCGCTTCCCGCGCGAGAACCACGTCTATTTCTGCGAATGCGCGGCGAACTCGGGCATGGAATGGGGCGGCGCGCAGCTGAACGGCGCGCAATTCACCCATGGCATGATCCACAACATGGAATATTCCGGCATCCCGCTGCGGGTGCTCTTGGAAGAAGCGGGCGTCCAGCCCGAAGGCCAGTGGGTCTATGTCGAGGGCGCCGATGCCTCGTCCAACGGCCGCTCGATGCCGATCGAGAAGGCGATGGATGACGTGCTGGTGGCCTTCACCGCCAATGGCGAGGCGCTGCGCAAGGAACACGGCTATCCCGTGCGTCTGGTCGTGCCGGGCTGGGAAGGCAACATGTGGGTCAAATGGCTGCGCCGCATCGGCGTCACCCATTCGGCGGTCGAGGCGCGCGAGGAGACCTCGAAATACACCGACCTGATGCCCGACGGCCGCGCCCGGAAATGGACCTGGGCGATGGACGCGAAATCGGTCATCACTTCGCCCTCGCCGCAGAAACCCATCACCCATGGCTCGGGACCCCTCGTTATCACCGGCCTCGCCTGGTCCGGTCGCGGCGCGGTCACGCGGGTGGACGTGTCGCTGGACGGCGGCGTCAACTGGCAGGAGGCCCGGATCGGCACGCAGGGCGGCAAATACGCCCTCTCGCGGTTCTATCTGGAAATCGACTGGGACGGCTCGCCGATGCTGCTGCAATCCCGCGCGACCGATGACACGGGCTATGTCCAGCCCACCAAAGATGCGCTGCGCGAAATCCGCGGCCTCAACTCGGTCTACCACAACAACGGCATCCAGACCTGGGCTGTCTACGAAAACGGAGCGGTGGAAAATGTCGAAGTCGGTTCTTAAGCTTCTGGCGACCACGGCGATCCTGTTCGCCGCCCTGCCCGCCGCGGCGCAGACCCTGAACCTGGGCCGCGCCGCGCTGCCCGAGGAAATCGCCGCCTGGGACGTGGCGGTCGAACCCGATGGCACCGGCCTGCCGGTCGGATCGGGCGACGTGCTGACGGGCGAAGACCTCTGGGTCGAGAATTGCGCCATGTGCCACGGCGATTTCGGCGAGGGCGCCGGCGCCTATCCGGTCATCGCCGGGGGCGAGGGCACCCTGCGCGACCGGCGGCCGGTCAAGACGGTGGGCAGCTATTGGCCCTATCTCTCGACGGTCTGGGATTACGTCCACCGCTCGATGCCCTTCGGCAATGCGCAGATCCTGTCCGCGGACGATACCTACGCGCTGACCGCCTATATTCTCTATTCGAACGGCATCGTTGAGGACGATTTCGTGCTCTCGAACGAGAATTTCACCGAGGTGCCGATGCCCAATGCCGAGGGCTTCTATGCTGATGACCGGGTGGAAACGGAATTCCCGCTGTTCACGGCCGAAGCCTGCATGTCGGATTGCGGCCCGGCGGTGCATATCACCCGCCGCGCGACCGATCTGCAATCGACCCCCGAGGGCGCGGTGACGGTTTTCGCACCGGACCGTCCGAGCGGCGTGGCCGATGGCGCGGGCGCGCCCGAAGGGGGCGAAGGCGCCGCCCCGGCCGCCGAGCCGGTGCAGGAAGCGGCAGCCGAGCCCGAACCCGCTGCCGGCCCGGATCCGGCGCTGGTGGCGCAGGGCGAAGGTCTCTGGCGCCAGTGCCGGGCCTGCCACCAGGTCGGCGACAGCGCCCGCAATGGCACGGGCCCGATCCTGAACGGCGTCGTCGGCCGCCATGCCGCCGCGGTCGACGGCTTCCGCTACTCGCCGCCGATGCAGGAGGCCGGTGCCAACGGGCTGATCTGGACCGCCGAGGAGCTGGACCAGTTCCTGGCCGATCCCCGCGCCTATATGCGCGGCACGCGGATGAGCTTCCGCGGCCTGCGCGACGCGGGCGACCGGGCGGCGATCATCGCCTATCTGCAGGCCCACCCCTGACCCAGCATTGGGGCAGATGACACGAAGGCCCCGAGCGCTATGCCCGGGGCCTTTTCCGTTGCCGGGGCGAGTGTGCCGCCCGTCAGCCTGCCCCGCAGTCGCGGGCAAGGAAAAACCCCCGGTGGCGGTGCCACCGGGGGTTCTGTCGTTCAAAGGCGGCTCCGGGAAACCGGCTCAGCCGCGGCGGTTGCCGAGCGCGCTCCAGGCGCCGCTGACGATCAGCGCGGCGGCGACGGCCTTGACCACATCGCCCGGCAGGAAGGGCAGCGCACCGACGTTGAAGGCGCCGGTCAGGTCGAGGGGCGTGACGGCGGTCAGCCAGGCGAGGCCCGGGATGTAGAGCGCAGCCGACACGGCCAGCGCGGCCAGCGCCGTGCCGACCAGGCCCCGGGCAACGCCGCGCTCAGCCAGCAGGCCAGCGGCCCAGGCCATCGCCACGAAGCCCAGCAGGAAGCCGCCGGTCGGGCCCATCAGATAGACCGCGCCCGCGCCACCACCGGCGAAGACCGGCAGACCCGCCGCGCCTTCGAGCAGATAGGCCACGACCGCGGCGGCGCCGAGGCGCGAACCGGCGGTGAAGCCGACCATCAGGATGGCGAGGGTTTGCAGGGTCATCGGCACGGGCAGCATCGGCACGCTGACCTGGGCACCCACCGCGATCAGGGCCGAGCCGCCCAGCACGATGAGGGCTTTCTTGACAAGCGAGGACGTCCCGAGAGACGCCTGAAGAAGGGTTTGCTGGGCCACGAGTATCTCCCTGATCGTAGGTCCGAGTTGCAGCGTTTATCCTGCGCGCGGGGCAGGCGGTCAAGCGTCCGTGCGGCGGCGCGGCGATTTTCACCTCTCAGGCTTTGCAAACACGGGCCTTTGCAAAGGGCCGGAATTTACAACGCGCGGACGGCGCGAAATCCCGGAGCGTGCCGCCGCGGCCCAACGCCGCCTTGCCTTGCACCCGGCCCGATGGCATGAGCCAGCCATGACCGAGAGCCCCCGCACCCCCGAATCACCCGCACCCCGAATCGCCCTGATCACCGGCGCCTCGCGCGGCCTTGGCGCTGCGCTGGCCGAGGCTCTGGGCGGCTCGGGCTGGCATGTCGTCGCCCTCGCCCGCACCACCGGCGCGCTCGAGGAACTGGACGACCGCATCCAGGCCAAGGGCGGCAGCGCCACGCTGGTGCCCGTCGACATCACCAATGACGATGCAATGCGGCAGATCTGCCTGTCGATCCACCAGCGCTGGGGCAAGGTCGACCTCTGGGCGCATCCGGCGGTGCATGTGCCGCCGCTGGCCCCCGCCGGGCATATCGCCGCCAAGGATTGGGACAAGACGCTGGCCACCACGCTGCGCGCCACCGGCACGCTGATCCCGATGATCGAGCCGCTTCTGCGCGCCAGCGGTCAGGGCACCGCGCTGTTCTTCGATGACGCCGCCTGGCATGACGGCACCGGCACCACCAAATTCTTCGGCGCCTATGGCGCGGCGAAGGCCGGGCAGATCGCGCTGGCCCGCGCCTGGCAATCGGAAAACGCGGCGCTGGGTCCGACCCGCGCGCCGCGCATCCTGATCGACACCCCCGCGCCGATGCCGACCGCCACGCGCGGCCGCTTCTTCCCGGGCGAGGATCAATCGCTGCTGACCCCCTGCGCCAATGAGGCCAAGCGCCTGCTCGGCCTCATCGGCTGAGGCGGGCTCAGCGCAGCTCGGTCACATAGAGCCGGGTGTTGCGCACGCGCGAGCGGTTGTAGGTCGCGATCCAGATGTCGTACTGGCCCGAGCGCGGGCTGCCGAAGCGGATCGCCGGGTCCAGCCCGTCGGTATCGTCGTTGCAATACCACTGGCCGGCCGGATCGTTGATCAACAGGATCGTGTCACCCGGGGCGCGGACGTAGAAGGTCAGCGGCCAGGAGCTGGCTTGATAATGCACGCGGAAATCGGGCGCGTTGGCGACCCAGCCGCCGCCCGGGCAACCGTTGACCGGGTTGAAATGCACGTCGCCCCCGGCGCGGCCCTGCAGCCATTGCGGGTCGGGCGTGAAGCCCGCCACCAGGTTGAACGAACCGTAAGACGGCCGGAGGTTGTAGTTCTGCGCCTCGGCCGAACGGGTGCCGACGGCGGCGAGCGAGGACACGGCCAGGGCCGCGGCAAAGGCGAGTTTGATAAATTTACGCATCGTAGTCTCCATGGGTATCTCAAATCCGCGACCGGGAAACTTTGGGCTGGGCAGCGAAGAATAATTGCCTGGCATCACCTCCCGGATCAGGCCGAATGCTGCGCGAAATTCCGCCAACTGTCCAGTTTCATTCCATTTGTTCAGGCCTTTGTTAGGGATTGAAACAATCGGATGACACGCAGGCCCTCGCCCCGCGGCGCCATGGCCCCTTGCCCGCGCCGGGCACCCGGGTAAGCTGCCTGACCGTGACCTGCCCGAGGCGCCGATGATCCTGTCCTCTTCGAAGTTTCGCTGGCTCCTGCGCATCGGCTTCGCGCTGGCGCTGATCGGCACGCTCTATTTCGGCATCCGGGTGGCGATGGGCGCCTTCTACTGGTCGGATCCCGCCCATCAGGACCAGGCGATCGAGGGCTGGATGCCGCTGGGCTATGTCGGCCGCTCGTGGAACGTCCCGCGCGAGGTGATGGTCGAGATCGCGGGCATCACGCCCGAGGGCCGCCCGCGCCGCAGCCTCGAGATGATCGCCCGGGACGAGAACATTCCCCTGCCCGTCCTGCTCGAGCGGATCCGCACCGGGATTGCCCAATGGCGCGAGCAGCCGCATGACTGAATGGATGCTGGCCCAGGTCGCCGATTGGGGGGCGCTGGCGCTGGCCATCGTCACCTTCCTGTCCTGCCTCGCCATCCCGGTGCCCTCGTCGATGATGATGCTGACGGCCGGGGCCTTCGCCGCCTCGGGCGATCTGGCGCTTACCCCGGCAGCGGCGGCGGCGCTGGGGGGGGCGGTGCTGGGCGATCAGGCGGGCTATCAGCTGGGGCGGCTGGGCTTCCAGCAGGCCGAGGGCTGGCTGCTCAGATCCCGCAGCCGCGCCGCGGTGCTGGAGCGCGCGCGCAGCTCGGTCCAGAAGGGCGGCGGCGTCGCCGTCTTCCTGTCGCGCTGGATGTTCAGCGTGCTGGGGCCCTACGTCAACCTGCTGGCGGGGGGCGCGGGCATGACCTGGCTCACCTTCACGGTGATGGGAGTGCTGGGCGAGATGGTCTGGGTCGTGGCCTATATCGGCCTTGGCTATCTGGCGGGCGGCCAGATCGGCCAGGCCAGCGAGATCCTGGGCAATGCGCTGGGTCTGCTGGCCTCGCTGGCGCTGACGCTGGGGCTGGGGTGGCTTTTGTGGAAACGCACCCACCGCCACCCGGCGCCCTAGCTTTCGTCGCGCTCGGCCAGTTCCAGCCATTCCTCTTCGGCCGCGGCCAGTGCCGCCTGCCGCTGGCCCAGCATCTCGGTCGCCTTGGCAGCCTTGACCGGCTCACGGGTGTAGAGGTCGGCGTCGGACAGTAGCTCGGACAGCTTGCCGATCTCGGCCTCCAGCCGGGCGATCTCGGCCGGCAGGCTGGCGAGGCGCTTCTTCTCGGTGAAGGTCAGTGTCGCGGCCTTGATCGCCGCCTTGGCCGCGGCCTTGGACCCGGGTTTCGGCGCCTCGGCCTTCACCGCCGCCGGGCGCTCGGGCTCCTCGGACAGCGCCTTCTGCGCCCGGTAATCCGACCAGCCCCCGGCATAGGCGGTGATCTTGCCCTGCCCCTCGAAAGCCAGCGTCGTCGTCGCCACCCGGTCGATGAAATCCCGGTCGTGGCTGACCAGCAGCACGGTGCCCGGATAATCGCCCAACAGGTCCTGCAGCAGATCCAGCGTTTCCACGTCCAGATCGTTGGTCGGTTCGTCCAGCACCAGCAGGTTGGACTCGCGCGCCATGATCCGCGCCAGCAGAAGCCGCGCCCGCTCGCCGCCCGACAGGCTGCGCACCGGCGCCCGGGCCTGCTGCTCGTCGAAGAGGAAATCCTTCAGATAGGCGACCACATGCTTCGGCACGCCCCGCACCATCACCTGATCGGCCTGCCCGCTGACCCGCATCAGCGGATCGCCGGTCAGGTTCTCCCACAGCGTCGCCTCGGGGTCGAGCCGGGCGCGGGTCTGGTCGAAGACCGCCATCTCCAGATTGGTGCCCAGCCGGATCGTGCCGCTGTCGGGCTGGATCTCGCCGGTCAGCAGTTTCAGGAGGGTGGTCTTGCCCGCGCCGTTCGGCCCGACCAGCGCCACCCGGTCACCGCGCAGCACCTTGAGGGTGAAATCCTTGACCACCGGCACGCCTTCGAAGGATTTCGAGATCCCGACCGCCTCGGCCACCAGCTTGCCCGATTGCTGCCCGGCCTCCAGCGCCATCGCCGCCGTGCCCTGCCGCCGGATCTGCGACGACCGCTCGTCGCGCAGCGCCTCCAGCGCGCGGACCCGGCCCTGGTTGCGCTTGCGCCGGGCGCTGATGCCCTCGACCGCCCATTTCGCCTCGTGCTTGATCTTGCGGTCCAGCTTGTGACGGGCCTCGTCCTCCTCGGCCCAGATCCGGTCGCGCCAATCCTCGAAGGCGGTGAAGCTCTGGTCGAGCCTGCGCACCTGCCCGCGGTCGACCCAGAGCATCGCCCGGCTCAGCGCATTCAGGAAGGCGCGGTCGTGGCTGATCATCACGAAGGCCGCGCGCGTCTCGCGCAGGCGCTCCTCCAGCCAGCCGATGGCCTGGATGTCGAGGTGGTTGGTCGGCTCGTCCAGCAGCATCAGCTCGGGCGCCTCGGCCAGCAGCTTCGCCAGCGCCGCGCGCCTCCGCTCGCCGCCGCTCGCCGTCTCCACCGCCACGGAGGGATCGAAGCCCAGACCCTCGGCGGCGATCTCCACCCGGTAGCCCTCGGACGGATCGAGCCGCGACAGAGCGTAATCGCCGAGCGTGGCGAAGCCCTTGAAATCGGGCTCCTGCTCCATGTAGCCGACGGTGGTGCCCGGGGTCAGCACACGGCCGCCCTGATCGGCATCGACCAGCCCCGCCATGATTTTCATCAGCGTGGATTTTCCCGAGCCGTTGCGGCCGACCAGCGCCAGCCGGTCGCCCGGCTGGATGACCAGATCGAGCCCGTCAAAGAGCGGGTTTCCACCATAGGTGAGCGAAATGCCAGAAAGCTGGAGAAGGGGTGCGGGCGCCATGCGGGCGGGCTATCCCGGCGGTTTGATGCGGTCAAGGGTCCGCGCATCGCGGGTCTTGAAACGGCGCCGGAATGCGCCATGTGAATATCATTAACATATGAGGCTGCAATGAACCTGATCCTGAACGTGCTGTGGATTGTGCTGGGCGGCGCCTGGATGGCGGCGGGCTGGCTGCTGGCGGCGCTGCTCATGGCGTTGAGCATCGTCGGCCTGCCCTGGGCGCGCTCGGCCGTGGTGATGGCGGGCTACACGCTGCTGCCCTTCGGCATGCGCGCGGCCGACCGGGAGGAGGTCACCGGCCCCGATATCGGCACCGGCACGCTGGGGACGCTGGGGAACCTTCTGTGGCTGGTGCTGGCCGGCTGGTGGCTGGCGCTGGGGCATCTGATGGCCGCGGTGCTGAACGCGATCACCATCATCGGCCTGCCCTTCGCCTGGGCCCATCTGAAGCTGGCAGGCTTCGCCCTCTGGCCGGTCGGCCGGACGCTGGTTCCGCGGTAAGCGCCCCCGCCGCCCCCTGCGCGGCATGGCCGGAGGGCAGCGCCGCGCAGAACCGTCAAGAGCCCCGGCAGATCCGGGCCAGCGAGCGGACATAATTCTCCAGATCGTTGAGCATCGCGGCGCTGTCGGTCAGACGCTCGACATTGCCCTCGGCTCGTCCGCGGTTGATGCCGTGGCAGAGCGCCGCCGCCAGCTGGAACCGGCGCTGCGCCTCGCCGAGGTCGCGCCCGACGCGGGACAGACGGTCCTGCACCACGCCCACCTCCTCGCAGGCAGTGGTCCGGGCTGAAAGATCCTCCAGCCGGGCCAGCACGCCGCGCCGCGTGACCCAGCCGAGGCCCGCATAGAGCGTCACCTCGATCTCATCGAGGCGGGTGTCAACCAGGCGATAGGCGGTCAGCCCGGCGCGGAAATGATCCTCACAAGGGTCGGCAGCGACGGCGGGATGGCTCAGGAGCAGGAGGGCGATGAGGCAGCGCATGATCTATCGGGGGCGGACAGTTCCGAGCCCATCCTGCGCGGCGGGGGTTAAGGAATCGTGCTCCCCCGCCCTGTCCGGCTCCCGCAACATCGCCCCCTGCATCGAGGGGGATAGCCCGTCCCGGAAACGGCCGACGCTTACCGCTGAATCTCGGCCTCGACCGCGCTCAGCGCGGCGCTCCGCAGCGAGCCATTGAAATCGTGGGAGGCACCACGGACCAGCATCATCCCCGCCGGAACACCACGCGCCTGCAGCGCGGCCACGTAATCCTGCGACAAAGCCGGGGCGGTGTTGGAATCGTTGGCACCGACGACCGCGATCACCCGTGTCGATCGCGACACGCGCGAGGCGAATTGACTGGGGGATTCACTGTTCTGCCAGGCGCTCCGCCCCCGCATGCTCCGCCAGCGGCCGATGTCACAGGGGCAGGACACCAGCACCGCGCTGTCCACCAGCTGGGGAAAGCGCCCGATGATCGCGCCGACTTGCGCCGCGCCGCCCGAATGCCCCACCACGATCACCCGCCGCGCGCCGGTCGCCCGCTGCAGGGCCCGGATGCTCTCGGCCACCAGATCGTTGTTGGCCCGCGTGTAATGGTCGCGCCGGTTGCTGTTGCTGCCCGCGCTTTGCAGGCCGCGACCGCCGGAATACCCCGGCCGGATCAGCGCCACGGCGGTGACATCGCCATGGCGGCGCGCGATATCCTCGGCGAAACTCCGGTGATAGGTGGCGTCCCTTCCGTTCGAGAGGTCCCCGTGCAGCACGACGACCAGCGCCCGCTGTCCCGAGCCGAAGATCGAGCCCGCCAGGGGGCCGGGAATTTGTGCGGCGGCGAGGGAGGCGAAGGCCAGGGTGAAGACGGCGGCGAGCAGGACGACAAGATCCTGACGAGCAAAGCGCATGATGAACTCCTGGAATAACAACACATCGAAACAGGATCAGGCTGCCGGAAGACGCCCCATGACGCAACCTTTTATG
>NZ_JAUCCQ010000078.1:0-17554 GCF_034676075.1 Pararhodobacter sp. | reverse complement strand
GTGAATCATGTTCCGCCATCGGCGTCGAGGCAGGAGTTTTTCAGCGGCCTGCTAAGCCTCGTTAGTCAAAGCCTCAGCAACGCTAAGCAACATCGTTGTGTTCGCCCCGCGCCCGCGCGATCATCCTGGCGAAAACCCTTCAAGGAGCCCGCCATGGCCCATCGGCGCATTCGCCCCTTCAACACCAAGGACACCTACCCCGAGCAGAAGCTCGACAACGACCTCTGCCAGGCGGTCGTAACCCGGGGCGGCAGCACAATCTGGATGCGCGGCCAGTGCCCGCAGAACCTGGATGATGCGAAAAGCATCGCCAGCCATGACCCGGTCGAGCAGACCCACAAGGTCATGCAGAACATCCGCCAGCTGATCGAGGAAGCGGGCGGCAGCATGGAGCATCTGGTGAAAGTGGTGGTCTATATCACCGATGTCCGCCACCGCGAGGCCGTTTACCGGACCATGGGCGACTACATCAAGGGCGTGTTCCCCGTCTCGACCGGGCTGGTCGTCACCGCGCTGGCCCGGCCCGAATGGCTGGTCGAGATCGACGCCACCGCCGTGATCCCGGATTGAGGCGATGACCTTCTCTCTGGTGGCCCGCTGCGCTGAAACGGGGATGTTCGGGATGGTGATCTCGTCCTCCTCCCCCGCCGTCGCCGCCCGCTGCGCCCATGCCCGCGCGGGCGTCGGCGCGGTGGCCTCGCAGAATATCACCGACCCGGCGCTGGGGCCGCGGGTGCTGGACCTGATGGCGCAGGGCCTCTCGGCGGCCGAGGCGGTGGCGGAGGTCACGCGCCGCGCGCCCTTCATCGAGTACCGGCAGGTTCTGGCGGTCGACGCGCAGGGCGGCGCGGCGATCCATTCCGGCGCCAAGGCGCTGGGGATCTGGACCGAGGCGCGGGGGCGCGACTGCGCCTCGGGCGGCAATCTGCTGGCCAATGACGGCGTGCCCGCGGCCATGGTCGCGGCCTTCGAGGCCAGCACCGGCCCCTTGGGTGATCGGCTGATCGCCACCTTGCGGGCCGGGCTGGCAGCGGGGGGCGAGGCCGGGCCGGTGCATTCGGCCGGCCTCTTGATGGTCGGCCGCCAAAGCTGGCCGGTGGCCGATCTGCGCTGCGACTGGACCGAGGATTGCCCCATCGAAGCCGTTGCAAAGGCTTGGGAAATCTACGCGCCGCAGATGCAGGCCTATGTCCAGCGCGCCCTCGATCCCAGCGTCGCGCCCTCCTATGGCGTGCCGGGGGACGAATGAGCCGGGGCGCGCCGCCCCTGCGCTACACGCTGCGCCAGCTCGAATATTTCGTGGCCGTGGGCGAGGCGGGCAGCATCGCCCGGGCGGCGCAGCGGATCAACGTCTCCTCGCCCTCGATCTCGACCGCCATCGCCCAGCTGGAGCAGGAATTCGGCCTGCCGCTCTTCGTGCGGCAACACGCTCAGGGCCTCTCGCTGACCCAGGCCGGGCGCGAGATGCTGGAGCAGGCGCGGGTCGTCCTGCGCGAGGCAGGGGCGCTGCGGGACATCGCCGGCGACATCTCGGGCAAGGTTCGGGGGCCCCTGTCCGTGGGGTGCCTGCTGACCTTCGCGCAACTGGTGCTGCCCGCGATGCGCCGCGGGTTCGAAGAGCGTTTCCCCGAGGTCCGGGTGCGTCAGCAGGAACTCAATCAGGTCGAACTCTTCAGCGCGCTGCGCCGGTCGGAAATCGACGTGGCGCTGACCTATGACCTCGACCTGCCCGCCGATCTGCAGTTCACCCCCCTCCTGCATCTGCCCCCCATAGCGCTGATGGGCGCGGGCCATCCGCTGGCCGATTGCGACAGCGTCAGCATCGACCAGCTGAAGGATCACCCGATGGTGCTGCTGGATCTGCCGCTCAGCGCCGATTATTTCCTGTCCTTCTTCGAGGCGATCCATGCCCGGCCGCTGATTGCCGAACGGACCCGCGACATGGCGGTGATGCGCTCGATGGTGGCCAATGACTTTGGCTATTCCATCGTCAATGTCCGGCCGCTGAGCGACGTGTCGCCCGATGGCAACCCGGTCCGCGCCGTGCCGATCGAGGGGCCGATCCGGGCCATGCGCATGGGCTTCCTGACGGCGCAGGACGCCGACCGCTCCAGCGCGGTGCGCGCCTTCATCGAGAACGGGATCGGGCTGGTACGCTCGGGCAAGCTGCGGCGGATCGGGGGGCTTCCGCTTGTCTGAAGCAATCTTAGCCCGGGGCTAAGTCAGGCGGCGCCCGTCACCCGCCCCTGCCCCGCCGTCACCGGGATCATGTCGACCGCGTGCCGGGTCTCCTGCCCGCCCGCAGTGCGCATCGCGCCCATGACCGGCGCCACATCGCCATAGTCGCGCCCGCGCGCCACGACCACGTAATCCTCGCCCGCGTGCTGGTTGTTGGTCGGGTCGAACTCGATCCAGCCCATGACCGGCCCGGCCCAGGCCCGCACCCAGGCATGCATCGCATCCGCCCCCTCCAGCCGCGGCTGTCCGGGCGGCGGCAGGGTGCGCAGGAAGCCCGAGACATAGCCGGCGGGGATGCCCACCGCGCGAAGCCCCGCGATCATCACATGGGCGAAATCCTGACAGACGCCGGATTTCTGCGCGAAAGCCTCCTCCGGCCCCGTCTCGACCGAGGTGGCGGCGCTGTCGAAGCGCATCGCCTTGTGCAGCGCCCGTCCCAGCGCCTCGATCGCCTGACGGGCGGTCATGCCGGGGCTCACCACCTTGCGGGCGAAGGCGGCGATGGCGGGAACCGCGGGCACCCGGGCCGAGGCGCCGGTGAAATGATGCGGCGAGTCGGGGCCCAGGTCGGCCAGTTCGGCCACCACCCCCGGCAGTTCGGCCAGCAGGGGCGACAGATCCGCCCCCTCGACCCGCGCCAGCCGCTCGACCCGCAGCGCCAGGGTCAGCCGCAGGTTGGAAATCGGCTGATGCCAGACGGCCGCCGTCATCGCGTTGCCGAAGAAATCCTCGCCCTCGCGCCGTTCATCCGGGCGCGGCAGGATGCCGAGGCGCCGGGCGATCACCCGCTGCTCACCCGGCAGGTCGCGCGGCAAGAGGCGCATCAGCGTCCGCGAGCGGTCCGAAGTCGCCGCGTAATCGTAGTCGATGGCAAGGGTGATGTCGTAGAGCATGCGCTCCCCTTACCGCAGGTAGGCGGCGGTGATCAGGTCGGAAATCCCGGAAAGCTGCGCCCTGAGCCTGAGCAGATGCGCCGGGCGGATCCTCTCGGGCGCGGTGACGCTGAGGAGCGCGTCGATCGGCACGATGGCGCGCGAGAGCGGCGCGAGGCGGCCGTTCTCCATGGCGCCCGGCAGGGCGGCGGCCTGTTCGCGCAGCGCCCGGATCTGGAACAGGATCGAGCGCGGGTTGTCCGCATCGAGCGCCAGCAGGTCCACGACCGTGTTGCGCGAGGTCTCGACCGAATAGCGGCGGCGATGGGTGATGACGCTGTCCGCGACCTCGACCGCGAGGTCCAGCGCCCCCTCGGGCGCCTCGGCATCGGTCAGCCCGTGCAGCAGCGCGGTCAGCGCATCGGCCCGTTCCAGCGCCCGGCCCATCGACAGGAAGCGCCAGCCCTGAAAGCGGTACATGTTGTCCTGCACCAGCCCCGAAAAGCCGGTGATCTTGCGCACCAGGATGCCCATCGCGCGGGCCGCGTCGTCGCCCGGCTCGATCTTGCTGAAGGTACTGCGCGCCGTGCGGTCGAGATCGGTGATCGCCGCCCAGCCATCGACCGAGAAACGGTCGCGCACCTTGGCCGCGCAGAGCCGCGCGGCGCCGATCCGGTGCAAAAGCGCTTCGGGCATCGGCTGCGCCACGTCGATGCCATAGCCGCTAAGAAAGGCCCTGAGCCGCCGCAGCAGCGGATCGGCCGGGTTATCGGTCGCCGCCAGCCGCAGGTGATAGGCGCGGATCAGGCGGATCGCATCCTCGGTCCGTTCCACGTAGCGGCCAAGCCAATAGAGGTTGTCGGCAGCCCGGGCGGGCACCACCCCGGGGCTGGCACGGCGGAAGGGCTCGTCGGGGCGCGGCGACATCGAGATCTGCGGCACCGGCCGGTCCGAGACGATCCAGACATCGGCGACCGAGCCGCCCTTCTGCATCGCCAGCGCCGAGGCATCGCCCGAATGCCCGATCCGCGCATAGCCGCCCTTCATGAAGCGCCAGCCCTGCGGCGTGCGGGCGGCGAAGACCCGGATGGTCATCGGCCGCGGCAGGATCCGCCCTTCGGCCAGCGTCTCGCCGGGGGCGGTGACCCAGGCGGGGGTGGTGGACAGCGCCACCGCCTCCTGCCCGACCAGCGCGCCGCCCTCGACCTCGATCCAGGCGCGGGGGTCGCGGGCGGGCTTGGCGCCGGGGGCGACCTGCGCGGCCACGTCGAACGGCAGGTCCGAAGACAGCGCGGGCCCGATCAGCATGCGCGCCGCATTCTCGCGCACATAGGCGCGTTCGGCCGCTCCGCCGCACCACCAGGTGGCGATATTGGGCAGGGTCAGCGGCTTGCCGGTCAGAACCTCGCTGATGCGCGGCAGAAAGGCCATCATCGCCCGCATTTCCAGCACACCCGAGCCCAGCGCGTTGACCAGGGCGAGGTTGCCCGCCCGCACCGCCTCGACCAGGCCCGGCGTGCCGATGCGGCTTTCGGCGTTCAGTTCCAGGGGATCGGCAAAGGCCGCGTCGATCCGCCGCCAGAGCACGCCGATCGGCTGCGGCCCCTCAATGGTGCGGACCTTGGCCTCGCCATTCTCGACCAGCAGATCCTCGCCTTCCAGCAGCATCAGGCCCAGGTAGCGGGCGATATAGGTCTGTTCGTAATAGGTGTCGTTCGAGGGGCCGGGCGTCAGGATCGCGGCCCGCGCCGCCGGATCGCCGCCAGCCTGCGCCAGCCCGGCCATCGCCGCCTTGAACTCGCCGAAAAAGCCCGCCAGCCGGTGGATATAGGCCCGCGGGAAACGCTCAGGGAAGATCCGCCCGGTCGCCATGCGGTTTTCCAGCGCGAACCCGGCGCCCGAGGGGGCCTGCATCCGGTCGCCCAGCACCAGCCAGGAGCCATCGGGCGAGCGGCCGATCTCGAAGGCCAAGAGGTGCAGGTAATGCCCGCCCGGAGGCTCGACCCCCACCATCGGCCGCAGCCATTGCGGCGAGGCGGCGATCAGCGAGGCAGGCAGATGCCCCTCGCTGACCAGCTTTCCCGGACCGTAGAGGTCGGCCATCACCGCCTCCAGCAGGTCCGCGCGCTGCGCCAGCCCGGCGCAGATCTGCGCCCATTCGCTGTCATGCAGGATCACCGGGATATGCGAGAGCGGCCAGTCGCGTTCCGCCATCGGGTCGCCGGAATACTGGCGGAAATAGACGCCCGCATCGCGCAGATACTGGTTGCCGCGCTCGAACCGCGCCGCGACCTCGGCCGGTGTCAGCCGGGCGAAGCGCTGGACGAAGCGTTGCCAGACCGGCCGCATCCGGCCGTCGCCGTCGAATACCTCGTCGGCCACGCCCGGCAGGCGGGCATAGTCGGCGAAAAGATCCGGCTCGGTGTCTGGCAAGGCGGGCGGCATGGGGGTCTCCTGCCGCTCACATCAGCCCCGGCGGGCGCCGAAGGTCAAGCGTCAAAGGAAACTCGGGATGCGGGGTCTCGGGCGCCGGGCGATAGGAACCGGCGCTGTGGCCGTGGGGTTCGAACCGCGCGAGCCTGCGGGCTTCGGCCTCGTAGGCATTGACCGGGAAAGTGTCGTAATTGCGCCCGCCGGGATGCGCCACGTGATAGGTGCAGCCCGCAATCGCCCGGCCCGTCCAGTCGTCGTAGACGTCGAAGACCAGAGGCGTGTTGACCGGCAGCACCGGATGCAGGCTCTCCGCCGGATGCCAGGCCTTGAACCTCACCCCGCCGACGCTGACCCCCGAGGTGCCGGTGCGCGCCATCGGCACCGGACGGCGGTTGACCATGACGCGGTAGCGGTCCTGATGCAGCGTCGTCAGCTTCACCTGAAGCCGTTCGACCGAGCTGTCGGTATAGCGCACCGTGCCGCCGATGGCCCCGGTCTCGCCCAGCACATGCCAGGGCTCCAGCGCCTGTTTCAGTTCCAGATGCACGCCCTCGGCCTCGATCTGGCCGCAGAAGGGGAAGCGGAATTCGGCCTGGGCCTCGAACCACACCGGGTCCAGGTCGTAGCCATGGAGCCGCAGGTCGGCGAGCAGGCTCAGCAGATCCTCCCACAGGAAATGCGGCAGCATGAAGCGGTCGTGCAGCACCGTGCCCCAGCGGACCGGACGCCCCTGCACCGGCGCCTTCCAGCAGCGCGCGATGATCGCCCTGAGCAGCAGTTGCTGGGCAAGGCTCATGCGCGGATGCGGCGGCATCTCGAATCCGCGGAACTCGACCAGCCCCAGCCGGCCAGTCGGGCCATCGGGCGAATAGAGCTTGTCGATGCAGATCTCGGACCGGTGGGTGTTGCCCGTCACATCGGTCAACATGTTCCTGAGCAGCCGGTCCACCAGCCAGGGCGGCGGCAAGGGCCCGCCGTTCACCGGATCGCCGATCTGACCCAGCGCGATCTCCAGCTCATAGAGCGTGTCGTGCCGCGCCTCGTCGATGCGGGGCGCCTGCGAGGTCGGGCCGATGAAAAGACCCGAGAAGAGGTAGCTCAGCGAGGGATGCCGCTGCCAGATCAGGATCAGCGATTTCAGCAGGTCCGGGCGGCGCAGGAAGGGGCTGTCGAGCGTCGTTGCGCCGCCCACGACCACATGGTTGCCGCCGCCGGTGCCGGTGTGGCGCCCGTCGATCATGAACTTGTCGGCGCCGAGGCGGGAAAGCCGCGCTTCCTCATAGATCGCCTCGGTCGTGGCGACGCAATCCTCCCAGCTATGGGCGGGATGAATGTTCACCTCGATGACGCCCGGATCGGGGGCGACGCGGATCACGTTGAGGCGCGGATCATGCGGCGGGGCATAGCCCTCGATATGGATCGGAAGGTCCAGCTCGGCCGCCGTCACCTCGGCATTGGCGATGAGTTCGAGGTATTCCTCGAGCGTCTCGCAGGGCGGCATGAAGAGGCACAGACGGCCGTCACGCGGCTCCATGGCGATGGCGGTGCGGACCCAGCCGCCCGCCGGATCGACCCCGTCGCCCAGATGCGCGTCCTGCGGCTGATAGCGCTGGCGCTCGGCCTCCTTGGCGCCGGGGCGGAAGCCCTGGGCATGGCCGGGCGTCACCGGCGGCATCATCGCCGCCTGCTCGGCCTCTTCCTTGGCGATGCGGCGCGCTTCCTCGGCGATGGCGCGGCGGCGGGCTTCCAGCCGGTCGTGGAAATCGGGCAGCGGCAGCACCGGCACCGTGGGGTCGGCGGGATAGGAATAGGGATATTGCGCGGGTGGGATATAGGGCAGCGAGCCCAGCGGCAGGCGGAAACCCACCGGGCTGTCGCCGGGAATGAGGAAGATCTTGCCGCGCCGCGGTTTCCACAGTTCCGAGCGCCATTTCGCGGGCTTGTCCGCCGCCTGCCACCAGCGCTGGATCGGCAGGACATAGCCCGCGGGCTCGGTCAGGCCCTGGTTGAAGACGCGGGCATAACGCGCGCGGTCCTCGGGGTTCTTCAGCTTGGAATTCTCGGGCGAGACATTGGGCGGCAGGTTGGCTTCCTTGAGGATCCATTCCGCCGGATCCTCATAGGCGGGCTGGGCGAAACCGGCGTCCAGCCCGAGGTTCTTGGCGAAAGCCGCCATGAAGCTGCCCGCGTCATCGGCCGAGACCACGCGCGACGGCGCCTCGCGCGCCACAAGTTCCGGGTTCTTCCACACCGGCTGCCCGTCGCGGCGCCAATAGAGCGAGAAGGTCCAGCGCGGCAGGCTTTCGCCCGGATACCATTTGCCCTGCCCGTAATGCAGGAATCCCCCCGGCGCGAAGCGCTGGCGCAGGCGGCGGATCAGGTCATCGGCGAGGCCCCGCTTCTGCGGCCCGACGGCGGCGGTGTTCCACTCGGCGCTTTCGAAATCGTCGATCGAGACGAAGGTCGGCTCGCCCCCCATGGTCAGACGCACGTCGCCCTCGGTCAGGTCGGCATCGACCTTGCGGCCCAGCGTGTTCAGCCGATCCCAAGCCTCGTCCGAGAAGGGCTTGGTGATGCGCGGATGCTCGGCCACCCGGCGGATCTGCATGTCGAAGGCGAAGTCGGTCTTCAAGCCGGGGGCGGCCGTGAACCCGCCCGAGATCGGCGCGGCGTTGCGGTAATGCGGCGTCGCGGCCAGCGGGATATGGCTTTCGCCAGTGAACAGCCCCGAGGTCGGGTCAAGCCCGATCCAGCCCGCGCCGGGAAGGAACACCTCGACCCAGGCATGCAGGTCGGTGAAATCGTGGTCGGTGCCGGAGGGGCCATCCAGCGATTTCACATCCGGCGTCAGCTGGATCAGATAGCCCGAGACGAAGCGGGCGGCGAAACCCAGATGGCGCAGCACCTGCACCAGCAGCCAGGAACTGTCGCGGCAGGACCCCGACTTGATACCCAGCGTCTCCTCGGGCGTCTGCACGCCGGGCTCCATGCGGATCGTGTAATTCACCACCTGCGCGATCTTCGCGTTCAGGCCGACCAGCATGTCCACCGTGCGCTGGCGGCTGAAATCGAGGCTGCCGATCAGCTGCGCCAGAAGCGGGCCCTCGGCCTCGGGCGTGCGGTAGATCGAAAGATCCTCTTTCAGCTCCTCGGGATAGTCGAAGGGCCAGTGCTCGGCGCTTTCCTCGACGAAGAAATCGAACGGGTTGTAGACCGTCATGTCGGCCACAAGATCGACCTCGATCTTGAACTCGCGCACCGGGTCCGGGAAGACGAAGCGCGCCAGCCAGTTGCCGTAGGGGTCCTGCTGGTGGTTCACGAAATGCCCGCCGGGGCTGACCTTCAAGGAATGCGAGATGACCCGCGTCCGGCTGTGCGGCGCCGGTCGCAGGCGGATGATCTGCGGCCCCAGCGTGACGGGCCGGTCGTAGGTGTAATGCGTGAGATGGTGGATCGAGGCGTAGATTGCCATTCGCAGGGGCCTTGTCGCACGGATCGTTTTCAGCCCCACCTTAGGCCGAGACGCGCCGCATGCCAGCGTGAAACGCTTGCCCTGCCCTGTCGCAGCCGCTTTTCGCGGCAGGCGCCGAAAAAACCGGCACCGGGGCGGGACGGCCCGGCAGGCAGCGCCCGCCGGGCCCGTTTCGTCAGGGGATCAGCCGGGCGATGATGAGATCGGCGGCCTCGTCCACGCTGGTTGCCGTGGTGTCGATGCGCAGCTCCGGCGTCTGGGGCGCCTCATAGGGGCTGTCGATGCCGGTGAAATTCTTCAGCTGCCCCGAGCGCGCCTTGGCATAAAGGCCCTTCACGTCGCGCCCCTCGGCCACGCTGAGCGGCGTATCCACGAAGACCTCGACGAATTCGCCGGGCTGCATCATGCCGCGCACCATGTCGCGCTCGGACCGGAAGGGCGAGATGAAGGCGGTGATGACGATCAGCCCCGCATCGGTCATCAGCTTCGCCACCTCGCCCACCCGGCGGATGTTCTCCACCCGGTCGGCCTCGGTAAAGCCCAGATCCTTGTTCAGCCCGTGCCGCACGTTGTCGCCGTCCAGCAGGAAGGTGTGCCGGTTCATCCGCGCCAGCTTTTTCTCCAGCGCGTTGGCAATGGTCGACTTGCCCGAGCCGGACAGCCCGGTCAGCCAGACCACCGCCGGCTTCTGGTGCTTCATCGAGGCGTGGTGGTCGCGCGTGATGTCGGTCGCCTGCCAGTGGATGTTCGACGCCCGGCGCAGCGAGAAATGCAGGATCCCGGCGCCGACCGTGCGGTTGGTCAGCTTGTCGATCAGGATGAACCCGCCCAGATCGCGGCTCTCCGCATAGGGCGCGAAGGGGATCTCGCGGTCCGTCGTCACTGTCGCCACGCCGATGGCATTGAGGTCCAGCGTCTTGGCCGCCAGATGCTCCTGCGTGTTGACGTTGATCTCGTATTTCGGCTGGCTGATGGTGGCGCTCACCGTCTGGGTGCCGATCTTCAGCCAATAGGCGCGGCCGGGCACCATCTCGACCTCATCCATCCAGACGACCGCGGCCTCGAACTGGTCGGCGACTTCGAGCGGCGATTTGGCGGCGACGATCACCTGCCCGCGCGAGCAGTCGATCTCGTCCGTCAGGGTGATCGTCACGGATTCACCGGCGACGGCCAGATCCCGGTCGCCCTCCAGCGCCACGATCCGCGCCACTTTCGAGGTCTTGCCCGAGGGCAGCACCCGCACCTCATCCCCCGGCCGCACCACGCCCGAGGCGATCATCCCGGCGAAGCCCCGGAAATCGAGGTTCGGCCGGTTGACCCATTGCACCGGCAGGCGGAAGGGCTTCGCCTGATCGGCGCTCGCATCGACCTCGACGCTTTCCAGATAGGGCAGCAGCGAAGGGCCCTGATACCAGGGGGTATTGGCCGAGGGGGCGGTGATGTTGTCGCCCTTGAAGCCGGAAATCGGAATCGCGGTGAAATCCGCGATGCCGATGGAGGTGGCGAAGGCCCGGTAATCGGCGACGATCCGGTCAAAGACCGCCTGATCGTAGCCCACCAGATCCATCTTGTTCACCGCCAGCACGATGTGGCGGATGCCCAGCAGGTTCACGAGGTAGGAATGCCGCCGCGTCTGGGTCAGCACGCCCTTGCGCGCGTCGATCAGGATCACCGCCAGATCGGCGGTCGAGGCGCCGGTCACCATGTTGCGGGTGTATTGCTCGTGCCCGGGGGTGTCGGCGACGATGAACTTGCGCTTCTCGGTGGCGAAGAAGCGATAGGCCACGTCGATGGTGATCCCCTGCTCGCGCTCGGCGGCGAGGCCATCGACGAGGAGCGCGAAGTCGATCTCCTGCCCCTGCGTGCCGACGCGCTTGCTGTCGGCTTCCAGCGCGGCCAGCTGATCCTCGAAGATCATCTTGCTGTCATAGAGCAGCCGGCCGATCAGCGTCGACTTGCCGTCATCCACCGACCCGCAGGTGATGAAGCGCAGCATGGTCTTGTGCTGGTGGGTTTCCAGATAGGCGTCGATGTCCTGGGCGATCAGCGCGTCGGTCTTGTAAACGGGATCGCTCATCAGAAGTACCCTTCCTGCTTCTTCTTCTCCATCGAGGCGGCCTGATCGTGGTCGATGGCCCGCCCCTGACGTTCGCTGGTGGTGGTCAGCAGCATTTCCTGAATGACCTCGGGCAGCGTCTGCGCCGTGCTCTCGACCGCGCCGGTCAGCGGGTAGCAGCCCAGCGTGCGGAAGCGGACCGAGCGCATCACCGGCTCCTCGCCGTCTTTCAGCGGGAAGCGGTCGTCGTCCACCATCAGGATCAGGCCGTCGCGCTTCACCGTCGGACGGGGGGCCGAGAAGTAAAGCGGCACGATTTCAATGCCTTCGAGGTGGATGTATTGCCAGATGTCCAGTTCCGTCCAGTTCGAGATCGGGAAGACCCGCATCGACTCGCCCTTGGCCTTGCGGGCGTTGTAGAGCCGCCAGAGTTCCGGGCGCTGGTTCTTCGGATCCCAGCGGTGGTTGGCCGAGCGGAAGGAAAACACCCGCTCCTTGGCGCGGGACTTCTCCTCGTCGCGCCGGGCGCCGCCGAAGGCCGCGTCAAAGCCGTAGAGGTCCAGCGCCTGTTTCAGCCCCTCGGTCTTCCACATATCCGTGTGCAGGGACCCATGGTCGAAGGGGTTGATGCCGCGCTCCTTGGCCTCAGGGTTCTGGTAGACCAGCAGCTCCATGCCCGCATCGCGCGCGGCCTTGTCGCGCAGCTTGTACATGTCCTGGAATTTCCAGGTCGTATCGACATGCAGCAGCGGGAAGGGCGGCGGCGCGGGATAGAAGGCCTTCTTGGCCAGATGCAGCATCACCGCGCTGTCCTTGCCGACGGAATAGAGCATGACGGGCTTTTCAGCCTCGGCCACCACCTCGCGCAGGATGTGGATGCTCTCGGCCTCCAGGCGTTGCAGGTGGGTCAGGGTCTTCACGGACATTCCCGTTTCCTTGTCTTTGGCGTTGACGGGCAGATAGCAGCGCGGCTATCTGCCATCACCCCCCAAATGGGGGGTCTCGCGCCGTTACGACCGGAGGACAGGCCCGATATGCTGGGACGCAGCCCCGAGACCGAGGTCCTGCGCCTGCTCTACGCCTCGGCCGCCGTGGCGGGGGTGGAGGCCTGGCATCCGTTCCTCTCCGCGCTGTCCGAGCTGACTCGGGCGCAGGGCGCGCTCTTGAGGATCGAGGCCGCGGGCCTGCATGAGTCCCACGTCGGCGCCCCCGCGCCCCTGCCCCCGCCCGAGACCCTGCGCCCGCTCCGCCGCGACCGGGTCTATGCGCAGGAGGAACTGGGCACCCCTGCACCGATGCGGCTGATCCGCCTGTCACCCCGCCCCGACGCCCAGGCCTGGCTTGCGCTATCCCATCCCCTGCGCGATTTCCGGGCGGTGGATGCGGCGCAGCTGGACCGGCTGTCGGTGCATCTGGCGCAGGCGGTGAAGACCTGGCTGACGCTGGCCCGCGACCGCGCCATGGCTAAGGAAAGCGCCCGGCTCGCGGCGGCGTTGGGGGCAGGCTGGCTCTGGTTTGAGGCCACCGGCCGGGTGGTCGAGGCCGATGCGACCGCCCGCGCCCTGCTCGGCCCCCGGCTGGCACCGTCCGGGCGCCTCGACCTCGGCGATCCGCTGCTGACCCGCGCCTTCCGCCGGGCGCTGGATCAGGCCGTCACCGGCACCGAGACGCCCGGGATCGTGACCCTCTCGCGCGCGCCCCTGACCCAGCTTGCCCTCCACCCCGGCCTGAAAAGCCCCGCCCCGGGCCTCGACCCGCTGATCCGGGCGGGGGTCCGTCAGTCCCCGCCCGCCGCCACGCTCGATGTGACCGCCCTCGCCCGCTCGCTCGACCTTAACCGCAGCGAAACCGCGCTGGCGGTGCTGCTGTGCGACGGGTTGACCTTGGCCGAGGCGGCTGAGCGCCTTGGCTGGACGCTCGAAACTGCCCGCAGCGCCTCGAAACGGATCTATGCGCGGTCCGGCACCAGCGGCCAGAGCGCCCTGATCCGCCGCATGCTGACCGGCGGCGATTGGCTCATCCGGCCCCCGGTTTGATCCCGATCAAGGCGCAGGCCTCCCCGCCCCCTCACAACCGGCGCATCACTCACCGACGCCGGAGCGCCCCCATGATCAACCTTTTCATCGGCTACGACCCGCGCGAGGCGGTGGCCTACCACGTCTGCGCCAACAGCGTGATCCGCCATGCCTCGGCCCCCGTCGCCTTCACGCCCTTGGCGCTGAAGGGGCTGCAAGGCTATGCCGAGACCCATACCGACGGCTCGAACCAGTTCATTTACTCGCGGTTCCTGCTGCCGCATCTGATGGACTTCAAGGGCTGGGCGATCTTCGTCGACGGCGACATGCTGTTTCGCGACGACATCGCCAAGCTCTGGACGCTCAGGGACGAGTCGAAAGCCGTGATGTGCGTGCATCACGACTACAAGACCAAGATGGAAACCAAGTATCTGGGCGCCAAGAACCAGAATTACCCGCGCAAGAACTGGTCCTCGGTCGTGCTGTGGAACTGCGGGCATCCGGCCAATGCCGTGGTCACGCCCGAGTTCGTGATGGGCGCGACGGGGGCGCAATTGCACCGATTCACCTGGCTATCGGACGATCTGATCGGCGAGATCCCGAAGGTCTGGAACTGGCTGCCCGACGAATTCGGCCCCAACAAGGAGGCGAAACTCCTGCACTGGACGCTGGGCACCCCCTGCTTCCACGAATTCGCCCACGCGCCGATGGCCGAGGAATGGCACCGCGAGAAACTGCTGACGGATTACTCGCTGCAACGGGTGATCGACGGGCCCTTCGAGGGCGAAGAAGGGTATAAGGAGGCGCAGCTGGCGGCGGAATAGCTGCTAGAGGCTGGCCAGCAGGTCCCGCGTCTCGGGCATCCGGGCCAGCGAGGCCTCCAGCCTCTCCCGCCAGCGCGGTCCCACCCCGCGCGCGATCTCCAGCGCGCGGGACAGGTCGTCCGGCCGGTCCTCGGCCATGGCCGCGATCAGGAACGCCGCCTGCTCGCGGTCCTTGGCCGCGCGCAGACTGCCTGCCCCGTCACGGCGCCGGTCGGCGACGATCAGTTTGTGGATCGCATAGCGCTCGGGCCGCGGCACCTGCACCAGCACGCCCGCGCGATAGAGCGCAGCCGCCGGGATCGGCTCGGCGATCAGGAAATTCAGATAGTTGAGGCCCTGCGCGCTGACCCCCAGCGCCGGCAGGTCGCGCAGCCCTTCCTGACCGAAGGCGGGCGTCAGGAACTCGACCAATTGCCCGCTGCCGCCTTGCGCCCATCGCCAGGTCCGGCGCGCATCAAGGGCGGGCAAGGGGTCGAATTTCAGCGCGGTGAAGGTCTCGGCCAGCCCGGGATCCACCTGATCCTCAAGTGCGATGCTGAGCTTTTCGAACTGGGCGATGTCGATGTCGCCGGTATTGGCCATGCCCCCCAGCGGCAAGCGGATGCCCAGTTCGCCCTCATACAGGCGAAAGGCATTGGTGCCGACGATGGTGCCGCCCAGCCGGAAGACCCCCGCCGCCGCCATCGCCGACAGGATCGCGCCCGTCGCCCGATCCGTGGGCGTCATCCCTTCGGCCCTGAGCAGCCGCACGAGGCGCGCGCGTTCGGCCTGACGGGTCTGGGCCGTGGCGCGCAACTCCTCGATGCGCTCGATCCGGGCGCGGGTCTCGGCATTGTCCTCGCCGATATAAACGAAGCGCGTCTCGGTCCCGACCCGGCGGGCCGCGTACCAATACCCCTTGTCGCCGCGCGTCTTCAGCGTCGGCTTGCCGTCGAGGCCCGAGAGCGCGTCATCCTTCAGAAGCCGGACGAGGTCGGTATAGGCGCTGGTCGCAATGCTGCTGAGCGGGATCATGCCAAGCACTTTCATCTTTTGCTTGGCACAATATGCCAAGCAAAATCAGAAATTGCTAGGCACAAGCGCAGAACCTCATGCCAGCCCCGCCTTCAGCAGCACATGCAGCCGCAGCAGACCCACCGGCCGCCCGTCCGCGTCCACCACCACCAGCGCCGTCACCTTGCGGTCGTTCATCACCGCCAACGCCTCGGCCGCCAGCATCTCGGGGGGTACGGTCTTGGGCGTGCGGGTCGCCACGTCACCGGCGGTCTTGGCCATCAGCCCGTCGATGTTGCGCCGGATGTCGCCGTCGGAGATCACGCCCGTGAGCCGCCCCTCGCCATCCACCACACAGGCGAGGCCGAAGCCCTTGCCGGTCATCGCCAGCAGGACCTCCTGCATCGGCGTCGACCGCCCGACCAGCGGCAATTCGTCGGCCTCATGCATCAGCTGATGCACCTGCGCCAGTCGCGCGCCCAGCTTGCCGCCGGGGTGGAAGACGCGGAAATGCTCGTGCAGGAAGCCACGCTGCTCCATCAGCGCCACCGACAGCGCGTCGCCCAGGGCCAGGGTCAGCGTGGTCGAGGTGGTGGGCGCCATGCCGATCGTGCAGGCCTCGGGCTCGTTCGGCAGCGTCAGGCGCAGATTGGCCGCGCGCATCAGGGTGCTGTCGGGGTTCTTGGAGATGCCGATCAGCGGGATCGAGAAGCGCCGCGCGTGCTGGATCATGTCGCCCAGTTCCGCCGTCTCGCCGGAATTGGAGATCAGGATGCAGACATCGGCATTGGTGACCATGCCCAGATCGCCATGGCTCGCCTCGGCCGGATGGACGAATTGCGCGGGTGTACCGGTCGAGGCCAGCGTCGCCGCGATCTTGCGCGCGACATGGCCCGATTTGCCGATGCCGGACAGGATCACCCGCCCGCGACAGGCCAGCATCGCCTCCACCGCGGCGAAGAAATCCTCGGGCAGCGCGTCGGCCATCTTCAGGACGGCCTCGCCTTCGGTCCTGAGGACCCGTTGTCCGGCGGCCAGAACCGCCTCTCGTTTGAGTCGTGTCTCTTGCATGGGGTCTGAATACGCCGTTTGCGGCGCGTGTAAACAGGGCAGCGCGGTAATCGGCCACCCGCCGCCCTGCCCCCTCGAAAGATGCATCCCCAGCCGCTATAAGACGGCAAGCGACCCGCAGGACGCGGGCAAGCCAGTCCCATGACGGTTGAAGAGAGACCGATGACCCAGACCCTGAAGATCTATGTCGGCTACGATTCGCGCGAGGATATCGCCTGGCAGGTGGCCCGCCACTCGACCCTGCGCCACGCCACTCGCCCGGTCGAGATCTATCCGCTGAAACAGCCCGCGCTGCGCGAGCTCGGCCTCTATACCCGCGGCGCCGATACCGCGACGACCGAGTTCTCGCTGACCCGGTTCCTGACGCCCTATCTCGCCGCGCATGACGGCTGGTCGATCTTCATGGATTGCGATTTCCTGGTGACCCGCGACATCACCGAGATCCTGTCCCTGCTGGACCCGGCCAAGGCGCTTTACTGCGTGCAGCACGATTACACCCCCGCCAATATGGTGAAGATGGACGGCAAGCAGCAGAGTGTCTATCCGCGCAAGAACTGGTCGTCGTTCATGGCTTTCAACGGCGCCCATCCGGGCGTGAAGGCGCTGACGCCCGCGGTCGTCAACAACGAGACGCCGCAATACCTGCACCGCTTCTCGTGGCTGGACGATGCCGATATCGGCGAACTGGACCGCGAGTGGAACTTCCTCGAAGGCGAATATGCCAAGCCCGAGGCCCTGCCGATGTGCGTGCATTACACCAACGGCGGGCCCTGGTTCGAGGATTGGCAGAACGTCGATTTCGGCGATGACTGGCGGGCCGAGCGCGACCTCTATCTGGCGCAGGCGGCCGAATAGCCCACAGGAGACGCGATGCTCTATTGCGGCGTGGACATGGGCGGCACGGCCAGCCGCTGGGCCCTGGTCGACGCCGGGGGCGCGCTGGTCGCCCGGGGTGAGAGCCCCGGCGCCACCGGCCTGATCTTCACGCCCGAGGCGCGGGCGGCTTTCGCGGCCGCCCTGGCCCCTGCCCGGGCCAAGGGCCCGCTCGCCGCGGCCTATATCGGCGCGACCGGCGCCGGCTTTGACGCCGACCCCTCGCTGCAGGCGGCGGCGGCCGAAGCTCTGGGACTTCCCGCTGAAAAGACAACCGTCGTCAACGACATGGTGCTGGCCTGGCGCGCCGTCTGGCCCGAGGGTCAGGGCCATGTCGTCACCGCCGGCACCGGCTCGGTCGGCTTCTCCCTCAAGGGCGGCACGGTGACGCTGGTCGGCGGGCGGGGGCTCTTGCTCGACGATGCCGGATCGGGCGGCTGGATCGGCCTGCAGGCGGTCCGCGCGCTCTGGCGGCATATCGACGAGACGGGCGGCACCCGCGGGGCCGAGGCGCTGGCCGAGGCGCTTTTCACCGCCATGGGCGGCCGCGACTGGGACGATTGCCGCCGCTATGTCTATGGCGCGGACCGCGGTGGGCTGGCGGCGCTGGCCCGCCCGGTGGCCGAGGCCGCGGCCCTCGGCGACCCGCTGTCGCTGGCCCTGATGGCCGAGGCCGGGGCCGAGATCGCCCGCCTCTGCCGCCTGAT
>NZ_JAUCCQ010000077.1:0-17561 GCF_034676075.1 Pararhodobacter sp. | reverse complement strand
GGCCCCCCGCCACCTGCGGGCTCAGCCGCCGGTGTGGCTCATGTGGCGGCTCATCTGGCCGGCCACCTTCTGGCGCGAATAGTCGAAATCGTGGCCCTTGGGCTTGCGGGCGATGGCGGCGCGGATCGCCTCGCTCACCACGGCATCGTCGGACGAGGCGCGGAGCGGCGCGCGTAGGTCGGCCATGTCCTCCTGCCCGAGGCACATGTAGAGCTCGCCCGTGCAGGTCAGCCGCACCCGGTTGCAGCTTTCGCAGAAATTATGTGTGAGGGGCGTGATGAAGCCGATCTTCTGCCCGGTCTCCTCGAGCCGGACATAGCGCGCGGGGCCGCCGGTGCGCTCGGCCAGATCGGTCAGGGTGAAGCGTTCGGCCAGCCGCGCGCGCAGATCCTTCAGCGGCCAGTATTGGTCGAGCCGGGCCTCTTCCGACATGTCGCCCATCGGCATGACCTCGATGAAGGTCAGATCGTGCCCCTCGGCCGCGCACCAGTCGACGATCGAGAAGAGCTCATCCTCGTTGAAGCCCTTCAGCGCCACGACGTTGATCTTGACCCGCAGGCCCGCGGCCCGCGCCGCCTCGATCCCGGTCAGCACCTGCGGCAGGCGGCCCCAGCGGGTGATCGTCGCGAATTTCGCGTCATCGAGCGTATCGAGCGAGACATTGATCCGCTTGACCCCCACATCGGCCAGCGGCTGCGCGAATTTCGCCAGCTGCGAGCCGTTGGTGGTCAGCGTGAGTTCCCTGAGCGCGCCGGTTTCCAGATGCCGGCTCATCGCCTCGAAGAAGGTCATGATGCCCTTGCGCACCAGCGGTTCGCCGCCGGTCACGCGCAGTTTCTCCACGCCCAGGCCGATGAAGGCCGAACAGAGCCGGTCCAGTTCCTCCAGCGTCAGAAGCTCCTTCTTCGGCAGGAAGGTCATGTGCTCGGCCATGCAATAGGTGCAGCGGAAATCGCAGCGATCCGTCACCGAGACGCGCAGATACTGGATCGGGCGCTGGAACGGGTCGATCAGCGGCGCCGTGGGACGCAGGATCGGGCTCTCGGGCAGGCTGGGGGTCATGACATCTCCTCGCGGCCTGACTTAGGTAATGCGCGTTCCGGTGAGCGGCAAGGCGCACGCCTTGCCGCGGCGGGGGGCGAGCGCTAGACTTTGGTGCATGCGCACCCTGACCCTCTGCCTCCTCCTCCTCTCCGTCGCCGCCTGTGGCCGCTTTGCGCCCGACCGCGACCGGGGCCCCGATATCGCCGTGACCGAGGGCCCGGGGGCCGAGGTCCTGCGCCCGCAGGGGCGGCCGGGCGCCGGGGCACTGCCCGCGGGCACGCCGCCCGGGGCCGGGGCCGATGGCAGCGTTCCGGCCCCGCCGCCGCCCGCCGCCGACGGGCTGCTGGGCGAGACGCTGGCCGGGCTTGGCGCGACCGGCGGGCCGGGGCTGTGGCTGATGACCGGGCTGGTGACCGAGCCGCGGCCCGGCCGGGTCGAGACCGCGGGCGGCGGGCGCCTCTCGGTCGAGCTGCGCCCCTCGGGCGCCGCCCCTTCGGCCGGAAGCACGCTGTCGGTACAGGCCATGCAGCGGCTGCAATTGCCGCTGGGGCAGTTGGCCAATCTCAGGGTCTACGCCGAGTAAGCCGCGCTCAGCGTCCCGTCGCCACCTGGAAGACCGCACCTTCCAGCGCCTCGGTCACCATGACCTGGCAGGTCAGGCGGCTCGTGGGCTGCGGCTCGTGGGCGTTGAACTCGATGGTGTCGGCCTCGTCGATCCGCGGCTCGGGCAAGGGGCCGTTCGGCGCTTCCAGCAGATAGCAATGGCAGGTCGCGCACATGGCCGATCCGCCGCATTCGGCGATGATGCCGTCGATGCCCGCGTCCTTGGCAGAATACATCAGCGGATCGCCCGGTCTGGCGTCGATCTCGCGCCGCTTGCCGCTTTCTTCGATGAAGGTGACCTTGACCATGGGATCCTCTCAGATGAATTGCTTGCCGCCGTCGATCACCAGCGTATGGCCGGTGACGAAGCCCGAGAGCGACGAGGCAAGATAGAGCGCGCCGCCGGTGATATCCTCGACCTCGGCGTTGCGTTTCAGGGCGGCGCGGTCGACGCCGTAGCTGCGCGCGTCCTCGATCAGGCCGAGGCTCGCCTCGGTCAGGGTGAAGCCCGGGGCGATGACATTGACGCGGATGCCGTCGCGGCCCAGCTCGCGCGCCATGGTGCGGGTCATGGCAATGACCGCGCCCTTTGACGCGACATAATGCATCCAGAGCGGCGAGCCCGAGAGCACCGTGGCCGAGGCGATGTTGACGATCGAGCCGCCCTTTGCCGCCCGCATCACCGGCGAGACGGCGCGGGTCATCTGCCAGACGCCCTTGATGTTGACCGCCATCACCCGGTCCCAGACCGCCTCGTCGATCTCCTCGAAGGGGGCTCGCTGGAGCCCGGCATAGAGGGCGGCGTTGTTGATCAGCACATCGACGCCGCCCATTTCCGCCTGGGCCAGCGCCACCACGGCATCGCAGGACGCCTGCCGCGTCACGTCGAGCGTGGCGGCGAGGCAGCCCTGACCGATCAAGGCTGCGGTTTCCTCGGCGCCTGCCCGGTTGATGTCGGCGGCGATCACCCGCGCGCCGACCCCGGCAAAGGCCTGGGCGAAGGCGCGGCCAAGCCCGCCCCCTGCCCCGGTGACGATCACGCGCTTTCCGGTCAACGAGATGTCGCCCATTGGCCCGCTCCTTCGGTCTGGGGGAATTGGGGGAATTCGGCGCCGCGGCCGAGATAGGTCTGGATCGCCTGTTCGGCGGCGACGGCGGCGGTATTGGCCTCGGCCAGCGCCCTGCCCTGCGGCGTCAGCATCAGCGGGTTCGAGCGTTCGCGCAGCATCATCAGCACTTCGGAGACCGGCACATTGTACCAGCCGGCGATGGTGCGCATGCCGTGCGGCGTGGTGCGCCAGCCCTTGTCGGCATCCTTCAGCACCGCGTCGTTGAGGTTCTTCGCCTCCTTCGTCGTGTCGTGGCCGTCGATGATGGCCAGCACCGCCTCGATATCCACCCCCTCGGGGCGGTGGCGTTCCAAGATCTCGCGGGCGATCTCGACCGAGTGCAGCTCGTGGTCGCGCACCAGATCCTTGCGGCTGGGGTAGCGGCCGATGGCCAGAAGCAGCAGATCCTCGGGGATGCGCTTCCAGCCGACGTCATGCAGCAGGATCGCCGGCAGGACGGTGCTTTCATCCGCCTCGGGGATCTGGGCCAGCAGGGCACGGGCCAGACCATAGGCGACGATGGTGTGCTCGTCGTTATTGCGAACGTCGAGATAGGCGCGCGCGTCCTGCCAGAGCGGCAGGTCGCGGGGCAGGAAGACATCTTCGGGGGTCACAGCGGCGGCTCCCAGCTGAGGTACATGGTCTTGTATTCCAGATAGCTTTCAACGCCGTAGCGGCCCTTTTCGCGACCCAGCCCGCTTTCCTTCATGCCGCCGAAGGGCACATGATGGCTGGCGCGCTGGATGTCGTTGAGCCAGACGGAGCCCGCCTCGAACCCCTCGCACAGCGCCATGCCGAGCGCGAGGTCGCGGGTGAAGACGAAGCCCGCCAGCCCGAACCGGCTGTCATTGGCGAGGCGCAGGGCCTCGGCCGGGCTGTCCACCGGGGCGATGCCGATCACCGGCCCGAAGGTCTCCTCGCGCATGATCAGCATCTCGGGCGTGGCGTCGGCGATCAGCGTCGGCGGCATGTAGCAGCCGCCGTCGTAGCCGGGGCCGGTCGCCCGGTCGCCCCCTGCGAGGATCCGCGCGCCCTTGGCCCGCGCATCGGCGATCTGCTGTTCCGAGGTGGCGAAGATGCGGGCGTTGACCAGCGGGCCCAGATCCCCCTCCCCGCCCGCAGGCGCCAGCGTCAGTTTCCGCGCGCGGGTGGCAAGGCGCTCCAGCAGCGCCTCATAGACCGGGCGCTCGACATAGAGGCGGTTCACCCGGTAGCAGAACTGCCCGCTGTTGGCGAAGCCGTGGCGGGTGATCGCCTCGGCTGCCTTGTCGAGATCGGCGTCGGCGCAAACGATGGCGGCGGAATGCCCGCCCAATTCCAGCGTCACCCGCTTCATGGTCCCGGCGGCGGCGGCGGCGATGGCCTTGCCCGCCGGAACCGAGCCGGTAAAGGCGATCTTGCGCGGCAAAGGATGGGCGACCAGCGCCTCGCCCAGCGCCCGGGCGCCAGTGACGACGTTGAAAAGCCCCGCCGGCAGGCCGGTCGCGTGGAACAGCTCGGCCAGCAGCAGGGTCGAGAGCGGCGTGTCCTCCGATGGCTTGGTGACCACCGGGCAACCGGCGATCAGCGCCGCGCCCAGTTTGAACATCAGCAGCGTGATCGGATAGTTGAAGGGGGTGATCGCCACCACCACGCCCACCGGATCGCGGGTCACGACGATCCGCTCCCCGGGCGCCGAGCCCAGCGCCTGCGTCGCGTAAAGCCGCAGCCCTTCCTCGGCATAGATGTCGAGGAGGTTGGCGGAGCTGGCGATCTCGGCGATGCAGCCGGGCAGCGGGCGGCCGAGTTCGCGGTTCAGCGCCGCGCCGATCCGCGGCGCCTGATCCCGCATCGCCTGCGCGCAGGCCTTGACCAGCCGCACCCGCTCGGCCATCGGCACCCGCTTCCAGCTCTCAAAAGCCCGGGCGGCCGAGGCGATGGCGCGTTCCGCATCGGCCGCCTCGCCCAGCGGCACGGTATCGATGACCGCGCCAGTGGTCGGATCCGTCACCGGCATCCCCTGCCCCGATTGCGCGGCGACCCAGCCCCCGTCTATGAACATATCCATCAGCGCGTTCCTCTAAAGCACATGCGCGAGCAGCAGGGCCCGGGTGCGGGCCAGTTCCTCGGTCGCCATGCGGCGGCCCGGCTCGGTCTCGAATTTCGGCAGGATCTTCTCGTTGCGGGCGCAATTGGCGACCGGCGTCTCGCCGAACCAGTCGCAGCCCACGGCGGTGCCCGTCACCTCGTAGCGCCAGAGCTTGTCACTGTCGCGCACGATGCGGTCGTTCAGATGGCGCGGCTCGGGCCGGGTATCATGGCCGTCTATGATCTCGCAGACCTGCGCGATGACCTCCTCGGACCAGCCGGTCGCGCGCAGCACCTCGGTCCCCAGCCGCACGCCTTCGGCCTCGTGGCGATAGCGCACATCCGATTGCAGGATGTTGTCGGACCGGAAGCCCTGTTCGATGATCTCCTCCATGTCGATGGCCCACCAGCCGATGTCATGCAGCAGGATCGCCAGCAGGCAGACATCGCGGTCCGCCTCGGGGAAATGGTCGAGCAACCGCACGCACCAGGCGAAGGACAGCGGGATATGCACGTCGTTCTTTCGGGCGCGCATGTAGGGTTCGGCGGCGCGCCAGACGGGATCGTAGCGCGACAGATCAGCAGGCATGGTCGACGTATCCACAGGAAGGAAACGGGGGGCCGCGCGGCCCCCCGGGCATCAGGTCAGTCGAGGATCGTCACCGTTCCGGCATTGCCGTCGACCCGCAGGCGCATGCCCGTCTTGATCCGCGAACTGGCATTGCCGGTGCCGGTGACGGCGGGCAGGCCGTATTCGCGGCAGACGATGGCGGCGTGGCTCATCATGCCGCCGATGTCGGTAACGGCGGCGCCGATCTTGCCGAACACCGGCGCCCAGGAGGGCGCGGTCACCGGCGTGACCAGGATCTCGCCCTTCTGCAGCTCGCTCAGCTGGTCGGGCGAGCGCAGCACGCGCGCCACCCCCTCGACGATGCCGGGCGATCCGGCCATGCCGCGCAGGGCGCCGTCATCCTCGTCCGATTTCACCCAGCGCTCCACCGCGTCCGAGGTGATGCCCCAGAGCATGATGGTGAAGGGTTCGGTGATGACCTCGGGCGGGTTGTTCAGCGCGGGCAGCGGCGATTCCGCGGCCAGCGCCTCGTAGATCTTGCGACGGCGCGCGATCTCCTCGGGCCAGACGGCGGTGCCGCGATAGGGCACGCCGATGGCCCACCCGGCCGAGTAATCCCACAGAACGTCGCGGACCTCGTTGCGGTTGAGGAAGAACATGTCGTCGTCGTTCTCCCAGAAACCCTGATCCTTCAGCAGCTTGGAGAGTTGACGCATCTTCCGCCAGAAGACACCCAGCGCCCAATGCTCGATGTAGAAGTTGTGGTCTTCCACATAGGGGAACACGGTCCGCGCCAGACCCAGCTTTCCGTCGAAGACCGCCTGTGCCTCGTCATCCATCATCTCGCGGTATTCGGCGGTGATGCGGTCGCGTTCGGCCAGCAGCTTGGCGGTCGGGCGCATGATCTCGTCGCCCTCCTGCAGCCGCTGGATATAGTCGCGCAGATAGCCCATCGGGATGTCCAGATGGTCGATCCAGTACTTGTCGGTCGAATAGAAGCCGTTGCCCGAGGTGAAGTTGAACCACGGGTCCTTCGCCGCCTCCCATTGCGCCAGCCATTCCTTGCCACCCGGCTTGGTCGCCAGATTGGCCAGGATCACCTCGGTGCTGTCGCTCTCGAACACCGGGGCGAGGCCAGAGGCCACGGCGAGCTTCGCCAGCTTCTTGATCTCGTCATCGGGGCGGAAAAGTTCCGAATCCACGCCCTGCACCATCTTGGCGATGGCCTGATCGGGGATCTGCGGGAACTGGCCCTTCATGAAGCCGAAGAAATCGAGGTAAGCGGCATAGCCGAGGTTCAGGAACTCGAAATGATGCTGCCAGATCTTATAGGCCAGCTCGATTGCCTTGTCGTATTGGTCGAACAGCTGGTTGGTGCTGTCGAGGCCCACGCCCCCCGTCACCACCTCCAGCGCCTCCACCTCCGGCAGCGCCTCGAAGTTCAGCGCCTCCAGCTGGCGGATCTTGGCCAGGACCTTGTCCTTCCAATTGGCGTAGAGATCGCCCCAGTTCATGAAGTAATGCCCGGCGCGCTCCATGAAATGCGGGACGCGCGCCTCGATCTGCTCGCCGGGCACCGCCACGGGCGAGAAATAGACATAGCCGTTCAGGATCCGGTAATCGACGCCGTTCGCCGGCGGCACCAGCAGGTGGCGGGTGTTGTATTGCCCCAGCCCCTTGATGGCGAAATCCAGCATCACCGTGTCGAAGGGACGAAACGGCGTCGGCCAGTGCTGCGAGTTGCAGAACCAGAAGGTCGCGTCGTCCTGCGCCCGGCGTTGCGGCAGGAAATGCGTGTAATAGGGATAGAGATCCTGCCAGCCCTCGGCGCCCTTCGGGGTCGGAACCTCGAAGGCCGAGGGGAACATGCTCTTCATGGCGTCCATTCTGAATCCTCCCAGAGAATGGCCATAGTCTCGTATCGTCAGGTCTTCTTTCTGGCGGCCAGCGGGTTGGTGAGGGTGTTGACGATCCCCATCATCCCGACGGCATAGGCGCTGGCCGACGCCGCCTTCTTTTTCTGCGACCAGATCGTTTCGGGGCGCGATTGCAGCGCCAGCAGGTTCTCGCCCTCGGGCAGATCGGCATCGATGGCCCATTCCACGTCCTGCGGGCAGCCGTTCTGCCGTTCCAGCCGCTTGGCGAGCTGCGCCACGGCGATCACCTGCGCGTCGGTCAGGCTGGGGTGCTTGCGGCGGGTCTCGTCGACCTCCCGTTCGACGGTCTCGCCCCGCTCGGCATCGCCCACCAACTCGACATGCTTGTCGCTGATCTTGCGGTCGATGATCTCCATCAGCACCTTCTCGACGCTGAAATTGTCGGGCGTCACCACGCCCGAGACGACCATCTCGCCCAGGCCCCAGCTGGCGTCGATGACGATCCGCGTGCGGTCGCCGGTGCCGGGGTCGAGCGTCATCGCCACCCCGGCGGCGCGCGCATTGACCATCTTCTGCACGCCGACGCTCATGTTCACATCGACATGCGGGATCTTGTTCTTCTCACGGTAGGCGACGGCGCGGGTGGCAAAGAGCGAGGCCCAGCAATCGCGGACCTTCTCGACCACGGCATCGGCGCCCTTCACCCAGAGATACGTGTCCTGCTGCCCGGCGAAGGAGGCATCGGGCAGATCCTCGGCCGTGGCCGAGGAACGCACCGCCACCGGCGTATCCGCGCCCATGCTGGCATAGGCCGCGCGGATCGCCGCCTCGACCGCCTCGGGCATGCGGTGGCCGCGGATGCGGATGCGGATCGCCTGGGCAGCCCGGTCGATGCTGTCGATGTCGTCGGGATCGACGCGGGCCAGATGGCGCTCGATCTCGGCCCTGAGACCGGATTCCTCCAGCATCGCCAGATAGCCGTCCGTGGTCACCGCAAAGCCCGGCGGCACCGCGACACCGGCCTGCGTCATCTCGCCCAGGGACGAGCATTTGCCGCCCACCCGCGCCAGATCGTGCTTGCCGATCTGGGCGAAGGCCAGCGTATAGGTTCCGTCGGTGGCGATCATGCGGGGGCACCCAGTTCAACCATGACCGAGGTCGGAACCCGGAAGGTGATGTTGCGGTGGTATTCGGGCCGGAAGCCCGGGGCGAGCGTCATGTTCGGGAACCGCTCGGCCAGCTGACGCAGCAGGATCGCCGCCTCCATCTTGGCCAGCTGGAAGCCCAGGCAATAATGGATGCCGTAGCCGAAGCTCAGATGCGTCCGGGCATTGTCGCGCATGATGTTGAGCGTCTCGCCCTGCGGGAAACGCGCCTCGTCACGGTTGGCGGACCCGGTGATCATCAGCACCTCGGCCCCGGCGGGCAGCGTCACGCCCCCCACCACCGCCTCGGTCCGCGCCTTGCGCCGCCAGCCCACGACCGAGGGCATGTAGCGCAGCATCTCTTCCACCGCATTGGGGATCTTGCCGGGATCGGCCTTGATCGCCTCCCAGGCGTCGGGATTGTCCATCATGGCCATCAGGTAATTGCCCATGAAGGTCGAGGTCGTCTCATGCCCGGCAAAGAGCGTCGAATAGAGGACGCCGGCGATCTCCTCGTTGCTGATGTCAGCCCCTTCGGCCTGAAGCCGCAGCAGGTCCGAGGGGAAATCATCGCCCGGATCGGCGCGGCGCAGATCCAGCAGGTCGTGGATGTATTTCCAATAGGCCACCATGTCATGCGCGACGGGGATCTGTTCCTCGTCCGACAGGTCCGACCAGGTCATCTTGCCCCGGCTCATGCCGTATTGCTTGATCTTCGGCACATCGGTGTCGGGGATGCCCATCAGCGTGAAGAGCACATGCGCCGGGACCGGGAAGGCGACGATTTCCCAGAAATTCACCGGCCCGCCGTCGCGCCCGGCCTCTTCCAGCCGGTCGAGATGGGTCTTCACGATGCTCTCGATCTGCGGCTCGATCGACTTGAAGCGGCGCGGGCCGAAGCAGGATTGCGCGACCTTGCGGATGCGGGTGTGATCGGGCGGCACGCGGGCGGTGAGGCCGGAATAGGCGGTGAAACCGCCGTCCTTCAGGATCTTGCGCCCTTCTTCGCACATCGGCCGCATCGGCTTTTGCGCATTCTCCGAGCTGAAGGTTTTCCAGTCGTCGAAGATCGCCTTGATGTCGTCATAGCGCGACACGACCCAGTAGCCGGTGGGCTCGTGGAAGAAGATGGGCTCTTCCTTGCGGAATTGCTCCCAGCGGGCGTGGGGCGTATTCAGATCGAACGGGTCATACCCGTTCGACGGCTTGACGCCGTCAATCGTTTGCATGTCGATATCCTCCCATCTCGGGGACCCGGGTGCCCTCAGGGCTGGGTCTCGAGCTTGCGACTCACCGTAGGACCAGTTCTTTGGTTTTTCTTTGGCTCAACGAAAGCCGGTCGAGAGAGCGGCAGAGCTCGTCATAAACTGCCCTGATTTCAACGCCTTCCTTGGCCTCTCCCAGAGTCGTCAGCGCCGTCCGGTACTGGCGGAACTGGCGGTGCATGGCGTCGGGGCGGCCCATGGCATGGAAGACGCGCATCGCCTCGGCATTGGCGGCTTCGCTGGTCGGGTCGATGGCGACGGCCTTCTGCGCCCAGGCCAGAGCCTCGCCATAGCGGCGGTATTTGCGCAGCAGTTTCGACAGGTCAAAATGCAGCCGCATCGCCATCTCGCGCAGCCAGGTGCGGCGCGGCATGATCCAGTCCTCGGTCTCGGTCGCGAGGTATTCGAGCGGCAGATCCTCGAACAGATCGCCCGCATAGAGCCGCTCGGCCTCGAAATAGATCGGCAGCGCCAGATCCTCCTGCCCGTGCCGGGCAAGCGACAGCCCCCGGCGGCACAGCTGCTCGAAAGCGGTGATGTCGATCAGGCTGCCGTCCGGCACGTTCAGCCGGTAATAATCGCCGTTGCGGGTGATGGATTGCTGCGAGCCCAATACCTTGCGGACCATGGCGACGGTATGGTGCAGCCGGGCGCGCTTGGTCTGTTCGGCCTCCAGATCCGGCCAGAGCAGCTCGCTGATCTGGTCGGCATGCGCCCCCTTCTCGCCCGCGTTGAGCAGATAGGCGAACAGCGTCTTGCTCTTCTTTGGCGCGCCGCCCTTGGTGCGCCAATCGACCTCGCGATGGCCATCGACGAAGACGCGCAGCTGCCCCAGGCAATGGATGTGCCAGCGCGCCCGGGCCGAGGGGGCGCCCAGCGTCGCCCGGTCCTCGTCCAGCCAATGCGGCGAGGCACCGCGTGCGGCGGCCTTGTCGAAGGTGCGGAAAAACGTCTGCCCGGCAAAATCGGGCACCACACGGCCCAGCATGAAGCCCAGCTGTTCGTCCAGCGTCGAGGCGGTCAGCAATTCGCGCGGCAGCCAATAGGGGTTCTCGTAAAGCCCCGAGGGCGCGAGGAATTGCTGATGCGCCCTGAGCGCGGCCTGCAACTGCTCCTCGATCATCCGGTCCTGATTGTAGATCGACACCACGGTAACACCCAGGTCCGAGGCTGCCTGTTCCGCCACCGTGCCCCAGGCCTCGATGGCGTTGACGCCCAGCATGGCCGCCAGGCTCCAGGTCATGTCGATGAGGATCGTCTCCATCGCATCCAGCGCCGCCACCCGTTCGCGCAGCTTGGCGTAGACATCCTCGGGCTCGATGGGCAGGCGGTCGAAGCCCAGCGCCGAGAGCGGGCAGCGTCGCTCCTCCGGCACCTGCACCAGCAGCTCCGCGTCGTCGCTGACCAGCAGCGCCGCGCGATCCCGGTCCTGCAAAGCGGCGCTCAGGAAGGCGCCTTCGGTGAAATGGCAAAACAGCGCCGCGTTGATTTCGGCGCCCTGTGGCGAATCATCCAGCTCGGCCATTGTCCCCTCCGAAATCCGTGGATTTCCCTGCCATTGGTTCATAGGGCAATCATCGCCAAAGAGAAACCAAAGTTTCGCGCCTAGCGTCGGCACAGCGTCTGGGGAGGCGCGGGGAGGATTCGTCGGCATCGCACCTGTCGCGCCCGGTCTTGGGCGTGGTCGGAAAAGCCATGCCTGCGAAGGGGTTGCGCCAGACGATGGCGCCGATCTGGGGGCAGACCACGCCGATGAACGCGACGATGAGCTTCGATTACGTGATCGTCGGCGCGGGCTCGGCCGGGGCGGTGCTGGCGCATCGCCTGTCCGAAGACCCCGCCGTCCGCGTCTGCCTGATCGAGGCAGGACCACGCGACCGCTCGCCGCTGATCCGGGTGCCGCTGGGGGTGATGCTGCTGGCCAAGGACCGGCGGCACAACTGGCTCTATACCTCGGCCCCGCAGGAGGGGCTGAACGGGCGGCAGGTGTCGATCCCGCGCGGCAAGGTGCTGGGCGGATCCTCGGCGATCAACGGCATGATCTACATCCGCGGCCACCGGGCGGATTACGACCATTGGGCGGCGCTCGGCTGCACGGGCTGGGATTACGACGCGCTCCTGCCCTATTTCCGGCGTTCCGAGGCCAATGCCGATCCGGCGATGGATGAGCGCTTCCATGGCCGCACCGGGCCACTGTCGGTCACCTCGCTGCGCGACGCCTCGCCCATCGACCGCGACTTCATCGAGGCCGCGGGCCAGATGCAGATCCGCGCCTGCGCCGATTTCAACGCGCCCGAGCCCGAGGGTGTCGGCCTCTATCAGGTGACGCAGAAGGACGGCAAACGCCATTCCACGGCCGAGGCCTTCCTCAAGCCGATCCGCGCGCGCCAGAACCTGCATATCGAGACGGGGCTGGAGGTCACCCGCGTCCTGGTGGACGAGGGGCGCGCCACCGGCATCCTCGGGCGCCGACCGGATGGCACCGGGGTAACTATCCAGGCCGCGGGCGAGGTGATCCTCAGCGCCGGGGCCATCGGCTCGCCTGATATCCTGCTGCGCTCGGGCATCGGGCCGGGGGCCGAGATCGCCGGCTGGGGCGGTGCGCCGTTGCTGGACCTGCCGGGCGTCGGGCGCAACCTGCAGGACCATGTCGATTGTCTGGTGATCTGCCGCTCGCGCTCGCGCCAGCCCTATGGCCTGTCGCTGGCCGCCCTGCCCCGCCGCGCGCTCGATGTGGCGAACTGGCTGACCCGGCGGCGCGGCATGTTTTCCTCGAACATGGTCGAGGCCGGGGGCTTCGTGCGCACCTCCCCGGCCGAGGAGCGCCCGGATATCCAGTTCCACATCATCCCCGGGCTGAAAAGCCACCGCGGGCGGATCGTCGAATGGGGCCATGGCGTGACGCTGCATACCTGTGTCCTCAGACCCGACAGCCGCGGCTCGGTGACCCGCACGGGGCCCCAGGGCGCGCCCGTGGTGGATTTGGGCCTCCTGCGCGAGGAAAGCGACGTGGTGCGGCTGGCCCGGGGCGTCGCCATGGCGCGGCAGATCCTGCGGCAGACGCCCCTCGCCCGCCACGGCCTGACCGAGGTGATCCCGGGCGAGACGGTCACCGACGACCGCGCGCTGCAAGCCTTCGTGCGCGATCAGGCGCGGACCGTCTATCACCCGGTGGGCACCTGCGCGATGGGCACCGGCGCCGAGGCGGTGGTCGATCCCGACCTGAGGGTCCGCGGCATCGCCGGGCTCCGGGTGGTCGATGCCTCGATCATGCCGCGCATCGTCTCGGGCAATACCAACGCCCCCACCATCATGATCGCCGAGAAAGCCGCCGACCTGATCCGCGCGGCCCGGCGCGCCGCCCCCTCGGCCCGGGCGGCAGAGTGAGCCGATGACACCGATCTTCACCCCCCGCGACCACAGCAAGCCCGGGGATTGGAGCTGCAGCGACGGGATCGGGAGGGTCCCGCCGCTGCCAAGACCGAAAACGGCACCACAAAGCACGTCCAACGGAGGAGACAAGACATGCGTTTCGCAAAACGGATCGGGGTGGCCAGCGCCATCCTGACGCTGTCGCTGGGCACCCAGGCCATGGCCGAGGTCAGCTGCGGCATGAACACCGGCGGGGCCGCCACCGGCGCGCCGATCCTGGTCGGCGGCATCTATGGCAATGCGGCGCCGGGCGATTGGTCGTCCTCGACCGATTCCGCCGCCGCCTATTTCGCCTGCGTCAACGCCAATGGCGGGATCAACGGTCGCCCGGTCGATTACCGGGTCGAGAATGACCAATGGAACCCCGAAGCCGCCGCCCAGGCCGCCGCGCGTCTGGTCAATGACACGCCGACCGTGGCCATGGTCGGCAACGGATCCTTCATCGAGATGGCGGTGAACGCCAATACCTACGAGGCGGCCGGGATCATGGTCATGGCCTCGGCCTGCGCCATCTCGGAATGTTTCGAGACGCCGAACATCGTCTCCACCAATCAGGGGCCGCTGTCCTCGAATCTCGGCGCAGCGCAATACGCGGTCGAGGAGCTGGGCACCCAGCATGTCGCCTGCATCGGGTTGAACATCCCGAACAACGGCATCTGGTCCTGCCAGGCGGTGCAGGATTTCATGCGCGCGCGGGGGGGCGAGGCCACGGCGGTTCTGATCAACCCGGGCGCGCCGGATGTGAACTCGGCGCTCCTGGAGGCGATGGCCTCGGGCGCGGACACGATCCTGATCAACCAGCCCGCGGGCATCGCCCTGGCGATCCTGTCGGCGGCGGAGGAGCAGGACCTGCGCGACCAGTTCAACTGGATCGCGCCCACGCCGCTCTATGACCAATCGGTCCCGGCCGCGGTCGGCGCCTATTGGTGGGGCCATATCTACGTCAACGCCGAACTCGCGCCTCTGGAGGTGAACGGGCCCGACGCGCAGAACTGGATCGCCGTCCTCGATCAATACGGCCGGGCCGACGACCCGCGCGACAGCTTCGGTCAGGCGGGCTATCTGTCGGCGCGCTTCTTCACCGAGGCGATGCTGGCCATGGACCCCGCGCAGCTTGACGACCGGGCAGCGGTCGGCGCAGCGATCCGCGGCATCACCGGCTATACTTCGGACATGATGTGCGGTCCCTATTACGTGGGCGACGCCGATTTCCACATGCCCAACCACGCGGGCTACATGGTCAAGGTGGTCGACGGCGGCTTCGAGATCGTCCGCGACTGCTACGAATACGACAGCCCCTATTTCGAGCCGCATATCGCCCTCGAAACCCAGCTCGGCCTGCGCTGAGACCTGCCCCGCCGCAGGTCCCTGCGGCGGGGTTCCACTGAACGGGCGGGGGGTCGATGAGACTGGCACGATACGGAAACTGGCTGCTCTGGGCGCTGCTGATGGCGGCGGTGATCGGCGTCCTCGGCTGGGGCGGGCGACCGCAGATGGTGGGGCTGTTCATCGCCTCGGGCCTGGCGGTCGGATCGCTTTATGCGCTGGCGGGGATCGGCATCGTCGTCCTCTACCGCGCCACCGGCGTCCTCAACTTCGCGGGCGGCGCGGCGGGCGCTGCGGGGGCGATGACCGCCTGGCAACTGACCGCCTGGGGGTTCTGGGAACCCCTGGGCTGGCTCGCCTGCCTTCTGGTCGCCACCGCCATCACGCTCTTCTACGGCCGCCTGATCGCCCCGCGCCTCGCCTGGCGGGAAACCGTGGTCAAGGCGGTGGCGACGCTGGGCTTTGCGCTCATCATCCTCGGCGCCATCAGTTTCCTCTGGGCCGATGACCCGCGCTCGATCTCGCTGCCGACCGACGCCATCGGCGTGCGGCTTCTGGGCATGCGGATCACCGCCACGCGGCTTCTGCTCTTCGCCGCCTCCATCGGCATCGTCATCGGCATCTGGCTGTTCCTCGCCCGGACCACCATCGGCCTGCAGATGCGGGCGCTGGCCAGCGACCGGGATCTCGCGGCGCTGATGGGCATCCCGATCCTCAGGGTCGAGACCATCGCCTGGGGCATCGCCGGGCTGCTGGCGGGCTTCACCGGGCTGATGTTCGCCGACCTGATCCGGCTGGAGCCCAGCGTCATCACCTTCATGGTCATCCCCGGCATCGCCGCCGCCATCTGCGGGCGGCTGGAAAACCTGGTCGTGGTGCTGATCGGCGGGCTGTCGATGGGCGTGATCGAGAACATGCTCACCATGTCCACCACCCTGCGCGGGGTGCGTCCCATCGCCCCCTTCGTCATCGCGGCACTGGTGCTGCTTTACTATCAACGCGGCCAGCGGCTGACCTTCGGCGGGCGGGATTGAGATGAGACAGCTCTTCCACGTCACCCCCTCGGGCTGGGCGGGCCTCGCCACCGCCGCTTTCGGCATCCTCGTGCTGCCCTCCCTTGCCAACAGCTACTGGCTCTCGGTCTTCACCTCGATGGGCTGCTTCCTGCTGGCCATCGCCGGGGTCGCCTTCATGTACGCGCGCCTCGGCATGGTGTCGCTCACGCAGGTGGGCCTCATGGGCGTCGGCGGCTGGATCGCGCTGCGGCTCAACTACGCCTTCGACTTCCCCTTCGAGGTCAATCTGGCGCTGGCCGCCACCGCCACCATGATCTTCGGCTGGATCCTCGCCCTGCCCGCCCTCAGGATGCGGGGCCTCTATCTGGCGCTGGTCACGCTGATGGCGGCGGGCGGGTTGGAGATCCTCTTCGCCACCTTCCAGTTCCCGAACGGCGGTGCCGGGTTCTGGGGCGTGCAGACCGGATCGGGCGCGGCCTTCCGCAGGCCCTGGATCGCGCAATCGGCGCAGGCCTATCTGCGCTACGTCATCGCCTGCGCACTCCTCGGTTTCCTCTGCATCGAGCTGCACCGCCGCCTGCAACCGGGCCGCGCCTGGGCGCTCATTCGCCGGTCCGAGGCGGCCGCGATGGCGGCGGGCGTCAATGTCACGCTCTACAAGACCTGGGCCTTCGGCATCGCCGGGCTTCTGGGAGGGGCCGCGGGCGCGTTGCTGGCAGGCTCGCTGGGCCTGCTGGATGACGGCACCTTCCGTGCCTCGGAAAGCGTGATGATCTTCGCGCTGGCGGTGGTCGGCGGGGCGCATTCCTGGCAGGGCGCGCTGGTCGCGGCGCTGCTCTACAAGGTGCTGCCCGCGCTGTTGAACATCTGGGGCGTGGACGCGAACCTTTCGTTCGTCATCTTCGGCGCGGGGCTGCTGCATGCCGTGATCACCGCACCACAGGGGATCGCCGGGCAACTGCTGGACGGGCTCCGGCGCCTGTCGCCAAAACGCGAGGCCAAGGATGCTTGAGATCGAAGATGTGACCGTCCGCTTCGGCGGTGTCGTCGCCCTGAGCGCGGTCTCGGTGCGCTTCGACAAGCCGGTCAACGGAATCATCGGGCCGAATGGCGCGGGCAAGACCACGCTGATGAACGTGCTGTCGGGCTTCGTGCGCCCGGCCTCGGGGCGGGTCAGCGGCGATGGCGAGGCGCTCTTGCCGCTCGCCCCGCACCGGCGCGCGCATTGGGGCCTGCGCCGCAGCTTCCAGAAGGAAGAGATCGCCGACGACCTGACCGTCTTCGAGAATGTACTGGTGCAGATCGACCATTCCCGCAGCCCCGCCCGCACCAAGACGGCCGAGGTCGAGGCGATGCTGACGCTGGTCGGCATGGCCGAGCGCGCGGGCAAGATCGGCGCCGCGCTCTCGGGGTTCGAGCGGCGGCTGACCGATGTGGCGAAATGCCTGGTCGGACAGCCGCGGCTGGTGATGTTCGACGAGCCCGCGGGCGGCATGTCGGTGGACGAATCCCGCCAGTTGGGCGCGCTGATCCGGCAGATCCATGGCGCGACCGGCGCGCAGGTGCTGGTCATCGACCACGATGTCGAACTGATCCGCACCATCTGCGAGGACACGCTGGTCCTCGATTTCGGCCGCCGCATCGCCTTTGGCCCGACGGCCGAGGTGCTGGACGACCCCAGGGTCAAGGCCGCCTATCTGGGCACCGAGGAGGTTTGACCATGGCTTTCGTCGTCACCGATCTTGCCGTCACGAAAGGCGGGCGCGCTGCGGTCAGCGGCGTCTCGCTGCAGATCGAGCCCGGGCAGGTGGTTGCGGTGCTGGGCGCCAATGGCGCGGGCAAGTCCGAGCTGGTGCTGGGCCTCGCCGGCATGCTGCCGGTCACGGCGGGCAGCGTCGCGGTGGATGGCCAGCCCCTCGCCGGGCGCGGCCCCGACGCGATCCGCCGTGCTGGCATCGCCGCCGTGCCCGAGGGGCACCGGGTCCTCGCCCGGCTCAGCGTCGACGACAACCTGCGCGCCGCGGGGGCCATCCTGCCCCGGGGGCTGGACGAGACGCTGGCCGATACCTACGCGCTTTTCCCCGAACTGGCCGAGCGCAAGAAGCA
>NZ_JAUCCQ010000076.1:0-17785 GCF_034676075.1 Pararhodobacter sp. | reverse complement strand
TCTCCGCGGCGGGAGGCGCGCGGGGTGGGCGGGTGGGAGCGTGCCTCCCGCCGCTCTGCCAGCCCGCAGCCACGGGCGGATTCCGGGGTTGTCGCGCGCAGCGGGGCGCGGCATCCTGCGGGCATTGATGTCGAGCCTATTGATCCAAGGATTGCACCGATGCGGACAACGCCCCTCCGGGATGAGTTCCCGAACCCCGGCCATTCACCCCTGCGGCAGGACGACCCGCGTCGCCTCCCGGACCTGGGCGCCCCCCATCGCACGGAGGTCGCGGGATGAGCATACCCGAAGGCTGGGAAGGCATTCTGGAAGACGGAGAGACGATACTCTGGCAGGGACGGCCGGTGACCGGCGTCCGGCTGGGGGATTTCCTGGGCTTTCCCCTGATCTTCGGCCTGTTCTTCACCGGCTTTTCGCTGGTCTGGATCACCATGGCCCGGATGATGACCCGGGGGGAGGAATTCTCGATCTTCCCGCTCTTCGGCCTGCCCTTCCTGCTGGTCGGCCTCTATGTCAGCTTCGGCCTGCCCTTCGGCAAGGATTACGTCCGCAAGCGCAGCTGGTACACGCTGAGCGACCGCAAGGCCTATGTCGCGACCGAACTCTTCGGCAGGCGGCGGCTCAAGGCCGTTCCCTATGCCGAGATGAACATCCTCGAACTCGAGGACGGCTCACCGGGCAGCGTGACCTTCAAGCGCGAGGTCAGCGTCAGCCAGTACACCCGGCGCAGCCGCAATGGCGGGCGCAGCAGGCGGACCCAGACCACGACCACCAACACCGGTTTCGAGCGGATCGAGGATGCCCGCGCCGTCTACCGGATGATCGCCGCGCGGCGGGAGCCTGCCCGGGCACCGGCGGCGCAGGGGTAATCGGTCCCGCACGGACCGGCCCCCCGGAAACTCCGCACCCGAGGGGTTGTTGCGGCGGGGGCACCACCCTACATCGGGGCGATGAACGCGCCCCTGTCCCTGCCCGCCCGGCTTTTCCGCCGCCCCAAGAGGGTGAACATCGTCCGTCTGCAAGGGATGATCGCCGCCGGTGGCCGCGGGCGGCTGTCGGACGAATCCACCGCGCCGCTTCTGGAACGCGCCTTTCGTTCCGGCAAGCCGCTGGCCGTGGGGCTGCTGATCAACTCCCCCGGTGGCTCGCCCGTGCAATCGGCGCTGATCGGCGCCCGCATCCGGCGGCTGGCGGACGAGACGGAGACGCCGGTCCATGCCTTTGTCGAGGATGCGGCAGCCTCGGGCGGGTACTGGATCGCCTCGGCCGCCGATACGATCCATTGCGACGCGGCCTCGATCCTGGGCTCGATCGGCGTGATCTCTTCGGGCTTCGGCCTGCAGGAGGCGATCGGCAAGCTGGGGATCGAGCGGCGGGTGCATACCGCCGGGCGCTCGAAAAGCCAGCTCGACCCGTTCCGGCCGGAAGATCCCGAGGATGTCGCGCGCCTTGACGCGCTCCTAGAAGACCTGCACGGCGTCTTCACCGAGCATGTGCGCAACATGCGGGGCAACAAGCTGAGCACCGAGACCGACCTCTTCGACGGCCGCTACTGGCTGGGACGCGAGGCGGTGCGGCTGGGGCTGGCCGACGGCATCGGCCATGCCGTGCCGGTCCTGAAGGAGCGTTATGGCGAGAAGATCCGCTTCCGGGTCTTTGGCCCGCGCCGCCGCCTGCTGTCGCGCTTCGGCCTGAGCCTGGCGCAGGACGCGCTGGCGGGGGTCGAGGAAGCGGCGCTCTGGTCGCGGCTGGGCCTCTGATGTTGCTGCGCGTCGTCATCCTTTTCCTGATCTTCATGCTCGTCATGGCGATGATCCAGAAGGCCCTGCGCCCGGGCCGCCGCATCGGTGGCAGCGGCCCCACGGCCACGCTCGACCGGCTGCGCTGCCCGACCTGCAAGCGCATCAACCTTTCCCAAGAACCGGCGCCCTGCGCGCGCCCCGACTGCCGGTACAAGACATGATGATCGACCTTCTGATGGTGGCCGGTGGCCTGGTGCTGCTGGTCGTGGCCGGCGATGCGCTGGTCAAGGGCGCGGTGAACCTGAGCCTCAGGCTGGGCGTGCCCGCCCTGATCGTGGGCCTGACGGTGGTGGCGTTCGGCACCTCGGCGCCGGAACTGCTGGTTTCGGTCGATGCGGTGCTGAACAACGCCCCGGCGCTGGCGCTGGGCAATGTGATCGGCTCGAACATTGCCAATATCCTGCTGGTGCTGGGCATCCCCGCGCTGATCTCGGTGGTGCCGGTTTCACGCGAATTGACCCATGATTTCCTGGTGATGATGGGGGCGGCGCTTCTGTTCATCGCGCTGGCCTGGGTCGGTCCCTTCGGCTGGATGCACGGGTTGGCGCTGCTGGCCGGTCTGGCGGCGATGCTGTGGAACAGCTACCGCCGGGCGCAGGCGCACCGCGCCAGCGCCGACGAGGACCTTGAGGGCGCGGACCCCAGCATCTCGGGCGTGAAGATCGCGCTTTATCTGGTGGGCGGGCTGATCGGCCTGCCGGTCGGCGCCAACCTGCTGGTCAGCGGCGCCACCTCCATCGCCACCTCGCTGGGGGTCAGCGAGGCGGTGATCGGCCTGACGCTGGTCGCGGTCGGCACCTCACTGCCGGAACTTGCCACCACCATTGCCGCCGCCTTCCGCAAGGAGGCGGGCGTGGCCATGGGCAACGTCATCGGCTCCAACATCTTCAACCTTCTGGGGATCATCGGCATCGCCTCGCTGGTCGGGCCGCTGCCGGTGCCCGAGCAGATGCTGAATGTCGACCTCTGGGTCATGCTGGCCGTCTCGGCGCTGCTGGGCATCTTCGTGCTGACCGGGCGCAGCATCGGCAAGCTTGCGGGCGTGGTGCTGATCGCGCTCTATGGCGCGTATCTGGTTTCCCTTTTCTGAGGCGGACATGGCAGGCAAGGCACTGATCACGGGCGCGGGGCATCGGCTGGGCGCGGCCATGGCACGGGAACTGGCCGGGCGCGGCTGGGACGTGGCGCTTCATTACGCCAGCTCGCGCGAGGGGGCCGAGGCGGTGGCCGGGGAATGCCGCGCGCTGGGCGTCAAGGCGGTGACGCTGCAGGCCGATCTGTTGGACGAGGCTGCAACCCAGGCCCTGCTCCCCGCCGCGGCCGAGGCGCTGGGCGGGACGCTGACGCTGCTGATCAACAACGCCTCGATTTTCGAGTATGACACGATCGGCACCGCCACCCGGCGCGGCTGGGACCGGCATATGGACTCAAACCTGCGGGCGCCCTTCGTGCTGACCCAGGCCTTCGCTGCCCAGGCCCCGGATGTCGCGCAGGACGCACGGGGCGAGCCGGTGGCGACCGGCCTCGTCATCAACATGATCGACCAGCGGGTCCTGAAACCGACGCCCGAATTCATGACCTATACGCTGGCCAAGATGGGCCTCTGGGCCCTGACCCGGACCTCGGCCCAGGCGCTGGCGCCCGCGATCCGGGTGAACGCCATAGGCCCCGGCCCGACCCTGAAAGGCGCCCGCCAGACCGAGACGCATTTCGCCCGCCAGCGCGCCAATACCGTGCTGGGACGGGGCTCGGACCCCGAGGATATCACCGCCGCGCTGGCCTATCTCTTGGATGCCAAGGCCGTCACCGGGCAGCTGATCTGCGTCGATGGCGGTCAGCATCTGGGCTGGCGGACCCCCGACATCATCGGGGTCGAGTAGCCCGTCACGGCCCGCCCCCGCGTCACCTTGTCCACCGCAAAACTGACTGTCACATTCTCGTTAAGAAAACCCTAGAGATTTCAGGACCTTGCATCCGTCTCATATTTTTATCAAGAAAATTCAATAACTTGATAAATCGCCTATTTATTAGGCAGTTCACGGAATCGGGCCGGAAACAAGGATTTTTCGCAGATCACGGCCAGGCCTCCACAGGCTTATCCACAGATTCCGTGGAAACCTTTGCCCTTGAACTCAGGGGCGCTAGAGTGCAACGAGCGAGCAGAATCACTCAGACCGACCCATGACCGAGACCCCTGAACTGACCGGTCACGCGCTGATCGCCAGCTATGTCCGCACCCTCGACGGCTCGCCCGGCGTCTACCGAATGCTGGATGCCGAGGCGCGGGTGCTTTACGTCGGGAAGGCCCGCAATCTTAAGGCGCGGGTGTCGAATTATGCGCGCCCCTCGGGGCATTCGGGCCGTATCGCCCGGATGATCCACGAGACGCGCTCGATGATGTTCCTGACCACGCGCACCGAGACCGAGGCGCTGCTTCTGGAACAGAACCTGATCAAGCAGTTGAAGCCCGTCTACAACGTGCTGCTCAGGGACGACAAAAGCTTCCCCAACATCCTGATTTCCAAGGATCACCCCTTCCCGCAGATCCGCAAGCACCGCGGCAAGCGGACCGGGCGCGGCAGCTATTTCGGCCCCTTCGCCAGCGCGGGCGCGGTGAACCGGACGCTGAACCAGTTGCAGAAGGTGTTCCTGCTGCGCTCCTGCGCGGATTCGTCGTTCAACAACCGGACCCGGCCCTGCCTGCTCTATCAGATCAAGCGCTGTTCGGGCCCCTGCGTCGACCTGATCTCGCCCGAGGATTACGCGGGCCTCGTCTCGGACGCCGAACGTTTCCTGTCCGGCAAGACCTCGCATATCCAGGCCGATCTGGCCAAGCAGATGCAGGAGGCCTCGGAGGCCATGGAATTCGAGCGCGCGGCCGCCCTGCGCGACCGGATCCGGGCGCTCACCGCCGTGCAGCAGGGCCAGGGGATCAACCCGCGCGGCGTCGAGGAGGCTGATGTCATCGCGCTGCACCTGGAAAAGGGGCAGGCCTGCGTGCAGGTCTTCTTCATCCGCGCCAACCAATCCTGGGGCAACAAGGATTTCTACCCCCGCACCGGCTCGGGCGCCGAGGAGGGTGAGATCCTCGAGGCCTTCCTCGCGCAATTCTACGACGACAAGCCGCCGCCCCGGCAGATCCTGTTGTCCCATCCGATCGACAACGAGGATCTGATCCACGAACTCCTGAGCGCCCGCGCTGGCCGCAATGTCGAGCTGCGCGTGCCGCTGCGGGGCGAGAAGGCCGAACTGGTGGAAAACGCGTTGCGGAACGCCAAGGAATCGCTCGGCCGCAAGATGTCGGAAAGCGCCGCGCAATCGCGGCTGCTGGAGGGGCTGGCCGAAGCCTTCGACCTGGACGAGGCGCCCAGACGGGTCGAGATCTACGACAACTCGCATATCCAGGGCGCCCATGCGGTCGGCGCCATGGTGGTGGCGGGACCGGACGGCTGGCAGAAGAACCAGTACCGCAAGTTCACCATCAAGACCGCGCCGGGCGACGATTTCGGCATGATGAAGGAGGTGCTGACCCGCCGGTTCGAGCGCCTGCTGAAAGAGGACCCCGGCCGCGTGACCGAGGCCTGGCCGGACCTCTTGCTTATCGACGGCGGCGCCGGGCAGATCAGCGCCGTGGCCGAGGTTCTGGCCGAGTTGGGCGTCGATGACGTGCCCTTCGTCGGCGTCGCCAAGGGCGTCGACCGCGATCTGGGGCGCGAGGAATTCCACCGCCCCGGGGCCCGGCCCTTTGCGCTGCGCCACAACGACCCGGTGCTCTATTTCGTCCAGCGCCTGCGGGACGAGGCGCACCGTTTCGCCATCGGCACCCACCGCGCCGCCCGCGCCAAGGCCACGACCAGCACCCCGCTGGACGAGGTCCCGGGCATCGGCGCCGCCCGCAAGCGCGCGCTCTTGCAGCATTTCGGCTCGGCCAAGGCGGTGACGCGGGCCGGGCTGGCCGATCTGATGGCGGTGCCGGGGATCAGCCAGGCCATGGCCGAAACTGTCTACAATTTCTTCCATACCGGCAGCTGAGACGGCACCGCGGGTAACCTTGCGGAAAGACTCCCGCGGCATTCTGGCGGCTCACCCAGCCCCGGATTAGCGATCATGATGCAGGCCACGCCGACCACCAGCCACTCCGGCGCCCCCCGCGACGCGGGGCAGGAAGTCCCGTTCGAAATGGGCGAACTGGTCTATTCCAGGACCGACGAACGCGGCATCCTCCTGGCGGCGAACGATGTCTTCGAACGTCTCGGCGGCTTCGACTGGCGGGAATTGATCGGCTCCCCGCACAAGATCGTGCGCCATCCCGACATGCCGAAGGCCTTCTTCCACATCTTCTGGCAATATCTGAAGGCCGGGGAACCGGCGGTCGGCTACGTCAAGAACCGCTCGAAGGACGGGCGCTATTACTGGGTGCTGGCCGCGGCCATCCCCTATGACGGCGGCTATTTCTCGGTGCGGATGCGGCCCTCCTCGCCGATCTTCCACACGATGCGCGCGGAATACGCCCGCCTGCGCCGCCGGGAAGAGACGGAGAAGCTGTCGGCCGAGGCCTCGGCAGAGATCCTGCTCGCCCGGCTGGCGGAGCTTGGCTACCATTCCTATCCCGAGTTCATGAGCCAGGCCCTGCATGAGGAATCGCTGGCCCGCGACGCGGCTTTGGGCAAGCCGCCGGACAAGGTGGCGACGCATCTCTCGGGTCTGGTGACGGCGCTGAGCGATGCACTCAAGGAACAGACGCGGCTGGTCAGCCTGTTCGACAGTCTGAAGCTGCTGCCGGTGAACATGCGCCTGATCGCCGCCCGGCTGGAACCGCAGGGCGGGCCGATCAGCCAGATTTCGATGAATTACAAGACTTCCTTCGACAACATCTCTGAAAAGCTGTCGAACTTCGTTACCGGCGAGGGGAATATCTGCGGCCAGATGGACATCGCCGTGCGCCGCAGCCTGATCCTGACCAACTGCGCCCGGCTGCATCTGGAAATGGCCCGCCATATCCGCAAACCCGACCGGGGGGCCAACGAGGTCGAGCGCCGGGCCGAGCATGACATCGTCCTGCATCTGGGCCAGAGCAGCCAGACGCGGGTCCATGTCTCGCTGACCGAAGCGCTGCGCCTCGCGGCGGCGCTGATCGCCTCGGCCTTCGAGATCCGGCGTCTGGTGCTGGGGCTCGATACGATCCGCATCCTGGGCCGGGTCGAAAGCCGCCGCGACCACGTGTCCGAGGCCGCCTGCTCGGCCACGCTCGACCAGATCGACGCGGTCCAGGCCGAGATTTCCGAGAGTCTGCAAAGCCTGTCGAACCTGGCAGTGGCGATCCAGACCGGCCTCTCGCTGATCAACGTCGCCCGCCGGCCCGAGGTCGAGGCCATGGCGCATCGCGCACCCGCAACCGGCGCGGCAAAGGGCACCCCTGCGCCCCCCTCGGACACGCCACCTTCCCCCGCAGGTGCCCGCCCTAACGACCGCATCGCCGCCGAATAGCAGGACCTGACCTTCTTGCCTTTCGCGCTTGGGCGAGAAAGTCGGGCACCTGTCTCCAGCGACACAGTGAAACGCGACAAGACGCCCCTGCTCCGCCACTTCTTTGAACCCCCACGCCGACACCAGAACGGAGGCGCACTCCCACCGACGACAAAAGCGCCAAAGGAAAGCCGTTGAGACGCTCGCGCGATCGTCCCTCGCGCCTCCAAGGCCCAGACGAGCTGCTCAAGAGGTCGCGAGGCGGGTGCCCGTGTCATCCCGGATCCCGGCGAGCAGTTGCTTGGCGCTCAAGCCAGCGCTGCGGTTTCACATGGACCGCGCTGAGATCGGGAGAACGACCACTCGGGGAGCTGCCACCCAGACCCGCAAGCCCCGCTCGTTCCCGAACTGGGGCACAAGGTAAATTGGCAGGAAGTCACGATGACGTTGGCCGGGGCTGCTACCCTTCTGACCTATATGACTTGTTGTCTGGCCCGTGATTGGGCGCAAGGACAGGCGGATGTTGGTGATCGCAGCCTGCGCGCCCGCTGCCGTCCTCGCTCGCGGATGCCACATGGATACCTGCGCCGGAGCCCACGGCGGCCCCCTGAGCGCTCCAGCACGGCCAAGCGGGGCACGAACACCCGGGGCGGCAAACCCCATGATCGAGGATGCGCCTTGGCAGGTGAGCGCTGCCTTCGGAAGCCAGGAGGACCGCGGCAGGAGCCGCCGCCAGCTTGCGCACTATATACCGCGGCCACGACCGTGCCGGGGGCAGGAGGGAGAGGGTTGAGGTGATGACAGAGGTCGCAACCACTTGCCTCCCCTCTCGCTTGCCCCGTGCGCACAGCAGTGCTGGCGGCCCAAACCACTTGCCCCGAGGCTCACGAGGGCGGACCCGCGGGAAGCGGCGACCCAGCGCGGCGCACCTCAGGTTCATGGCGGCAACCTGTTACGGGACGCCCTGCGCCCGGAGGCCACGGCGGCGGCCGAAGGGTGCCGCGATCCGACCGGCGCGCCTCTACCCCACCACCGTGGAGGGAATTGGGCGACCCTGCCGGAGGTGGATTGGCAGGCGACGCACGGGGCTCTCCCCCATTGGCACCTTGCGCTCCCCCGGGACGATCCAGATGGCCGAAACTCGTGCCCGGGAGAAAGCCCGAGGCAAGTCGTTCCGGGCGCGCGCCCCAGACTCGGACGAGCACCGATCATCGACAATCCCCGCCTGCACGTCCGCCGAGTCCCCCACAAGCACTGCAAACGCCTTGGCATCAGCGTCCGGGCGCTGGTCAGTGGCCCGCGAGGCGATTCGCCAGCCAGGCCGATCCCCCCTCTCCCCCGCGCCCTGCGACACGCCGCCCAGGGTGGGGCCGAGGGGAACTGGCCTCTTTTCCCGGCGATGCGCTTGGGCTACCAACAGGCCATGCGATGGACGATACCCAACACGCTGACCTTCCTGCGCCTGATCGCAGCCCCCGGGGTGGCGATCATGTTCCTGTATTTCGCCCGCCCCTGGGCCGACTGGTTCGCGCTGGTCCTGTTCCTGGTCGCCGCGATCACCGATTATTTCGACGGCTATCTGGCGCGGCTCTGGCGCCAGGAAAGCCGGATGGGCGCCATGCTGGACCCGATTGCCGACAAGGCGATGGTGGTCATCGCGCTGCTGGTTCTGACCGGCTATTCGGGCATGGATCCCTATCTGATCCTGCCCGCCACGGTGATCCTGTTCCGCGAGGTCTTCGTCTCAGGGCTCCGCGAATATCTGGGCAATACCTCGCGCCTCCTGGCGGTTACCAAGCTGGCGAAATGGAAGACCACGGCGCAGATGGTGGCGATCTCGACCCTGTTCGCGGCGCTGGGGCTGGAATACGTGCGCGAACAGGCGCTGGCCCGCAACCGTCAGATCATCGCCCAGATGACCGATACCGGCATCGACGCCGAACTCAACCTGCTCTCCATCGCCAATATGGGGGGCGAGGCGGTCTGGAACTTCGGCCTGGTGCTGATCTGGATCGCCGCGGCGCTGACCGCGATCACCGGCTGGGACTATCTGCGCAAGGCCCTGCCCTTCCTCAAGGATGGCAGCGAATGAACGTCACGATCCTCTATTTCGCCTGGCTGCGCGAACGCATCGGCCTGCCGCGCGAGACGCTGGAGACCGAGGCCGCCACCGTGACCCAACTGGTCGAGGAGCTTCGCTCGCGTGAGGAGCGCTACGCGCTGGCCTTCGCCGACCTCAAGGCGGTGCGCGTCGCGCTGGATCAGGAGCTGTCGGATTTCGACGCCCCGCTGGCCGGCGTGCGCGAGATCGCCTTCTTCCCGCCGATGACCGGGGGCTGAGCCATGACGATCCGCGTCCAGGCCGAGCCCTTCGACTATGGCGCCGAGTGCAACGCCTTCGCGGCGGCCTGCGGCGGGGCCGGGGCGGTGGTGACCTTCTGCGGGCTGGTGCGCGACGAGGACGGGCGCCTGAGCGGCATGGAGATCGAGCATTACCCCGGCATGACCGAACGCGCGCTGGCCGCCATCGAGGCCGAGGCCCGCGCCCGCTGGTCGCTGACCGAGGCGCTGATCCTGCACCGCCACGGACCGATGCAGCCGGGCGAGGCGATCATGATGGTCGCCACCGCCTCGCGCCATCGGGGCGAGGCCTTTGCCGCGGCCGAGTTCCTGATGGACTACCTGAAATCCCGCGCCCCCTTCTGGAAGAAGGAATTCGGCGCCGGGGGCGAGGCCTGGGTGGCGGCGCGGGACGCGGATGAGGACCAGCTCAAGCGCTGGTGAGTGACCACTCACATCCGCTGGCAGGTGCCCGCTACTTGCGGTCGGCGCTGGCCGGGGCGGCCCCGAAGACCACCGGCAGCGAGAATTCCGCCGTCTGGCCGCTGGCGCGGTCCACGACATGGGTGCGCAGGGTGAAGGGCCCCTCGGCGCCGGTCACCCGATAGGTCAGGTGGAAGAACCCGTCGACCGGCTGGCTGAAGCTGTCCAGCTGCACCTCGCCCATCGGGATCATCGCATCGGTCATCTGCCGCCCCTCGGGGCTGTCGAGCGTGAAGGACACGTCGAACAGCAGCCGGTTGGCCCCATTGGCCAAGGGCGTCATCGAGAAGCCGTAGACCTCGACATAGGCATAGACCGGCTCGCCCAAGGCATAGACATTGGTCGGTCGCGGCTCGAACATGCCGTAGCCTTCGGCCGGCAGCAGGGTGAGACGCGCATTGGTGACGCCGAAGCCCGCCTCGCCCGTGACATGGCGCAGGAACATCCGGGCGGCGGCCACGGCCTCGGGGCCGCGGCCGGTGGCGAGAAGCTGTTCGATGGCGGTGGCGGCTTCGGTCAGGTCCTGGGCGGGGGCGTTCCCCGGCAGGGCCATCACCGCCGCGAGCGCAAGCGCCGGAAGGGTCCGAAGCCGGACCCGTGACCGGGATCGGTTGCTCATCGTGAAGTCCTGTGCGGCGTGAACATGGGCCCCACTCTGCCCGGGGGCGCGACACCGGGCAAGTCCCGCTCGCGCGGTTTTGTAGCGACGACAGGGGGCCGGCATCGGGGAAGCCACGACACGCCGCTCAGTTGCCGCGGGCCTCGAGCTGATGGCGCAGCATGTCCGATTCGTGGCGCGCGCTGCGCAGCCCGTCCATCGCCGCGCGCAGTTCGGCCTGCAGCTGCGCCATCTCGCGGCCGACTTCCTCGTCGCGCTGATGGATATAGGCGATGGCCTGGTCGCGGGTTTCCTCGGCCTCGTGCAGCGATTGCGCCATGCGCTCCAGCTCGCCCAGATCGGCCTGAGTGACGCGGGTGAAGCGGTGGATCAGCCAGTTCACGAACCATCCCAGCGCGAAAGCCGCGGTCAGTACGATCACGGTCACGATGACGAATTCGGTTCGGTTCATGAGGGGCGTCTCCGGGCGGCAGGCTATTGGGATTCGGCAGGGGTCTCGTCGGTCGCCTCTTCGTCGCCCGAGCCGATGGTCGGCGCATCGGCAACCTGGCTGCCGGGGCGCGGACGCGGGCGGATCGTGTCGGCATCCGGGGATTGTACCTCGAAGGTGAGCTCGGCTTCCAGTGCCGGATCAATCGGTTCGGGCGGTGCCTCGGGGCGGATCAGGCGGAATTCGATACGGCGGTTGGCCTCGCGCCCGGCTTCGGTGCGGTTGTCGGCGATGGGATCGGCCGCACCATGGCCCTGCGCCACCAGCGAGGCGACCAGCACCCGGCGGGTCAGCAGCGCGTTGATCACCGCCTCGGCCCGGGCCTGGCTGAGGTTGAGGTTGGTCTCCTCGCGGCCCTGGCTGTCGGTATAGCCCGCCACTTCGAAGGGCAGTTCGCCGCATTCGCGCAGCACCTCGGCGATGCGGTCGATGACCGGCGCCGAGTCGGCGTTGATCTCGGTCGAGCCCGGATCGAAGGTGATCTTCGTCTCGCGCAGGATGTCGTGGATCCGCGCCTCGCAATTGTCGGGCGTGGGGGCATTGGCCACCGGGTCAAGCGCCTCGTCATAGCGGACCTGCACGTCGATCCGCGCCTCGCTGCCCAGCCCCTGCAGCAGCGCCTGGGTGACCTGGCTGCGGGCATCGGGGTTGCCCGAGACACCGCTGATCCGCACCCTGTCGGCGCGCACCAGCGCCTCGCCATGGTGCAGCTCGGCCAGCGCCTCGATCACCGTCAGCACCCGGATCGCCCAGCCCGAGGGCAGCTCTGGGTCGAGCCGCGCGCCGATCTCGACCGCATCGCGGCCGAAACGGGCACCGGCGAAGGCACCGACCGCGGCGCGGATGCGCTCGTCCGGCAGGCGGCCCGCCAGCGACAGGCGCCCTTCTTCGGTGAGCCTGAGCTGCACCTCGGGCGCGGCATCGGCATCGGGTTCGACCTCGGGCGGCGGATCGAGGTGACGGGCGGAAAGGCTGAACGCCTCGGGCAGCGCGGTTTCCAGCGTGCCGACCGCGCGGTCGAAATCGCTGCCGGACACGGTATGCGGGATGGCCAGGATCACCGTGCCGTCCGACATGGTCAGATTGCCCTCGCCCAGCGAGGCCAGCGCGGCGATGCCCAGCGCCGCCCCCTCGCCCCAGCGCGGGGTGGGTGCGCCCAGCGCCAGCGGGCAGACCAGACGACGGGTATAGCCCGCGCGGGTCAGGGCGGTGGCGATGGTTTGCTGGGCCTCTTCGGTATCGGCATTGCAGGCGCCGACGTGCAAAACGCCCGCCTCGGCATCGACCCGCAGCAGGAATGGGGCCGCGACCGGGCGCGGCGCGATCAGGTCGAGCGTCAGCACCTGCCCGCGCGGCGCCATGCCACGCAGTTCCTCTTCCAGGCTGCGGCGTTGCTCGGGCCCGTCGACCAACGCCTCGACCTCGATCCGCCCGGCGGTGACCGAGATGCGCCCGACCTCGAATTTCTCCAGCGCTGCGACGGCGAAATCGGTGGCCGCGACCCAGCCGCCCGGCACGGCGTAATCCGTGGTCTGCAGCAGATCCTCGATCGCCAGATCCGGCAGCGCGTCGCGCAGGCGTTCGGCGATGGGCGCGCGACCCGGCCGCGCCGGCACCAGGCCGATGACCGACAGGTCGTCGCGATTGCGCATCATCTCGACCCGGAACACCGGGGCGACGATGGCGTTGCGCTGGGTCACGGCGATGGTTTCCGAGATCCGCGTCGCGTCCACCACCTCGCCCGCGACCTGCAGCGCGTTGATGCGGGCGCTCTCATCGGGCGCGGTGCCCGCCAGCGTCACATTGAGCCCGTCGAGCGTCACCTGCACCCAGCCGATATGCGCCCGGGCAAAGGCCTGCTGCAGCGCTTCGGCGGTCCGTCGTTCCAGCAGGGCGACCAGCAAGAGCGCCGTCCCCAGGGCCAGCACCGCCGCCGCCACGAAGGCCGCGATCGAAACGAGCAGGGTTTTTCGTGACATGGAGCATCCGTATCGGCAGCCCGGCCGGGCCAGTCAGGCCTGACCTAGCCGCATCGCGGGGGCGATGCAATCATACCAGCAAGGCTGCGGCAAGAATCAGCACAACGATCAGCCCGGCGTCCCGGTTCGAGCGGAAGAGGCTCAGCAGCACCGCGGAATCGTGGATATTAAGGCGGCGCAACTGCCAGTTGAGATGCGCGCCAAAGGCCCAGGCCCCGGCCAGCGTCAGCGACAGGACCAAGGGCTGCGCCAGCGGTGCCAGCGCGTAGATGATCGCCAGCGACATCAGCACGACCGAGGCGACCAGGAACCCCCGCAGCCAGTTCTCGGTATTGTCGCCGAAAAGCCGCGCCGTCGATCGCACGCCGATCAGCGCATCGTCCTCGCGGTCCTGATGGGCATAGATCGTGTCGTAGAACAGCGTCCAGGCGATGCCCGCGATGTACAGCACCACCGCCGGCCAGTCGAGGTGCCCGGCCTGTGCCGTCCAGCCCAGCAGCGCGCCCCAGTTGAAGGCCAGCCCCAGAAAGGCCTGCGGCCACCAGGTGAAGCGCTTGGCGAAGGGATAGATCGCCACCGGCAGCAGGGCCAGCACGCCCAGAAAGATCGCCGCGCCGTTGAAGGTCAGAAGCAGCAGGAACGAGGCCACCATCTGGATCGCCATCCAGATCAGCGCCTCGCGCACCGTCACCGCGCCCGAGGCCAGCGGCCGGTTGCGCGTGCGCTCCACCTTGTCGTCGATGTCGCGGTCGGTGATGTCGTTCCAGGTGCAGCCCGCGCCCCGCATCAGGAACGCCCCCAGCGCGCAGGCGATCATCAGCCACAGCGTCGTCGCCCCCCGCGTCTCGGGATAGGCGAGCGCGGCGAGCAGCACGCCCCACCAGCAGGGCAGAAGCAGCAGCCAGGTGCCGATCGGCCGGTCGGCGCGGCTGAGCCGCAGATAGGGTTTCAGATCGTCGGGCGCCTTGGTATCGACCCAGCTGCCCACGACCCGATCCTGGATCGCGCGATCCTCGGCGGATCTGTCCTGCGGGTCGGGCGCGCCGCCCTCTGGTGTTTGCCCTGACCCGGTCATACACTCCCGTCCATGCCTAGCGACTTGTCCCGGAACGATCCCCGCCCCAAGGTGCGCCTCTATGTAGAGCAAGCGCTGGGCCAAGGGCAACACATCGCGGTGACGCAGGACCAGGCCCATTACCTGGGCAATGTCATGCGGATGCCCGAGGGGGCCGAGGTTGCCGTTTTCAACGGCAAGGCGGGGGAATGGCGGGCAAGGATCGCGGGGCTGTCCAAGCGCGGCGGCACGCTGACCTGCGAGGCCCCGGTCGCGCCGCAGCTCGATCCGCCCGACCTGTGGCTGCTGTTCGCGCCGATCAAGAAGGCCCGTACCGATTTCATCGTCGAGAAGGCGGTCGAGATGGGCGCGGCGCGCATCCTGCCGGTGCAGACCGAGTTCACCAATTCGGAACGCATCCGCCGCGACCGCCTGCAGGCCCATGCCATCGAAGCCGCCGAACAATCCGCCGGCACCTTCGTCCCCGAGGTGGCCGAGCTTCAGCGCCTCGACCGGCTGCTGGCCGACTGGCCCGAGGGGCGCAGCCTCTGGTGGGCCGATGAGAGCCTTGCCGGCGAGACGCTCGCCGACCCCGCGCCCGCGCCTGCCGCCATCCTGATCGGCCCCGAGGGCGGTTTCTCTCCCGCCGAACGCGCCCGGCTCAAGGCGCTGCCGCAGATCCGCCGCCTGTCGCTCGGCCCCCGCATCCTGCGCGCCGATACCGCGGCGGTGGCGGCGCTCACCCTCTGGCAGGCCCGGCATGGCGACTGGCCGCGCCAGACCTGACCCTTCATTCTGCCAAAAATACGCCAGCGACGGCACAACAAGCGCGTCCGCCGCAGCCCGGCCTTTACGCAGGCCCCTCCCTTTACGCAGCCCTCCCTTTACACAGCCGCCGAAACCCGCCATCCCTCGCAGACTCCCTCCGAGGCCCGCCCGATGACCGACATGAACCCGGCCCGCGATGCCGACCTGCCCGAGGTCGAGGCCTTCCTCGCCACCCATGCCCCGACCTCGATGCTGCTGCGCGCCAATCTCCGCCGCTACGGGCTGGGCGACCGGCGGACGCCCCGGGCGGTCTCGCTGGTCCTGCTGCGCGAGGGCGGGGCGATCACCGGCCTGCTGGGCATCACCAACGCAGGCTTCGCCATGCTGCAGGCCCCCCGCGCTGCGGCGGCCGACTGGCTGGACCTTGTGCGTTGGCTGGGCGGGCGGCGGCTGGCGGGTCTGAGCGGCGACAGCACCCAGGCGGCGGCGCTGATCGGCGCCCTGGGCCTGGCTGAGGCCGCCTTCATCCACCGCGCCACCGAGCCGCTCTATCACCTCGACCTCGCCGCGCTCGACCTCTCGACGCTGGCCCCCGGCACAATCCGCCGCCCGCGCGAACGCGACCGCGACCTGCTGACCGCCTGGTACACCGATTTCGAGGAAAGCGCCCTGAACACGCCCCCGGCCCTGGCCGCCGAGCGTGGCGGCGACAGGGCGGATCTGGCCATCGACGGCGATCACGTCCGGCTTTTCGAACAGGAGGACATCCCCCTCGCCATGACCGCCTTCAACGCCGAATTGCCCGAGATCGTGCAGGTCGGCGGCGTCTATACCCCGCCCGAAGGCCGCAACCGCCGCGCCGCGCGCAGCGCCGTCGGCCTGCATCTGGCCGAGGCGCGGCGCTATGGCGTGCGGCAGGCGGTGCTGGCCGCCGCCTCGCCCTCGGCCTGCCGCAGCTACGAGGCCCTGGGCTTTCGCCGCATCGGCCAGATGACGCTGGCGCTGCTGCATGCCCCGGCGGGGGCCGCGCCATGAGCCGCTTCATCCGCCCCGCCGCCCGCGCCGCGCTGCGCCGCTGGGCCGAGACCGGCGCCGCGCTGATGCTGACGCTCGCCGGGCTCTGGTGGGCCTTTTCCGGACCGGGGCCGGTGCATTGGCTGGGCTGGGTGCTGGCGGCGCTGGGCGCGGGCCTGACGCTGGGCGCGGTGCAGCGCGCGCAGTTCACCGCAGCGGGCCTCGGCTCGGGCCTGATCGAGGTCATCGAGGGCGAGGTGCGCTATTTCGGCCCGCGCGGCGGCGGGGTGCTGGCGCTCGATCTGATGGTCGCGCTCTCGCTCAGCGCCGATGCGGCCTATTGGCTGGTCGAGGGCAAGGACGGCACCGTGCTGGTCATCCCCCGCGCCGCCTCGGGCCATGAGGCGCTGTTCGATGCCTTCGCCGCGCTGCCCGGCTTCGACATGACCCGGCTTCTGCGCATGGTGGCGCAGGGTCCTGCGCCCCGCGCGCGGCTGGTCTGGCGACATCCCGATCGGCGCCTCTTGACTTGAGCCCTGTCGCGAGACAGGTCTGGGGTCCACACAGACCCAGCCGGAGCGCCTTTTCCCATGTCCATCCCCCAGTCCGGCGGCGGGCCGATCGAGCATCGCGACCAATTGGCCGAATATCTCGCCTCGGGCTGCAAGCCCGAAAGCGACTGGCGCATCGGCACCGAGCACGAGAAATTCGGCTATTGCAAGGACAGCCTGAAGCCCCTGCCCTATGACGGCGAGCGGTCGATCCGCATGGTGCTGGAAGGGCTGCGCGACCGTTACGGCTGGCAGCCGGTGCTGGAAGGCGACAAACTGATCGGCCTGACGCTGAACGGTGCCAACGTGAGCCTCGAACCCGGCGGACAGCTGGAGCTCTCGGGCGCGCCGCTCGATTCGATCCATCAGACCTGCGACGAGGTGAACGAGCACCTGCGCGAGGTGAAATCCATTGCCGATGCGGTCGGCGTGGGCTTCATCGGCCTCGGCGCCGCGCCGGTCTGGACGCATGACGAGATGCCGCTGATGCCAAAGGGCCGCTACCGGCTGATGGACGGCTACATGCAGAAAGTGGGCACCCACGGCACGCAGATGATGCGGCGCACCTGCACCGTGCAGGTGAACCTCGATTTCTCGTCCGAGGCCGACATGGTGCAGAAACTGCGCGTGTCGCTGGCGCTGCAATCGGTGGCCACGGCGCTTTTCGCCAATTCCCCCTTCTTCGAGGGCAAGGAGAACGGCCACAAATCCTGGCGCTCGCGCATCTGGCGCGACCTCGACCCGGCGCGGACCGGCACCCTGCCCTTCGCCTTCGAGGACGGGATGGGGTTCGAGCGCTATGTGGATTACGCGCTCGATGTGCCGATGTATTTCGTCTACCGCGACGGCAAGTATATCAATGCCCTGGGCCAGTCCTTCCGCGATTTCCTGAAAGGGCAGTTGCCGGCGCTACCGGGCGAGGTGCCGACGCTCTCGGACTGGGCCGATCATCTGACGACCATCTTCCCCGAGGCGCGGCTGAAGAAATACCTGGAGATGCGCGGCGCCGATGGCGGCCAGTGGCGCCGCCTTTGCGCGCTGCCCGCCTTCTGGGTCGGGCTGCTCTACAACCAATCGTCGCTCGATGCGGCCTGGGATCTCTGCAAGAGCTGGGACGCCGAAACCCGCGAGGCGCTGCGCAAGGCCGCCAGCATCGACGGGCTGCAGGCCGAGACGCATGGCGTGAAGATGCTCGACCTCGCGCGGGAGCTGGTGACGA
>NZ_JAUCCQ010000075.1:0-17818 GCF_034676075.1 Pararhodobacter sp. | reverse complement strand
CCGTTGCCCGGATGGGCGTGAGGGTTCGAGTCCCTCAGCGGCTACCACCCTCCCTGTTCGGTCCCGGCACATCGCCGGGCAGGTCCCCGCGACCGACGCCACGCATCAGCCAGAGCGCGTAAAGCCCGTTCGGCAGCACCAGACCGAGAGACACCGCAATCCGGACAAGCGGATTCGGGTCGGTCAGCCAGTCGGGGCCGTTGCCCTGCCGGGCGAGGGCCGCGTCCAGCCCGAAACTGCCGATGTTCCACAGGAAGTGATAGAGCATCGGCAGCCAGAGCGAGCCGGTCCTGAGGCGCATCGCCAGAAGCACCAGCCCGGTCGAGACCGCCGCCAGGCTTTGTCCCAGCGCCAGCCCGTGGGCGCCCTCGATCCAGCCGTTCCCCAGATGGACCGCGCCGAAGAGCAGGCTGGTGAGCCAGATCGCGGCCCAGGGCCGGAAGCGCCGCCGCAGCGCCGGGAAGAGGAGCCCGCGAAACATCAGCTCTTCGGACAGCGCCACCCAGACCATCGCCGCGGCCAGCGCGATCAGCAGCGAGGCCGGGATGCCGCCGAAGGACCAGATCCCCGCCGCGAAGAGCGGCAGGTAGAGGTAGGGCAGCCAGAACAGCCGCCAGGTGCCGGGCACGGGCAGAGCGAGGGCCGTGTCCGACCAGCGAAAAATCGCAAGCGATGCCAGCAGGATGAGCGTCGCCAGCACCTGCGGCAGCGGCGACAGCAGCGCGCCGCCGGTCAGGCCCGGGAAGGCATTGGCGAGCGTGGCGAAGGTCCAGAGCCCGAGCAACGCCAGCGCACCGGGCAGGCCGAGCGGCCGGCGGGGCCGGGCGGGGCGGCCGCGCCAGGCGGGGCCGCGGGGCTCATCGGAGGGTCCTTGCATCGGGGTTCCTGGCGCGGAGGGGTCGGGTCGGGCGCATCCTGCGGGTGGGCTTGCGTCAGCGCAAGGGCAGGGCCGCGCCTTGCAGCAGGGCCAGCGCCTGTGCGCTCAGCCCGTCGAGGTCGAGCGCGCCCTCTGGCCGATACCAGAAACTGGTCCAGGCCAGCGCCCCATGCAGGAATTGCCGCAGGACGGCGGGGTCCAGCGGCGTTCCGGCCTCGGCCAGAACCCGGTCCCAGAGCGCGAAATAGGCGCTGCGGCCATCCAGCAGCACCGCCTGCCGCTCGGCCGAAAGGGCCCGCCATTCGTGGAACAGGACGGCGGTGGCATCGGCGGCCGGGCCGTGCAGATAGGTCAGCTCGACGGCGATCAGGGCCCGCAGCCGGGCCTCGGTGTCAGGCGCGCGGGCCAGCTCGGCGGACAGATCGGCCAGCATCGCGGTAATCACCCGTTCCATGACGGCGAAGAGGATCTCCTCCTTCGAACGGACATGGTGGAAGAGCGAGCCGGAGAGGATCCCGACCTCGGCCCCGATCTCGCGCACCGTGGTCGCGGCATAGCCCCGCTGGCGGAACAGCCGGGCGGCGGCGGCGAGGAGCCGGTCGCGGGGTTTGTCGGGGTCGAAGAGCGGCGCCTGCATGGGCAAGGTCTAGCCCGTGACGTGGCGGAAGACAACCAAGCGCTTGCTTGGGGTGTGGCCGGGCGGTTAGGCTGACCGAAACGGGGAGGAGCCGATGCCCGAGAAGGCGATCATCACCTGCGCGCTGACCGGGGTCTTGACCGATCCGCGCAGCCATCCGGTGCCGGTGACGCCCGCCGAACTCGCCGCCAGCGCGCGGGAGGCCTGGGAGGCGGGCGCGGTCTGCATGCATGTGCATTTCCGCCAGCAGGGCGCGGGGCGCGGGCATCTGCCCAGCTGGGACCCGGCGCTGGCGGTCGAGGTGGCGGCCGCCATCCGCGAGGCCTGCTCGGGGGTGATCCTGAACTTCACCACCGGCGTCGTGGGGCGCGACCAGTCGGGGCCGATCGCCTGCCTGCGGGCGGGCAGGCCCGAGATCGCCGCCTGCAACGCGGGCTCGCTCAACTATCTGAAAACCCGGGCGGACGGGGGCTGGGCCTGGCCGCCGATGCTGTTCGACAACCCGGTCGAAAAGGTGGCCGAGATCGTCGCCGTGATGGCGGAGACGGGGACCAAGCCCGAGTTCGAGTGTTTCGATACCGGGATCGTCCGCTCGGTGGGGATGTTCGCCGAGGCCGGGATGGTGGCCGCGCCGCAGGTGAATTTCGTGATGGGCGTGGCCTCGGGCATGCCCGCCGATCCCGATCTGCTGCCCTTGTTGCTGAAATACCGGCCCGAGGACTGTCCCTGGCAGGCGACGGTGATCGGACGGGCCGAGGTCTGGGATCTGCACCGGAAGGCGGCGGAGCTGGGCGGGCATCTGCGGACCGGGCTGGAGGACACGTTCTATCTGCCGCATGGGGCGCGGGCGCGCGGCAATGGCGATCTGGTCGCGGCGTTGGCCGCGGTGGCGCGGGAGGCCGGGCGGTCGGTTGCTTCCGCCGCCGAGGCGCGAATCCTCTGGGGGCTGGCGTGAGGGAGGCGGCGCGCCTCACCCCCATTGAGGGGGTTCGGCGCGCCTCGGGGGGCTGTCTGCCCCCCGCCGGGGCCGTACCGGCCCCGCCCCCCGAGGATATTTGTGGCACAAAGAAGAGGGGGCGCTGGTGGCGGTTCTGAGCGCATCGTGCGAGGCGGGGAGCGCGGCTTTCGCGGCGAATGCGGCGGCGATGGAGGCGGCAGTGGCGCCGGTGCTGGCGGTGCGGGAGGCGGTGGAGGCGGCGGCGGAGGCGGTGCGGGCGCGCTATGCCAGGCGCGGGCAATTGTTGCCGCGCGAGCGTCTGGCCCTGCTGCTGGACCCCGGCGCGCCTTGGCTGGAGCTTTGCGCCTATGCCGGGTGGAAGCGGTACGGAGACAAGGACGGGACCGGGGCGGGGGCCGGGGCCATTGCCGGGATCGGGCGGATCGAGGGGCGGTCCTGCGTCGTGGTGGTCGACAATTTCGCCGTGAAGGGCGGGACGGTGACGCCGGACGGGCTGGCCAAGAAGCTGCGCTTGCAGGAGGTGGCGCGGGAGAACCGGTTGCCCCTGGTGTCGCTCAGCCAATCGGGCGGGGCGAACCTGCAATACGCGCATGAGGTGTTCATTCCGGGCGGGCGCGGTTTCGCCAATCAGGCGCGGCTTTCGGCGCTGGGCATTCCGCAGGTGACGGTGGTGCATGGCTCGGCCACCGCGGGCGGCGCCTATCAGCCGGGGCTGTCGGATTACGTCATCATGGTTCGGGGGCAGGCGACGATGTACCTGGCCGGGCCGCCGCTCTTGAAGGCCGCGACCGGCGAGGTGGCGACTGACGAGGACCTGGGCGGGGCGGCGATGCATACCCAGGTCTCGGGCGTCGGCGATTACCTGGCTGAGGATGACGCGGACGGGATCCGGCTGGCGCGGGCGGTGATCGCCGCCTTGCGCTGGCCTCGGGATGGCGGCGCGGCGGCCGTCGAGGCGCCCTTGTTCCCGGCCACGGACCTGATGGGGCTGGTGCCGGCCGATGCCAAGCAACCCTACGATTGCCGCGAGATCATCGCCCGGCTGGTGGACGGGTCGGACTTCCTCGACTTCAAGCCGGAGTATGACGCGGCGACGCTCTGCGGCCACGCGCGGATCGAGGGGCATGCGATTGGGATCATCGGCAACAATGGCCCGATCACCGCGCAGGGGGCGGCGAAGGCGGGGCAGTTCATCCAGCTCTGCGATCAGGCGGGCATGCCGCTCCTCTTCCTGCACAACACCACCGGGTTTCTGGTGGGGACCGAGCCGGAGCGCGCCGGCATCATCAAGCACGGGTCGAAGATGATCCAGGCGGTGGCCAATGCGCGGGTGCCGAAACTGTCGGTGGTAGTCGGCGGCTCCTATGGGGCGGGGAATTACGCGATGTGCGGGCGGGGGTTCGACCCGCGCTTCCTGTTCGCCTGGCCGAACGCGCGGACCTCGGTCATGGGGCCGGCGCAGGCGGGGCAGGTGATGCGGATCGTGACCGAGGCGGCGATGCAGCGGGCGGGCGCGGTGGACAGCGCCAGGCTCGACGCGCTGGAGCAGGGGACAGCGGCGATGCTGGCCGAGGCGACGACGGCGCTGGCGTCCTCGGCGCGGCTCGAGGATGACGGGATCATCGACCCGCGCCAGACGCGCGACATTCTGGGGCTGGTGTTGGGGCTCATCGCCAGTGAGGGCGCCCGGGTCACGCGAGAGACAACCTTCGGGGTGGCGCGGCTATGAGGGTGCTGGTTGCGAACCGGGGAGAGATCGCGCTCAGGGTGATGCGGACGGCGCGGGCGCTGGGCTACGGCTGTGTCGCGGTGCATGCGCCGGGCGAGGGCGACGCGCTGCATGCGCGGGCGGCGGATCTGGCGGTGGAGGTGCTGTCCTATTTGGACGGGGCAGCGGTGATCGCTGCTGCACGGGCGACAGGCGCCGGGATGGTCCATCCGGGTTATGGGTTCCTGTCTGAGAATGCGGGTTTCGCGAGGGCTTGCGCCGAGGCGGGGTTGATCTTCGTCGGCCCCTCGCCCGAGGCCATCGCGCTGATGGGCGACAAGGGGCGGGCCAAGGACGCGGCCGCGGCGGCGGGGGTGCCGGTGTTGCCCGGCGGCGGGCCGGAGGCGGCGAAAGCCATCGGCGTGCCGCTGATGGTCAAGGCGGCGATGGGCGGCGGCGGCAAGGGGATGCGGCTGGTCACGGATCTGGCCGAGTTGCCCGAGGCGCTGGACCGCGCCGCCTCGGAGGCGCTGAAGAGCTTCGGCGACGGCAGCCTGATCGTCGAGAAGGCGCTCTTGAACCCGCGGCATGTCGAGGTGCAGGTCTTCGGTGACCGGCACGGGAATGTGGTGCATCTGGGCGAGCGGGATTGCTCGATCCAGCGGCGGCACCAGAAGGTGGTGGAGGAAGCGCCCTCGCCCGCCGTGGACGCCGCTTTGCGCGAGCGGATGGGGGCGGCGGCGGTCGCCCTGGCCCGGGCCTGCGGCTATGTCGGCGCGGGGACGGTGGAATTCCTGCTGGAAGACGGCGATTTCTGGTTTCTGGAGATGAACACCCGGTTGCAGGTCGAACATCCGGTGACCGAGGCGGTCACGGGCCTCGATCTGGTAGACTGGCAGTTCCGGGTGGCCCGGGGCGAGGCGCTGCCGCTGCGGCAGGAGGAGATCGCACTCAGCGGCCACGCCATCGAAGTGCGGCTTTATGCCGAGGACCCGGCGAACGGCTACCTGCCGCAGACCGGGGTGGTGCACCACTGGCAGCCGGGCGCGGGGCTGCGGGCGGATCACGCGCTGGTCGCGGGGCAGGCGGTCGGTGCCGGTTTCGATCCGATGCTGGCCAAGCTCATCGCCCAGGGCGAGACACGCGAGGAAGCGCGGCAGGCGCTGGGGGAGGGGCTGGCGCGGACCGCGCTGTTGGGCCTGCGGAGCAACCTGTCCTTCCTACGCGAGGTCGTGGACCATCCGGTCTTTGCCGAGGGGCAGGCGACCACCGCCTTCCTGACCCGCGATTTCACCCCGGCGGCAAGCGAACCGGACCCGGCGCTGCTGGCGCTGGCCGTGCTGGTGCTGGCCGGCGCCCCGGCGAGGCGGTTCGGTTTCACCACGGGGCCGGCGCCACGGCTGACCCGGCGGTTCGATACCGGCAGCGGGGTTGAGGAGGTCTCGCTGACCCTTGACGGGTCCAGCGCGATCCTGCCGGACGGGCGCCGCATCACGCTGGATTCGCGGGATAAAACCCATGTCCGCGCCCGCATCGACGGCATCGCCCGCGACCTGCCCTTTGCGCAGGAGGGGGCGGTGCTGTGCATCGGCGACCTGATTCTCACCGACATCACGCTCGCCCCCGCGGCGGTGCGGGACGAGGGCGGCGACGGGCGGGTTCTGGCGCCGATGGCCGGCAGCGTCGTGCAGGTGCTGGTCGCCGAGGGCGCGCGGGTCGAGAAGGGCCAGACCCTCGCCGTGCTGGAGGCGATGAAGATGGAACACCCGCTGCGCGCGCCCATCGCCGGGCGCGTCACGGCGCTGACCCTGACCCCGGGCGCACAGGTTCGCGCCCGCCAAATCCTGATCGAGATCACCCCGGAGGATTCATGATCGAACTCTGGCATTGCAAGGATTCCCGCTCGCTCCGCGCGCTCTGGACGCTCGAGGAGCTGGGGCTGGACTATCGGCTGCACCTGCTGAAATTCCCGCCCCGCGTCACCGACCCGGGCTATACCGCCATCAACCCGCTGGGCACCGTGCCCTATCTGACCGATGGCGACACGCGGATGACCGAATCCTCCGCCATCGCTCATTACCTCGCCCGTCGCTATGGCGAGGGGGGGCTGGCCGTCGCGCCCGAGGATCCGGCCTATGGCGACTGGCTGAACTGGCTCTATCACTCCGACGCGACGCTGACCTTTCCGCAGACGCTGCTTCTGCGCTACGGCCGGTTCGAGCCGAAGGAGCGCCGCCAGCCGCAGGTGGTCGAGGATTACACGCAATGGTTCTTCTCGCGGCTGAAACTGGTGAACGCCCGGCTTGAGAGCCACGACTACCTCGCCGCCGACCGCTTCACCGCCGCCGATATCGCCGTGGGCTACGCGCTCTATCTGGCCGAGACGATCGGACTTGGGGCTTCGTTGAAACCGCAGACCCGCGCGTATCTCGACCGCCTGACCGCGCGCCCCGCCTTCCAGCGGGCGAACGGGCAGGGCGGTCCCCTGCTGGGATGATGCCGATGCAATTCGACCTGACCGACGACCAGCGCGGCCTTTATGACGCCGCCTTCCGCTATGCCGAGGCCGAGCTGCACCCGCTGTTCGCCCGGATGGATGACGAGGATTGGTTTCCCCCCGATCTGATCGCCCGGCTGGGTGCGGACGGCTATTGCGGGCTGACCGCGCCGCCGGATCTGGGCGGGGCGGGGATGGATCTGGTCTCGGCCGGGCTGGTCGGCGAGGCCTTCGGCTATTGGAACACGAATGCCGCCTTCGTCTGGGGCCCGCACGAGAACCTGTGCCTCAACAACATTCTCAGGAACGGCACGCCCGAGCAGATCGCACGCTTCGCCCCCGACCTGATCGCCGGCCGCAAGATCGGCGCGCTGGGCCTGACCGAGCCCGGCGCGGGATCCGACGCGCTGGGGTCGATGGCCCTGCGGGCGGTGCGGGATGGCGGGGATTACGTGCTGACCGGCCGCAAGATGTTCATCTCGAACGGGCCGGTGGCGGATCTGGTGCTGACCTACGCCAAGACCGCGCCGGACCTCGGCCCCAAGGGCATCTCGGCCTTCGTGGTCGAGACGGGGACGCCCGGTTTCTCGGTCGCTCAGACGCTCACCAAGATGGGCTGGCGCGGCTGCCCCACGGGCGAGCTGGTCTTCGAGGGTGTGCGGGTGCCCGCGGCGAACCTGCTGGGGGCCGAGAACCAGGGCGTCGGCATCGTCATGTCGGGCCTCGACATCGAGCGCGCCTTCCTCGGCACGCCCTATCTGGGGGCGGCACAGCGCTGTCTGGACCTGTCCTTGGACTATGCCGCGACCCGCAAGCAGTTCGGCCGGCCGATCGGCAGCTTCCAGATGATCCAGTCGCATCTGGCCGAGATGTCGACCGCACTGGAGGCGGCGCGGGTCTATACCTATCAGGCGCTTGCTGCCTGCGATGCCCTGCGCCGGGGCGAGGGCGGCCGCGGCCGGGTGCATCAGCTCTGCGCCGGCGCCGTGCTGAACGGGGCGGCGATGATCGCCAAGGTGACGGATCTGGCGGTGCAGATTCATGGCGGGTCGGGCTTCGTCTGGGAGACGGAGGTGAACCGCCATTACCGCAACGCCCGGATCGCCTCGCTGGGCGGCGGGACGACCGAGGTGCGCAAGCTCATCGTCGCCGAGGAACTCTTCCGCGCCCGGGGCCTGAGGCTGGGCTGAGGGCAGGGGAGCGCCAGGCCGCGCGGTCGCTCGACGCCGGTGCGAAGCGGCGGGAGGCGCGCTCCCGCCCGCCCAGCCCGCGCGCCTCCCGCCGCGGAGAGCTTGGCACTGGTTGAGAGACCCGGGGGCCTTCTGCCCCCGGACCCCCGAGGATATTTGAAGAACGAAGATGAGGGGTAGGGCGCCCTCACTGCGCATCTTCGTTCTTCAAATATCCTCGGGGGTGAGGGCCGCCCGGACGAGGCGCCAGTGGCGCGTCGTCAGGCCCGAACGCCCGGAGCGTAAGCGAAGGGCCGGGCCAGCCCCTGGGTCAAGAGGGGGGCAGACGGCCCCCCTTTCTTCGACGCGGCGGCACGCCGCGCCGCTGGTCGCCCGAAGCGCCCGCGGCAGCGGGCAACGAGGGCGAAACCCCTTGCGGTCCGGGCGATTGGCCGAGGCCTCAAGGAAAAGGCGCCCCGGGGGGCGCCTTTTCTGTTTCAGTCGGCCGTCAGCAGCGGCGGTTTGGAACCGGCGATGCGCGGTTTGTCGTTCTCTTCGATTTCGAGCACGATCTTGTTGTCGCGCACGACCACGCGGACCAGCCCGCCCTTGGTCAGGCGGCCGAAGAGCAGTTCCTCGGCCAGAGGCTTCTTGACGTTCTCCTGGATCACCCGGGCCAGCGGCCGGGCGCCCATCTTGTCGTCATAGCCCTTGTCGCCCAGCCAGGCGGCCGCGGCCTCGGACAGCTCGAAGGTCACGTTGCGGTCCATCAGCTGCGCTTCCAGCTGCAACACGAACTTCTCGACCACTTTCATGATCGTGCCCTTGCCGAGCGGCGCGAAGCTGATCACCGCGTCCAAACGGTTGCGGAACTCGGGCGTGAAGGTCCGCTCGATGGCGGCGGTATCCTCGCCCTCGCGCCGGTCGCGGCCGAAGCCGATCGCCGCCTTCGCCTGTTCGGTGGCGCCCGCGTTCGAGGTCATGATCAGGATCACGTTGCGGAAATCCACCTGACGGCCGTTATGGTCGGTCAGTTTGCCGTGGTCCATCACCTGCAGGAGGATGTTGTAGACATCCGGATGCGCCTTCTCGATCTCGTCGAGCAGCAGCACGCAATGCGGATGCTGGTCGACGCCATCGGTCAGGAGGCCCCCCTGGTCGAAGCCGACATAGCCGGGCGGGGCGCCGATCAGCCGCGAGACCGCGTGTTTCTCCATGTATTCCGACATGTCGAACCGCAGCAGTTCCACGCCCAGCGTATTGGCCAGTTGCTTCGCCACCTCGGTCTTGCCGACGCCGGTCGGGCCCGCGAAGAGGTAGTTGCCGATCGGCTTCTCCGGTTCGCGCAGCCCCGCGCGGGCCAGCTTGATGGCCGAGGACAGCGCCTCGATGGCGTTGTCCTGACCGAAGACCACGCGTTTCAGCGTCGTTTCCAGGTCGCGCAGCAGCTCGGTGTCGTTTTTCGACACGTTCTTCGGCGGGATGCGGGCGATCTTCGCCACCACGGCCTCGATCTCCTTCGGCGTGATGGTCTTGCGCCGTTTGGCATGCGGCACCAGGTGCTGGGCCGCGCCCGCCTCGTCGATCACGTCGATGGCCTTGTCGGGCAGCTTGCGGTCGTTGATGTAGCGCGAGCTGAGCTCCACCGCGACCTTGATCGCGTCATTGGTGTAGCGCAGGTCATGGTGCTTCTCGAAATAGGGTTTCAGCCCCATCAGGATCTTCACCGAATCCTCGACCGTCGGCTCGTTCACGTCGATCTTCTGGAACCGGCGGCTGAGCGCACGGTCCTTTTCGAAGTGCTGGCGGAACTCCTTGTAGGTGGTGGAGCCCATGCAGCGCAGCTTGCCGCCCTGCAGCGCGGGTTTCAGCAGGTTCGAGGCATCCATCGCCCCGCCCGAGGTCGCGCCCGCGCCGATCACCGTGTGGATCTCGTCGATGAAGAGGACGGCATCCTCGTGATCCTCGAGTTCCTTGACCACGGCTTTCAGCCGCTCTTCGAAATCGCCGCGATACCGCGTGCCGGCCAGGAGCGCGCCCATGTCGAGCGAGTAGATGGTCGAGCCCGCCAGGATATCCGGAGTCTCGCCATCGACGATCTTCTTGGCGAGGCCCTCGGCAATCGCGGTCTTGCCGACGCCGGGGTCACCCACCAGGAGCGGGTTGTTCTTGCGCCGGCGGCACAGGACCTGGATCGCGCGTTCGACTTCCGAATGGCGGCCGATCAGCGGGTCCACGTCGCCCTTGCGGGCCTTCTGGTTCAGGTCGACGCAATACTTGGCCAGCGCCGAATCCTTGGGATCGACCTTGGGCGCCGAGGTCTGCTCGGACTGTCCTTCCTCGGCCCCGGTGACCGGGCGGGCCTCGGAGAAGCCGGGGTTCTTGGCCACGCCATGGGCGATGAAATTGACCGCGTCGTAGCGGGTCATGTCCTGTTCTTGCAGGAAATAGGCCGCGTTCGATTCGCGTTCGGCAAAGATCGCCACCAGCACATTGGCGCCCGTGACCTCGTTCCGGCCCGAGCTTTGCACATGAATGGCAGCGCGCTGGATGACGCGCTGGAAGGCGGCGGTGGGGACCGCTTCGGAGCCTTCGACATTGGTGATGAGGGTGGACAGGTCATCGTCGATGAATTCGTCGAGCGTCTTGCGAAGCTCGTCGAGATCGACGTTGCAGGCCTGCATGACGCGCGCGGCGTCGGGTTCGTCGAGAAGCGCGAGCAAGAGGTGCTCGAGCGTGGCAAGCTCGTGCCGGCGGGTGTTGGCCAGAGCCAGCGCGCCGTGGATCGCCTGTTCAAGGGTCGCAGAAAACGAGGGCACGTCCTTGCTCCTTCATATTATGCGGCCGGGGCCGCTTTGTGCGGGTCCGCGACCGTGGGAGGGCGGGGACCCGGGCCACCACAGGGTGGGTCCATGTGATTAAACTTTGGTTTTCCCCGCGGCGCTTCAAGTGTTTTCTGCACGAGAAATGCGTCACGATTCAGTTTGCCGCCTTTTCGGGCGGCACCCCGGGCCCGAAAACCCTTGCGGGAGGGGGCTGAGGGGTGCCCGCACAATCAGGCGTTGTCCTTTTGGCGACGGATCGCCGTGAAGACGCTGAGGGGGTCGGCGCCCGCAAGCCCGGCGGCGGCCGCCACCTCGGGCAGGTGGCAGCGCAGATATGGGTTCAGGAGGCGCTCACTTTCAAGGGTGGTGCCGGTGGTGGGCAGCCCTTCCTCGGCCAGACGCGGCAAGGCGGCCTGCCGGACCGCCAGCGCCGAGGCATCGGGCGCATAGCGGGCGGCGAAGGCGAGGTTGGCGCGGGCGTAATCATGGCCCGACAGCACCCGGGTATCGGCGGGCAGGGCGTTGAAGCGGGCGATGGTGGTGAACATCTGCTCGGCCGTGCCCTCGAAAAGTCGCCCGCAGCCGTGGGTCATCAGGCTGTCGGCCGAGAACAGCGCTTTCAACGCCGCGTAATGGAAGGCGACATGGCCCAGCGTGTGGCCGGGGGCGTCCAGCACCTCGGCCCCGCCCGGCAGGGTGTCGCCGGGCGCGAAGGCGTGGTCCAGCGGCGGCAGGCGGTGGGCATCGGCTTTCGCGCCCCAGACGGTAGCGCCGGTGGCGGCGACAATTTCGGGCACGGCGTCGATGTGGTCGTTGTGGTGATGGGTGATGTAGATCCGCGCCAGCCGCCAGCCGCGTTCGGCAAGCCGGGCGAGGATCGGGGCGGCCTCGGGCGCGTCGATCAGGGTCGTGTCGCCGGTCGCCGCGTCATGGACGAGGTAGGCGTAATTGTCCTGAAGACAGCGGATGATCTCGATGGTCATGGGAAACTCCTGCGGCGACCTGCGGCAATCGCAGGCTTTGCAAAGCGATTGCGATGGGGCAGGGTGCAGTCTGTCTCAGCCGGCCCCGGGGTTCAATGCATCTCGACGTGCAAGTCTTGCGCGACTTCTATTACCGCAGCCAGCTGGGGCGTGCGGCGCAGAAGGGCGTGCGCGACCGGGTGGTCGAGCGTTGGGGCGACACGCGGGGCCTGACGCTGGCGGGCTATGGTTTCGCGGTGCCGCTGCTCAGGCCGTTTCTGGGCACGGCCGAGCGGGTCATCGGGCTGATGCCGGGCCCGCAGGGCGTGATGCACTGGCCCGCGGACGGCGCCAATCACTCGGTCCTCTGTGACGAGGCCCGCTGGCCCTTGGCCAATGACAGCGTCGACCGGCTGGTGGTGATGCATGGGCTCGAGACCTCGGATCATCCGCTGGCGCTGCTCGATGAGATGCATCGCGTCCTCTCGCCCCAGGGCCGGGCGCTGGTGGTGGTGCCCAGCCGCGGCGGGCTCTGGGCGCGGTCGGATGCCACGCCCTTCGGCTTCGGCCGTCCCTATTCGCGCGGTCAGATGGAGCGGCTGATGGCCGAGGCGGGCTTCGTCTGCGCCGCCCATACCACGGCGCTGTTCTTCCCGCCCTCGTCGCGGCGCTTCTGGCTGCGCTCGGCCCGGACCTTGGAGAAGGCCGGGCGCAACTGGGGGCCGGACCGGCTGGGCGGGGTGCTGATCGTCGAGGCGATGCGCCGTGACACGGCCACGCCCCGCGGGCTGCGGGTGGCCGAGCGCATGCCGCTTCGGGTACTCGAAGGGATCCCGGTCAGCGGCGCGCAACCGGCCTGGCGCGAGGCACCGACACCGAGCGGAGAGACAAGACCGATTCCAGCGACGAATCTATAGATTCGCGCGCGCGAACGGGCGGTCCCGCACCGCCTCTTTCTGCGCCGCGGCAACGCGATCGGCCGGCAAAGCGCCGCGCCTGCGACATTCTGTCCGGTACAGGCCCGGCTAAGCGCTAACAAGGGGGTTGTTCACACCTCGTTGATGGTTGCGGGGAGGGGTTTGCTCTGCTACACCCGCGCCGATTTCGGGTGCCGCGCAATCCTCACGAGCACCCAGACCAGCCCGGGCCTTGCGCGAGGTCCAAGGGGCGCACAAACTCGAAAGGGTGGACGTGTCCGAACCTGCTTCGATCTCCACAGGCATCGCCGCGCGCTATGCCACCGCCATCTTCGAACTGGCGAAAGAGGGCTCGGCCCTGACCGCGCTGGAAGCCGATCTCGACACGCTGGAAACCGCATTGAACGACAGCGCCGACCTTCGGGCCGCGCTCAGCTCACCGGTTTACAGCCGTGAGGACCTGGGCAAGGCGATCACCGCCCTGTCCGACAAGCTCGGCGTGTCGGCGACGACCAAGGGCGCGCTGGGCATGATGGCCCAGAACCGCCGCCTGTTCGCGCTGCCTCAGCTCATCGCCGAGCTGCGTCGCAAGATCGCCGACGAGAAGGGCGAGATTACCGCCGAGGTCACCTCGGCCACGGTGCTGACCAAGGCACAAGCCGACCAGCTCGCCGCCACCTTGAAGGCGAATGTCGGCAAGACCGTGAAACTGAATGTCGCCGTCGATGAGAACCTCATCGGTGGCCTGATTGTCAAAGTGGGCTCGAAGATGATCGACACCTCGATCAGGTCAAAGCTCGCGGCCCTCCAGCACAGCATGAAAGAGGTCGGATAATGGGTATCCAAGCAGCTGAGATCTCTGCGATCCTCAAGGAGCAGATCAAGAACTTCGGCCAGCAGGTCGAAGTGGCCGAAGTCGGTCGCGTCCTCTCGGTGGGTGACGGTATCGCCCGTGTCCACGGCCTCGACAACGTCCAGGCCGGCGAGATGGTGGAATTCCCCGGCGGCATCCGCGGCATGGCGCTGAACCTCGAAAGCGACAACGTCGGTATCGTTATCTTCGGTGACGACCGCTCGATCAAGGAAGGCGACACCGTCAAGCGCACGCAGTCCATCGTGGACGTGCCCGCCGGTGAGGGCCTGCTGGGTCGCGTGGTCGACGGTCTGGGCAACCCGATCGACGGCAAGGGCCCGATCGCCTTTACCGAGCGCCGCATCGCCGACGTCAAAGCCCCGGGCATCATCCCGCGGAAATCAGTGCACGAGCCGATGGCCACCGGCCTGAAATCGGTCGACGCCATGATCCCGATCGGTCGCGGCCAGCGTGAGCTGATCATCGGCGACCGTCAGACCGGCAAGACCGCCGTCGCCCTCGACGCGATCCTGAACCAGAAGTCGTACAACGACGCCGCCGGTTCGGACGAGTCGAAGAAGCTCTACTGCGTCTATGTCGCCATCGGCCAGAAGCGCTCGACCGTTGCCCAGCTGGTCAAGAAGCTGGAAGAGAACGGCGCGCTGGAATATTCGATCGTCGTCGCCGCGACGGCCTCGGACCCCGCGCCGATGCAGTTCCTCGCGCCCTATGCCGCGACCGCGATGGCGGAATACTTCCGCGACAACGGCCGCCACGCGCTGATCGTTTACGATGACCTCTCGAAACAGGCCGTCGCCTACCGCCAGATGTCGCTGCTGCTGCGCCGTCCGCCGGGCCGCGAAGCCTATCCGGGCGACGTCTTCTACCTGCACTCGCGCCTGCTGGAGCGTTCGGCGAAGCTGAACTCTGACTTCGGCTCGGGCTCGCTGACGGCGCTGCCGATCATCGAAACCCAGGGCGGCGACGTGTCGGCCTTCATCCCGACCAACGTGATCTCGATCACCGACGGCCAGATCTTCCTGGAAACCGAACTGTTCTACCAGGGTATCCGCCCGGCCGTGAACACCGGTCTGTCGGTGTCGCGCGTGGGTTCGTCGGCTCAGACCAACGCCATGAAATCGGTCGCGGGTCCGGTGAAACTGGAACTCGCCCAGTACCGCGAAATGGCCGCCTTCGCGCAGTTCGGCTCGGACCTCGACGCCGCGACGCAGAAGCTGCTGAACCGCGGTGCGCGCCTGACCGAGCTGATGAAGCAGCCGCAATACGCGCCGCTCACCAACGCCGAGATCGTCTGCGTCATCTACGCGGGCACCAACGGCTATCTCGACGCGCTGCCGGTCTCGGCCGTGAGCCGCTTCGAGAAGGGCCTGCTGGCCCATCTGCGCAACAACCGCGCCGATGTGCTGGAGTTCATCACCAAGGAAGACCCCAAGGTGAAGGGCGAGGCCGAAGCCAAGATCAAAGCCGCCATCGACGAATTCGCCAAAGATTTCGCCTGAGCGCGGAGGAGAGGATCGCTAGATGCCTAGCCTCAAGGACCTGAAAAACCGGATCACGAGTGTCAAGAACACTCGCAAGATCACCAAGGCCATGCAGATGGTCGCGGCGGCCAAGCTCCGCCGTGCCCAGGAAGCGGCCGAGGCCGCGCGGCCCTATGCCGCGCGGATGGAAGCGGTGGTCAACGGTCTCGCGGCGTCGGTCGCGGGGTCGGACAGCGCGCCCCGCCTTCTGGCGGGAACTGGCGCGGACAAGGTGCATTTGCTGGTCGTCATGACCGGCGAGCGCGGCCTTGCCGGCGGCTTCAACTCGTCGATCGTCAAACTGGCGCGTTCGCATGCCCAGGAACTGTTGGCGGCCGGCAAGACGGTGAAGATCCTCACCGTCGGCAAGAAGGGCCGCGAGCAGCTGCGCCGCGACATGAGCGAATACATGGTCGGCCATGTCGACATGGCCGAGATCAAGCGGATCGGCTACGACACCGCGCGTGACATCGCCCGCCTGGTGATGGCCCGCTTCGACGCCGGCGAGTTCGACGTCGCGACCATCTTCTTCAACCGGTTCCAGTCGGTGATCAGCCAGATCCCGACCGCGCAGCAGATCATCCCCGCCCCGGTCGCCGATGTGGCCGATACGGGTGCGGTCTATGATTACGAACCCTCGGAAGAAGCGATCCTCGCCGACCTGCTGCCGCGCTCCATCGCCACGCAGATCTTCACCGCGCTGCTCGAGAACAACGCCTCGTTCAACGGCGCGCAGATGTCGGCCATGGACAACGCGACGCGCAACGCGGGCGACATGATCGACAAGCTGACCATCGAGTTCAACCGCTCGCGTCAGGCTGTCATCACCAACGAACTGATCGAGATCATTTCGGGCGCCGAGGCGCTCTGAGGAACCGGAGAAAACCACAATGGCCACTGAAAAAGCCACCGGCAAGGTCACCCAGGTGATCGGCGCCGTCGTCGACGTGCAGTTCGAAGGAACCCTGCCCGCGATTCTGAACGCCCTGAACACCGAAAACGCCGGCAAGAAGCTGGTGCTGGAAGTTGCCCAGCACCTCGGCGAGAACACCGTGCGCACCATCGCCATGGACGCGACCGAAGGTCTGGTCCGCGGCCAGGCCGTGATCGATACCGGCGCGCCGATCCAGGTGCCCGTGGGCATCGCCACGCTGGGCCGCATCCTGAACGTCGTGGGCGAGCCCGTCGACGAGAAGGGCCCGGTCGAGGCTGACGAATACCGCCCGATCCACGCCCCGGCGCCGAACCTCGACGACCAGGCGACCGAAGCGCAGATCCTCGTCACCGGCATCAAGGTCATCGACCTGCTGGCGCCCTATTCCAAGGGCGGCAAGATCGGCCTGTTCGGCGGCGCCGGTGTGGGCAAGACGGTTCTGATCCAGGAACTGATCAACAACATCGCCAAGGTGCACTCGGGTCTCTCCGTGTTCGCCGGTGTGGGCGAGCGGACCCGTGAAGGGAACGACCTCTACCACGAGATGATCGAATCGGGCGTTCTGACCCCCGACAACCTGCCGGACTCGAAAATCGCTCTGGTCTTCGGCCAGATGAACGAACCGCCGGGCGCCCGTGCCCGCGTGGCGCTGACCGGCCTGACGCTGGCCGAGCAGTTCCGCGACGCCACCGGGACCGACGTGCTGTTCTTCGTGGACAACATCTTCCGCTTCACCCAGGCGGGTTCGGAAATGTCGGCGCTTCTGGGCCGTATTCCCTCGGCCGTGGGCTACCAGCCGACGCTGGCCACCGACATGGGCGCGATGCAGGAACGCATCACCTCGACCAAGAACGGCTCGATCACCTCGATCCAGGCCGTCTACGTTCCGGCCGATGACCTTACCGACCCGGCGCCTGCCACGACCTTCGCCCACCTCGACGCGACGACCGTGCTCAACCGTGCGATCTCGGAACTCGGCATCTATCCGGCCGTGGACCCGCTCGACTCGACCTCGCGTCTCATGGACCCGCAGATCATCGGCGAAGAGCATTACCAGGTCGCCCGTGACGTGCAGGGGATCCTGCAGCGCTACAAGTCGCTCCAGGACATCATCGCCATCCTCGGGATGGACGAACTGTCGGAAGAGGACAAGCTGACCGTGGCCCGCGCCCGGAAGATCCAGCGCTTCCTGTCGCAGCCCTTCGACGTGGCGAAAGTCTTCACCGGGTCGGACGGCGTCCAGGTGCCGCTCGAGAAAACCATCGCCTCGTTCAAGGCCGTGGTTGCCGGCGAATACGACCACCTGCCCGAAGCCGCCTTCTACATGGTCGGCGACATCGAGGAAGCGGTCGCCAAAGCGCAGCGCCTCGCCGCCGCCGCTTGATCTGACGCAGAGGAGGGCCAAACATGGCCGATACGATGCAATTCGACCTGGTCTCGCCCGAGCGGAAACTGCTGTCCGCGCAGGCGAGCGAGGTCCAGATCCCCGGCGCGGACGGTGAGCTGACGGCGATGCCCGGGCATTCGCCGCTGATCACCACGCTGCGGCCCGGGATCCTGAAGGTGACGGCGAACGGTCAGACGACCGAATTCGCCGTGACCGGCGGCTTCGCCGAGATCACGCCCGAAGGGGTGTCGGTCCTGGCCGAACGCTCGCTGCCCAAGGGGGAGGTTACGCAGGCGATCTACACCGACTGGGTGACCGAGGCCCACAAGGCCCACAAGGACGCGCATCACACCGTCGTCGACGACGCAGCCAAGCTGCTCGCCGACATGGTGGCGATGGGCACGCATATCGGGCTCGACCCGAATGTGGCGAACTTCTGAGGCCAGGCGTCCTGGCAATGCTGAAAAGCCCCGCTCCGGCGGGGCTTTCGTTTTGCGGCGGGGGAGGGGTTTCGCCCTCGTTGCCCGCTGTCGCGGGCGCCTCGGGCGACCAG
>NZ_JAUCCQ010000074.1:0-17895 GCF_034676075.1 Pararhodobacter sp. | reverse complement strand
CCGGCCTCGATCCCGGGTTGCACGGTTTCGGGGCGGGCGAACATGCCCTGGGCGATGGCGCGCGCCGCGCCAGGCCAGTCGGCGCGGAAGCGGGCGGCGCCGCGGGCGGCTTTCTCGGCGCTCTGGCCGCGCATCGGGAAATCCCAACCGGGCGCGGGCAAGGGGCAGGGCGACATGTCGAGCGAGACCATGCGGGCGATGCCTCTCCCGCCCCCGACCAGATAGCGCCAGCCGATCAGCGCGCCCAGCGACCAGCCGACCAGCGTGGCGCCCTCGATCCCCTGCTCGGCGATCAGGTCGCCCAACAGCGCCACGCCCCCCTCGACCGAAGGCGCGTAGCCCCTCGTCTCGCCATGCGCGGGCAGGTCAGGTGCGTAGCAGCGGGCGGGCAGCCGGTCCATGACGGGCGCCCAGATCGCGCCGGTCATGGTCCAGCCGTGCAGCAGGATGACCGGCGGGGCGCCCTCGTCCCCCTGCACCATCACGCGGATCTCGCGCGTCACCGGGTTCCCCGCAGGCGGCCGACGATGCCGGTCGGGAAGAAATAGACCGACAGGATGAAGAGGATGCCCAGCCACAGAAGCCAGCGGTCGGGGCTGAGGAGGTCGGGGATCAGCGGCAGCGCCGAGGTCGCCTCGGACATGCCGCCCATCAGCGTTTTCAGGTAGTTCTGCGCCAGCACGAAGATCGCCGTGCCGACTACCGCGCCATACATCGTCCCCATGCCGCCGATCACCACGATCAGCAGGATGTCCATCATGATCTCCATGCCCAGCGTCGTGGCCGGGCCGACATAGCGCAGCCAGATCGCGAAGAGCGATCCCGCCAGCGCCGCGATCATCGCGCTGAGGCAGGTGGCGAGCGCCCGGTAGAGGACGACGCGGTAGCCGATCGCCTCGGCCCGGAAGGCATTCTCGCGGATAGCCTGCAGGACACGGCCGAAGGGCGAATTGACGATCCTGAGCATCAGCAGGAACAGCGCCAGGCAACAGAAGAACACGAGGTAATAGTTCAGGATCTTGCCGTTGATGCCGGTGCCCATGACCTCGCCCAGCCGGAAGGCCGGTGTCAGTTCACGCGGGATGCGGATGTTCATCCCGTCCTCGCCGCCGGTGAAGGTCGACAGCTGGCTGACCAGCACCGCCACAGCCGAGGCGATGGCCAGCGTGATCATGGCGAAGAAGATCGCCCGGACGCGCAGCGACAGCAGCGCGATCAGCAGCGCCACCAGACCTGCCGCGACCATCCCGGCGAGCGCCCCGGTCGCGAGGGCGGGATAGCCCGTTCCCATCCGCGCCGTGGCGATGGCGACGCCGTAAGCGCCCATGCCGAAGAACATGGTGTGGGCGAAGCTGACGATGCCGCCGTAACCCAGAAGCAGATCGTAGCTCGCGACCAGCACGATGAAGATGCAGATCCGGGCGGCGGTCTCCAGGGACCGCGAGCCGGGGAACAGGAAGGGGGCAAAGGCCAGCGCCAGCAGGATAAGCGCCAGCAGCACCGCCAGCACGGCGCTTTTCGGGGAATCGCCGGAAAGAATGCGCATCATCGTCACTTCGCCTTCACCACGGGGACCATGCCCATGGGCCGCCACATCAGGATCGCCACCATCAGGGCGATGTTGGAAATCAGCGCCAGCTTGGGCTCCATGAAGGCGGCGTAGTTCTGCACCAGACCCACGGTCAGCGCGCCGATGAAACAGCCCTCGACCGAGCCCAGGCCGCCGATGATCACCACGATGAACACCAGGATCATGATCTCGTTGCCCATATGGGCGGTGATCACCTCCTGATAGAGCGCCCACATCACGCCACCGAGGCCCGCCAGCGCCGATCCGGCGATGAAGACGCCGACGAAGACGCGGGTGATGTTGTAGCCCAAGGCCTGCACCATCTCGGGGTTCTCGACTCCCGCGCGGACGATGAGGCCCAGCTTGGTGCGCCGCAGCACCAGCCGCAGTGCCAGGAAGACGATCAGGCCGACGCCGACCGCCACCAGCCGGTATTTCTCCAGCGCCGCACCGGCGAAGGTGATGGCGCCTTTCAGCGTCTCGGGCCGGGCGATGACGATCTCGTGCCCGCCCCAGATCACGTAGATCAGCTGTTCGGCGACGATGAGCCCGCCCATGGTGACGAGGATCTGCTTGAGGTGGCTGCCATAGACCGGGCGGACGATGGCGCGCTCAAAGGCCCAGCCCATGCCGCCGGTAACGATCATCGCCGCCAGCACCGCGCCTGCGATGGCCAGCAGGTTCAGCAGGAGAGAGGGCGCGCCGGTCATCTGGCCCAGGGCCAGCAGCACCGTGGTGCCGACGAAGGCGCCGAACGAGATGAAGGCGCCGTGGCCGAAGTTGATGACATCCATCAGGCCGAAGACCAGCGTCATGCCCGAGGCGATGACGAAGATCATCATCCCCATGGCAAGGCCGGAAACCGTCAGGGTCAGCCAGGACGATTGCGACGGGATGATCAGGTAGCCGACGACGATCAGCACCGGAACCAGCAGCACCGGCAGCCAGGGCCGCAGGCGTTCGGCCAGCGGCAGCTTGGTCATCGTGGGGGCATGGGAGGGGGCAGCGTCGGTCATGCGGTTTCCATCTTCAGGCCCATCAGGCGTTCCTGCAGGCCGGTGTCCGAGGCCAGTTCCTTCATGCTGCCGGTCCAGATGATCTTGCCGTCATCCATGACCGCGACATGATCGCCCAGAGCCTTGGCCAGCGAGAAATTCTGCTCGACCATCAGGATTGAGGCGCCGCGGTTCTTCAGATCCTTCAGCGCCTTGGCGAGGGTGGCGACGATGGCCGGGGCCAGCCCCTTGGAGGGTTCGTCGATCAGGTAGAGTTCGCGATCCTCGACCACCGCGCGGGCGACCGAGAGCATCTGTTTCTGTCCGCCCGACAGCGTGCCGGCGGCGGATTTCCAGAAGGTGCGGAGCGCCGGAAAGGCCTCGAAGATCCAGTCCAGCCGTTCGGGGATCGGCTGCCCCGACAGGGCGGCGAGGCGGATATTCTCCTCGACCGTGAGGTCCGAGAAGATGCCCATATCCTCGGGCACGAAGCCGATGCCGCGCCGGGCGATCTGCGCGGGGTTGAGGCCGTTGATATGCGCGCCATCGAGCAGGATCTCGCCCTGATGCGGTTTCCACAGGCCCATGATGGTGCGCAGGGTCGTGGTCTTGCCCGCGCCGTTGCGGCCCAGCAGCATGGTCACCGCGCCGCGCGGCACGTCGAGGTCGACGCCGTGCAGGATGTGGTATTGGGCGATGTCGGTCTTGACGCCCTTCAGCCTGAGAATGGGGTCAGACATCGGTCAGTTCCTTGCCAAGATAGGCTTCCTGCACCACGGCCGAGGCCATGACCTCGGCGGGCGCGCCATCCGCGACCAGCGCGCCGTTGTGCAGCACGATGATGCGGTCGGCGAGGGAACGGATCACGTCCATCTTGTGTTCGACCAGCAGGACGGTGGCTTCGGGGTCGGCCTTGATCATGGCGATCAGGTCCAGAATGACCGGCGCCTCCTCGACCGACATGCCGGCGGTGGGTTCGTCGAACATGAAGACCTTGGGCTTCAGGGCGATCATCGCCGCGACCTCCAGCTTGCGCTGGTCGCCGTGGGACAGCGCCGACACGGTCTGATCCCGCAGGGCGGTCAGGCGGACGCGGTCGAGCACCGACTCAGCCTCGGCGATCAGGTCGCGGTGGCCCATCGCCATGGTCCAGAGGTTGAAACCCCGCCGCTCGCGGGCCTGAATGACCAGACGGACGTTTTCCAGCACGGTTAGGCGGGGAAAGAGGTTGGTCAGCTGAAAGGCCCGGCCGAGCCCGGCCTCGGTCCGGGCCGAGGGCGAGAGACCGGTGATGTCGCGGCCCATGAGCGTGACACGGCCCGAGGTGGCGCGGATCTGGCCCGAGATCAGGTTGAAATAGGTGGTTTTTCCGGCGCCGTTCGGCCCGACGATGGCGGTCAGCTCACCGGGGGTGAAGGCGCAGCTCACGCGGTCCACGGCGACATGGCCGCCGAAGCGCACGGTCAGATCCTGGGTGACGAGAGAAGGCTGGGGCATGACAGGCCTTTTCATGAGGGCGTCGGCGCATGGGGCGAGGATCGGGGGGCCAGCCCCCCGAGCCCCCCCGGGATATTTGAAGAACAAAGATGGAGGGGCGCGGCGGACGCGCCCCCGGCCGATCACTGGTTGCGGATCGGGATGTCCATCATGTCGGGCGTGATCTCGCGCACCAGTTCCGGCACGGCCCATTCGACGCCGTCATGGATGGCGATGCGGAAATGGTACATGGATTGCATGGCCTGATGGTCCTCGGCGCGGAACCACATCTCGCCCTTGGGCGTCTCGAAATGCATGCCTTCCATGGCGGTGATCAGATCCTCGGCATCGGTCGAGCCGCCGCTGGCGCGCAGGGCCTCGACGATGGCGATCCCGGCCGCCATGCCGCCCGCGGTGAAGAAATCGGGCGGGGTGCCGTAGCGTTCCATGTGCTGTTCGACGAACCATTGGTTCACCGGGTTCTGCGGGATTTCGTAGTAATAATAGGTCGCACCTTCCATGCCAGGGAAGTCGCGGAAGCTGACCATGGCGGGCAGGATGTTGCCGCCGGTGGCCATCTGGATGCCGAACCGGCCCGGGTCCATGGCCTGGATGCGGCTCATCGGGTTGTTGCCGCCCGCCCAGATGACGAAGAGGCGACGGTCGCCTTCGTGTTCCTGCAGGGCGTTGAAGATGCGTTCCGCAGCGGCGGTGAAATCGGTGGTGTCGGTGGGCGCGTATTCCTCGTGCACCAGCTGGGCGGGGGTGCCTTCCAGCGCCTCGCGGAAGGCGGCGATGCCGTCACGGCCGAAGGCGTAGTCCTGCGCCAGCGTGGCGATGACCACGCCCTCCTGCCCCAGGGCGATGGCGTTCGAGATGGCGTCCTGGCTGGAGTTGCGCCCGGTGCGGAAGATGTAGCGGTTCCAGTCGGCGCCGGTGATCGAATCGGCCACGGCGGGTTCCACGAGCAGGATGCGCTCGTATTCCTCGGCCACCGGCAGCATGGCCAGCGCCACACCCGACGAGGTGGGCCCGACGGCGATATCGGCGCCATCGTCGCCGAAAGCCTGCGCCAGCAGGGCGCGGCCCAGATCGGGGCGCAGCTGGCTGTCATATTCGGTGACCACCAGATCGTTACCTTCGACCTGCATGGTGCCTTCGGTGGCGTATTCGAGGCCCATCATCAGGCCGATCTGGCTTTGCGCCGCATAGGCTTCAAGCGCGCCGGTCATGTCGTGGATATGGGCGATGCGGATCTCGTCGGCCATGGCGGGGGCGGTGGCCAAGGCAACGAAGGCCGCGCTCAACAGCAATCTCATGAATTCCTCCCTGTTCGCAAACATGAACAATGATTCATGTTTCACTTAGGGATGCCGGGCGAATCCCTCTCTGTCAAGGAAACTTTGGCCGGATCGGTTGACCCCGGGCGTCGGGGGCTTAAATCTGAGGCGCACTGACCCGGAGTTACCGCCATGGATCGCCCTCTCGAAACCGTCGCTCTTACCGCCACGATTCGGGACCTTCTCCATGTCTGCCCTGACCTCCGTCACCCTTGCCGCGCTCGGCTTCCTCAAGCCTGACGGCGCGCCGCTTTTCACCGATCTGTCCCTGTCCTTCGGCCCCGGGCGCACCGGGCTTGTCGGCCGCAACGGCACCGGCAAGACCACATTGCTGCGCCTCATCGCCGGGGAGCTGACGCCTGCCTCGGGGCAGGTCCTGCGCCATGGCCGGGTGGCGATGCTGCGGCAGGTCCATGCGGGCGATGAGACGCTGGCCGACCTGTTCGGCGCGCGCGGGGCGCTGGCGCTTCTGGACCGGGCCGAGGCGGGCGAAGCCAGCGCCGAGGATCTGGCCGAGGCCGACTGGACCCTGCCCGCGCGGCTGGAAGCGGCGCTTCTGGCGCTGGGGCTGGCGATGCCGCCCGACACGCCGCTGACCGCCCTGTCGGGCGGGCAGGTGACGCGCGCGGCGCTGGCGGCGGCCCTGTTCGACGCGCCCGATATCCTGCTGCTGGACGAGCCCACGAACAACCTCGACGCCGAGGGGCGGGCGGCGGTGCTGGCGGTTCTGGCCGCCTGGGACCGCGCGGCGATCGTCGTCAGCCACGACCGGGAACTGCTGGAGCAGATGGATGCCATTGTCGAAATGACGACGCTGGGCGCGGCGCGGTTCGGCGGCGGTTACAGTGCCTATCGTGCGCAGAAGGCGGTGGAGCTGCAGGCGGCCGGGCAGGCGCTGGACCATGCCGCGCGCCAGCAGGCCGAGGTCGCACGCCGCGCCCAGCAGGCGGCCGAGCGCAAGGCGCGCAGCGACGCCTCGGGTCGTCGGGCACGGGCGCGGGGCGATCAGCCGAAGCTGTTGCTCGACGCGCGCAAGGACAGGGCCGAGGGCACCGATGGCTCCGGCGCCCGGCTGCGCGAGGCGCGCGCGGCCGAGGCCGGGGCGGCGCTGGAGGCGGCGCGCGGCAAGGTGGAGGTGCTGCAGCCGATGCGCATGGACCTGCCGCCGACCGGGCTGCCGCGCGACCGGATCGTCCTGCGGCTCGATCGGGTGACCGGCGGCTTCGACCCGGCGCGGCCGGCGATCCGCGATCTGTCGCTGACCCTGACCGGGCCCGAGCGGCTGGCGATCACCGGGCCGAACGGGGCCGGAAAATCGACGCTCATGGCGCTGATCACCGGGGCGCTGGCCCCCATGGCCGGACAGGTGGATCGGCCGGTGCCTCTGGCGCTGCTCGACCAATCGGTGAGCCTGCTCGACCCGGCCGAGACGCTGCGCGAGGCCTTCCTGCGGCTCAACCCCGGGGCGGGCGAGAACAGGGCGCGGGCGACGCTGGCGCGGTTCCTGTTCCGCGCCGAGGATGCCTTGCAGAAAGTCGGCACGCTCAGCGGCGGGCAGCGGCTGAGGGCCGGGCTGGCCTGCACGCTGGGCGGGCCGAAGCCGCCTGCGCTGCTGTTGCTGGACGAGCCGACGAATCACCTGGACCTCGATGCGACCGAGGCGCTGGAAGCGGCGCTGGCAGGCTATGACGGGGCGCTGGTGGTGGTCAGCCACGACACCCGTTTCCTTGAGGCGCTGGCACCGACAAGGCGGCTGGCGCTGGGCTAGTCCCGGGGCCTGAGCGGCGCGCGCGAGCGGTCGTTGCCCGCTTCGGTGGTGCGTTTGGCGAGGGTGATGAAGGCCGCGACCTCCTCGGCCGAGAGACCGGCGAGGATGTCGTGTTGCAACGCCTGAACCTCGGGGATCAGGCGGGTCAGCAGCGTGGCGCCGCTGTCGGTCAGCGCCAATTGCCGGGCGCGGCGGTCCTGCGGGTTGATCTGCCGCGCGACCAGATCCTTGGCGACCAGCCGGTCGACCACGCCGCCGATGGTCACCCGGTCATAGGCGATGAGCCCCGCCAGCGTCGCCTGGTCGATCCCGGGGTTTTCGGACAAGGCCACAAGCGCCGCGAATTGCACCGAGGTCAGGTCGAGCCCCAGGCGCTGCATCCGCTCCTGAAACACCGACATGGAGATCTGGTTCAGGCGGCGGATCAGGAAGCCGGGCATGGAATGGACGATGGACATGAACCAAGGATACCGGGCGCCGGGGATTTGACAAGCATGCTGATCGTTAGCATACTACTCAAATACCGGGCCGCGGCCGGGGCGAGGGGGGTGCGTCATGATGCAGCGAGGATCGCGGGGGCAGGGGGGCCATGCCGCCCGCGCTTCGGTCTTCCCTATGGGGGCTCGCCGCGCTACGCCTGACAGCGGCGGCCGGGGGGTTGGCCATCGCCTTCCCCGGCCCGATCTCACGCTGTCCCCGGACAGGCAGGAACACGACAAGGAACGCGCCCGATGACCGATTATCTCTTCCCGCCCGCGCCGGTGCACAGCATCAAGGTGCTGGGCCAGAGCGCCGAATACCCGGTGAACCGCATTTTCTGCGTCGGCCGCAATTACGAGGCCCATGCCGCCGAGATGGGGGGCACCGTGGACCGCGAGGCGCCGTGGTATTTCACCAAGACCCCGGCGGGCGCCTTCTGCGCCTCGGGCGCGACGGTGCCCTATCCGCCGGGCACCTCAAATTTCCATTATGAGATGGAGCTGGTGGTGGCCGTCGGCGCGCCGGTCTTCAAGGGTGATCTGGCGGCCGGGCAGGCGGCGATCTTCGGCTATGGCTCGGGTCTGGACATGACCCGGCGTGACCGCCAGCAGGACGGCAAGGACAACCGCCGCCCCTGGGATCTGGGCAAGGATGCGGAGCAATCGGCGGTGCTGACGGCGCTGACCCCGGCCGCGGCGATCCCCTCGCTGGCCGGGCGGCGCATCCATCTGTCGGTGAATGGCCAGATCCGGCAGGACGCGACGCTCGACGAACTCGTCTGGTCCCCGGCCGAGGTGATCAGCCATCTGTCGCATTACTATCACCTGATGCCCGGCGACATCATCATGACCGGCACCCCCGCGGGCGTCGGCGCCGTGGTGGCGGGCGATGTGATCACCGGCGGCATCGACGGGCTGGAACCCATCGCCCTGACGCTGGGGGCCGCGGAATGATGAAGCTTCACGGCTATTTCCGCTCGTCCTCGAGCTATCGCTGCCGCATCGCGCTGAACCTCAAGGGACTGGCCTATGAGCAGGTGCCGGTGCATCTGGTCAAGGACGGCGGGCAGCAGAAATCCCCTGCCTACAAGGCCTTGAACCCGCAGGGGCTGGTGCCGACGCTGGAGGTGGACGGGCTGGTGCTGACGCAATCCCCCGCCATCCTTGAATGGCTGGAGGAAACCCATCCCGAGCCCGCGCTCCTGCCGACCGGCGCCGCCGACCGCGCCGCGGTCCGGGCCTTCTGCGCCGTCATCGCCTGCGAGATCCATCCGCTGCAGAACCTGCGCGTGCTGCAATATCTGGACGCGGAGTTCGGTCAGGGCGCCGAGGGCAAGGAAGCCTGGTGCCAGCGCTGGATCGGCGACGGTCTGGCTGCCTGCGAGGCGCTGCTGGCCAAACGCACCGCCAGCCGCTACGCCTTTGGCGAGGCGCCGGGGATGGCCGAGGTCTATCTCATGCCGCAGATCTTCGCCGCGCGGCGTTTCAAGGTCGATCTGTCGGCCATGCCGCGGCTGAGCGCGATTGCCGCGGCCTGCGAGGCGATTCCTGCCTTTGCCGAGGCCCATCCCAGCCGTCAGCCCGACGCCGAATGATCCTGCGCGCCCCGCAAAGAGTGACCGATCGGTCAACAAATAATGCTTGCAGGAATCGCCGCCGCGTGGAACCTTGCACTCGCAACAAAGCGGGGGCGAGGAGCGTCCGCGGCGGGGAATGCACGACAAACAAAAATATGTTGGCAATATAATGCGACGTGTGCCATCACTTGCAACATAGTGCCAGCCTTGTGTCTTTGGGAGGAAAACACATGACCAAGCGCAGAACGATCCTGGGTCTGATGGGTGCCGCTGCGGCGGTGGCCCTGACTGCCGGTACGGCCTCGGCCCAGGAATTCACCCTTCGGATGCACCAGTTCCTGCCCGCGCAGGCCAACGTGCCGCGCGACGTGCTGGACGTCTGGGCCGACAATGTCGAGCGCGACTCGAACGGCCGCATCCGCATCGAGCGTTACGCCTCGATGGCGCTGGGTGGCACCCCGCCCGAGCTGATGGATCAGGTCATGGACGGCGTGGCCGACATCATCTGGACCGTGAACGGCTACACGCCGGGCCGCTTCCCGCAGACCGAAGTCTTCGAACTGCCCTTCATGGTCGCCGACGCCCGCGCGGCGTCGTCGGCGCTGTGGCAGATGTACGAAGAGCACATGCAGGAAGATTTCGCCGGCGTGCACATGTTGGGCATGTGGGTCCACGGCCCGGGCATGTTCCACACCAACCGTCCGGTTTCGCATCCCTCGGACCTGCAGGGCATGAAGATCCGCGGCGGTTCGCGCGGCGTGAACGACCTGCTGGCGCTGGTCGGCGCCGAAGCGGTCGGTCTGCCGGTCTCGGGCGTGCCGGAAGCGCTGTCGCGCGGCGTGATCGACGGCACCACCATTCCGTGGGAGGTGACCACCGCGCTGCACGTCTCGGAGCTGGTGCATAACCACACCGAGTTCCAGGGCCCCTCGCTCTATGTGCTGACCTTCTCCTTCGCGATGAACCAGGACACCTACGATTCGCTGCCCGAGGACCTGCAGCAGGTCATCGACCAGAACTCGGGTCTCGAGTTCTCGATCTTCGCGGGTGGCACGCAGGCCGATGCCGACGGTCCGGCCCGTCAGATCGCCGTCGATGCGGGCAACAACATCGTCACCGTGTCCGAGGAAGACGCGGCCGAATGGCGCACGCTGGTCGAGCCGCTCTATGCTTCGTGGGTCGCCGACATGAACGGCCGCGGCATCGACGGTCAGGCGCTGATCGACGAGGCCCAGTCGCTGATGGCCGAATACGAAGCGGCACACCAATAAGCCGCAGAGGCACCAAGAAGCCTGGGGGCGCGGTCACAAGCCGCGCCCCTCTCGCACCAACGACTGTACGGGGCATCAGGGAGGACAGTATGCCGCATTTTTCCAAGATCGCAGGCCTTGCCAGCGCCGTGGCGCTGAGCGCGCTCACCGCGGGCGCCGCACTGGCGCAGGAGGTCACGCTGCGCCTGCACCAGTTCCTGCCGCCGCAGGCCAATGTGCCGCATCTGGTGCTGGACGTCTGGGCCGACACGATCGAGCGTGAATCCGAAGGCCGTATCCGCATCGAGCGTTTCCCGGCCATGGCGCTGGGCGGCACCCCGCCCGAACTGATGGATCAGGTGATCGACGGCATCGCAGATATCGCCTGGACGGTGAACGGCTTCACCCCCGGCCGCTTCCCGCGTACCGAGGTCTTCGAGCTGCCGTTCTTCGTGCAGGATGCCCGCGCCGCCTCGGCCGCCTATTGGCAGATGTTCACCGAGCATATGGCCGACACCGATTATCAGGACGTCCATCTGCTGGCGACCTGGGTGCATGGCCCGGGCGTGATCCACTCGAACCGTCCGGTCAACACCATCGAGGACATGCAGGGCCTGAAGCTGCGCACCCCGTCGCGGATGGTGGGGCAGCTGCTGCAGATCCTCGGCGCCGAGCCGATCGGCCTGCCGGTCACCATGATCCCCGAAAGCCTGTCGCGCGGCGTGATCGACGGCGCGGTGATCCCGTGGGAGGTGACCACCTCGCTGCGCGTGCCGGAGCTGGTCAACAACCACACCGAGTTCGAGAATTCCTATCCCTACACGGTGACCTTCACCCTGGCGATGAACCGCGATGTCTACGAGGGGCTGCCCGACGACCTGCGCGAGATCATCGACCGCAACTCGGGCGCGGACCTCTCGGTCTTCGCCGGCGGCACGCAGGCGGATGCGGATATCCCGGCCCGTCAGCTGGCCGTGGATCACGGCAACAACATCATCACCATCTCCGAGGCCGATGTCGCGCTCTGGCGCGATGCCGCCCAGCCGATCTACGACAGCTGGCTGGCCGACATGCAGGCGCAGGGGATCGACGGTCAGGCCCTCCTGGATGAGGCCCGCCAGCTGATGGCGGATTACCAGGCCTCGCACTGACCGCGGGGCAGCGACAGGCCCGTCCGCCTGAGTGCGGGCGGGCGGCAACCTGAAGGACCCGAGGGACGGGACACGCATGTTCGCAACGATACACAGGATCTTCTACGGCATCGCCTGGCTGATGGCCGTGATCGGCGGCCTGGTGCTGACCATCTTGGTGCTGATGCTTTGCCTCTCGATCATCGGGCGCGAGGCCTCGGACCTGCTGCATTCCAGCTGGATGCAGTCGACCATGCCCGGCCTCGCCCGGCAATTGCTCGACGCGGGCGTGGGGCCGATCTTCGGCGATTATGAGCTGCTGGTCGGCGGGCTGGCCTTTGCCGTCTTCTGCTTCCTCGGCTGGTGCCAGATCACCGCGGGGCATGCGACGGTCGATGTCTTCACCTCGGGCCTCAGCGACCGCACCCGGCGCTGGATGCAGGTGCTGATCGAGGCGCTGTTCGCCGCGGCGCTGGTCCTGATCGCCGTGCAGCTCTACGACGGGATGAACACGCTGGCGCGCCGCCGCTCGACGACCTTCCTGCTGCAATATCCGCTGTGGTGGAACTATGCGCTGGCCCTGGTGCCCGCCATCGCCACGGCCGCGATCGCCGTCTACATGGCCCTGGTCCGCCTGGCCGAGGCCGTCACCAACCGTACCCTCATCGCCACCGCCGGAGCAGACCATTGAGCAACCTTGCGATCGGCATCCTGTCCTTTCCCGTCCTCCTTGGCCTGATCTTCGTCCGCGTGCCGATCGGCCTGTCGATGTTCGTCACCGGCTTCGCGGGCTACTGGATCATCGACGGCTCGACCCGCGTGCCGCTGGCCCAGCTGAAGAACGCCGCCTATTCGACCTTTGCCAGCGAATCGCTGGCCGTGGTGCCGATGTTCCTGCTGATGGGCTATTTCGCCACCATCGGCGGCATGTCCAAGGCGCTGTTCAAGGCGGCGGAATCCTTCGTCGGCCACCGCAAGGGCGGGGTCGGCATCGCCGCCGTTGCCTCCTGCGCCGGGTTCGGGGCGATCTGCGGCTCGTCGCTGGCCACCGCCGCCACCATGGGCCGGGTGGCGCTGCCGGAACTGCGGCGCTTCGGCTATGACGGCGGCATCTCGACCGCGCTGCTGGCGGCGGGCGGCACGCTGGGCATCCTGATCCCGCCCTCGGTGGTGCTGGTGATCTACGCGATCCTCGCCGAGCAGAACATCGCCAAGCTGTTCCTCGCCGCCTTCGCGCCCGGGATCCTGGCCGCCATCGGCTACATGATCGTCATCTCGATCTATGTCCGCATCTACCCCGAGCGCGCAGGCACCGCCGAGCGCGTGCCGATGGGCGAGCGCTTCAAGCTTTTGTGGCAGGTCTGGCCGGTGATCCTGGTGTTCCTGGCCGTGGTCGGCGGCATCTATGGCGGCGTCTTCACGCCGACCGAGGGCGCGGCCGTCGGTGCGCTGGGCACCGGCCTGATCGCGCTGGCCAACCGGGGGCTCAACTTCAGGACGCTGCTGGAGAGCTTCACCTCGACCGCGCGCTCCTCGGCGATGATCTTCTTCATCGTCTTCGGCGCGGCTTTCTACAACGGCTTCCTCGCCCGCACCCAGGTCCCCAACGCACTGAGCGACTGGGTGGTGAGCCTGGGTCTGGCGCCGGTGGCCGTGCTGCTGTTGATCCTGGCGATCTATCTGGTGCTGGGCTGCGTCATGGACAGCCTGTCGATGATCCTGCTGACCATCCCGATCTTCTTCCCGATGATGATGGCGCTGGATTTCGGCATGCCCTCGGAACATGTCGCCATCTGGTTCGGCATCCTGGTGCTGATCGTGGTGGAAACCGGGCTGATCACCCCGCCGGTTGGGATGAACCTGTTCATCATCAACGCCATGGACCGGCTGACGCCGATGACCCACACCTACAAGGCGGTGTCGTGGTTCGTGGTGTCCGACCTGATCCGCGTGCTGATCCTGGTGGCCTTCCCGGCGATCACGCTGTTCCTGATCCCCTGATCCCGGATAACCCCGGTGGCCACGGCCCCGGGGTTTTCTTGACTCGAGATAGTTACGAGATGTAATTAATATCTAACATAACCTTGGGAGGAGGTTTCCATGCAGATCGACGGACAGATCGCCCTTGTCACCGGCGCAGGCAGCGGCCTCGGCGCCGCCACCGCGCGGCTGCTGGCTGCCCGGGGCGCGAAAGTTGCGGTGCTCGATTTCGACGGGGCCAAGGCCGATGCGGTGGCGGCCGAGATCGGCGGCTTCGGCGTGCAGGCGGATGTGGGCTCCGAAGCGGCGGTGGCCGCGGCTTTCGACGCGGTGAAGGCCCATTTCGGCGCCGCGCCCCGGGTGGCCGTGAACTGCGCCGGGATCGGCGTCGCCGCCCGGATCGTCGGGCGCGAGGGCAAGATGTCCATCGACCTGTTCGAGAAGGTGATCCGCGTCAACCTGATCGGCAGCTACATCGTCATGTCCTATGCGGTGAAGGGCATGCAGGAACAGGACCCGCTGGACGGCGGCGAGCGGGGCGTGGTGATCAACACCGCCTCGGCCGCCTGGCAGGACGGGCAGGTGGGGCAGGCGGCCTATTCCGCCTCGAAAGGCGGCATTGCCTCGATGTGCCTGCCCGCCGCGCGGGAGCTGGCGCGCTCGGGCATTCGGGTCATGGCCATCGCGCCCGGCCTCTTCAACACCCCGATGATGGAGAGCCTGCCCGAGGAAACCACCCGCCAGATCACCGCCAACATCCCCTTCCCGGACCGGCTGGGCCATCCCTCGGAATACGGCCTCATGGTCGCCCAGATCGTCGAGAACGCCTATCTCAACGGCACGACGATCCGCCTTGACGGCGCCACCCGCCTGCCGCCGCGCTAAGCCCATGCTGGACATCGCGATCGACGGCAGCATCGCCACGCTGACCCTGAACCGCCCCGACAAGCGCAATGCCATGTCGGACGGGTTGTTCGCCCAGATCGACACCTTCTTCCGCGCCCCTCCGGCCGCGGTGAAGGTGGCGATCCTGACCGGGGCGGGGGGCAATTTCTGTTCCGGCCTCGACCTGTCTGAACACGCAGGGCGGATGGATGCCGAAGCCGTCATGCGCCACTCGCGCGGCTGGCACGCGACGCTGGAGCGGGTGCAATTCGGCGGTCTGCCGGTGGTCTCGGCGCTCAGCGGCGCGGTGATCGGCGGCGGGCTTGAGATTGCCACCGCGACCCATGTGCGGGTGGCTGATCCCACGGCCTATTTCCAACTGCCCGAGGGGCGGCGCGGGATCTTCATCGGTGGCGGGGCCAGCGTCCGCGTCGGCCGCATCATCGGCGCCGACCGGATGACCGAGATGATGCTCACCGGACGCAAATACGACGCGCAGGATGGCCGGGCGATGGGGCTTGCCCATTACGTCGTGGACGATGCCATGGCCAAGGCCCGCGAACTGGCCGAACAGATCGCCGGCAACGCGCCCCTGTCGAACTACATCATGATCCAGGCCCTGGCCCGGATCGACGACATGGGCCGCTCGGACGGGTTCTTCACCGAAAGCCTCTGCGCGGCGATCACCCAGACCAGCACCGACGCCCGCGAGGGCCTGACCGCCTTCCTGCAAAAGCGCGATCCGCAATTCCGGGCATGAGCGGCGACAGCATCCTGCGCGTCTTCATGGGCTACGACATGAAGCGCGCCTTTGCCGCGATCCAGACCGATGTGAACGCGGTCCTGGCCCCGTTCGGGCTGAGGATGCTGACCTTTTCCGTGCTCTCGGTGATCCGGGACAATCCGGGCCTGAGGCAGACGCAGCTGGCCGAGATCCTGGCCATCGAGCGGCCCAATCTGGTGCTGATCCTCGACGAGCTGGAAGGGCTCGACCTGGTGACGCGGACCCGCGCGCGGGATGACCGGCGCGCCTATGAACTGAAGGTCACGCTGAAGGGGCGCCGGCTGGCCGAGCGCGCCTTCACCGCCGTGGCCGAGCATGACGACCGCATGGCGCGGGGGCTGAGCGACGAGGAACGCGCAGCCCTGCACCGCGCCCTGCGGCAGATTCAATCGAACGGGAGGAGTTCGGATGACGCAGGACAGGTATCGCGCCCATAGGGCAACGCGCGAGGATCGGGCCGATGGCGCGATCCTGCTGAGCAGCGGCTGGGATCTGGGCCCGGTCGCCCATCGCACCACCGACTGGCTGGTCGACTGGGCCGCCGCCGCGCCGGACCGCGTTTTCCTGGCCGAACGGTCTGGCCCCGGCTGGCGCGAGGTCACCTATGCCCAGGCGCTGGAGCAGGTGAAGGCCCTCGCCGCCGCGCTGGCCGACCGCGGCATGGGCGCGGGGACGCCGATCCTGATCGTCAGCGGCAACGGGGTGGACCACGCCCTGCTGACCCTCGCCGCGCAATATATCGGCGTGCCGAGCGTGCCGGTGGCCGAGCAATACGCGCTGATCCCGGGCGCGCATCCGGTGCTGGAACGCATCGCCGGGATGATCCGCCCCGCCATGGTCTTCGCCGATGACGCCGCCCGCTATGGCGCGGCGCTGGCGCTGCCGGTCTTCGACGGCGTCGAGAAGGTCGTGAGCCAGGGCGCGGGTCCGGGCCTGACCGCCTTTGCCGCGCTGGAGAAGGGCCGGGGCGATGTCAGCGCGCTGAACGCCGCGGTCGGTCCTGACACGGTGGCGAAATACCTGCTGACCTCGGGCTCGACCTCGCATCCCAAGGGCGTCTTGACCACGCAGCGGATGATGACCACCAATCAGGCGCAGCTGGCTGTCTGCCTGCCCTTCGTGACGGAGAAGCCCCCGGTCCTGCTGGACTGGCTGCCCTGGAACCACGTCTTCGGCGGGTCCCACAACTTCAACCTGGTGCTGTCGAATGGCGGCACGCTCTATATCGACAACGGCAAGCCGACGCCCGCGCTGGCCGCGCATACGATCGAGAACCTGCGCATGGTCTCGCCCACCATCGCCTTCAACGTACCGGTCGGTTTCGCCGTGCTGCGCGATGCGATGAAGGAGGACGCCACGCTCAGGCGGCAGTATTTCCAGAACCTCGACATGCTGTTCTACGCCGGGGCCTCGTTGCCGCAGGACGTCTGGGCGGATCTGGAGGCGATGGCGCATGAGGTGCGGGGCGACATGCCGCTCTTCAACTCGTCCTGGGGCCTGACCGAAACGGCGCCCGCCGCGCTGATCCAGCATGAATTCACCCATCAATCGGGGATCATCGGCGTGCCTCTGCCCGAGGTGACGATCAAGCTGGTCCCCGCCGATGACGAGAACCGGTTCGAGGTCCGGGTGAAGGGCGACACCATCACGCCCGGCTACCTCAACGACCCCGAAAAGACCGCCGAGGCCTTTGACGAGGAAGGCTATTTCGTCACCGGTGACGCGATGCGCTTCGTCGATCCCGCCGACATGAACAAGGGCATGAAATTCGACGGCCGCCTGGCCGAGGAATTCAAGCTCAACACCGGCACCTGGGTTCGCGCAGCGGGGCTGAGGCTGGAGCTGCTGGCCAAGCTGAAGGGTCTGGCGCAGGACATCGTCATCACCGGCGCCGACCGGGCCGAGGTCGGCGTGATGATCGTGCCGACCGAGGCGCTGCGCCGGGATGCGGTGGATCACGGCGGCGCGCTGGCGGTGACGCAGGCGGCCGAGATCGCCGAACGGCTGAAGCCCGGCCCGAATGAGGGCTCCGCCCATGCCGTGCGCCGGGCGCAGGTGCTGGCCGAACTGCCCTCGATGGCCGAGGGCGAGATCACCGCCAAGGGCAACCTCAACTTCCGCAAGCTGCTGATCACCCGCAAGCCGCTGCTCGACCGGCTCTATGACGACGCCGACCCCGCAACGATCAAGGTCTGACCCCATGGCCATCGCCTATATCCCCTACGGGGCCTATTGGTCCTCGCCCTTCGCCCGCTGGCAGGGGGCCTTCGCCCATCTGCATTCGGTGCAATTCGCCGCGCATGTCACCCGCGCGGCGATGGCCGAGCGCGGCCTCGCAACGGCGGCGCTGGATTACGTGGCCTATGGCTATACCGTGATCCAGCCCAACATCTTCTATGGCGCGCCGTGGTTCTCGGCCCTGATCGGGGCCGAGGGGCTGCCCGGTCCCACCGTCAACCAGGCCTGCGCCACCGGCCCGCGCCTCATCGCCACCGCGGCGGGCGAGATGGCGCTGGGCAATGCCAAGGTGGCGCTGGTCGCGGCGGGGGACCGGCTGTCGAACGGCGCGCATGTCTATTACCCGGCGCCGGCCGGCCCGGGCGGCACCGGCGCCAGCGAGAATTGGGTGCTGGACAGTTTCAACCATGATCCCTTCGCGAA
>NZ_JAUCCQ010000073.1:0-18036 GCF_034676075.1 Pararhodobacter sp. | reverse complement strand
GTAAATATCCTCGGGGGTTTCTCAAGGGGGTGGAAAACCCCCTTGAGCGGGGGGCGCGGGGGGCTGGCCCCCCGCATCCTTGCAACGTCGCTGCCCGCGCCTCGGCGGCGGGTGACGAGCGTCGGTCATCCGTTCGGGCGGACCCGGGCCGCCGTCTTGTCGGCGAAGGCGGCCAGTCGGGCGCGGCTGGCGGGTTGGGTGTTGACGATCCCGGCCACCACCGATTCGGCATAGGCCGCGTCGAGCGCCGACATGTTCTGCATGTGGCTGATGGCCGAGCAGATGGCGAAATTGGACAGCGGCGGGTTCGAGGCGGCGGCGCGGGCCAGGGCATAGGCCTTGGCCTCGCTGTCCTCGACCAGATATTGCGCGAGGCCCACCGAAATCGCCTCGTCCCCCTGATAGACCCGGCCCGTCAGCATCATGTCGATCATCCGCGCCTTGCCGACCAGATCGGCCACCCGGATGGTTGCGCCGCCGCCGGTGAAGAGGCCGCGCTGGCCCTCGGGCAGGGCGAAATAGGTCGTGGCATCGGCCACGCGGACATGGGCCGAGGAGGCGAGCTCCAGCCCGCCGCCCACGACCGCGCCCTTGAGCGCCGCGATCACCGGCACGCCGCCGTATTCCATCTTGTTGAAGGCCTCGTGCCAGCGCAGGCAGACATGCATGAAATCCTCGGGCCGGCGGTCTTCCTGGTGGTGTTCCACCAGATCGAGCCCGGCGCAGAAATGCGTGCCCTCGGCGCGCAGCACCACCGCGCGTACCCCGGCGCGGGGGATCACGGTGAAGATGTCGATCAGCTCGTCCACCGTGGCTTCGTTCAGCGCGTTCCGCTTGTCGGGGCGGTTGAGGCTGAGCGTGGCGATGCCGTCTTCATCGACCGAGAGCGTGGTGAAGGTAAGGTCGAGCGCGTCGAGAGATTTCATGATGTCCTCCGGTTTGGCGGGCAAGGTGGGCCGGGGCTGACGCGAAGTCCAGACGGGACGCTGCGTCTTGCCGGTGGGTCGGGCGCCGGGCATGCTGCGCGCCGAACAACCGGAGTGTCCCATGAACGCGCTGATCTTCCGCATGGCCAAGGACGGGGTCGCCGCCGTCGAAAGCCGCCCCGATCCCGAGACGCTGGTGAGGGGGGACCCCGTGCATACCAGCTGGGATTTCGAGGAGCGGGACGGGCTTTACGCCGGGCTCTGGCAATCGACGCCCGGGGCCTGGCGGTTCCATTACGAGGAATGGGAATACATCCGCGTGCATGAGGGCCGGGCGGTGCTGACCTGCGACGACGGGACGGTGATGGAGCTGAAAGCGGGGGACAGCGTCGTGATCCGGCCGGGGCTCTCGGGCGTCTGGGAGGTCTTCGAGACCATGCTCAAGGATTACGTGATCCGGCTGTGACGGCGCGAGGAGGCGGGGGGCCAGCCCCCCGCGCCCCCCGGCCGGGAGGGGCGAGCCCCTCCCGGCGCCCACCCCTGCGTATTTGTGGCAGAATGAACGGGCAGGGGGTGCTTTTCCTTGGCGGTGAGCCTGCTATGTAGCTCGGGTGCAGAGGATTGACCCGCGATGACCCAGACCTTCCGCCTGACCCTGGCCCAGCTGAACCCCGTCGTGGGGGCGCTTGCCGCCAATGCCGCGCAGGCCCGCGATGCCTGGGCCGAGGCCAAAGCCGCGGGGGCGGACATGATCGCCTTCCCCGAGATGTTCGTGACCGGCTACCAGACCCAGGATCTGGTGATGAAACCGGCCTTCGCCCGCGCCGCCATGGCCGAGGTGGAGGCGCTGGCGGCGGCCTGTGCCGAGGGCCCGGCGATGGGCATTGGCGGGCCGCTGATCGAGGGCGGCAAGCTCTACAACGTCTATTACATCCTGGCGGGCGGCCGCATCGCGGCGGTGGTGAAGAAGCACCATCTGCCCAATGATCTGGTCTTCGACGAAAAGCGGCTCTTCACCCCCGCCGATATCTCAGGCCCCTATCGGGTCGGCCCGATCCGTATCGGCACGCCGATCTGCGAGGATGCCTGGCACGAGGATGTGGCCGAGGCGCAGGCCGAATCCGGGGCCGAGATCCTGCTGGTCCCGAATGGCTCGCCCTATTCGCGGGGCCGTTTCGACACCCGCATGGGGCTGATGGTCAGCCGGGTCATCGAGACCGGGCTGCCGATGGTCTATCTCAACATGGTGGGCGGGCAGGACGATCAGGTGTTCGACGGGACCTCCTTCGTGCTGAACCCGGGCGGGCATCTGACGCATCTGCTGCCGGGGTTCCTGGAGACGCTGGTGCATGTCGATTTCGAGGAGACCGCCGAGGGCTGGCGGGCGCTGCCGGGCGAGAAGGCCACGATGCCCGACGATTGGGAGCGGGATTATCACGCCATGGTCGTCGGCACCCGCGATTACCTGCACAAATCGGGTTTCAAGCGGGTCCTGCTGGGCCTCTCGGGCGGGATCGATTCGGCGCTGGTGGCGGCGATCGCTGCCGATGCGCTGGGGCCGGAGAATGTGCATTGCCTGATGCTGCCGTCCGAATACACCTCGGCCCATTCGCTGGAGGATGCCGAGGCGGTGGCGCGGGCGCTGGGCACGAAGCTCGATACCGTGCCGATCAGCGGGCCGCGCGCAGCGGTGACCGAGGCGCTGGGGCCGCTCTTTGCCGGGCTCGCTCCCGATGTGACGGAGGAGAATATCCAGTCGCGTCTGCGGGGCCTTCTGCTGATGGCGATCTCGAACAAGACGGGCGCCATGCTCTTGACCACCGGCAACAAATCCGAGGTCGCGGTCGGCTATGCCACGATTTATGGCGACATGAACGGCGGCTACAACCCGATCAAGGACCTCTACAAGACCCGGGTCTTCGAGACCTGCCGCTGGCGCAACCTCAACCACCGGCCCTGGATGCTGGCCCCGACCGGCGAGGTGATCCCGCCGCGGGTCATCGACAAGCCGCCCTCGGCCGAGCTGCGCGAGGATCAGAAGGACGAGGACAGCCTGCCGCCCTATCCGGTGCTGGACGCGATCCTTGACGGGCTGGTCGAGCGCGAGCTGTCGGTCGAGGAACTGGTCGCCGAGGGCTTCGCGCGTGAGACGGTGAAGAAGGTCGAGCACCTCCTCTACATCAGCGAGTGGAAGCGCTTCCAGTCGGCGCCCGGCACACGCCTGACCACGCGGGCCTTCTGGCTGGACCGGCGCTATCCGATGGTGAACCGCTGGCGCGACCCCTCCTGACGGGTCAGCCCAGCAGCGTCATCCAGCCCCAGGCGGTGAGGATGCAAAGCGCGGTGGCGATCAGCACGCTGGAGGCGGCGATGCGTTTGGCGCGTCCGTACATGTCGGCGAAGAGATAGGCGTTGACCCCGGGCGCCATGCCCGCGGTCAGCACGGCCGAGCGGAATGGCCCGTGGTCCAGCGCGAAGAACCGGCCCAGCCCCCAGGTGATGGTCGGATGCAGCGCCAGCGAGATCACCACGACATAGGCGATGAGGCGCAGATCGCCTTCGGGCCGGTAGCGGAAGAGCACGCCGCCCAGCCCGAAGAGCGCCGCGGGCAGCCCCGCGCGTGAGATCAGCTCGACCGCATCGACGACGACGACCGGCAGGGTCAGCCCGCTCAGGTTCACTGCCGCCCCCAGCGCGATGCCGATCACCAGCGGGTTGTGCCAGAGCCCGTTCAGCGCCTTCATCGCCGTCCGGCCCAGACCGGCGCCCCGGGCCTTCACCCCCTCCATCGCCGTGATGCCGATCAGGTAGCAAAGCGGCGCGTGGAAGGCGACGATGATGTAATTGGGGGCCAGCGCCGCGGCGCCATAGGCGCGTTCGGTGATCGGCACGCCCAGCAGCATCGAGTTCGAGAAGAGGCAGATGAAGCCCACCGCCACTGCGTCCTCCCACTCGCGCCCGAACAGGAACCGTGCGCCCAACAGCCCCGCGACGAAGCCCGAGAGGGCGCCGCCGTAGAAGCTGACCAGCAGCCGCCAGTCGAAGACATGCGCCAGATCGAGCCGCATCATCGCCAGAAACAGCAGCATGGGGATGGCGATCCCTTGGGCGAACTTCATCAGCCCGTCGACGCCGCCGGGCGTCATCCAGCCGCGCCAGGCGGCCAGATAGCCCGCGCCCACCACCAGAAAGACCGGAAGAATGACCTGGACAAGCGCCTGCATGGCCGCCTTTCTGCGGGCCTACAGCGCCAGCTCGATGGTCATGCCGTCATAGGCGGCAGAGATGTGGTCCGGGGTCTCGGATTCGATCACGCTGTGGTCGATGTCGACATGCATGTTGGTCAGCACCGCGCGACGGGGCGCCGCCCGCTCGATCCATTCCAGCGCCAGAGCGACATGGGCATGGGTCGGATGCGGCTTGTAGCGCAGCGCGTCGAGGATCCAGCAGTCGAGGCCTTCGAGCACCGGCCAGACCGGATCGGGGATGCGGACCACATCGGGCAGATAGGCCAACCCGCCGATGCGGAAGCCCAAAGCGTCGATGCTGCCGTGATCGACCTCGAAAGGCGTCAGGGTCAGGGGGCCGCCCGCGCCCTCGATCGTCACGTCGCCGCGGATCGTGTGCAGGTCGCAGATCGGCGGATAGGGCGAGCCCTCGGGCTGCACGAAGGCATAGCCGAAGCGGCTGAGCAGCGCGTCCTGGGTCGAGGGATCGGCCCAGACCGGCAGGCGGCGCCTTGTGTTGAAGACGATCATCCGCAGATCGTCGATCCCGTGCACATGGTCGGCATGGGCATGGGTGAAGACCACCGCATCCAGCGTGCCGACGCCCGCGTCCAGCAGTTGCTGGCGCATGTCGGGCGAGGTGTCGATCAGCACCCGCGTGGTGCCGTTCCGGCCGATCCGTTCAAGCAGCAGCGAACAGCGGCTGCGGCGGTTGCGCGGGTTGGTCGGATCGCAGGCGCCCCATTCGCCGCCCAGCCGCGGCACCCCGCCCGACGAGCCGCAACCGAGGATCGTGGCGCGGAGGATGTCGCTCATGCCGGGCGTGCCTTGGTGAAGAGACGGTCGAAATTCTCGGTCGTCTGGCGGGCGAAGTCCTCGAAGCTCAGGCCCCAGACCTCGGCCACCTTCCGCGCCGTATGCGCGGTATAGGCGGGCTCGTTGCGCTTGCCGCGATAGGGGGGCGGGGCCAGATAGGGCGCGTCCGTCTCGACCAGGATCCGGTCCACCGGCGCGCTGGCGAAGATCTCGCGCAGGGCGGTCGATTTCGGGAAGGCGGCGATGCCCGAGGCGGACAGGTAGAATCCCAGATCCAGCGCCGCCGCGGCGAGTTCCGGCCCGGACGAGAAGCAATGCATGACGCAGCTATAGGCGCCGGCGCGGTGTTCCTCGGTCAGGATGCGGGCCATGTCCTCGTCCGCATCGCGGGCGTGGATGATGAGGGGCAGCCCGGTCTGGCGCGCGGCTTCGATATGGATGCGCAGGCTCTCTTGCTGGATCGGCGCGCTTTCGGGCGTGTAATGGTAATCGAGCCCGGTCTCGCCGATGCCGACGAATTTCGGATGCGCGGCCAGCCGCGTCAGATCTTCCAGCGCGACCAGCGGCTCTTCGCCCGCCCGCATCGGATGGATGCCGGCGGCGTAATAGACTTCCGGGTATTTTTCCGCCAGCGCCCGCACGATCGGCTCGCGGTCGAGCCGCGTGCAGATCGAGACCATGCGCGTGACCCCGGCGGCGCGGGCGCGATCCAGGATCGCGTCATGCTCGCCGTCGAAATCCGGGAAGTCGAGATGGGTGTGGCTGTCAACAAGAAGGGGCGTCATCGGGGGTCCGGCATTTATCCACTCGCCGTGCGCGCCGCGGATTCCAGTCGCAGGAACATATCCAGCACCAGCGCGCCGGGGTCAAGGTTGACCGCCCGTCCGCCGCGCGCCCGTGCCCCCAGATCGGCGGCGAGTTCGGCCCAGTGCCGGGCGGCGCGCGCATCCGGGGCAAGGCGGTCGTGCAGACGGGATTCGCCGGGCGCGGCCTCGGACAGCGGCTGGCCGGTGGCGCCCGCGCGGGCCAGCCGCGCCAAGGCCAGATCCAGCAGCCGCACGGTCAGATCGAAGCGCGGCTCGGCCTCGCGACCGCCCAGCGAGTTGCACAATTTCAATATTCTGGCCCGGTCCATCTGCGGGTATTCGGCCAGAAGTGCCACTATTTCCGCATAAAGCTCCAATCCGCCGCCCGAGGCGACGCGGATCGCCTCACCGACCGAGCCGCCCGACAGCGCGGTCAGCGCCTCGGATTCCTCGGCCACGCCCATCGCCTGTTCCAGCGCCCTTGCCATGTCCTCTGGACCCAGCGGCTGCAAGCGCAGCTCCCGGCAGCGCGAGCGGATCGTCGGCAGAAGGCGCGAGGGCTGGTGCGAGACCAGGAGCAGCATGGCGCCCGCCGGAGGTTCTTCCAGCAGCTTCAGCAGGGCGTTGGCGGCGCTCGGGTTCATCTCGTCGGCGCTGTCGACGATGACGACGCGGCGCCCGCCCTCGGCCGCGGACATGCCGAAGAAGTCGCGCAGCTTGCGGACCTCGTCCACCGTGATCTGGCTTTTCAGCCGCCCGGTCTTTTCGTCCGCGGCGCGGCGAATGGGCAGCAGCCCGGGCTCAGACCCCGCGGCGATGCGGTGCGAGACCGGGTGGTCGGGGTCGACGTCCAGCGTCTCGGGCGGGCCGAAAAGGCCGCCGCCCGGCTCTTCGGCCAGCAGGAACCGGGCCAGCCGCCAGGCCAGCGTTGCCTTGCCGATGCCGCGCGGGCCGGTGATCAGCCAGCCGTGGTGCAACCGACCCTGCGCCAGCGACTCGAGGAAGCGACGCTCGGCCGCCTCCTGCCCGAAAAGGCGGCGCGTGTCGCGGGGATGCGGCGCCCCGGCGATGCGGTCGGCCTCGGGCGCCTCGGTCATAGCGCGGCCCTGACGGTCGCCAGCACATCGGCCGCCACCGCCTCGACCGGGCGGGCGCCGTCGATCACCCGGAAACGGGCCGGGAATTCTTGGGCCAGCGCCAGGAACCCGGCGCGCATCCTGCGCTGCAACTCGGGGCCGAAATCCTCGAACCGTTCCTCGGTGCCGCGGCGGCCCTTGGCGCGGGCGAGCCCGACCTCGGGATCCATGTCGATCAGCACGGTCAGATCCGGCTCGCGGCCGATCATCAGCCGGTGCAACTGATCGACCAGCGCCCTGAGGTCGCCGCGCGAGAGGCCCTGATACATCCGCGTCGAATCGGCGAAACGGTCGCAGACCACGATCCGCCCATCGGCCAGCGCGGGCTCGATGGTGCGTTCCAGATGGTCGCGGCGGGCGGCGGTGAAGAGCAGGATCTCGGTCTCGGCCGACCAGCGCTCGGGGTCGCCCTCCAGCACCAGGCGGCGGATCTCCTCGGCCCCGGGCGAGCCGCCGGGCTCGCGGGTCAGCACGACATCGCGGCCGAGCGCGCGCAGCGCCTCGGCCAGGAGCCGCGCCTGGGTGGATTTGCCCGATCCGTCGATCCCCTCGAAGGTGACGAAGGCGCCCCTTCCGGCGGTCACGGTGCGGTCAGGCCCAATTGGTTGCCCAGCACCATGGCGGCGGTCCGCATGCGCGGCACGATCCCGCCCTCGGGCACCGAGGCCCCGGCCACCAGCGGCATCGTGTAGGCGTCGGGCAGGCCCGGCACCTCGACGATCAGCCGCGCCACTTCGGCCCCTTGCTGGACCGGCGCGGCGAGGGGGCCGTCATATTCGACCCGGGCGCTGACCGGGCCCTGTTCGATGGCGGGCATCAGCACCGTCAGGCTTTGCGAGGCGACCAGTGGCACGGTGGGCGCGGTGCCCAGCCAGACCTCGGCCTCGGCAATCGCCTGGCCGCTTTCCAGCACCTCGCGCTCGACGAACTGGCGGAAGGCCCAGTTGACGATGCGCTCGGCCTCTTCGGCGCGCTCACCCATCGAGTTCAGGCCGGAAAAGACGAAGATGATCCGCCGGTTGCCCTGATGGGCGGAGCCGACCATGGAATACCCGGCCTCTTCGGTATGGCCGGTCTTCAGCCCGTCCATGCCGATCCCCGCCGACAGCAGCGGCAGGCGGTTGGGCTGGGTGATGTTGTTCCAGGTGAATTCGGTTTCGGCCAGGTAATGGTAGTACTCGGCGTGATCGACCATCAGATAGCGCCCCAGCATGCCCAGATCGTGCAGGCTCATGCGGTGACGCGGGTCGGGCCAGCCCGAGGAATTGGCGATGGTGGTCTGGGTCATGCCGATCTGCGCGGCGCGGGCCTGGGCCATCTGCGCGAAGGAATCCTCGGTCCCGCCCAGCCCCTCGGCGATGACCACGGCGGCGTCATTGCCCGACACCACCGCCAGGCCGCGAATCAGGTCCTCGGTCGTCGGCCGGTCGCGGGTTTCCAGGAACATCGACGAGCCGCCCATGGCATGGGCGCGTTCCGACACGCTCCAGGTCGTCTCGAGCGTGATCCGGCCCTGATCCAGCGCGTCCAGCAGCATGGCCAGCGTCATCAGCTTCGACATCGAGGCGGGCGGCAGCGGGATATCGGCGTTCTGCTGCGCCAGAACCTGGCCCGAGGCCACGTCGAGGATGAAGTAATTCGGCGCGCGGCCGCCATAGGGCGACTGGGCGAAGCCGGCGACGGTGCCGGCCAGCAGCAGGGCCGTGGCGATCAGCAGGCGCATCAAGGGCATCGTGTTCTCCTTCGGGCAAGCGTGCCGCATCCCGGCACGCGTGGCGCGGCCGGGCGCGGGCCGCGCCACCTTAGCCGCATTCGGCAAGGGGTTTCAAATCACCTCAGCGCTGGACCGCATAGGCATCGGCAAAACCCAGCCCCCGGACGCGCTGCAGGAACTGTCCGCGCTCGGCGGTCGAGGTGGCGGGGCCGACGACCACGCGCCAGAAGTCGTTCTCGCCGACACGGCCGCGCCGGATCTCGGCGCTGAGGCCCGCGGCGATCATCTGGGCGCGGGCATTCGCGGCGTTCTGTTCGACACTGAAGATGCCGATCTGCACGAAGGGCCGGTCGATGCGCGGGGTCGGCGCGGCGGGCGCCGTCGCCGTGGCGGGCAGCGGCTGGGTGCCGGTCGCCTGCAGCGGCTGCGTCGCGGCGGCCGGGGCCGCGGTCGCGTCGGGCAGCGGGATCAGCGTGGTATCGGGCGCGGGCTGGCGACGGCGGAAGAGGTCGCGCAGCGTGCGGCGCGGCGGCTCGGTCGGGACGATCGCCGGTGCGCTCGCGGGCGGCACGGCGGCGGCCACGGCCGCCGGGGCGACGGTGGCGGCGCCTGCCGCGGGGGCCAGCGCGGTCTGGGCGATGGGCGCCGTCGCGGGCGGGGTGTCGTCGCTGCGGAAGAGGTCGCGCAGGCGGCGGCGCGGCTGCGGTTCGTCGACGATGGCCACCTGACCCTGCGGCGGGGCCATCGGCGCGGCGACGCTCGCCGTCGCCGCGGGGGCCTCGACCGGGGCGATGGCCAGCGTCTCGGTGGCGGCGGTGGCGGGTTCGGGGTCGATCTCCATCTCGACGCGCTGCAGGCGCAGGGCCGTCACCTGGATCTCGGTGGGCGCGCCCGCCAGGATCCCCAGCGCATTCGCCGCCTCGGACGAGACCTGGAACCGGGGGCCGGGGTTCTCGCGCTCACGCCGGAACAGGGCGCCGATCACCGTGGCGCCGGTGCGGGTGTTGCGGATCATCACCCGCTCGGGGTCGCGGGCGGTCGGATGCGCCACCCAGACCCCGCCGAGCGAGGGCCGCCCGTCCCAGAGCCCGGATTCCTGCACCTCGAAGACCTCGGGCGCCTCGACATCGCGCTCGATCACCCGCTGCCCGGGGCCCGTGGCGGCGGGGGCCGAAGCGGTCACCGGCGCGCCTTCGGCGGTGTTCTGCGACATCTGACAGGCGCCCAGCGCCAGCACGAGCGACAGCGCCACGACCGAGGTCGCCGCCGGCCGCGGGAGTGCTTTGGTGAAGTCTCGACCCATTCTGCCCTCGTGCCCCGGCGCGTGACCGGGGTTCGGCCCCGTGCCCGCGCCTCCTTGCCGCCCGACCTGCGGGCGTGGATTTTTCCCGGCAGGATAGCGTCAAGCGGCGGCCATGGAAAGCCTGATGGCGCGGGCTTCCGGGCGCGTGGGGCATCAACTTGCCGAAAGGCCGCGGGTTTTTCGGGCCCTGCGGCGGGGCGAGGCCGGGCAGGGGGCCGTTTGCCCGCCCCGGCAGATAGCTGCGGCGCGAGCCGGGTTAGCGGCGCAGCGCCGGCAGGCCAACGCCGGTGCTGTCGAACCCGCCGTCGGCGGCAACCACCTGGCCGGTGACATAGCTTGCCTTTTCCGAAGAGAGGAAGACGATCACCTCGGCGATCTCGCGTTCCGAGCCGTAGCGGTTCAGCGGGATGGCGTCGTGATAGGCGTCGATGATTTCCTGCGTGTGGACGGCCATGGCCAGCTTGGTCCGCACGGGGCCGGGGCAGACGCAATTGGCGCGGATGCCGTATTCGCCCAGTTCCGCCGCCTGCTGCTTGGTCAACTGGATGACGGCGGCCTTCGAGGTGCCATAGGCGACCCGCAGGGTCGAGGCCCGCAGCCCGCTGATCGAGGCGATGTTGACGATGGCGCCCTTCGTCGCCTTGAGCGCGGGCGTACAGGCCTGGGTGACCAGGAACGGACCGTCGAGATTGGTGGCCATCACCGTCCGCCAACGCTGGAAATCGGTCTCTTCGATCGGGCCGAAATCGGCGACGCCCGCGTTGTTGACCAGCGCGTCGATCCGGCCGAAATGCGCCGTGACCTGGGCGATCATCTGGGCGACCTCACCCGGGTCCGAGACGTCGCAATAAAAGGCCTGCGCGCCCTCCAGCGGGGCGGCGGCGCTGTCGAGCGCCGGGACGTCGCGGTCGATCATGGCGACCTGCCAGCCGGCGGCAAGAAACAGCTCGGTCGTGGCCAGACCGATGCCGCGCGCGGCGCCGGTGACGAGGGCGACTTTGGTCATGCTTTCTCCTGGGCTTGCCCGGCCACGATGGCGCAGAGCATCTCGAACATGAGCGACGCGCCGAGGAAGGCGGTGCCGCCCGAGGGGTCGAAGGGCGGCGAGACCTCGACCAGATCGGCGCCGACGATGCGCAGGCTGCTCAGCCCGCGGGCGCATTCCAGCGCCTGCCAGCTGGTCGGGCCGCCCACTTCGGGCGTGCCGGTGCCGGGCGCGAAGGCGGGGTCGACGAAGTCGATGTCGTAGCTGACATAGGTCTCGCCATCCCCGGCGATCGCGCGGGCTTCGGCCATGACGTCCTCGACGCTGCGGGCGTGGAATTCCTCGATCGGGATGACGCGGATCCCCTCGGCCCGGGCGAAATCGCGGTCCTCGCTGTCATAGGCGGTGCCACGGATGCCGATCATGCAGACGCGGTGCGGGTCCAGCAGCCCCTCTTCCACCGCCCGGCGGAACGGGGTGCCATGCGTGTACATCTGGCCGCCGAAATAGGAATGGAAAAGGTCGGTGTGGCTGTCGAAATGCACCATGCCGAGCGGGCGGTCATGGGCCAGCGCCCGCAGAATGGGCAGGGTACAGAGGTGATCGCCCCCCGCAGTCAGCGGGAGGATGCCCGCGGCGCGGACCCGGGCGTAGAACTCGGTCATGCGGCGCAGGCTGTCCTGCACATCGGCCGGGTTCGGCGCGACATCGCCCAGATCGGCGCAGCGCGCGGCTTCGAAGGGGCGGATGCCGCTGATGCCGTGCTGCGCGCGGATCATGGTCGAAGCGTCGCGCAGCTGGCGCGGACCGTGGCGCGGACCGGGGCGGTTGGTGGTGCCGCCGTCCCAGGGCGCACCGATCAGGCCGATCTGCACCTCGGCCAGGCGCGGATCGTCGAGCGGCACATGCGGCAGGCGCATGAAAGTGGGAATGCCCGCAAAGCGCGGAAGGACGAAGCCCGAGACGGGTTGGAAATCGGTCATTCTGGTCCCCTGTCTGCCGCCAGAGAAGCAGAAGGGGGCGCGCTTGTCACCCCCGGCGTGGCGCCAGCGGCGCTAGGGCCCCGCCACCAGTTCCACCCGGCGGTTGCGGGCGCGCCCGGCTTCGGAATCGTTGGGGAAAAGCGGCGAGAGCGGCCCCAGCCCGAAGGCACGCAGCGAGTCGCGGGGGGTACCGTGACGCTCGATCAGGGCGGCGATCACCGCTTCGGCCTGGACTTGCGACAGGCGGGCGGCGTCGGCGAGGCTGCCCCGCTCCTCGGTATGGCCGACGAGGCGGAATTCCTGCCGCTGGTTGGCCCGCAGGTAATGGGCCAGCGCGCTCAGCACCGGCTCGGAATCAGGTGAAAGCGCCCCCGCCTCGTCGAAATGCAGCCCGTCGAGCACGACGCGGCCGCGCCGGGCGATGCCCTGCTCCAGCGCCTGCAGGCCGAGGGGCGGGGCCGGGTCGCTGCGCCGGGTCTGCGTCAGATCCAAGAGGACGCCGATCTGCTGCGCGGCGGGCTGGGTCACCAGCATCACCACCCAGAGAACGCCCTCCGCCCCCTCGCGGGAGGCGACGATGGCGCCCTGCGCCGGCTGGTCCGTGCCTTGCAGCGCGGGCGCCTCTGCCGGCAGGGGATTGGCGCCCAGATAGAGGCCGATCCAGGCATTGCTGCCGACGCCCAGACCGGCGCGGTCGGCGTTGAAACCGGCGGTGCGGATCTCGAACCCGGCGCTTTCCAGCAGTTCGCGCTGGCGGCGATAGATCCCCTCCATCTGCCGCAGGGTGCCGCGGCGGGTGTACCAGGTCCGGCTGCCCGCGCCCGTCAGATGCACCCAATCGGCGATCCCGCCCAGCGCCGACATCGGCCCCAGCGGCACCGAGGCGGGGCGCGGCCCTTCGGCCATGGCCTGCCAGTCGAGCGTCTGGCCGATGTCGCGCAATTCGGGCAGCGGATCGGCGGGGCCGCCATCCTGCGCCTGGGCCGTGGCCATCCCCAGCGCCAGCAGGACCGCCCCCAGCGCCATTCCGATCCGTCGAGTGAGCTGCCGCATCCGTCTCTCCGTCATAACCGCAGCCAGCATGGCGGCGCCGGGTAAAGAATCCCTTTCCGCGGCAGGTGTTGACGGCCCCCGCGCCGCGCGCCACCTTCGCGCCAAAGGGAGAACTTCATGCCGATCCTCGCCATCGACCAGGGCACGACCTCGAGCCGGGCCATCCTCTTTGACGCCGATCTCAAGGTCCTGGCCACGGCGCAGCAGGAATTTCCGCAGCATTTCCCGTCCTCTGGCTGGGTCGAGCACGATGCCGGGGATCTGTGGCAGACCACCCTCGCCACCTGCCGCGAGGTTCTGGAACAGGGAAGCGCCGAGGCGATCGGCATCACCAACCAGCGCGAGACACTGGTGATCTGGGACCGCGAGACGGGCGAGCCGATCCACCGGGCCATCGTCTGGCAGGACCGGCGCACGGCGGATCTGTGCGAGGATCTGCGCGCGGGCGGGCACGAGGCCGAGGTGACCGAGCGCACCGGCCTGCTGCTCGATCCCTATTTCAGCGCGACCAAGGCGAAATGGCTGCTGGACCGGGTGCCGGGTGCACGCGACAGGGCCGAGGCGGGGAAACTGGCGCTGGGCACGGTCGATTGCTTCCTGATCTGGCGCCTGACCGAGGGGCGGGTGCATGCGACGGACGCCACCAACGCCGCGCGGACCATGCTGTACAACATCGGCACCGGCGCCTGGGACGAAGACCTCTGCCGTCTGTTCGACGTGCCGATGGCGCTGCTGCCCGAGGTCCGCGACTGCAATGCCGAGTTCGGCGAGACGCGGCTTTTCGGCCGCCCGATCCCGATTCTGGGCGTGGCGGGCGACCAGCAGGCGGCGACCATCGGCCAGGCCTGTTTCAAGCCGGGGATGATGAAATCGACTTATGGCACCGGCTGTTTCGCGCTGATGAACACGGGCGAGACGCGGGTGGCCTCGCAAAACCGGCTGCTGACGACCATTGCCTACCGGCTGGACGGGCAGGTGACCTATGCGCTGGAGGGCTCGATCTTCATCGCCGGGGCGGTGGTGCAATGGCTGCGCGACGGGCTGGGGATCATCGAGCGTGCCGACCAGACCCAGGCCTTGGCGGAAAAGGCCGATCCCGAACAGCGGGTGATCATCGTCCCGGCCTTCACCGGCCTTGGGGCGCCCTATTGGCGGCCCGAGGCACGGGGCGCGGTCTTCGGCCTGACCCGCAACTCGGGCCCCGCCGAATTCGCCCGGGCCGCGCTGGAGAGCGTCGCCTTCCAGACCCGCGATCTGGCCGAGGCGATGCGCGGCGATTGGGCGGCGTCGGGTGTCGAGGCCGAGGTCGGCGTGCTCAGGGTCGATGGCGGCATGAGCGCCAGCGATTACGCCATGCAGGCGCTGGCCGATATTCTCGGGGCGCCGGTCGACCGCCCGCCGGTGCTGGAGACGACGGCGCTGGGTGCGGCCTGGCTGGCGGGTCACAAGGCGGGGCTGCTGCCGGGGGTCGAGGGCTTCGCCGCGCGCTGGGCGCTGGAACGCCGCTTCGAGCCCGAGATGAACAATGCCGCGCGCGAGGCCCGTTATGACGCCTGGCGTCGTGCCGTAGCGGCGGCCATCGCGGCGGGCTGAGGGGGCTCAGGGGCGACCGAGCGCCGCGATCAGCCGGGTCAGCCGGTCCTCGCCCTTGCCGCGCACCAGCCGCAGGGATTGCAGCGTCAGCCGGGCCAGCATGGTATGGGCGGTGAGGTCAGCGGTCGCGGTGACGCGGCAGCCGCCTTCGGACCGGTCCTGGAAATCCATGGTGATCGCCGCATCGCCAAGGTCCGAGGCCAGCGACAGCAGCAGCCTCTCGCCGGGTGCGGGCTCCTCCATCCGGGCGGTGAAGGAGCGGTCGGCCTCGTGCCAGTGGATCGCGCAATCCCAGGCGGGGGGCGGCCCCCCCTCAGTGCGGCGGGCGCTGACGTTCATATCCGCCAGCACCTCCTCGACCCGCCCGGGGTCGCGGAACTTTTCCAGCACCTGGGCGCGCTGGCGGACGAAATCCCGGCTCGCCTTGATCTGCATGGGCCTAGCGATCCGTCCCGTCCTTGGCGAAGCCGATGCTGCCCTCCAGCCAGCGCACCATCAATTCCTGGGCGATGGCGCCGCGGCGCGGGCGACGGATGCGGGGATGCTCGCCCGCCAGCATCTGCGCCAGCTCCGCCCGGCTCAGCCAGACGGCGTCCTCCAGCTCGTGATCGAGGGTGATCTCCTCGCTCAGCGCCTCGGCCACGCAACCCAGCATCAGCGAATTCGGAAAGGCCCAGGGCTGCGAGGCGACATAGCCGACCCGGCCGGCGCGCACGCTCGTCTCCTCGAAGACCTCGCGCCGGACCGCGGCCTCCAGCGACTCGCCGGGTTCGACGAAACCGGCCAGCGTCGAATACATCCCCTCGGGCCAGCCGGGCGAGCGGCCCAGCAGCACGTGGTCGTTGCGCTCGACGATCATGATGACCACCGGGTCGGTGCGCGGGAAATGCACGGCGCGGCAGGCCGGACAGACGCGCTGCCACCCGGCCAGCGCCGCGACGCTGGGCTGGCCGCAGGCCGAACAGAAGCGGTGCGAGGCATGCCAGTTCATCAGCCCCCGCGCGGTCGAGGCCATCGAGGCCTCGATCCCGCCCAGCCGCATCATCAGCCCGCGCAGCTCGGCATAGCGGTGATCCTCTGGCAGGGCGGGGTGGTGGTATTCGGTGGCGTCGAAAAAGCCCGACATCGCCGCCTCGTCCATCCCGGCGGGAACCCAGGACGAGGTATCGGCGGCAAAGCGGGTGACACCTTCGTGCTGGCCGAGGAAGATCCAGTCGGGGCCGGCATCGGCAAGGACCGGATGGTCGGGCGCCAGCCACACGGCCTGCACCGCATCCGCCCCCGCGATCAGCGGCCGACCGCGCCACAGCGGCAGCACGCGGCTGGCCGAATCGGCCCGCATCGCCGCCATGGCCTCGGCATCGGCGCGGCGCTCGGCCAGTCGGTCATCCCATTCGGAAGCAAAGACAATCTCGCGCGGCACGGCTACCCCCTTTGGAATGACGGCTGTTTATGGCATTTTCAGACGGTAGGAAACACTGCGGCGTGGCAGGCTGCCGTGTTTCCCGGTTGAATCGCAACCCTAAGCTGTGAATACTTGCCCTGTGCGAGCCAGTGTTTCGCCTAACTTGTGCCATTGAGTGCCTCCAAGACCAAAGGCGTAACCGATGCGCCTGCGTATCCTCCGACCAAAAGGCTGCACCGGGACTGAAAACCGTGATCGTTCGAGGCAATGCGTTGCTCAATTCCCTTTCCTTCAGCGGTTTGACCACCGGGCAGCGCGGGGTGCATCTGCGTCTGATCGAAACGACGGATCTGCATCTGCATCTGCTGCCCTATGATTACTACGCCGACCGGCCCTCGGCCGGTATCGGTCTGGCCTCGGCGGCGCGGCTGATCGAAGAGGCCCGGGCCGAGGCGCCCAACACGCTCCTCTTCGACAACGGCGATTTCCTGCAGGGCACGCCGATGGGCGATTACGTCGCCCATGAGCGCGGCCTGCGGCAGGGCGACCTGCACCCGGTGATGGCGGCGATGAACGCGCTCGATTACGACGCGATCACGCTGGGCAACCACGAATTCAACTACGGGCTCGACTTCCTGATGACCACGCTGGAAGGCGCCGCCTTCCCGGTCGTCTCGGCCAATCTGAGCACGCGGCTCGGCGCCGGGCCGCGCGAGGACCGGACGCTGGTCAAACCCTATGTGATCCTCGACCGGATGGTCACCGACGAGATGGGCTTTGCCCATCCGATCCGGATCGGTGTGATCGGCTTCGCCCCGCCGCAGGTGCTGGACTGGGACAACCACGCGCTCGACGGCCGGCTTCAGGCCCGCGACATCGTGCAATCGGCCCGCGCCTGGGTGCCCGAAATGCGCGAGGCGGGGGCCGAGGTGATCGTGGCGCTGGCCCATACCGGCATCGGCAGCGCCCGCTATGCCGAGGGGATGGAGAATGCCGCCGTGCCGCTTGCCCGGACCCCCGGCATCGACGCGCTGCTCACCGGGCATACGCATCTGATCTTCCCCTCGCCGATGTTCTCCTCGATGCCCGACGTCGATATCGCCACCGGCACGATCGGCGGCAAACCGGCGGTGATGGGCGGCTGCTGGGGCGCGCATGTCGGGCTGATCGACATGTTGCTGCTGCGCGAGGGCGGGGAATGGCGGGTGCTGGGCACCCGCTCCGAAGTCCGGGCCCTGCCGAGCGACGGGCTGAAATCCGACCGCCGCATCGCCGACGCCGTGGCGGGGCTGCATGCTGACACGCTGGCGGCGATCCGCCGCCCGGTCGGCCAGTCCCGCGAGGCGCTGCATTCCTATTTCTCGCATCTGGGCGTCACCGGCTCGCTGCAGGTGGTGGCCGAGGCGCAGCGCGATTACGTCCGCCAGCGGCTGGCCGATCCCGATCTGGCCGAACTGCCGATCCTCTCGGCCGTCGCGCCCTTCAAGTCGGGCGGCCGGGGCGGACCCGCGGGCTATACCGACGTGCCCGAGGGGCCGGTGGCCCTGCGCCACATCGCCGACCTCTATCCCTTCCCGAACGCCATCGCCGCGCTCTGCCTGACCGGGGCCGAGGTGGTCGAATGGCTGGAACGCTCGGCCGCGGCCTTCAACCGGGTGCGCCCGGGCTCGCAGGGAACGCCGCTCAGGAACCCCGAGGTTCCGGGCTATAATTTCGAGGTCATCGACCCGCTCGACGTGGTCTACGACCTGTCGCAACCTGCCCGCTACGACCATGCCGGAGGGCTCGTGGATCCCCGGGCGCATCGGGTGGTCTCGGTGATGCTGGAGGGCCGCCCGCTGGATCCCGAGGGGCGCTACATCCTGTGCACCAACAGCTACCGGGCCGGTGGCGCCGGGCGTTTCGCCGGGGCGCAGGCCCGCAATCTGGTGCTGTCGGACGAACGCGTGACCCGCGACATCCTGCGCCAATACGTGACCCGCCACGGGGCGCTGGTGCGGGGCGGGCAGGGCTCGTTCCGGTTCAAGGCGATGCCGGGAACCTCGGTGATCTTCGAGACGGGCCCGGGCGCGGGCGCCCATCTCGACGA
>NZ_JAUCCQ010000072.1:0-18151 GCF_034676075.1 Pararhodobacter sp. | reverse complement strand
CATCCCACGGCCCGGACGATCAGCCCGGCGGATAGACCGACGCCTCGTAAAGCGCGCGCAGGCGGGCGGTCAGGGGGCCGGGGATGCCGCTGCCGATCACCCTTCCGTCGATCTTCGTGACCGGGGTCACGCCGCCCAGCGTGCCGGTGACGAAGCTCTCGTCGGCCGAATAGACCTGCGCCAGCGTCATGTCGGTTTCGCGCACCGTTATCCCGGCGGCGCGGGCGGCGTCGATCACCGCGCCCTGGGTGATGCCCTTGAAGGAATAGCTGGAGGTCGAGGTCCAGACCTCGCCTTTCCTGACCACGAAGAAATTCGTCGAATTGCAGGACGCCACGAACCCCCGCGGGTCCAGCATCAGCGCCTCATCCGCGCCGGCATTGATCGCCTGGATCAGCGCCTGGATCAGGTTCAGCCGGGAATGCGAGTTGAGGTGCAGGTCGAAGACATCGGGGCCGGAGGTGCGGAAGGTCGAGGTGAAAAGCGTGAGGCCCTTCGCCCTGGCCTCGGGCCGCGGGGTCTTGTATTCGGCGGTGATCACCACGGTCGGGCCGGACAGAATGAAGCGCGGGTCCTGGTTGGCCGTGGCCTTCACCCCCCGCGTCACCATCAGCCGCAGATGGGCGCCGTCCTCCATCCCGTTTGCCGCCAGCACCCCGTCGATGGCCGCATCGATGCCCTCGCGCCCCTGCGGGATCTCCAGCGCGATCGAGCGCGCACCCTCGAAGAGCCGGTCGAGATGCGCCTCGCGTTGCAGGATGCGGCCGCGGACCAGCCTGAGCCCTTCCCACACCCCGTCGCCGAAACCGAAGCCCGCGTCGAAGACGCTGACCATGGCCTGCGCCTTGGGCACCAGGTCGCCATTGACCCAGACCAGGACGTTTTCGTTACGGGGATCAGGGACATAGCCCTGGGCGGCGGTGGCGGTGTTCATCGAAGGACCCTCTGTCAGAGGTCCCGATCCGACCGCCCGCCGCCCGGAATGTCAATCCAGCGAATAGCCCGCGCCGCGCACCGTGCGGATCGGATCGTCACCACCCTTGGCCATCAGCGCCTTGCGCAAGCGGCCGATATGCACGTCGACGGTGCGGGTATCGACATAGATGTCGCGGCCCCAGACCCGGTCCAGAAGCGCCTCGCGGGTCCAGACGCGGCCCGATTTCTCCATCAGCGCCGAGAGCAGGCGGAACTCGGTCGGGCCCAGATGCAGCTCCTGCCCGTCGCGGTGCACGCGATGCGCCTCGGGGTCGAGCGTCAGGTCCTTCACTTCCAGCACCTGCCCCGCGCGGGCCGGGCGCACGCGGCGCAGGTTGGCGCGGACGCGGGCCAGCAGTTCATTCACCGAATAGGGCTTGGTGATGTAATCGTCGGCGCCCGTCTCCAGCCCCCGCACCCGGTCGCTTTCGTCGGACCGGGCCGAGACCATGATGATCGCCGCATCGGCCCCGCCCTTCTGGGCCTTGAGCTGGCGGCAGACCTCGATGCCTGAGACGCGCGGCAGCATCCAGTCCAGCAGGATCACGTCGGGCGCTTCTTCGGCCGAGACCAGCAAAGCCTCCTCGCCGTCCGAGGCGGTCGCGACCCGAAAGCCCGCGGCCTCGAGGTTATAGGTGAGGAGCGCGCGCTGGGCAGGCTCGTCGTCGACGACCAGTACCAGCGGCGTATCGCTGCGGCTCATGAACATTCCTTAGTCCGGTTGCACGTCGATGGTGGCGGTCGACTCGCCCTTCGGCCGGTCGCCGAACCGCTCGCCGGTGGCGAGGAAGATGACCTGTTCGGCCCCGCCGGTCACCAGATCGCCCATCCGTTCGACGTTCTTGGCGATGAAGGTGTAATGCAGGCAGGCCGAGATGTTGCGCGGGTCTTCCATCATATGCGTGATGAACTCGCGGAAGAGCGCGTTGGTCATGTGATCGACCTCGATATCGCGGTGGATCACATCCTCGGCCAGCGCGGTGTCGAGCCGGGCGAAGGCGTCGAGCATGTCCTTGAGCATCTGGCCCACCTGCCGCGCCTGGCGGCGGATCGCCGCGCCTGCACCCTCGATCTGCGGCGAGGAGGACAGGACCGGCACGCGCTTGGCCATGTTCTTGGCGTAATCGCCCAGCCGCTCGATATCGGCCGCCATCTTCATCACCGCGATCACCGCCCGCAGGTCACCCGCCTGCGGCTGGCGCAGCGCCAGCAGGCGCACGACATGCTGGTCGATCTCTTCCTCAAGCGCGTCGATGGCATGGTCGCCCTCGACCACCTGCTGGGCGAGATCCTCGTCGCGTTCCTCCAGCGCCCGCGCGCCGAGGGTGATGGCTTCCTCGACGCGGCCGCCCATGCCCAGCATCAGGTCACGGATACGCTCCAGGTCGTCGTCGAAGGCGGAATCGATATGCAGGCGGGTCATGCGCAATCTCTGTTGTTTGGACGCACCCTAACGGTGCAATGTGACACTTCGGTGAAACCCCGGCCCCGATCAGGCCACGGGCAGCACCACGGCAAAGGTCGAGCCCTCGCCGCGGGTGGAGCGGATGGACAGCCGCCCCCGATGCCGGTTGATGATATGCTTGACGATGGCGAGCCCCAAGCCCGTGCCGCCCATGGTGCGCGAGCGGTGGCCGTCGACGCGGTAGAAGCGTTCGGTCAGCCGCGGCAGGTGCAGTGCGTCGATCCCGTCGCCGAAATCGCGGATCCGCACCTTCATCACCGGGCCGGGGAAGCCGGGCGATTGTTCCTGCCGCTCGATCTCGATCTCGATGCGCCCGCCCGAGGCGCCGTATTTCATCGCGTTCTCGACGAGGTTGTGGAACACCTGCACCAGCTGGTCGCGGTCGCCGGGGATGGCCGGAGCGTCGGGCAGATCGCGGAAATCGACGGTGATCCCGGCTTCCTCGATCTGTGGGCGCAGCGCCGCCAGCGTCGCCCGCACCACTTCGCTGAGCGAGACCTGGGCACGGGGGCGGACCCGCTCCTCGGCCTCGACCCGGCTCAGCGACAGAAGATCGCTCACCAGCCGCGACATGCGCTGCGCTTCACGCTCCATGATGTCGAGGAAGCTGGCGGTGGCCACGGGATCGCCCTTCGCGGGGCCTTTCAGCGTCTCGATGAAGCCCGCCAGCACGGTCAGGGGCGAGCGCATCTCGTGGCTCACGTTGGCCACGAAATCGCGGCGCTGTTCCTCGGCGTGTTCGACCTGGCTGATGTCGCGCAGGGTAACCAGCACCGCGGCAAGGCCGCCGGTCGCCACCACCGGCGCCACAGTCACGCGCAGCACCGTCTCGCGCGTGGGCGTGGTCTGGATCATCCGCGCCTCGACCGGGGCCGAGGCGGTGGGCGGCTCGCTGAGCGCGGCCAGCCCCTTTTCCAGCGCCGCGGCGGGTTCCGGCTGGCGGATGTAGCTGAGCGCGGAGGACCCGACCAGAGGCGCCGAGAACAGCTCGCGCGCGGCGGGGTTGGCCAGCAGGATGCGGCGGTCCGGCCCGACCAGCAGCGCCGGGTCAGGCAGGGCGTCGAGCAGCGAGCCGCAATGGGTCAGGTCGGCGGTCATGGCGGGTCGCATTCAGGCTGATCCGGGGGTTGAGGCTGTTGTCGCAGCCATGTGTAACAGAACCATGACAGCCGGGCACCCGGTCAGAGCCCCGGCAGATCCAGCAAAAGTGCGGCATGATCGCTGGCATGGGGCCGGTCGTCTCCCACGTCCGGCAGGCGCGGCTGGGTGCCACCGGCGCTGCGGGCAAGGCCGGCGCGGATTGCCTGCGGTACGGCTTGCGGGAAGCGCGCGGCCAGCGCGGGCGAGGCGATCATTGCATCCGGGCAGCCCCGCCTTTCGCCCTCGGCCCAGGTCCAGCGCTCGCCCTCGGGCATGCGCTGGGTCAGATCGACGCCAAAGGGGTCGAGGATCGGCGCCACGGCCCGCGCCCCCTCGGGCGGGTCGTTGAAATCGCCCAGCACCAGCCAGAGCGCCGCGGCCGGATCGGAAAACCGCCGCTCGATCACCCGGCGCACGGCCTGCGCCTCCAGATGGCGGCGGGTCCAGGCGGCCTCGGGATCGGGCCAGGGCGCCTTGAAATGCACGACAAATAGCGTGAGGGGCCCGAAATCCGCCGCCAGCAGGTCGCGGCTGAAGACCGGCAGATCCGCCCGCCCCTCAAGCCCCAGATCGCCCGCCAACAGCCGGGCGTGGCTTTGCGCCGCGAACGGCCTGCGCGCCATCAAGGCGAGGTCCCGCCCTGCCCCGTCATTGCCCTGAAGACAGGCCCGCCAGGGCCAGGGCGCCGCCCCGGCCCCGCGCAACAGATGGTCGTGGAAATAATCGAGCGAGTCGCGGTCGAAGACCTCCTGCAAGGCGCAGACATCGGCCCCGGCCCGGGCCAGCACCGCCGCCGTCAGCCGCCGGTCGGCGAAATCGAGCGCCCGGTCGAGGGCGCTGTCCCCGTCCGAGCCGTCGCGCGCGCCATCGAGCCGCTCGCGCCCCTCGGGCCGCCGGAGCCGCAGGTTCTGAACGTTGAAGGTCAGAACCCGCATGGCCGTCAGCGGAACTTGGCCGCCAGCGCCCTCAGCGCATTGGCCAGCACGGTGACGTCGATGCCCACGGCGCAGAAATTGGCGCCCGCGGCGATCCATTCCTTCGCCTGCGCCTCGTCCGTGGACAGGATCCCGGCCGCCTTGCCCGCCGCCCGGATGCGCCGGATCGCGTCCTGGATGGCCAGCTTCACCTCGGGCGCGTCGGCCTTGCCGCGAAAGCCCATATCCGCCGACAGATCCGCCGGGCCGATGAACACGCCATCCACCCCTTCGACCGCCAGAATATCGTCGAGCGCCGCCATCCCGGCGCGGTTCTCGACCTGCACCAGCAGACAGACCTCGTCATCGGCGCGGTGGATGTAATCGGGGATGCCGGAAAAGCGCGAGGCCCGGGCGAGCGCCGCCCCCACGCCGCGGATCCCCTCGGGCGGGTAGCGCATGGCGCGGGCCAGTTCCGCCGCCTGTGCGCCCGATTCGACCATGGGAATGAGCAGGGTCTGCGCGCCGATATCCAGCGCCTGCTTGACCATCCAGACCTCGCCGATCGGCAGGCGGATCACCGGATGCGAGGTCGAGCGCCCCAGCGCCGACAGTTGGCGGCGCATCGAACGGATGTCATTGGGCGCGTGTTCGCCGTCGATCAGCAGCCAGTCGAACCCGGCCTCCCCGGCGATCTCGGCCGCGTAATCATCGGCCAGCCCGACCCAGCAGCCGATCTGGTTGCGCCCCTCGGCCAGCGCCGCCTTGAACCCGTTGCGTTGCATCGCAAATCCCCCCTGCCTGTGCCCGCCACCCTAGCGCGTGCCGCGCCGCTCGACCAGACGGGCGAAGATGCTGGCGCCGACCGGCAGGATGCGGTCGTCAAAGGTGAAATGCGGGTTGTGGACCGGCACGCCCGAGCCATGGCCGAGGTTGAAGAAGGCGCCCGGCACCACGGCCAGGAGATCAGCCATGTCCTCGGACCCCATGATCACCTCGGCATCGGCTGCGGCCTGCTCGCCAACCACGTCGCGGGCGGCCTCGATCAGGTGATCCACGCTCTGAGTGTCGTTGCGCAAGGGGCTGAAAACGCCGCGAATATCGACGTCGATGGTCACACCATGTGCCAGCGCCATCCCGGCACAGATCTGCCGCATCCTGGTATCGATCAGGTCGCGGTCCTCGGCCCTGAGGAAGCGGAACGTGCCGCGCAATTCGGCACTGTCGGGGATCACGTTATAGGCCTCGCCCGCCCGGAAGGCAGTGACCGAGACCACCACCGGATGCAGCGGATCGGCGTTGCGGGCGGTGATCTCCTGCAGCTCCTTCACCAGCCCGGCGCCGATGGTCACCGGGTCCTTGGCGAAATGCGGATAGGCGCCATGCGCGCCCTGCCCCTGAATGCGGATGTCGAAGAACGAGGCCCCGGCCTGCGCCAGCCCCGGGCGCAGCGTGACCTGTCCCAGCGGGTGATAGGGCGAATTGTGCAGGCCATAGAGTTCGTCGCAGGGAAAGCGCTCGAAGAGCCCGTCGGCGATCATGGCCCGGGCGCCGCCCAGCCCTTCCTCGGCCGGTTGGAAGATGAACACCGCCGTGCCGTCGAACGCCCGCGTCTCGGCCAGATAGCGGGCGGCGCCCAGCAGCATGGTGATATGCCCGTCATGCCCGCAGCCATGGAAAACACCCGCGTTTTTCGAGGCATAGGGCAGGTTCGTCAGCTCCTCCATCGGCAGGGCGTCCATATCGGCCCTGAGCCCGATGCGCCGCCCCGGCCCGCGGCCGTGCAGCACACCGACCAGCCCGGTCCCGCCGATCCCGCGCGTGACTTCAATCCCCCAGCTTTCCAGCAGTTCGGCGATGCGGGCCGAGGTCCGGTGCTCCTCAAACCCCAGTTCGGGATGGGCGTGGAAGTCGTGGCGCAGCGCGGTCAGATCCGCGGCGAAGGCATCGATTCGGGGCAGAGATTGCATGGGATTTCCGGGGTTTGCGGCGTCTCGCGCGAGCGTGGCACCGCCCGGCGCTTTCGGCAAGAGCCCCGGATCGGCTGAAAAACCGGCAGGACTGCCCCTCTCGGCAGCAGTCGAAAAAACTGACCTTCGCACATTGCAAAGACCGTTGACACGAATCGCCCGCCGTCAAATAGTTGCATTCATCGGAACCTTGGTTCCATTTTTTGCAACTTTCTGGCCGCCATGTCCATCCTGAATTCCGCCGCCGCCGTCCTGCGTTGTTTCGGAGCCGAGTGCACCGAACTCACCGTCATGGACACGGTCGAGAAGCTGGGCATCCCCAAGAGCAACGCCTCGCGGCTGCTCAGGGCGATGCGCGACGCGGGGCTTCTGGAGACCATCGGCAAGACCAAGCGCTTCCGCCCCGGGGTTCTGGTGCTGGATGCGGCGATCAGCTACCGGCGGTCGTCGAGCCTTGTCGAACGCGCAGCCGAGGCGGTGGCGAAGATCAGCACCGCCACCGGGCATACCGGCTATGTCAGCAAGCTGATCGACACCGAGGTGGCGGCGGTGACCGACCATCCCGGCACCCATTCGCTGCGCGTCGTGTCGAACATCGGCCGCCGCCTGACCGCACACGGCAGCGGCACCGGGCGCGCCCTGCTGGCGCTCCTCAGCGATGACGAGGTGCGGGCGCTTTTCGCGGATGGCATCGTGCCGCCTTCGGACCTGTCGCCGCAGAGCATCGACGAAGTGCTGGAACGGCTGGCCGAGGTGCGGCGCACGGGCGTCTCGTTCTCGGCCCAGGAATCGACGCGCGGTGTGGACGCGCTTTCGGTCGCGGTGCGCGACCCCGAAACGGGCGAAGCGGTCGCCCTGTGCATCGTCTGGCCCGCTGCGCTGGCCACCGAGGAAGACCGCAAAACCATCGAAACCATGTTGCTCGACGGCGCGGCCGAGGTCTCGGCCGCCCTGGGCGACAGGACACTCAGGAAAAGGTAAGAAGACATGAGCGGAGCAAGCGGCACCGGGCGCTGGAGGGTCGGGTTCGACATCGGCGGCACCTTCACCGACTTCATCCTCTACGATGGCGCCGAGGGCAGCGTGACGCTGCACAAGCGCCTGACCACCCCCCACGACCCGGCCGAGGCCGCGTTGAAAGGGCTGGAAGAGCTGGTCGCGCTGCGCGGCATCGCGCTCTCGGACGTGTCCGAGATGGTGCATGGCACGACGCTGGTCACGAACGCCGTGATCGAGCGCAAGGGCGCGAAGCTGGGCCTCATCACCACCCAAGGCTTCCGTGACATCCTGGAGATGGGGACGGAGCAACGCTATGACATCTATGACCTTTTCGTCGAATTCCCGGAACCGCTGGCAACCCGCGACCGCCGCATCGAGGTCGCCGAGCGCCTGAACGCCGCGGGCGAGGTTCTGACGCCACTGGACGAGGCCGGGGTCACCCGCGCCGCCAAGGCGTTGGTCGCACAGGGCTGCGAGGCGATCGCGGTCTCGTTCCTGCATGCCTATATCAACCCCGCGCATGAGCGCCGCGCAGCCGAACTGATCCGCGCCGCCGCGCCGGGGATCGCCGTGTCGATCTCGTCCGACGTGGTGGCCGAGATGGGCGAGTATCAGCGCACCGTCACCACCTGCGCCAATGCCTATGTGCAGCCCTTGATGGACCGTTACCTCAAGCGGCTGGAAGCGGAACTGCGCAAGCGCGGGTTCCTCGGCTCGCTGAGGCTGATGCATTCGGCGGGCGGCCTCGTTTCGCTGGCCACGGCCCGGGAGCTGCCGATCCGGCTGCTGGAATCGGGTCCGGCGGGCGGCGGTCTGGCGACCGCTCTGTTCGGGGAACTGGCGGGCCGGGCCGATGTGATTTCCTTCGACATGGGCGGCACCACGGCCAAGGCCTGCATGATCGAGGACAACCGCGCCGAAATCGCCCCGATGATGGAGGCCGCGCGCGTCCATCGCTTCACCAAGGGCTCGGGCCTGCCGATCAAGGCGCCGGTGATCGACATGATCGAGATCGGCGCGGGCGGCGGCTCCATCGCCGCGCTGGACGAGGTGGGCCTGCTGAAGGTGGGCCCGCATTCGGCGGCCTCGGACCCAGGCCCGGCCTGCTATGGCCTGGGCGGCTTGCAACCGACCGTCACCGACGCGAACCTTGTGCTGGGCTATTATGACCCCGGTTTCTTCCTCGGCGGGCGGATGACGCTGGATCTTGAGGCCGCGCGCCTCGCGGTCGGCACGGTGGCGGCGCCTCTGGGCCTCGGCATCGAGGAAGCGGCGCTGGGCATCCACAAGGTGGTAGCCGAGAACATGGCCGCCTCGGCCCGCGTCCACCTGATCGAGAAGGGCAAGGATCCCCGCAATTACGCCATGGTCGCCTTCGGCGGCGCCGGTCCGGCGCATGCGGTGAACGTGGCCCGTGCCATGGGCGTGGGCGAGGTCATCATCCCCCCGGCCTCGGGTGCCGCCTCGGCCCTGGGTTTCTTGGTGGCGCCGCTCAGCTTCGAAGGGGTGCGCTCGCACCGCGTTGAACTGTCTGGCGATTTCGACGCTGAACCGCTGAACGCGCTGTTGCAGGCGATGGAGGCCGAGGGCCGCGGGCACCTGACCGCCGCGGGCGTCAAGGATGCCGACATCACGGTCGAGGTCCACGCCGACATGCGCCTCGTCGGCCAGATGCACGACATTTCCGTGGCCCTGCCCCCGGGCCCCATCGGCGCGGACAGCCTGCCCGCGATCCGCGAGGCTTTCGCCAAAGCCTATGAGGTGCGCTACACCAAGGTCTTCGAGGGCGCGCGGATCGAGGCGGTGAACTTCCGCCTGCGCTGCGTGGGTCCCCAGCCCGCCATCTCCGTCACCGGCGCCGCCGGGGGCGCGGGGGCCGAGGGCCGGGTCAAGGGCACCCGCCGCGCCTGGTTCGCGGACGGCGCTTTCGAGGCCAAGGTCTACGACCGCTATGCGCTGGTCCCGGGCGACACCTTCGACGGCCCCGCCATCGTCGAGGAACGCGAGGCGACAACGATCATCGGCCCGCGCGACAGCGTGAAGGTGGACAATGCCCTGAACCTCTGCATCAGCGTCGCCGCCACCCAACAGGCCGAAACCCGCATCCCGGCGGGCATGAGCCGCGAGGATGCCGTCAAGCTGATCCAGGCCGATCCCATCGGGCTGGAAATCATGTGGAGCCGTCTGGTGAACGTGGCCGAGGAGATGTGGCAGACGGTCTGCCGCACCGCCTTTTCGCTGGTGATTTCGGAAGCGCAGGACTTCGCCTGCGAGCTGCTGGACCCCTTGGGCGAGACGCTGGCCCACAGCCCGCGCGCCATGCCGGTCTTCAACCTGACCCTGCCCCGCGCGGTCAAGGCGCTGCTGGAACGCTATCCGGCCGAGACGCTGCAACCGGGCGATGTGCTGATCACCAACGACCCCTGGCTCTGCGCCGGGCACCTCTTTGACCTTGCCATCGTCACGCCTGCGTTCCGCAACGGGCGGCTGGTCGGGCTTCTGGGCACCGTGGGCCATGTCTCGGACATCGGTGGCACCAAGGATTCGCTGAAGGCACGCGAGATCTACGAGGAAGGTCTGCAGATCCCGCCGATGAAGCTGTTCGAGGCGGGCAGGCCGAACGAGACCCTGTTCCGCATGATCGGCCAGAACGTCCGCAACGGCGAGCAGGTGATCGGCGACATCCAGTCCTTCGTCACGGCGAACGTGATCGGCGCCGAGCGGCTGGAGGCCTTCATGGCCGAATACGGCATGGAGGATCTGGGCGCGCTGGCTCAGGTGGTGCAGGACCTGTCCGAAGGCGCGATGCGCGACGCGGTGCGGGCCATCCCCGACGGCGTCTATACCGGCACCATCACCAACAACCCGCTGGGCGAGGTGATGACCTATCCGGTGGCGATCAAGGTCGAGGGCGATGCGATGACCATCGACTTCGACGGCGCCCCGCCGCAGCTGGCCCAGGGGGGCCTCAACTCGACGCTGAACTACACCGCGGCGCACGCGACCTATCCGCTGAAATGCATGCTGACGCCGAAGGTGCGCGGCAATGCGGGCTGTTACCGCCCCTTCACGGTGACCGCGCCCGAGGGCTCGATCCTGAACTGCACCTATCCCGCGTCGGTCAATATCCGCACCCGCACCGGCTGGTATCTGGCGCCCAACATCTTCCAGGCGCTGGCTGGCGCCCGGCCCGAGGATGTGCAGGCCTTCACCGGGCTCGCCGTGGCTTCGACCGTCTACGGGCAGGATGCCTCGGGCGCCTTCTATTCCGACATGCTGTTCTGCGGCGGCGGACAGGGGGGCTCGGACCGGGGCGACGGGCATTCGGCGCTGCTGTGGCCGACCTCGGCCGCCAATACCTCGATCGAGCTGATGGAAAGCCGCGCGCCGATCCTGATCGAGGAGAAGGCCTTTGTCCCCGACACCGGCGGCGCCGGACGGCACCGCGGCGGTCTGGGTCAGCGAGTGGTGTTCCGCAAGCTCACCACCGACGGGCGCACCACGCTGGCCTCGGTCTTCCCCGAGGGCGTCAACAACCCGATCCCGGGCCTGTTCGGCGGTCAGCCGGGAGGCATGGCGCGCGGGCGGGTGATCGGTCCCGATGACGGGCTGATCGAGGATTGCGGCACCGGCAAGCTGGTGGAACTCCGCACGCCCGGCGAACGGGTGGAGCTGATGCTTGGCGGGGGCGCCGGGTTCGGCGATCCGGCCGACCGCGACCCCGCGCTTGTCGAGCGCGATCTGAGGCTGGGCTACGTCACCCTCGACTACGTCCGCCGCTATCACCCTTCGGCCCTGACGGCGCGCGCAGAACTCGCCGCAACGGCCTGAGATCCGACCACCCCAACCGGCCGGAGCCGACCCGGCCGGACCCCAACACGGAGACCCGAATGTCCACCATCGACCTCAAGACCCTCTCGCGGCGCAGCTTTCTGGCCCTCAGCGGCGCCGGTCTTGCTGCCGCCAGCTTCCCGCAGCAGCTCTTCGCCCAATCGGGGCGGAACATCCTGATCATCGCCTCGACGCAGGATATCCCGAACTACGACCCGCATACGGCGACCGGCTATTCGGCCAGCTTCTTCCTGCGCAACACCTACGAGCCGCTGGTCCGCGTCGCGGGCAACCCGCCGGAGCCGGTGCCCGCCCTTGCCGACAGCTGGGAGGTCAGCGAGGACGGCAAGACCTATACTTTCGCGCTGAACCCGGCGGCGGTCTTCCACGACGGCAGCCCGGTCACCGCCGAGGATGTGGTCTTCTCCTACCAGCGCGCGCTCAGGCTCGCCCGCGGCAACAGCTGGATGATCCGCGGCATCGTCGAGCCCGAGGGCGTCACCGCCGTCGACGCCCATACGGTCCGCTTCGACCTTGCGACGCCCTTCGCCGCCTTCCTGCAGGTGATCCCGTGGATCTTCATCGCCTCGAAAGCCATCGCCGAGGCCAACGAGGGCGGGGATGACAGCACCACCTATCTGCAGGCCAATGTCGCGGGCTCGGGCCCCTTCAAGCTGCGCCGCGCCGAAGCGGGCGCGCTCTATCAGCTGCAGCGCGCCGACACCGCCTGGCAGACCGGCGGCGGCAACCTCGACGGGGTGATCTGGCAGATCGTGCGCGAAAGCTCCACCCAGCGGCTGATGCTGCAGCGGGGCGAGGTGCATATCTCGGTCGACCTGACCTCGGAAGACATGGATGCGCTCGACGGCGCGCCGGGCGTGGTGCGGGTGATCGAGCCGGAATACCGCACCTTCTCGATCAAGATGAACACCGAACAAGGCCCGATGGCCGACATCAACATGCGCAAGGCCGTGGCCTATGCCATGAATTACCAGGCGATGCTCGATGCCTCGGGCTATGCCGAGCTGATGACCGGCCCACTGCCCAACGGCATCCTCGGCCACAATCCCGAGCTCGAGGTCTACCGCATGGATCTCGACAAGGCGCGCGAGCATCTGGCGATGACCGACACGCCGGAGGGCGGGATCACCCTGCGCATGGTGCATGTGAACGGGCTGGAACAGCAACGCCGCTGGGCGCTGATCATGCTCGACAGCCTGCAGGCGCTGAACATCCAGCTGGACATCACGCCGATGAACTGGCCGGACATGGTGGCCGCCTGCCAATCGCCCGAGACCTTCCCCGACCTCTTCCCGGTCTATCAGACCGCGAATTACGGCGACCCCGACAACATCGCCTATGCCGCCTATCATTCTTCGCGCAATGGCGGCTGGCAGAACGCGGTCTACCACAACCCCGAAGCCGACGCGCTGATCGAGGCCGGCCGGACCGAGATCGACCCCGCCCGCCGGGTGGAGATCTACGGCCAGCTGCAGGAATTGCTGGTCGCGGATTGCCCCGACATCTTCGGCGTCCTCGAAAAGCGCCGTCTGGGGATGCGCGACGCGGTGCAGGGCTTTGCCTTCACCCCCGTCGCCTCGAACGCGATCGAGGCCTGGCCGCTGTCGCTGTGATCTGACCCTTCCGGGCGCAGGTCCCTTCTGCGCCCGGCCCTTCCCGAACGCGAGGCCCCGAGGCAATGCTGCGGTTCATCCTGAGGCGGATCCTGCTGATCCTGCCGGTGCTGATCGGCATGACGATCATCATGTTCGTCATCGCCCGCGTCCTGCCGGGCGACCCGGTGGGCCTGGCCGCCGGTCCCAACGCCACCCGCGCCGAGATCGAGGCGCTGGCGCGCGAATTCGGCCTCGATCAGCCGCTGTGGGTCCAGTACTGGACCTATCTTTCCGGGCTGGTTCAGGGCGATTTCGGCACCTCGCTGTTTTCCCGCCGCCCCGTCGCCACCGACCTTGCCGCCTATCTGCCCGCGACGCTGGAGCTGGTCTTCTCGGCCCTGTTGCTGGCCATCGTCGTCGGCATCCCGGCAGGCCTGATGGCCGCCGTCTGGCGCAACAAATGGCCCGACTATCTGTCGAACATCCTGTCCGTCGCCGCCATCTCCATGCCGCGCTTCTTCCTCGGGCTGCTGCTGCAACTCTGCTTCGCCATGTGGCTGATGTGGCTGCCGCTGGGCGGGCGCTTCCCGATCATCTTCGACCCGCCGCCGGGTATCACCGGCTTTTACACCATCGACTCGATCCTCGCCGGTGACTGGGAGTCCTTCTGGACCGCCATGCGCTACCTGGCGTTGCCCGCCATCGCCATGTCGCTGTCGCCGCTGGCCACGATCCTCAGGATGATGCGCGCCTCGACCATCGAGGTGATGCACCAGGATTACGTCACCACAGCCCGGGCGCTGGGCCTCTCGCCCCGCCTCATCGTCTTCAAATACGTGCTGAGGAACGCGATTTCCGCCTCGCTCACCGTCATCGGCCTTTATTTCGGCTGGCTCCTGGGGGGCACGGTGCTGGTGGAAACCGTCTTCGACTGGCCGGGGATCGGGCTTTACGCCACCTCCGCCATCGTTTCGCAGGATTTCATGCCGGTGGTCAGCGTCGCGCTGGTGATCGGGGTCCTTTTCGTCACCGCCAATATCGCCATCGACGTGCTTTACGGCCTCATCAACCCGAAGGTCCGCTACCAATGACCGACGTGTCCCAGGACAGCCGCCGCAGCGCCCGGGCCGAGGCCTCGCGCCGCGCCTTCTACCGTTTTCGCCAGAGCCGCCTGTCGATGGTCGGCGCGACCATGGTCGCCGTGGTGCTGTTCTTCACCCTGTTCGGCAATCTGCTCGCCCCCTACCCTGAGCACGTCCGGGGCGGCCTGAACACCGCCGAGCGGTTCCAAGCCCCGTCCCTCGCCCATCCGTTCGGGACCAACGAGCTGGGACAGGACGTGCTGTCGCTGGTCATGGCCGGCACCCCCGTCTCGGTCGCGGCGGGCTTTGCCGTGGTGCTGATCGGCACCGTGCTGGGCGTGGTGGTCGGCGCGCTGGCGGGCTTCAACGGCGGCTGGATCGACGATGTGCTGATGCGGTTTTCCGACCTCATGCTGACCATCCCCAGCCTGATCCTGGCCATGGCCGTCGCCGCGGCCCTCGGCCCGGGCTTCGTCAACATGATCATCGCCATCGCCCTGTCCTGGTGGCCCGGCTACGCACGACTGGTCCGGGGCGAGGTGCTGCAGGCGCGCGAGGAGGTCTATGTCGCCGCCGCCCGCGCCATCGGCGCCAGCCCCGCCCGCGTCCTCTTCCGCCACATCCTGCCCAACATCGTCTCGCCGGTGATCGTGAAGATGTCGCTCGACATGGGTTTCGCCATCCTGACCGTCGCGGCGCTGGGCTTCATCGGCATCGGTGTGCGCCCGCCGACCCCGGAATGGGGCACGCTTTTGTCCATCGCCCGCAACTACATGCCGGATTTCTGGTGGACCGCGGTCTTCCCCGGCCTCGCCATGTTCCTGGCCGTCTTCGGCTTCAACCTTCTGGGCGACGGGCTGCGCGACGTCCTCGACCCGCGTGCGAGGCGCTGAGATGAGTGCACTTCTCGATATCCGCGACCTGCATCTGTCGATGCATTCCTTCGAGGGCGCCGCCAAGGTGCTGGCGGGCGTCAGCCTCAGCGTCGAAAAGCGGCAGATCTGGGGGCTGGTGGGCGAAACCGGCTGTGGCAAGTCACTGACCGGGCTCTCCGTGTCCCGGTTGGTCCGCACGCCCCCCGCCGAATACACCGGCGGCCAGATCTTGCTGGACGGAACCGACGTGCTGGGGCTGAGCGAGCCGCAGATGCGGGCGCTGCGGGGCCGGCGCGTGGGGATGATCTTTCAGGACCCGACCACCAACCTCAACCCCGCCTTCCGCATCGGCACGCAGCTCATTGATGTGGCGCTGGCCGCGGCCCGGCACGATCCCTCGATCCTCGGGCTCGACGCCCGCGCCGGGCGCCGAGCGCGCAAGGCCGCCGCGCGCAAGCTCGCCATCAACATGCTGACCGAGGTCGGCATCCCGGCGGCGGAATCGCGGCTGGACGATTACCCGCACCAATTCTCGGGCGGGATGCGGCAACGGGTGCTGATCGCCATGGCACTGATCGGCCGCCCGGGCCTGTTGATCGCCGACGAGCCGACCACGGCGCTGGATGTCTCCGTTCAGGCGCAGATCCTGACGCTGCTGAAGCAGATGGTGGCGGCGCATGATATGGGTGTCGTGCTGATCACCCACAACCTTGGCGTGGTGGCCCAGACCTGCACCCATGTCGCGGTGATGTACGCCGGAACCATCGTCGAGAAGGGCCCGATTGCCGAGGTGCTGGCCGATCCCGCCCATCCCTACACGCAGGCCCTGCTCAGGGCGATCCCCGACCGCAGCGTGGCGCGGGGGCAGTTGCAGGGGCTGGCAGGCTCGGTCCCGAACCTGATCCACCCGCCCCCCGGCTGCCGCTTCGCGCCCCGCTGCGCGTTGGCCCGGCCGTCCTGTCTGGAAGGCCCGCCGCCGCTGCATACCCGCGCGGCGGGGCATGAGGTCGCCTGCCCGGTGGTTGAGGAGCTGCAGCATGCTTGAGATCGAGAATGTCTCGCGCGTCTTTCCCGCCCGGCAGGGCATGTTCGGCAAGACCGAGGGCGTCCGCGCGCTGCATGAGGTGAGCCTGTCGGTCAGGAAGGGCGAAAGCTTCGGGCTGGTCGGCGAAAGCGGCTCGGGCAAGACGACCCTGACCCGGCAGATCCTGCGGCTGGATACCCCGACCTCGGGCCGCATCCTGTTCGAGGGCGAGGATATGGCCCGCCTCAGCCCCGCCGCCCTGCGCGCGCTCAGGGCCAAGGTTCAGATCGTCTTTCAGGACCCCTATGCCTCGCTCAACCCGCGCATGTCGGTGCATGACATCGTGACCGAGCCGATGCTGATCCACCGCGCCACGCTGGGGCTGAACCGACAGCAACGCACCGACCGGGCGGCGGAACTGCTGGAGCTGGTCGGGCTGGGGCCGCAGCACCTCTACCGCCATCCGCACGAGTTTTCCGGCGGGCAGCGGCAGCGGATCTGCATCGCCCGGGCTTTGGCCCCGGGGCCGTCGCTGGTGCTGCTGGATGAGCCGACCTCGGCGCTGGACGTCTCGGTTCAGGCGCAGGTGCTTAACCTGCTGATCGAGCTGCAACAACGGCTGGGGCTGACCTATTTCTTCATCAGCCACGATCTGGGCGTGATCCGCTATATCTGCGACCGGGTGGCGCTGATCTATCGCGGCGAGATCAAGGAACAGGGCGAGACCCAGCGCCTGTTCGACGCGCCCGATAGCGATTATACGCGGAGCCTGCTGGCGGCGATGCCGCCGGATATCCGGCGGGTTGGCCGGCAGTGAGACGGATGGTGGGGTGAAACCCCACCCTACCGGCGCCCGTAGGGTGGGATTTCATCCCACCAAGGCCCAGACGCCGCCCTTGTCGCTCCTACCGCCCCGCCGCCCGCATCCCCTCGTCATAGCTGCTATAGGCCCGCTGAATCCCGATCTGGTCGGCGATGAAGCGGGCGTCGTGCCAGACGCCCCAGATGAAGGCCGAGCCCCGCCGCGTCTGCCAGGGCAGACCGACGAAATAGACCCCTGGCTCGCGCGAGACACCCCGGGCATGCAGCGGCCGCCCCTGCGCGTCGAAGGTATCGACCTGCAACCAGCTGAAATCGAAACCGTATCCCGTGGCCCAAAGGATCGTCGTGATCCCCTCGGCCGCCAGATCCAGCGACAGGATCGGATCGCTCACGCAGGCCGGATCGGGCGGCAGCAGCCGCGCCTCGGGCTCCTCGGGCAGCGCGATCCCGTGGCGCAGCGCCCAGGCATCGGCCTCGTCCAGGACCGAGAAGTAATTCTCGTCGCCCTTGCGGATGTTCTCGCGCAGGTCATCCGCAAAGCGCATCACCCCGCCCTCGAACCCCTCGGCCCGCCCCAGCAGCGTCATGCCCTGATGCGCCAGCGCCCGGAATTCGATGGTCTTGCCACCCTGCGCGCCGCTCACCGCGATCGTCACATGCTCGGTCCCCGGCGCGGGCGTGTCGATGTCCCACTTGCCCAGCACCCCCAGCCACCAGCAATAATCCCGGCCGCGGTAGGCGCGCGGCGGCCGTCCATGCGGGCCGACCGACAGGAAGACGCGACGCCCGGCCTGCATCAGCTCGTCCGCGATCTGCACGCCCGAGGACCCGCCCCCCACCACCAGCACCGCCCCCGGCGCCAGCTGCCCCGGATTGCGGTAATCCGCGGAATGGAGTTGGGAAAACCCGGCAGTCTCCGGCACCAGCGGCGGGATCAGCGGGCGCTGGAACGGGCCGGTCGCGGCGACGATGTTGCGGGCCTCGAACACCCCGGCCGAAGTCTCGACCCGGAAGCACCGCGTCCCCTCGATCCGCGTAGCACGGGTCACGGTGACGCCCTCGCGCACTGGGGCGGCGATGTGGGCGGCGTAATCGGCGAAATATTGCGCGACGCTCTCCTTGTCGGGGAAGGCCTCGCCATCGCCCGCGAAAGTCCGGTGCGGGAAACGGTCGTGCCAGGCGGGACCATTGGCGACCAGCGAATCCCAGCGGCCGGTGCGCCAGCGCTCGGCGATGCGGCCGCGCTCCAGCACCAGATGATCGACGCCCTGGTCGCGCAGATGCTCGCTCATGGCGATGCCCGCCTGCCCGCCGCCCACCACGATTGTATCGACCCGTTCCATCCTGCCCCCTCGCGCGCCTGTTCCGGTGCAGAGTAGGCCGGGCCGTCCCACCCCGAAACACGGCAATGGCGAAGCCTTGGTTGGGCAAAGCCTAA
>NZ_JAUCCQ010000071.1:0-18359 GCF_034676075.1 Pararhodobacter sp. | reverse complement strand
CGCCGCGCCGCTGGTCGCCCGAGGCGCCCGCGACAGCGGGCAACGAGGGCGAAACCCCTCCCTTCAGGTCTCCAGCGCGCGGCCCAGCCGGGGCAGTTCCGCCTTTTTCAGCGCGTTGCGCAGCGGGCGGCCGTCGAGGCCGGGCCAGACCCGGGCAACCTCGGCTTCGACCGGCTCGCGCCCGGCGAGCCAGAGTTCCATGCAGAAATCATCGGGCGGGATGGCGCGCAGCCCGTGCGGGGCGAGGCTGCGGCGCGGGAAATCGCGCAGGTTCAGCGTGACCAGCAGCGCCGCGCCGCCTTCGATGGCGCCGGCCAGCACATGCCGGTCACCGGGGTCGGGGAGGTCGAGCCAATCTGCCTCGGCCGCCTTGACCTCGGCCCCGGGCCAGCGGGCACGCATCCGGGCCAGCGCCTCGGCCGCGCCCGGTTCGCCCTTGCGCGCCGTCGTGTGCAGCCATTCGGCCGCCACGCTTTCCGACCAGAGCGGCTGGTAGAGCCCGCGGTCGGCGAGGCCCAGCAGCAGGTCGCGCAGGATCGGCGGGTAGAGGACGCAGGTGTCGAGGAAGGCCTTAGTCAAGGCGGAAGGCGAGCGACTTCAGGTAGCCGCTTTCGGCCAGTTGGGGCAGCATCGGGTGATCGGGACCGGCAAAGCCGGTATGGATCAGCTGCCCGCGACGGCCGCCCTTGCCGATGCCGCGGGTCGAGGCGGCGCGGAATTGCGACAGATCCGCGGCATGCGAACAGGAGCAGAGCACCAGATAGCCGCCCGGCGCCACCAGCGGTGCCGCAAGCCGTGCCACGCGTTCATAGGCGCGAAGCCCCGCGTCCAGCGCTTGGCGGTGAGGCGCGAAGGCGGGCGGGTCGCAGACCACCAGGTCGAAGCGCTCGCCCTCGGATTGCAGCGCTTCCAGCGTCTCGAAGGCGTCGCCCTGGCGGCGGGCGAAGCGCTCCGCCAGGCCCATGGCGGCGGCGCCCCGTTCGGCCAGCGCCAGCGCCGGTTCCGAGCCATCGACGGCCAGCGCGCTCTCGGCCCCCGCCGCCAGCGCCGCCAGGCCGAAGCCGCCGACATGGCTGAAGACATCGAGGACCCGCCCGCCCTTTGCCAGCCGCGCGGCGAAGGCGTGGTTGTCGCGCTGGTCGTAGAAGATCCCGGTCTTCTGCCCGCCGGTCAGGTCGGCCATATAGGTGGCGCCGTTCATCCGCACCGGCACCGGGCCGTCGAGCGCGCCTTTCAGCACCAGCGTCTCGTCGGTCAGGCCTTCCAGGCTGCGGGCCCGGCCGGTGCCGTTCTTTACCACGATGCTGACCCCGGTCACCGCCTGCAGCGCCGCCACCAGCATCTCGAGATGCGCCTCGGCCCAGGCGGCATTGGGCTGGATCACCGCCGCATCGCCGAAGCGGTCGATGACCACGCCCGGGAAGCCATCGGCCTCGGCATGGACCAGCCGGTAGAAGGGTTCGGTATAGAGCCGTTCGCGCAGCGCCAGCGCATGGCTGAGCCGCGCCTCGAACCAGGCACGGTCCAGCGCCGCCCCGGTGTCGCGGTCCAGCATCCGGGCGACGATCTTCGACTTGGGATTGACGGTCACCAGCCCCATCGGCCGCCGCTCGCCATCCTCCAGCACGGCCAGCGCGCCCGGTTCCAGCGCATTGGTGCGTCGGTCGAGGACCAGCTCGTCGGCATAGACCCAGGGGAAACCGTGGCGGATGGCGCGGGCTTCGGCCTTGGGGCGCAGGCGGACAACGGGGCGGCTGAAGGGGAGCGAGGTCATCGGTCAATCCTGAGAGGGCTGCCCCACCCATAACGGCCCGGCGCCCGGGGCGGAAGGCCAAAGCGACACCGCCCCGCCCGGGAACTCCGGGGCGGGGCGGCTGCTCGGCGCGGGGCGAGGGACCCCGGCTTTCCTGTGATCGGTATCAGGCGGTGCGGGCAGCGGTGCCGCGGCCGAAGAGGCCGGCGATGCCGCGGCGCAGCGCCGCGAAGGATTCGACCAGCGCCTGGGCCTGCATGGCGCGCGCCTGGCGCTCCAGCGCGATCAGGTCAAGGTCTTCCATCTTGCTGAGTTCATAGGGATAAGCGGTCATGTCTGACATCCTTTGCTCGGGGGCGTCGTTATTCTCTGTCTGAACCCAAGTTACGCCGCGATGCAGCAATCCGCCAGTGCCGATGCGGCAAAGCCGTATTGCACGCCGTGCAAGGCTCGCAGGCTGGCCCCGGGGCCGGCGCCTGCCGCCCTTGCAGCGTTAGCGATAACGGCGTATAGGGGGCGCGAACCCCTCCCGTTTCGAACCGACGAGGCCCGCCATGCCCCTCGATGCCCGTATCCGTGACGTCACCGACCGGATCATTGAGCGCTCGCGTCCCGCGCGCGAGGCCTATCTCGCCCGGCTCGACCGGGCGGCGGCGCAGGGTCCGGCGCGGGCGCATCTGTCGTGCTCGAACGCGGCGCATGCCTATGCGGCGATGGGCGAGGACAAGGCGGCGCTGGCCGCCGACCGGCAGCCCAATCTGGGCATCGTCACCGCCTACAACGACATGCTCTCGGCCCACCAGCCGTTCGAGACCTATCCCGCCCTGATCCGCGAGGCGGCGCGGGTGGCGGGGGCGACGGCGCAGGTGGCGGGCGGCGTTCCGGCGATGTGCGACGGGGTCACGCAGGGCAGGGCGGGCATGGAGTTGTCGTTGATGTCGCGCGACACGATCGCGCTCGCCTCGGCCGTGGCCATGTCGCACGATTGCTTCGATGCCGCGCTCTGGCTCGGGGTCTGCGACAAGATCGTGCCGGGGCTGGTGATGGCGGCGGCGACCTTCGGCCATGTGCCGGCGGTCTTCGTTCCGGCGGGGCCGATGACCTCGGGCCTGCCCAACGACGAAAAGGCCAAGGTCCGTGTGGCCTTCGCCGAGGGCAAGGCCAGCCGCGCCGATCTGATGGCGTCCGAAATGGCCAGCTATCACGGGCCGGGGACCTGCACCTTCTACGGCACGGCCAATACCAACCAGATGCTGATGGAGATCATGGGCCTGATGCTGCCGGGCGCGGCTTTCGTGAACCCGGGCACCGGGCTGCGCGAGGCGCTGACCCGCGCGGCGGTGTCCCGCGCCGCGGCGATCACCCATCTGGGCAACGACTGGCGCCCGGCCGGGCGGATCCTTGATGAGCGTGCTTTCGTCAACGGGATGGTCGGGCTGATGGCGACCGGCGGCTCGACCAATTTGATCCTGCACCTGCCTGCCATGGCGAAAGCCGCCGGTATCACGCTGACGCTCGAGGATTTCGATGCCGTGGCCCGCGCCGTGCCCTTGCTCGCCAAGGTCTATCCCAACGGTCTGGCCGATGTGAACCATTTCCACGCCGCCGGGGGGCTGGCCTATCTGGTGGGGCAACTGCTCGACGCGGGCCTGTTGCACGAGGATGTCGAGACGGTGGCCGGAACCGGCCTTGCCCGCTACGCGCAGGAGCCGAAGCTCATCGACGGCGCGCTGTCCTGGGTCGAGGGGGCGGGCGAAAGCCTCAACGACCGGATCCTGCGCCCGGCCCGCGATCCCTTCGCGCCGACCGGCGGGCTTAAACAGCTCAACGGCAACCTCGGGCAGGGGGTGATCAAGGTCTCGGCCGTGAAGCCCGAGAACCATGTGATCGAGGCCCCGGCCCGGGTGTTCCACGATCAGGAGGCGGTGAAAGCCGCCTTCAAGGCGGGTGAGTTCACCGGCGATGTGGTGGTGGTGGTCCGCTTCCAGGGGCCGCGGGCCAATGGCATGCCGGAGCTGCATTCGCTGACCCCGGTGCTGTCGGTGCTGCTGGACCGCGGGCAGAAGGTGGCGCTGGTCACGGACGGTCGGATGTCGGGCGCCTCGGGCAAGGTGCCGGCGGCGATCCATGTCGCGCCCGAGGCCGCGGCGGGCGGGCCCATCGCCCGGGTGCGGGACGGCGATCTGGTGCGGCTCGACGCGGTGTCGGGGCGGCTCGAGGTGCTGGCCGAGGGTTTCGCCGAGCGCCCGGTGGTGACCGCCGATCTCAGCGCCAATGATGTCGGCGTCGGTCGCGAACTCTTCGCCCGGCTGCGCCTCGGGGCCAGCGACGCCACCGAAGGCGCCTCGATCCTGTTCTGAGCGCGGCCGCCCCGCGCCCTTCTGTCATCTTTGTTCTGAAAATATCCTCCGGAAGGGGTCCGGGGAGGGTGGAAAACCCTCCCCGGGCGGGGGCGCGTGGCAATCCGCCGGGGGGGGGGGGGGGGGGGGGGCCCCCCCCCCCCCCCCCCCCCCGCCCTCCCGGTCAGTATCCCAAAGCGCAACCATCCTTGCGCGGGTCCGAGGCGCCGACCAGAACCCCATCCTCGCGGATCTCGATGGCCTGGGCGCCGCCCAGCGGTTCGGGCGACCAGCGGGTCTTGTGGCCCATCGCCGCCAGCGCCTCGGCTACGGCGGGCGCATGGCCCGTCTCCAGCGCCAGCCCGTCCACGCCGGAAAAGAGCCCGGCAAAGGCCCGGGGGGCGTCCAGCGCCGCCTGCAGATCCATGTCGAAATCCAAGAGGTTCGACACCAGCCGGGCATGGCCGCAGGGCTGATAGGCGCCGCCCATCACCCCGAAGGGCATCGTCACCTTGCCGCCCCGGCGCAGCATCCCCGGGATGATCGTGTGCATCGGCCGCTTGCCGCCCGCCGCTTCATTGGCGTGGCCGGGTTCCAGCGTGAAGCCCGCGCCGCGGTTCTGGAACAGGATCCCGAACCGGTCCGAGGCGATGCCGGCGCCGAAATCGTGGAAGATCGAATAGATCAGCGACACGGCCATCCGGTCGCGATCCACCACCGACAGGGTGATCGTCTCCTTGTGCACCGCCTCGGTCAGCGGCGCGGGTTCGGCCATGGCGCGCCCGGGGTCGATCAGCGCCGCCAGCGCGGCCGCCGTCTCGGGCGCCAGCATATGCGCCAGCCGCGTGACGTGATCGGCGTCGGCCAGAAAGCGGTTGCGGGCGTCATAGGCCAGCCGCGTGGCCTCGGCCTCGATATGCGTGCGCTCGACGCCGAACGGGTCCATCCGCGTCAGGTCGAAATGCGACAGGATGTTCAGCAGCAGGATCGCCGTCGCGCCCTGGCCGTTCGGCGCATGTTCAATGAGTTCGACGCCCTTGTAGCTTCCGCTGACCGGCTGGCCGAGATGGCCCGCGACGGCGGCGAAATCCTCGGCCGTGTGGCTGCCGCCCTGGGCGCGGAGCGCGGCGAGCATGTCCTCGGCCACCTCGCCCTCGTAGAACCCCTTGCGCCCCTCGCGGGCGATGCGGCGCAGCACCTCGGCCTGGCCGGGCAGGGCGAAGCGCTGGCCGGTGACCGGCGCGCTGCCGCCCGGCAGATAGTGCTTTCCGGCGGCGCCTTGCAGCGGGCGGGCCTGGGCCCAGTCCAGGGCGACGCGGGGCGCGACCGGCACACCGGCCTCGAAATAGGCGATGACCGGGGCGAGGATCTGCGCCAGCTCCAGCCTGCCCCAGGTCTCGTGCATCCGGCAGAAACCATCGACCGCGCCGGGCAGGGTCACCGCCTCAATCCCGTGAACCGGGACCGCGGCGAGCCCCCGTGCGCGCATCGACGCGGCCGAAAGCCCGGCGGGCGCGCGGCCCGAGCCGTTCAGGGCATGGACACTCTCCTCGCCCGCCGGTTTCACCAGCGCAAAGAGATCGCCGCCGAGGCCGGTCATCTGCGGCTCCAGCAGCCCCTGCAGGATCGCCGCGCCGATGGCGGCATCGACGGCATTGCCCCCCTCCTGCAGAAGCCGGATCGCCAGCTGCGACGCCAGCGGATGCGAGGCGGCGACCATGCCATTGTCGGCATAGACGGCCGACCGGCCGGGTGTCTGGAAATCGCGCATCGAATCCTCCTGAGGCTTTGGCCGGCAGGATGCGGTGCGGGGCAGGGATTGAAAAGTCCCGGCTGGCGGCCCGCGCGTTGGCCGGCCCGGTCAGCAGGAACCGGGCCGGCCAGAGAATCGCTTGGGCAGCGACCGCCGACGCCGCAAACGGCGCCAGCCTGAAGGTCCGACGGGCGATTGCCTCAAGAAGGCGCGGCCGCTGATGAAATCACTCCCGCCACCGATCCGTGATCCTGGGGACCACACCCGACAGCGACAGTTCGCTGGCCTTCCTGACGCGACCCGACGGCAAAAGGATTGGATGAAAAATCCTGGGTGCTGAAACGAGTCCGACGATGACCGGATTCGTCGTTTTTGGCTTCACCCATTCGGGTTAAAACGCTCGCCAAAGCAGGAAAACTGGGGCATTCTTGACCCCCGCCTGTTCAGGGCCGTGCCGTTTGACCGTGAGGGTTTCGTGACCGCCGAGCAATCCGTTCCCGCCTTCAGCGCCGTCTCCCCCGACGCGGCCGAGGCGCTGGACCCCGGCCGCGCGCGCCTCATCGGCAGCATCTACGAGGTGGTGCTGAACCCCGAGCATTTCGACAGTTTCATGGCCGATTGGTCGGATTTCGTCGACCAGCTGGCCCGGCGGCTGGGCGAGATGCAGGTGACGGACGAACCTTCGGCCCGCACGCTCGAGGATCCGGTGATCGAGGCGCATTTCCGCCGGGCCTTCGCCCTGTTCGAGAGGATGGGGCGGGGCGAGGCGGTGCTGCCAGGGACAGGCGATGGCCGCGGGCCGCTGGTCCGGCTGGGGCGGGGCGGTGTGGTGCTGTCCTCGGGGGCCGAGGCCGAGACGCTGTTCGGCAGCCCGGTCACCGCCGAGGCGATCCGTGCCGCGCTGGAGCCCGACAGCGCCGCCCGGCTTGCCGCCTATCTCGCTGCTGCCGACCGCGCCCCGGCCTCGGGCCGGTTCACCGTCCTGTCGCTGGCCGAGGCGCCGGCCCAGGCGGCGCTGCCGGGCGGCGGGCTGGTGGCGGCGGTGACGGTCCGCGCGCCCGAGGGCGAGGGCTTCGTCACCGAGCTCAAGGCGCTGAGCGTCGGCTGGAACCCGGCGTTGTCGGGCATTCTGGTCGAGAGTTTCCGCCTGTCCCCGCGCGAGGTCGAGCTGGTGCGCGAACTGACCCGTGGCGGCGATCTGCCCGCCGTCTCGCTGCGCAGCGGGCGTTCGCTCAACACGCTGAGGGCCCAGCTGAAATCGGTCTTCGCCAAGACCCGCACCGGCGCGCAATCCGAGCTGATGCGGCTGGTCGCGGCGCTGGTGCTGCATGGCCCCGACGGTGACAGCCGCCCCGACGCCGCCCCCGCCGCCAGCGAGCAGGAGATCGTCGTCGATGTGGGCGACGGGCGGCTGATGCCGGTGCTGACCACGGGGCCCGCGGATGGCATGCCGGTGATCTTCGTGCACGGCATGCTGGAGGGGCTGGCCTCGCTCTCGCAGCTCGGGCCGGCGTTGCAGGCGGCGGGGATCCGGCTTTACGCGCCGATGCGGGCCAATTTCGGCGCCTCTTTCGCCGATCCGCGGATCCGCGAGGCGCCGGGGCTTTTCGCCCGCGACCTCGGCATCGTGCTGCAATCGCTCAACCTGCCGCGGGTGGTGCTGCTGGGGCATATGGCGGGGACGATCTATGCCTATGCGGCGGCGGGGCGGCTGGGGCGCTCGGTCGCGGGGATGGTGGGGGTGGGCGGCTGCGTGCCGATCACCTCGATCGAGCAATTCGCCGCCATGACGCCGCGCCAGCGGGCCGTGGCCTATACCGCGCGCTTCGCCCCGGCCTTGTTGCCCGCGGTGCTGCGCGCCGGGATCGCCCAGATCGATTCGAGCAGCGCCGAGAAGTTCATGATGCCGCTCTATCCGACCGGCTCGCGCGACCGCGAGGTGGTGAGCCACCCGGCCATCGCCGAGCGCATCATCGAGGGCTATCGCTATACCGTCGCGCAGGGGCAGAAGGCCTTCCAGATCGACGCCTGGCACGTGACCCGCGACTGGTCGGCGCTGGTCGCGGGCTCGGATTGCCCGCTGCATCTGATCCATGGCGAGCTGGACCCGGTGGTCAGCCTGCGCTCGGTCCGCGAATTCGCCCAGGCAAGGGCCCGCGCCCATGTCGTCGAGATCGAGGGCGAGGGCCAGCTGCTGCTCTATGCCAAGCCCGGCCCGGTGCTGGCCGAGGTCGCGGATTTCGCCCGCCGATGCCTGACAGCGCCCTGAGCCCGGCCGCCATTGCCGGACGGGCAGGGCACCCCATATAGACAGGGCAACGCGGGAAAACCCTGATGCCCTCCAGCTCTGACCTGATCATCGGCTCGTACAATGTGCACAAGGCCGTCGGCACCGACCGGCGGCGCGATCCGCATCGCACGATCGCGGTGATCCGCGAGCTGGGCGCCGATCTGGTGGCGTTGCAGGAAGTGGACCGCCGCTTCGGCGACCGCCGCGGGATCCTGGATCTGGCCGAGCTGGAGCGGACGACCGGGCTGGTGCCGGTGCCGCTGACCAGCCGCAAGGGCGCGCTGGCCCATGGCTGGCACGGCAACCTGCTGCTGTTTCGCGGCGCCGAGATCGAGGATGCGCGCGTCATCGACCTGCCGGGGCTGGAGCCGCGCGGCGCCATCGTCGCCGATCTGCGCTTCGGGAACCTGCCGATCCGGGTGATCGCCGCCCATCTGGGCTTGCTGAAGAATTCCCGCCTGCAACAGGCCCGGCGCCTGGCCGACGAGATCAGCCCCGACCGGCCGACGCTGATGATGGGCGATCTGAACGAATGGCGGCAGGGGCCGGGCTGCTCGCTGATGCCGCTGAAGACCGGGCTCGACGCAGTGACCCGCGCCGCCACCGTGGCGAGTTTCCCGGCCGGGCGCCCGATGCTGCCCCTCGACCGGATCATCGGCTGCACGCGGGCCGAGGTGCTGGACCTCTCGCCGCATGTCTCGCCGCTGGCCCGGCTGGCCTCCGACCATCTGCCGATCCGCGCCCGGCTGAGGGTCGGTGCATGAACCCATGGCTTGAAGGGGCGCTCTGGGCGCTCGGCATCCTCGTCGTGCTGGCAGTGGCGGGGCTCTGGCTGGCCGGGCGCTTTGCCAAGACGCGGCATGGCAAGGCCTCGAGCGTGCTGCCGCAGGGCTCGGATACCGACTACGACCGCCTGCTGGAGCCGCTGGAGCGCGCGCATCTCGGTCACTCGGGGATGCGGCTGGTGCCCGACGAACGCGAGGCGCTGGCCCTGCGCCTGTCGCTGGCCCGCGGCGCCGAGCGCAGCCTCGATCTGATGTATTACATCTGGGAAGACGACGTGACCGGCCGGTTGCTGGCGGGCGAGGTGCTGGCCGCCGCCGACCGCGGCGTGCGGGTGCGCATGCTGATCGACGATGTGAACCTGATCCGTCGGGTGCCGGCCTACCGGGCGCTTGACCGTCACCCCTCGATCGAGGTGCGGCTCTTCAACCCGATCCGCAACCGCGACCGCAGCCTGTTGCGCGGGCTGGAAATGGTGGTCAACCTGCTGCCCTACAACCGGCGCATGCACAACAAGATGTTCCTGGCCGACAACCGGCTGGCCATCACCGGCGGGCGCAACGTGGGCGACCCCTATTTCGGGGCGCAGCGCGGGGCGGGGATCACCTTCGACGACCTCGACGTGATCCTGGCGGGGCCGGTGCTGCGCTCGATGGGCGATCTCTTCGACGCTTTCTGGAATTCGAACGTGGCGCTGCCGGTGCGCTCTCTGCGCATCGGCCGGGCGACCCGGCTGCGCCGCTTCCGCCTCTACCTGCAGCGCTTTCTCAACGAGCCGCGCAACAGAAGTCTGATCGAGCGTTTGCGCCTGCCCCCGGCCGAGACGGCGATCGAGAGCCTGGGCATCGAGCGGCTCGACTGGATCGAGGGGATCGAGTTCATCGGCGACCCGCCGGAAAAGGCGCTGCAGCGGCGGCGCGAGGGCTGGATGCCGGGCTCGATCATGCCGGTGGTCCGCTCGGCCAAGCGCAAGCTGCGCATCATGACGCCCTATCTGGTGCCCGGCAAACGCGGCATGGCGGCGCTGATCGAGCTGGCCGAGGCCGGGGTCGAGATCGAGATCGTGACCAATGGCCTCGGCCGTTCGGACAGTGTGCTGGTCTATGGCGCCTATCGCTGGTATCGGCCGCGGCTGCTGAAGGCCGGGATCCGGCTGATCGAATACGCGCGGCCCGACCAGCCGGACACCATGCTGCACGCGAAAAGCTTCATCGTCGATGATGAGCGCGCCTTCGTCGGCTCGTTCAATTTCGACCTGCGCTCGGCCTTCCTGAACACCGAACTGGGGATCTTGTTTGACGATCCCGACCAGATCCGCCGCCTCGACGCCATCATCGACGAGGCCTGCGCGCCGGGGCAGGGCTGGCGGGTCAGCCGCGACCGGCATCTGTTGCTTTGGACCCGGGGCGAGGAACGCACCCATCGGGAGCCCGGCACCAATTGGTGGAAACGGGCGCTGACCTTCTGCATCGGCCATCTGCCGATCCACGGTTTCCTATGACCAGAAGGCCCCGTCCGCGCGCCCGGGATTGACCGGGGCGAAGGCCAGATCCGGCCGCGCCTCGGCCTCCAGCGCCTCGGCCAGCAGGGTGCGGTACTGGTGGCGGAGGATCTCGATCCCGCCGAGGCTCGCCAGATGCGGGGTCAGGTATTGCGTGTCGACCAACCGGAACCCGCCGCGGCCGAGCCGCGCCATCAGCTCGGCCAGCGCCAGTTTCGAGCCGTCGGTGACCCGGCTGACCATGCTCTCGGCAAAGAAGGCGCCGCCCAGGGCCAGCCCATAGACCCCGCCCGCCAGCGTCCCGTCAGGGCTGCGCACCTCGATGGAATGGGCAAGGCCCAGCCCGTGCAGCGCCTCGAAGACGCGGAAGATCTCGGCGTTGATCCAGGTGACGGGTCGGTCGGCGCAAGCCCGGACCACGCCGGCGAAATCGCCGTCGCAGGAGAAGCGGAAACCGCCCCGCCTGCGGCTGCGGGCCAGCGAGCGCGAGACGTGAAACCCCTCGATCGGCAGGATGCCGCGGCGCTTGGGTTCGAACCAGTGGATTTCGGAATCGGTGGCGGTCTCGGCCATGGGGAAGACCCCACCCGCATAGGCCCTGACGATCACCTCAGGCGTCAGCCGCATTCCGCCTCATCTTCGTTCTGAAAATATCCTCGGGAGGATTTTCAAGGAGGGTGGAAAACCCTCCTTGAAGCAGGGGGTGCGGGGGGCGGCAGCCCCCCGCCCTTTGCGGTCTCAGGGGACGACGGCCCCCCGCGCTTGCCTGCTCGTCTTACCCGAGCTCGTTGGCCAGGAACTTCTCCAGCCAATGAATGTCATACTTGCCCGCCAGCACGTCCGGGTTGTCCAGCAGCGCATCGAACAGCGGCACCGTGGTGTCGATCCCGTCGATGATCAGCTCGCCCAGGGCCCGCTTCAGCCGGGCCAGCGCCTCCGGCCGGTCGCGGCCGTGGACGATCAGCTTGCCGATCAGGCTGTCGTAATAGGGCGGGATCCGGTAGCCGGAATAGAGCGCCGAATCCATCCGCACGCCCAGGCCTCCGGGCGCGTGGAAGGTGTTCACCCGGCCGGGGCTGGGGGTGAAATTCGGCAGTTTCTCGGCATTGAGGCGCACCTCGATGGCATGGCCGCGGATCGTCAGATCCTCCTGCCGGAACGACAGGCGATTGCCGGCCGCGACCATGATCTGCTCGCGCACCAGATCGACGCCGAAGATCGCTTCCGTCACCGGATGTTCGACCTGAAGCCGGGTGTTCATCTCGATGAAATAGAACTCGCCGTCCTCGAACAGGAATTCCACCGTGCCCGCACCCGAATACTGCATCTTGCCGATGGCATTGGCGCAGATCGCGCCGATGCGGGCGCGCTGTTCCTCGGTGATGACCGGGCCGGGGGCCTCTTCCAGCACCTTCTGGTGGCGGCGCTGCAGCGAGCAGTCGCGCTCGCCCAGATGCACCGCGCCGCCCTTGCCGTCACCGAAGACCTGGATCTCGATATGGCGCGGCTTCTGGAGGTATTTCTCGATATAGACTTCGTCGTTGCCGAAGGCCGCCTTGGCCTCGGACCGCGCGGTGCGGAAGGCGATCTCCAGCTCCGCTTCCGACTTCGCCACCTTCATGCCCCGGCCGCCACCACCGGCGGTGGCCTTGATGATGACGGGATAGCCCATGTCGCCCGCCGTCTTCTTGGCGGTCTCCATGTCCGGCACGCCACCGGGCGAGCCCGGGACCACGGGGATCCCCAGCGCCTTGGCGGTGTCCTTGGCGGTGATCTTGTCGCCCATCTGCCGGATGTGTTCCGCGCGCGGGCCGATGAAGGTCAAGTCGTGATCCTCGACCATCTGCACGAAATTGGCGTTTTCCGACAGGAAGCCATAGCCCGGGTGGATCGCCTGGGCGCCGGTGATCTCGCAGGCCGAGATGATCGCCGCCATGTGCAGATAGCTGTCGACCGAGGGGGCGGGGCCGATGCAGATCGCCTCGTCGGCCATGCGCACATGCATGGCGTCGGCATCGGCGGTCGAATGCACGGCAACCGACTGGATGCCCATCTCGCGGCAGGCGCGGATGACGCGCAGCGCGATCTCGCCCCGGTTCGCGATGAGGATTTTGTCGAACATTGCCAGGGCCTTATTCGATGATCATCAGGGGCGCGCCGTATTCAACGGGCGTGCCATCGGTCACCAGGATGCGCTTGACCACGCCCGAGGCCGGGGCCGGAATGTGGTTCATGGTCTTCATCGCCTCGATGATCAGCACGGTCTGCCCGGCGCTGACCTGCTGGCCGACGGCGACGAAGGGATCGGCGCCCGGTTCGGCCGCGAGATAGGCCGTGCCCACCATCGGCGAGGAGACGGCGCCGGGATGGTCGGCGGGATCAGCCGAGGCCGGAGCGGCGGCAGCTGCCGCCGGGGCCGAGGGCGCGGCCGCGGGCGCCGCGGCCGGGGCCGCGTAGCTGACCGGCGCCGCCTGGACGATCTGCGATTGCTTGGCAACCTTGACGTTCAGCGTGTCATTCTCGCCGTATTCGCGCTTGACCGAGATCTCGGTCAGCTCGTTCTGGTTCAGAAGTTCCGCCAATGCCTTGATGAAGGCGACGTCGGAGGTGATGTGATCTTTGCTCATGGACATCCTCGTTGCGGCGGGTGCTGTCCCGGCCTGCGATGTTGTCTGACGCGTCCCGCGTTGTGCCGCGGGGTTATACGTCAGGCCCCGTCGCGTGAAAAGTGCCATTCTCCCCGTCGGGGATTCCATCGGCGCGCGCGGGGGCGGGCGGCGGCGCTTGCGTGCCGGTCGGCCGCATGGTGTAACAGCGGGATCGAGGAGGCAAGGGCCATGCCCAGACCCGCACCCAGACCCGCCTTGTCCGGCACGCGCATCCGCGCCCTGCGCACCGCGCGGCGGCTGGGGCAGGCGGATCTGGCGCGGATGGCCGGGGTCTCGCCCTCGTATCTGAACCTCATAGAACACAACCGCCGCAGGGCTTCGGCCCCGGTGCTGGAGGCCATCGCCAAGGCCCTGCAGATCCCGGCCGAGGCGCTGGACGAACGGGCGGGCGACGCGCAGATCCAGGTCCTGCGCACTGCCGCGGCCCGGGCCCAGCCCGGCACCGAGCCCGAGGTCGACCGCGCCGACGAACTGGTCGGCCGCTTCCCCGGCTGGGCGGCGCTGCTGGCGCAATTGCAGACTCTGGCCGAGGCGCAGGAGCGGATCATCGAGCGTCTGTCCGACCGGATGGCGCATGACCCGAATCTCTCGGCCTCGCTGCACGAGATCGTCTCGGCGGTGACTTCGGTGCAATCCACCGCAGCGATTCTGGCCGAATCCGAGGATCTGGAGCCCGAGTGGCGGGCGCTGTTCCACCGCAACGTTCACGATGATTCCGTGCGGCTGGCCAATGCCGCCGAGGCGCTGGTTGCCTTCCTCGACACGTCGAGCGAAGAAACCGGCCTCGCCGCCCCGCAGGAGGAGCTGGAAAGCTGGCTGGAGCGGCAGGGCTTCCACGTCGCCGCGGTCGAAGCGGGCGGCGATTGGGCGGCGCTGATCGCCGGGCAGGCGGAACTCGCCTCGGCCGCGGCGCGCAGTCTGGCCGAGGATTGGCTGGCCCGCGCCCATGAGGATGCCCGCGCCCTGCCGCTGGGGCGGCTGATGCCGGTGCTGGTGCGGGTCTTCACCGCCGGGGCCGGATTCGCGCCCGAGGAACTGGCGCGGCATTTCGGCGTCGGGCTGGCGCAGCTCTTCCGGCGGCTGGCGACGCTGCCGCCCGAGCCGGGGATCCCGCGCTTCGGGCTGGCGATCTGCGACGGGTCGGGCACGCTGACCTTCCGGCGGCCGATCGAGGGCTTCCAGCTGCCCCGCTTTGGCGGCGCCTGTCCGCTCTGGCCGCTGTACGAGGCGCTGTTGCGACCCGACCGCCCGGTGCGCGCGCCGGTGGAATTCGCCGGCCGCCCGCCGGGGCGGTTCGTGGCCCATGCGGTGGCAGGCGCCCGCGACCCGCTGCGGTTCGAGCCGCCCTTTGTCTGGGAGGCCAGCATGCTGGTCACCCCCGCCTCGGTTGCCGGGGATGCGGGCGAGGGCGAGGCGGTGCGGGCGCTGGGATCGAGCTGCCGGGTCTGCCCGCGCGAGTTCTGCCCGGGGCGGCGCGAACCCTCGATCGTCTCGGGCTGACGGGCGGGGGCGCCGCCTCACGCAGGCTTTGACAGCTTTGTGAATTGCCGCGATAGTTTCCGGGGCAGGCCGGCCGGGAGGGACGCGCCGCCCGGGTGGACCACCGGGGAGGACCATCGCATGAGCCACGACGGGGCCGAAGCCTCGGGGGGCGGCGGCACGGCGTCGATGGCGCCGCTGCCGGGCAGGCGTGGCGTCGGACGCCGCGTGCTGGTGGTCGAGGACGAGCCCAATATCTCGGAAGCGATCCGTTTCATCCTGCGCCGTGACGGCTGGGAGGTGGCCATTGAGGCCACCGGCACCGGCGCGCTGGCCCGCATCCGGGCCGAGGTGCCGGATCTGGTCATCCTGGACGTGATGCTGCCCGGCGCCAGCGGCTTCGACATCCTGCGCGCCCTGCGCGGCCAGCCGGGCACGGCGCCCCTGCCGGTGATCCTGCTGACCGCCAAGGGCTCTGCCCAGGTGCGCGAGCAGGCGATGGCGGCGGGGGCCTCGATGTTCATCGCCAAACCCTTTGCCAATGCCGAATTGCTGGCTGCGGTGCGCCAGCTGGTCGGTGTATGATCGGCGCATGAAGCCGCCCCGCGCCCCCCTGTTCCTGCAACGCGAGACCTATCGCCGCCGCCGCATCATGGATGCCGCGCGCATCCTGCCGGTGGTGGGTTTCGTGCTGATCCTGCTGCCGGTGCTCTGGACGCGGGGCCGGGCGCTGAGCACCGCGGCGGAAGCGGTCTATCTGTTCGTCCTCTGGCTGGTGCTGGTGCTGGCGGCGGCGGCGCTGTCGCGGCCCCTGCGCGCGGCACTGAAGCGCGATGCCGAGGCGGCCGAGCGGCGCAGCAGCCCCGCCCCCGATGAGGGCGCGCCATGACCCTGAATATCCTGGTCCCGGCGGCGCTGGCCTATGTGATCTTCCTGTTCACCATCGCCTCGCTGGCCGAACGCCGGGCCGAGGCGCTGCGGGCCAGCGGGCGGCAGGCCCGTTTCCTGCGCTCGCCCCTGGTCTATACGCTGTCGCTGTCGGTCTATTGCACGGCCTGGACCTTCTACGGTGCAGTCGGCTACGCGGCGCGCTCGGGCCTTGAATTCATGACCATCTACCTTGGCCCGACGCTGGTCTTCGTCGGCTGGTGGTGGCTTCTGAGAAAGCTGGTGCGGATCGGCAAGGCGCAGCGCGTGACCTCCATCGCCGACCTGATCTCGTCGCGCTATGGCAAGTCGAACGCGGTCGGCGTCATCGTCACGGTGATCGCGGTCATCGCCACCACGCCCTATATCGCCCTGCAGCTGCAATCCATCGCGCTCAGCTTCGGCGCCTTCACCGCGGGCGAGACGCTGGCGCCGCAGCAGCTGGCGATGTGGGTGGCGGTGGGGCTGGCGTTGTTCACCATCCTCTTCGGCACCCGAAACCTCGATTCCAACGAGCAGCACCACGGCGTCGTCACGGCCATCGCGGTCGAGGCGGTGGTCAAGCTGGTGGCCTTGCTGGCAGTGGGGATCTGGGTGGTCTGGGGGCTGGCCGAGGGGCCATCCGACATGCTGGCCCGCATCGCCCTGGCCGAGCGGCCGGAATGGGCCATCGAGCCCGGGCGCTGGATGGGGCTGACCTTTCTGGCCGGCGTGGCGATCCTGACCCTGCCGCGCATGTTCCAGGTGATGGTGGTCGAGAACGCCGACGAGAGCCACCTTGCCGTCGCCTCCTGGGCCTTTCCTCTCTATCTGATGGCGATGAGCCTCTTCGTGCTGCCGATTGCTGCGGCGGGGCTGATGCTGCTTCCGGAAGGGTCCAATCCCGACCTTTTCGTGCTGACCCTGCCGCATGCGCTGGGGCAGAACGGGCTGGCGATGCTGGCCTTCCTGGGGGGATTTTCCGCCGCCACCTCGATGGTGATCATCGCCGCGATCGCGCTGGCGACGATGGTGTCGAACCATATCGTCGTGCCGATGTGGCTGGCGTCCCGCCAGCGCGCTGCCGACCGGGGGCTGGCGCCCGCGCGCGACGCCAGCGACATGCGCGGCCTCGTGCTGAACGCGCGCCGTCTGTCCATCGGCGTGATCCTGGGGCTGGGTTACCTTTATTTCGCCATCTCGGGCGGATCACGGGCGCTGGCCGCCATCGGCCTCATCTCCTTTGCCGGGATGGCGCAAGTGCTGCCCGCGCTGATCGGCGCGCTCTATTGGCGGGGCGCCAGCCGGATCGGCGCCGCGGCGGGGCTGGTGGTGGGCGGGCTTGCCTGGCTCTACACGCTGTTCCTGCCGTCCTTCGGGCCGGGCGTCATCCTCGGCGCCGAGCTGATGGCGCAGGGTCCCTTGGGCATCGGCTGGCTCAGGCCGCATGCGCTCTTCGGGGTCGAGGGGCTGGACCCGCTGCTGCACGCGCTCTTCTGGTCGCTGGCGCTCAACGCCACCGCCTTTATCATCGGCTCGCTGCTGAGTTTCCCCAGCCCGGTGGAGCGCGTGCAATCGGCGCAATTCGTCAATGTCTACGACATCGGCCAGGGCGACGAGAGCCCCGGCGCCCGCGGCTGGTCGCGCGAGGCGGCCGAGAACGAGGCCGAGGATCTGCTGGCCATGTCCCAGCGCATTTTGGGTGCGGCCGAGGCGCAGAGCTTCTTCGAGGCCCAGACCCGCGCCCAGGGCAAGGCGGGGTTCCTGCCCGATCCGACGCCCGATTTCCTCGACAAGCTGGAACGCGAGCTGGCGGGATCGGTCGGCGCCGCCACCGCGCATGCGATGATCGCCCAGATCGTCGGCGGGCGGCTGGTGACGGTGGACGACCTGATGGCCGTGGCGTCGGAAACGGCGATGATCATGGAGCATTCCGCCCAGCTCGAGGCGAAATCCGAGGAACTGGCCCGCACCGCCCGCCAGCTGCGCGAGGCCAATGAACTCCTGCAGAAACTCTCGGTGCAGAAGGACAGTTTCCTCAGCCAGATCAGCCATGAACTTCGGACGCCGATGACCTCGATCCGGGCCTTTTCCGAGATCTTGATGGATGACGAGGTGACGGGCGACGAGATCACCCGCTACGCCCGCATCATCCACGACGAATCGATCCGGCTGACCCGGTTGCTCGATGACCTGCTGGACCTGAGCGTGCTGGAGAACGGGCAGGTCAATCTCGACATCCAGCGGGCCATGCTGGGCGATCTGATCGACCGGGCGCTGATGGCCTCGAATTCGGTGCTGCCACACCGCCATTTCACCCTGCGCCGCCAGAGCGCGGACGAGGAGATTGCGCTTGTCACCGATATCGGCCGACTGACGCAGGTCTTCATCAATGTGGTGTCGAACGCCCGGAAATATTGCGACGCGACGGCGCCGGAACTGCGCATCGCCGTGCGCCAGCGCGGCGGCAAGGTGGTGGTCGATTTCATCGACAACGGCTCGGGCATCCCGAAGAAGAGCCAGATGCTGATCTTCGAGAAATTCGCCCGGCTGACCGATACCCATCAGGCCGGTGGGGCGGGCCTCGGCCTCGCCATCTGCCGGGAGATCATGCACAACCTCGGCGGCGATATCGCCTATCTGCCGGGCCAGGGAGGCGCCGCCTTCCGCGTGAGCTTCCCGGCGCGGCTGGAGGCCCGGGCGCGCGCGGCCGAGTAGGGTCTGGGCTGGTCGGAAGGAGGCGGGGGGCCTGGTCCGGCCGCGCCACGGGCGCGGCGTTCGCGGCTGAAACGCGCCACTGGCGCGTTTCCGAGACGCCGCTCACCCCCGCACCCCCCGCCAAAGGGGGTTTTCCACCCCCTTTGGAAACCCCCGAGGATATTTAGA
>NZ_JAUCCQ010000070.1:0-18430 GCF_034676075.1 Pararhodobacter sp. | reverse complement strand
CGCACCACCGAGTATTTCGCCACCAAGGCGGGCGCACCGGGGGCTTCCTCCTGCTCGCGGCTCATGCGCTTCCTTTCTCGCGGGGATTGGCGAAGTTCACGAGAAATACCCATCCTTGTCAAGCAACTGGCCCGGGAACCGGCCGCAATCAGCGCGGCAGATCCAGAAGCGTCGGAAGCCACAGCACCAGCGTCGGGAACAGGATCACCAGCGTCAGCCGGATCAGATCCGACACCAGGAAGGGCACGATCCCGACGTAGATGTCGCGCAAACTACTCTGTGGCAACATCGACTTCATGATCAGGGCATTGATCCCGATGGGCGGCGTCACCATGCCGATCTCGATGACCATGACCATGACGATACCCCACCAGATCGGGTCCATCCCCATGTTCAGGATCAGCGGATAGACGAAGGGCATTGTCAGCACCATCGCCGAGACGGTGTCGAACAGCGCCCCGAGGATGATGTAGATGACCATCAGCCCGGCGACGATCATCAGCGGCGGCACGTCCAGATTGCCGACGATGGCGACCATGTTGGACGGCAGCCGCGACAGAGTCAGCGCATAGCTGAACACGCTGGCGCCGATCAGGATCACATAGAGCATCGCGCTGGTCGCGGCGGTGCTGTAGAGATTGTGCCAGAACACGGCCCAGCTGGTCTTGCCGCGCGCGACGGCGATCACCACGGCCAGGATGGCGCCGATCGACGCGGATTCGGTGACGGTGAACAGGCCCGAATAGATGCCGCCCGCGACCACCGCGGCCAGAAGGATGGTCGCCCAGCTTTCGCGCACGGCCTGCGCCCTTTCGCGCCAGCTTGATTTCTCGCCCGCCGGTCCCGCGTCGGGGTTGAGCGAGACCACGACCCAGATCGACAGCATGTATCCGACGACCGCCAGCACCGCCGGAACCAGCGCTGCGGTGAAGAGCGTCAGGATGAATTGCTCGGAAAGGACGGCATAGAGCACGATGATGACCGAGGGGGGCACCAGGATGCCCAATGTTCCGCCCGCGGCGATGCTGCCCGTCGACAGGGTCGGGGCATAGCCGCGCTGGCGCATTTCGCCATAAGAGACCTGGGTCATGGTTGAGACCGTCGCAATGGACGAGCCGCAGACCGCGCCGAAACCCGCGCAGCCGCCGATCGTCGCCATCGCCAGCCCGCCGCGGTAATGGCCGAGAAAGGCGTAGGCGAGGCGATAGATGTCGCGCCCCATGCCACCCGAGGCGGCAAAGCTGCCCATGATCAGGAACAGCGGAATGATTGCCAGTTCCAGACTGGCAAAGACCGTCGAGGCCTCGGTTCCGACGATGGCGAAAGCCGCTGACCAGTTGCGCAGAAGACCAAAGGTCAGCACGCCCGAAACGCCCATCGCAATGCCGATGGGCACATGCGTCAGGATCATAAGGAACAGGGCGGCGACACCCAGAAGGCCGATGGTTTCGGGGCTCATACGTGATCTCCATCCGCAACGGGAGCGGCCTTGCCGGTGATGATCAAAAGCGTGACGAGACCCTGCATCGGCACCGAGACCCAGACGATGACCGCCGCCAGCCACCACAGCGGGCCGGTGGGAATACGGGCGACAACGGTGCTGGCGTGGCCCGCCGTCTCCTGGCCGGCGATGACCGTCATCTGCCAGGCCAGAACCGCGAGCGCGGCACTCGTGACCAGCGCCCCGAAAGCGGTCAGCCAGCGATGCGCACGGGATCCCAGCGCGCCGCCCAGGAATTCGATGGCGACATGCTTGCGCAACATGACACCCGTCGGAAAGCAGGTGGCGACAATGATGATGATCAGGAGGCTGGACGCGTCATGCGCCCAGATCAACGGATAGTTGAAGACCGCCCGCGCCACCACCGAAGCCACGGTGATGAGCGCGATCAGCATCAAGCCAAGGATGCCGATCAGCGCGGTCGGCCTGCTCAGCCCGATGCTGAGCCTCTCCAGCCGGTCGTATTTCATGTCCAGCCCCCTTTTGTGCTCAGCGCGTGCCGCTGCGGTAGTCGGTGAGCGCCTGCTCATAGGCCGCCATCACGCCGTCGCCTGCGGCACCAGCGACCTGCTCGCGCAGCGCCGCCGTCGCCTCGATGACATCGGCGATCTGCGCCTCGGTCGGGGTGTGGATCACATGACCCCGGGCCGTATAAGTATCGAGGATGCGGGCCCGCTCGCGGCCGTAATAAGCGACCAGCAGGCGCTGCCATTCCTCGCCCGCCCCGGCCATGACCGCCTGCCCCTCGGCCGACAATTCGCCGTAGCTGTCCGGGTTCATCACCAGCGCCATCGCCAAGACGCCCAGCGGGATCTCGTAGCTGTAATGCGCGACCTCGCCCAGACGGAAGATGTCGAAGACCGACCAATCCGCCAGTGCGCCATCCAGCGTGCCGCGGCTGATCGCCTCGGGCGTTTCGGTAATGCTGACACCCTGCGGAACGCCCCCCATGGCCAGCACGGATTCGGTCTGCGTCTGGCCGAGGACCCGCACCCGCAGGCCCTGAACGTCGGCCGGGCTCTCGACCGGGGTCGAGGTGTGGAAGATATAGGGGTCCGTCGTCCAGGCGGCGACCATGTGCAGTTCGTCGCCGGTGCGCAGCGTACCCTCGTTGTGCATCCGCCAAACGGCATAGCTGCCCTCTTCGGCCGAGCGCGCCAGCCCGGGCAGCTCGAACACGCCCCAATCGGGATAGGTCCCGGCGTTGCGCCCCGGGACGATGACAGCCAGGTCAGCGATCCCCGAGGAGACGATGCGATCCTGCTGTCCGGGATCGCGGCCCAGCGTGCCGCCGGCAAAGACCTCGAGCGAGAACTCGCCGTTCGCGCGTTCGTTGATCCAGGCCGCCAGCGGTTCGAGCAGATCGGTGACGAAGGCCGAATTGGCCGGCAGATAGGTCGCGAGGGTCATTTCCCGGGCCAGCGCCGGCAGCGCGGCAACGCCGATCGCGCCGGTCAAGGCCGTGCCCAGCAGCAGGGTTTTCAGTGATGTCATGGTGTCCTCCCATTCGATTGAGCTGTCCCGAGGTGACGGGTGGGCGCTGTCGATTCGCCCCATTCTCAGTGCATTCAGATCATATAAATGAACCTAACTTGTCAATGAAATTTACATGGAGAATGTCGGCTTTAGCGCGGGAACACTGCATTTGAGAGCTAAATTTCTAGGTATAGATGGGTATTTTCGGATCCAAGTTGGCTTGTGAAATCCTTATATAGTCTTTTTATTACACTTTGCGGCAGGCCATCCAGCGGGACAGCCTCAGGCGTTGCTCGGAAGACAGGGGAACCGGGCGGCGCTGTGCGCTGTCGATCAGAACCTGCGTGCAGCGACCCCGGGCGATCAGCGCGCCGTCGCGGCTGATCTCCTGTTCGATGTCAAAGCTGCTCGTCCCCAGCCGCCCGACGCCCAGGCCGATCTCGACCGTCCCGGGCCAGTGCATCTCGCGCAGAAAGTCGATGGTCATCGTCGCCAGCACGACGGTCTGGCCTGCCGCCTCACGAAACCCGCCGGGCTGGCTTTGGAATTCGACGCGGTTTTGCTCGAACAGGGTCGCATAGATCGAGTTGTTCACATGGCCCAGCGGGTCCATGTCGCGAAACCGCAGGGCTTCGCATGTGCGAAACGGAAGTTGCGCGGGGGCGGGGCCGTCAGGCACGGGTTGCCTCGAGCCCCAGCACCGCCGCGGCCGCGGGAATGCGCCGCGTCAGGAAATCCAGGATTTCGCGGTTGAAACCGTCAGGGTCCTCGGCCCAGCCGAAATGACCGACATGCTCCATGCAGCGATATTCCCCCTGGGCAATCTTGGTCGCCAGCTTCTCCATCACCTTGGGCGGCGCGGCCGACAGATCGTGCCCTCCGGCGATGCACAGCGTCGGCACGGTAATACGCGGCAGCACCTCGCGCGCATCGAAGCGCGAGACCGCTTCGATCGCCGCGCGGAAGGTTTCCGGCCTCATCTGCGACACGATGCGGATCACCAGCTCTGTCGCCGGATGATCGGCGCCCGGCGCGAACATCTTGCGCAGCATCCCCGGCGCGAAATCTGCCAGCGATTGCCCCCGGTCCAGCGGCGCCACCCGGTCGCGCACGAAGGCGCGCTGCCATTCGCCCTCGGGCCGGCCGAAGGCGGCGCTGGTGGCCGAGAGGATCAGCCCGTGGATCGCGTCGGGCATCATACCATAGGTGCGGATCGCCACCATGCCGCCCATCGAATGCCCCAGCAGCAGATTGGTCCGGGTCCGTTCACGGGTGATCAGATGGGTCAGCGCCTCGGCCGCACGCTCGACCGAGAAATCCTCGGGCAGGGGGCTCACACCATAGCCCGGGGCATCCCAGGCGACGATGCGCAGACCGCGCGCACTGAAACAGCGCAGCTGATTGCGCCAGTATTCCTTGGCTCCGAAGGCCCCGTGCAACAGGAACAGGGTAACGGGCCCCTCGCCGGTTACGCTGTAATCGGGAAGAATGCGGGTCATGGTTTTTCCTTTGTGGAGTCGCTGCCGGCGCGCGGATCGCTCGCGAAGAGCGCCCTAATGGCCTGAAGATCGGTCTTGCCGCTGGGCATCGTCGGCAGGGCCTCGAGGAGGCGCAGATGCTCGGGCAGCTTGTAGACCGCGACCTTGCACTCGCTTCGCAGATGGGCGCAGAGGTCCGGCAACCGCAGCACGGCACCCGGGCGCAGCACCACCGCCAGCCCGACCTGCTCGCCCAGCCTGGCGTCGGGCACCGGCACGGCGACAGCCTCGGCCACCGCCGGATGGGTAACGGCCAGGCCCTGAATCTCCTCGGCCGAGATATTCAGCCCGCCGCGGACGATGATGTTTTTCAACCTGCCGGTGAAGGACAGATATTGCCCCTGCTCGCCGGCGATCTCGAACAAGTCGCCGGTGCGAAACCAGCCCCCCTCGTCGAACGAGGCCTGCGTCAGTTCCGGATCATCCCAATAACGGCGCAGAATCGCGGGGCTTTTCAGCCGCAGTTCGCCGATCGTGCCCAGGTTGGTAATCTCCACCTCGGTTGCGGGGTCGACCAGGCGTGTCCGCGTCCCTTCCAGAACCGGTAGGCGCGAGCCCGCCTGCCCCTCGGCGTGGCGCAGGAAGCAGCGCGCGCGGATCTCCTCGTCGGCGATATCCTTGTCCGAAGCGATCAACATCGCCCCCTCGCTTGACCCATAGATATTGACCAGCGTGATCCCGAAACGCTCGCGAAACGCGCTCATCAGCCGCGGGTCGAGCTGCGCGGAGCCTGAGGTGATGTGGTGCAGCGCCCCCATGTCGAGCGCCTCGCCCGCCTCGATCCGACGTAGGATCATATTCAGGATCGCCGGCGGGCAGCTGGTGACTTCGGGGCGCTCCTCGGCGATCTGACGCAGGAACACGTCCAGATCGAAGGGGTGGTGCAACACCATCCGCGCAGCCGAATACAGCCAGGCAGCCAGGCCGTTGGCCAGCGAGCCGATCGTGTTCAGCATCCGCGGCGACAGGAAGCAGCCGCCGACCGGCAGTTCCGCGACATCCTCAAGAAAGCGTCGGACGGCCAGGATATCGGCATGGCTGCGCGGCACCGCCTTGGGTCGCGCCGAGGTGCCCGAGGTGAAGACGATGAAGGCCAGATCGTCAGGCACAACCGCGGCTGCGGAGCGAAGCCCATCCAGCGCCATCCGTTCGGCCCCGTTCAGCGGAGCGTCGAGATCGAGCCCGCGGACGCCTTCGGGCAACCCCTCGCCGAAGCCGAAGACCATCGGCGCCAGGGGCGACCTGCGCGCCGCCCCGGCCAGCATCGCCGCATTCGCATGCGAGCCCAGCCGGACATGGCCGATCAGCGCGCGCGGCGACAGGCGCTCGATCAGCGCATCGACCTCGCCTTCGCGGTACTGAACGGGTATCGAGGCGACCACCACCCCGAGCTCGAGGCAGGCAAGCTGCGCGGCCAGCGTCTCGTGCAGGGTCGGCGCGACGAGAAGCACGATATCGCCCTTGCCCAGGCCGGCCTGAGCGAGGGTCAGCGCCAGCCGGTCGATCCGCTCGCCGAGCGCGCGCCAGGTCAGCCGCCGGGCGGCGCCCTCAGCCACCCGCGCCCGGTCGATCGGGTCGATGAGGCACAATTGATCGCCATGCAGGCGACGATTAAGGTCCAGCAGATCCTGCAAGACTCTGATCTCGGTGCTGTCCCGCAACGCGCGTGCCTCCCTGCATCCCGGATGTGGTGGCATTCTATTACATTAAAGAGACTTACTTGCAACACGGATTATGCGCCGCGCCGTCGACGAGCGGAGCCCGATACGCCGACGCAATAGGACCTCATGCCCACGCGAATCGGCAAGAAGTCTAGTTATTACGTGAGCTTGACTCACAGAAGTCCATCGGCAAGTCGCAGCTAGGTGGGGCCCCATCTCAGGCCACCGATTTTTATTCATTGAAACTAGGTTCGTTATATGTATCTTGATTCTCGGGTTGAGAGGGGAGATGGGTGATCCATGGATGCGTTTGTCGTTGATGCTATTCGCACGCCACGGGGGCGTGGCAGGCCCGGGGGCGCGCTGAGCGACCTGAGGGCGGCCGAGCTTCTGGCCGGATTGTTCACTGAAGTCGCGGGGCGTTTCCCCGGGGTGGATGAGTATGCCGACGATACGATGATCGGATGTGCGACGCAGGTCGGCGATCAGGGGGCCAACATCGGCAAGACGGCCTCGTTGTTGGCGGGCTGGTCGGTCGCTGCACCGGCCGCCACCATGAACCGGTTCTGTGCCTCGGGCCTGTCGGCGACGTCCTTGATGGCCGAACGCGCCGCAGTGCAGGATGCGGTCACTATCGCGGGCGGCGTCGAAATGATGTCGCGTACGCCGATGCTGGCCGACAAGGGAGCGATGTTCTTGGATCCGCAGATCGCCGCAAGGCTGGGAGCGCTGCAGCCCGGCGTTGCCGCTGATCTTGTCGCAACCCAGTTCGGCTTCAGCCGCGCGGAATGCGACGCATATGCCGTGCTGTCGCAAGAGCGCGCCGCCGCCGCCCAGGATACCGGCCGCTTCCGCTCTATCGTGCCGGTGCGCGACGCGGCCGGGGCGCTGGTTCTTGACCGGGACGAGACGATCCGGCGCACCAACACCCTAGAGTCGCTGGCCGCGCTGCAACCCGCCTTTACCGAAGCCGCCGCCGGGCGCGACGGCGAGATCCTGCGCGGGCTCTTCCCCGACCTGCCTCCGTTGAACGCGGTTCATCACGCTGGGAATTCTCCGGCTATGGCCGATGGCGCGGCGCTGGTGGTGTTGGCCTCGGCCGCGGCAGCGCGGCGGCATGGGCTGCGGCCCCGCGCGCGCATCCTCGCCACCGCCGAGGCCAGCGTATCGATCACCCAGATCGGGGCGGTCGATGCCACCCGCAAGGCGCTGGCCCGGGCCGGCCTCAGCGCCGCCGATGTCGACTTGTGGGAGGTGCGCGACAGTTTCGCCGCCGTGACCCTGCACTACCTGCGCGAATTGGCGGTGCCGCTGGAGCGGTTCAACGTCAACGGCAGTTCGATTGCCCTTGGACACCCGATGGGAGCGACCGGGGCAATGCTGGTCGGAACGTTGCTGGACGAGATGGAGCTTCGCGGCGTCGATCGCGGCGTCGTCGCAATCACCGGCGCGGCAGGCGTTGCCAGCGCCGCTATTCTGGAGCGCGTCGCCTGACCGGCGCCGCAAGTGGAGGACAAGACATGCCTGAGATCTTTTCGCACGGTCATTCGACCCTGAAATACCCCAACGACAATCCCTATCTTAACGGCGCCCACAAGCCGATCGACCTGGAATACACCGCCCGCGGCCCGGATCTGACGATCATCGGCGAGGTGCCGAAGGATCTTCAGGGCATGTATGTGCGCAACGGCCACAACCAGGTGCACGAGCCCATCGGCAAGTACCATCCCTTTGACGGCGACGGCATGCTGCACGCCGTCTGGTTCAACGAGGGCAAGGTAGAATACCGCAACCGCTTCACCCAGACGACCGGCTATCTGGCCGAGAAGGCGGCCGGTAAATCGCTCTGGCCAGGGATCATCGAGCCCAAGCGCAAGACGCGCCGCGGCTGGGGCAGCATCGGCGCGATGAAGGACAACACCGGCACCGATGTGGTGGTGCATGCCGGCAAGATCATTGTCGCGATGTCGCAATGCTCCGAACCCTACCGGCTGGACACGCAGACGCTGGACACTCTGGGCCCCGACGAGAACTGGGCCGCCGCCCTGGGCGACCGAGGCATCTGCTCGCATTTCAAGGTCGATGAACACACCGGCCACATGATGTTTTTCAACTTCTCGGAAAAGCCGCCCTACATGAATTACGGGGTAATCGATGCCGGAAACAATTTGGTGCATTACGCGCCAATCGAGCTGCCCGGTCCGCGCTGGCCGCACGATCTGGGGATGACCGAGCATTATTCCATCGTGCACGACCTGCCGATGTTCTTCGACCCCGAGAGCCTGAAGAAGGGCGGCCACCGGCTGAAGTTCTGGCGCGATATCCCGGCCCGCTTCGGGGTGATCCCGCGCTTCGGCACCAACGAGGATGTCCGCTGGTTCGAGGCCGAGCCCTGCTACATCCTTCACCTGTCGAACAGCTATGAACAGGGTGACGAGGTGGTGATGGAGGGCTGCATCATGACCAATCCCGTCCCCGACATGCACAACATCCCGGCGGAAGGCTACGAGCGCCTGTGCAAGATGCTGGATCTCCACACGACCGAGACCCGGATGCATCGCTGGTATTTCAACATGAAGACCGGCGAGACGCGCGAAGAGCGGCTGGACGACGAAATCACCGAGTTCCCGATGGTCAACGGCCTCTATAACGGGCGCAAGACGCGCTACAGTTACAACGCCGTCCCGCAGCGCGGCGAATGGCTGCTGGAAGGGCTCAAGAAATTCGATTTTGAAACCGGCAAGACCGACCGCTTCATCATGCCTGCGGGCGAATTCGTCAGCGAGGCGCCCTTCGCCCCCCGCCTCAACGCGAAATCCGAGGATGACGGCTATCTGGTCACCTTCGTGACCAACACCAACACCGGCAAGGGCGAATGCGTGTTGTTCGATGCGCAGAACATCGGCGCCGGGCCGATCTGTCGGGTGATCATGCCCTATCACATTCCCACCGGCGCTCATGCCTTCTGGGCCGGGCCGCACATGCTTTACGAAAACGGCGTCAGTCTGGCGGATTGAACGGACACACCATGAACGAGATGACATCTTCGGTCATCCGTGCGCGCAATCCGCGCACGGGTCAGGTGGATTACACCTGCCCTGCCTTCCCTGCCTCCGGGCTTGACGCATTGATCGCGGGGCTGCGCGCAGCGCAGCCGGGCTGGGTGACCGCGGGCATCGACGGCCGCGCCACGGTGCTGCGCGCCTTTTGCACCGCACTGGCCGCGCGCCGCGAGGACCTGCTCGACGCGCTTCTGGCCGATACCGGGCGCCTGCACGAAAGCCGGATCGAGGCCGATGCCGCCGGGGTCTGGGTCGACCGCTGGGTCGAGGTCGCGCCGCGCTCGCTCGATACACTGCCCAGGGACACGGGTCTGGCCGGGATCACCGGCACGGCAGGGTTCCGCCCCTATCCCGTGGTCGGCGTGATCGGACCCTGGAACTTCCCGCTGGCTCTGGGGCTGATGGATGCGATCCCGGCGCTGGTCGCGGGATGCGCGGTGATCCTGAAACCCTCGGAGGTGACGCCGCGCTTCGTTGACGTGCTCCAGGCCGCGCTGGACGAGGTGCCGGCCCTGGCCGCGATCTTCCGTGTGGTGCGGGGGGATGGCGCGCTGGGGGCAGCGATCGTCGATCAGGTGGACATGGTCTGCTTCACCGGCTCCACCCGCACCGGGCGGCTCGTCGCCCGCCGCGCGGCCGAACGGTTCATCCCCTGTTTCACCGAACTCGGCGGCAAGGATCCGGCTCTGGTGCTGGAAGGGGCCGATATCGACCGCGCAACCTCGGCCCTGGCGACGGGGGCGACCCTGGGAGCGGGCCAGCAATGCTATTCGATCGAGCGCATCTACGTGCCTCGCTCGCTGCACGACGGCTTCGTCGCCCAGCTGGCTGCGAAGGTCGCGCGGCTACGGCCCAATTGGCCTGATCCCGCACAAGGGCATATTGGCCCGATCACCTTCCTGCCGCAGGCCGAGATCCTGCGGCGCCATCTGGACGATGCCATCGAGCGCGGCGCTCGCATCGTCACCGGCGGGGCGATCGAGACCCACGGCGGCGGCCTCTGGTGCCAGCCGACGGTGCTGACCGATGTCGATCATTCCATGCTGATTATGCGCGAGGAAAGCTTCGGTCCGTTCCTGCCGGTGATGGCCTATGACAGCCTCGACGAGGCGGTGGCGCTGGCCAATGACAGCCACTACGGCCTGTCGGCGGCGGTCTTCGGCCCTGAAGAGGCCGCGCAGGCGGTGGCGCGGCGACTCGACGCGGGCGGGGTCTCGATCAATGACGCAGGGCTGGCCCCGCTCTTCATCGGAAGCCCCCTGGTGCCCGAGAAGACCGCCTTCAACCATTCGGGCCTCGGTGGATCACGCACCGGCGCGGATTCCATCCGCCGCTTCGTGCGCAAGCAGGCCATCCTCTCCAACCCCGCCACAGGGCCATCGCCCTGGTGGTTCAGCCTCTGAACGGAAGATCAATGTTGAATTTCAAGGACAGCGTCGTCTGGGTCACGGGCAGCAGCACCGGCATCGGTCGCGCCGCCGCCCGCAAGTTCGCCAGTCTCGGCGCGGATCTGGTGATCCATGGCCTCAACCAGCAGGATCTGACGGCTGAACTGGCCACCGAACTCACCGCCCTGGGTCGGCGGGTGCTGGTGCTCGACGGCGATCTGACCGACGAGGCCGTGGTCGAGGGGTTTGCCAGCCAGATCGACGAAACTTTCGGCCGCCTCTCGGTGCTGGTCAATTGCGTCGGCGCCTCGCCCGCCAAGTCGAGGCTCGACGACATGCCGATCGAGACCTTCGACCGGGTGCTGGCGATCAACATTCGCACCCAGGTGCTGGCGACGCAAAAGGCTCTGCCGCTGCTGCGCCGCGCGGACGATCCCGCTATCGTCAACATTAGCTCCTCGGTGACGCGGGTCGGGGGGGTACCGGGCGGCATCGCCTATACCACCGCCAAAGGCGGGATCGACAGCTTCACCCGGGCACTCGCGCGAGAACTGGCGCCCGAGATCCGGGTCAATGCCGTGGCCCCCGGGCTGGTCACATCCCCCTTCCACGATGAAGATCCCGAACAGAAATACCCGTGGGTGATCAACGCAGTACCAATGAAGCGCGTAGGAAAACCCGAGGACATGGCCGGGGCCATCGCCTTCCTCGCGTCGCCCGAGGCCCGCTACATCACCGGGGAGACCCTAGAAGTCACCGGCGGGATGCGCCTCAGTTTCTGATCGGCGCCCCCCGCCGGCGGTCGTCGGAGGTCCTTTTGGGTTCAGCCTCCCCCGCCCGGGGCCAATCCGCCAGCTGGCGCCGACCCGTGCCTTGGCAACCTCGAGTGATCCGGCATGGGGATGTGGCTCCGCTTGTCAGAGGCCCCTCTCATCCTGCGTCGTGCTAAGGATAGGCAGCGCTTGGGGCACCGACAGAACCAGGGCCACCAGTTCAGCCTGCCTCTGCACGCCGGTCTTGTAGAAGATGTTTCGCAGATGGAACGCAACGGTCGTCCCCGAGATCGCCAGGTGGTCCGCAATCTGGTTGCGGCGCAAACCTTCGGCCAACAGACAGGCAACCTGGGCCTCCATCGGGGTCAGATCAAACAATTGGCTCAGCGTCGCACTGTCGAGCGGGGGCTGGTCATCCGCACCGCTGAGGATCAGCATGGCGACCGCTTCGTCATGGTGCGTCCGCGCCGGAAGCGACATCCCGACCACCATCAGATGCCCGCCACCACTCAACCGCAGACCGGTCGGAGACATACCTTCATCGGTGTTCAACGCCCCGAGCAGTGCGGACAGCTTCCGGCCATCCTCGCCGCTGGTGGAGATGCGTCCGCTGAGCAGGATGCCCGCTTCGTCTGCCAGGCGCCGGGCCAGCGGATTGGCATGAACTACGGCGCCCTTGGCGTCGATCAGCACCACGCCAAGGGCCAAGCGATCCAGCGCGGCTAAGCCGGAACGGTCCCCCGGCATCTCCCGCAGCCGCTTCATTCGAGCCAAGCGCGAGTCAACAGTTGCCCGCAGCAGGTCGTAGTCGATAGGCTTCGTCAGGTAATCGTCGGCACCCGCGATGCGCCCGTCTATGACCTGCTGGCGCGAGGAAAGGGCAGTCAGGAAGACGAAGGGTACATCGTCGAGATCGGGCCGCGTTTGGCGCAGTTGAGACATGAAACCCCTGCCGTCCATGCCGGGCAATAGGATATCGCATAGGATCAGATCTGGGCGGCGGCTTTCGAGAAATGCCAGCGCCTTGCTCGCGTCCGCGACCGCAACAACTGCATACCCGGCTTCATGAAGTTCGAACGCGATGTCGTCGCGCAGGGACGGCTCGTCTTCGACGCAGAGGATCATCGGCGTGGTCATACAGAAACCTCCCGCGGTAGGGACAGCGCGGCTGTCAGACCCCCTCCGGAACGCGGCACCAGTGTCACCTCGCCTCCCTGCATCCGGGCCAACTGACGCGCTAGGGTGAGCCCCAAGCCGGAACCGGGCAACGTTTCGTGTCCGCTGCCGCGGTGAAACCTATCAAATGCGCATACCATCTCGTCGGGAGACATGCCGCTTCCTCGGTCCTCAATCCGACAAATGATATGTGACTGCGATTGCGAAACCTCGACATCGACGAAGCCATCCAACGGGGAATATAACAGCGCATTGCAGAGTAGGTTGGACAAGATCTCGCCAGTCAGCGCCGGGTCGCAAAGCGCAACCATCGGCACCGACGGCAATGATTGCCGGATTCGGGAAGGGTCGCGGTCCTTTGCCGCCACCACCTGTTCGTCGATGGCAAAGACAACTAGCTCCCGCAGGTCATGGGCGCTCAGATGCGCGAGAACCCCGCCCCGTTCCAGCCGGGACATCATCATTGCGGTGTCCGTCAGTTTCACAAGCCGGGCAACCGCCTCGCGCGAGACGGCCGCCTTCTCCGAGATCAGTTCGGCCGTAACTGGACCACCGCCTCGCCGTGTCAGGCGGTGCATGGCGCTGTCGATCACGGCCAGAGGCGTACGCAGTTGATGGGCGATCAGATCAGCAAACCGCCGGTGGTTCTCCGAGATTTCGCGTTCTCGCTCCAGATCACTGGCCAGCTTCTCGGCTCGCAGCCGGTCCAGCCGCCCCCACATCAACCTCCGCTCACGATCTATCAGGATGACGGCCAGTCCCAGGCCCGCCAGGGCAGATCCCAGAACCGAAACCAGCGCCAGCCGGTGCAGATGCCCCAACCGGTCCAGCCGCGCCGCCTGTATCTGCCATTCCTCCGACATCACCTGGCTGGCCCTGCTGCGTAGCGCTGAGACCAGCGCCGTTACATGGGCCTGCAGCGCTTCTGGATCGCCGCCGCGCGCGGGATCAAGAGCTAGAAGTCCGTTCCGCCAGCCCGACAGCGCCCCCGAAAGCCCCGCCCCCTCAAGAAATCGGCGCTGGGGGCCCTCCTCCAGCAATGTCAGCCGGGAAACCAAGACGTCGAAACGCGTCAACACCTGTTGCGGCGCGGCGCCCTCGGATAGCGCCAGCGCAAGGTTCAACGCCTCGATCTGCGTCTGACTGAACACCCAGATCATGTTCTCCGTGGCGCTGATCCGCATCTGGCGTTCCAGCTGGACCAGCTGCCACGCCGCCAGCCCCAGAAAACTCAGGCAGATCATCACCAGACCGCCTAGCCCCAGATAACGTATCCACTCTCGCGGGCCCGTCATTGCACATGGAGCGCAACAAGCTGCCAGACCCACCGCATGTCATAGCGGATATCGGCCAGGATGGCGTGATCGTCGCGCGGATAGACGATCCAGACCGGGCCCTTGTCGCGCGGCGTCAGGGGCACGCCATCCATGGACAGCGCGAGTAGCACATCGAAGCGGTGAAAATCCTCGATCGGGATCTCGACGACATAATCGTTCAAAGCGGTAGCGCGCACGCTGGTGCCTTCGGCCCCGGCCTCGGCCAGGATGTCGCGCATTAGAACGCCGCGGAACTCAGGCCGGTGACTGGTAACGCTGGTCGATGTGGCGAATTGGTGCCAGTCCATCGCCTCCAGGTCAGCACGTGTCAGTTCTACCCGGCCATCGCGGACCGCCCCGGTCAGGGTCAGTAAGACGCCCTCGGCCGCCGCAGGCCCGGCCGTGGCCAACAGCGTGGCCAACAGCGCGGCCCGCAGGGCGCCATGTCGCAAATTCATCCCCAGAATCCACCCTGATACCCCGGTCCGCCCCCACCTTAGCACAAGAGACCGTCGGTTCCCCGTTCAAACGAACGGGGCAGCCCATCCTGCCGGAAGTTACCCTGGGACCAACCTGCAAGAGGAGTTCTCCTTGACCCTTCTTTTGACCCTGCGATGGACGAGCACCACTCTAGCCTGTCTTCTGGCGCTGCCGGCGCTGGCCGAACAGCCGGGCGGGCTGATCACCGGCAATCTCGGCGACCAGCCGCTGGAGCTGACCGTCGTTCCCGAAATGTCGGGGGCGACGATCCTTGGCAATTACGTCGATGCCTCGATCATGGCGGTCCGGATGGACGGCGATCAGAGCCCGGTCAATCTGGTTCTGATGCTCAACGGCGAGTTGCCTGCGCCGGGCGAGGTGGCGCTGACAATAGCTTTCGCGCGCGAGATGGGGCGCAACTGGAACGGCGACCAGGACAGCCTGACGCTGACGCTGGAGGACCTCGCTCCGCGAGACGGGATCGTCACCCTGACGGGCACGATCACCGGACAGATCAGCGGCGGACCCGGAGCCGAGACCCTACCCGTCACCTTCAGCTTCGACGCTAGACTGGAAGAGCATGACTGAGCTTGCTCGCGCCAACTCTACCCGACCGCCCGCCCTGCCGATCGCCTCGGCCCGCTGGCGGATCGGCTGGCGACGGCGCGACAGCCCGCCAGGGGACCGGCCATGACACCCGCCGGCTTCCTGGCTGGCCCGTTGCGCGTGACGCAAGAATCCGACGCCGTGCTGGAAATCGAGAACCGCCCGACCCGGCGCGTGGCGATTGCCGCGGCGCTGATCGTGCTGGCGACGGCGGCGGGCCTCGCGGCGATCGCTGATGGTGCCAGCGGAACCGGGGTCCTCGTGCTGGCCATGGCGGGGCTGATCGGCTGGCTCTATCTGCGCGCGGCGGTGCAGGTCACGCAATTGCGTCTGGACCGGACGGCCGGGTTGGCCCGGCTGCGCGTGACCACTTTCCGCGGGCAACATGAAGAGACGTACGCCCTCGCCGAGTTGCACAAGCTCGACAGCGTCGCGCAATACGGAACGGCCGCAGGCAACGATGAGACCCGGCTGGTCCTGATCTGCGGATCGGGACCGGAGCGGCGCGAAATCCTCCTACCGATGTTCCAGCCTGACCCCGAGGAAGTGGTGCGTCTGACCGGCCTCGTCAATCGCTGGCTATTCCGCCTTAGGGGGGAAGACCCGTCATGAGCGTCGCCACAAACACACCCGATCTGCTGGAACTGGAGCTGGGGATTCCCCGCTTCATCTTGTGGTTCGTCATGCTCCCCGTCCTGCCGGTTTCGCTGATCGGGCTGGCCAATCTGATCGGCGGCGCGTTGCTGACCGCGCTGGTGCTGCTGGTTGGGCTGAATGGGGCCTTTGTCGGGGGATACATCGCCCTGTCCGAGCGCACACGGCTGAGGCTCGATGCCGAATCGGGGAGGGTCTGCATCACCCGGACATCGCGGCTGGGGACACACCGGCGAGACTATCCGCTGGCGGCACTGGACAGCGCCGAACTCGACCGCACCAACACCGGGCAGGAAAGCCGCGCGACCTCGAAGGTGGTGCTGGTGTTTCGCGACACCCGCCCGGCGACCCGGATCGCCCTGTCGCGATGGAGCGTGTCAGGCGACGGGCCCGCGCAAATCGCCAATGAGATCAATGCCTGGCTCCGACACCATTTCGGGGAGGCGGCCGACGCCTCCGCCCCTCACCTTTCATTCTGATCGTTTTCCAAAAGGAACCTTGACCGTGTGGGATTTCAAGATCGGGCACGCATTCAGCCTGCTAATGCGAACGCTGCCTTTCGTCCTCTTGCGGGCGGTGGTCTATTTCGGGATCACCCTGGCTTATATCCTCGCCACAGGCACCGGCGCCGGGATCGGCTGGGGCGTCGGCGCCTTCGGCGATGCCGATTTCCGCGCGGCATCGGTGGTCTGGGGTGGCATCGGCGGCTTCGGCTTGGCCGGTGCGGTGATCTATTGGCTGCGCGAGTACATCCTCTACATCGTCAAGGCGGGCCACGTGGCGGTTATGGTCGAGCTGGCCGACGGCAAAGCCTTGCCGCAGGGGCGCGGCCAGATCGCCCATGCCACACTGGTGGTGAAAGAGCGCTTCGGCCAGGCCTCGCTGCTCTTCGCGCTGGATCAGCTGGTGAAGGGCGTCATTCGCGCCGTCACCGGCCTGGTCCGGGGCGTGCTGACGATCCTTCCGATACCTTATGTCCGGCAGTTGATGGGTATCGTACAGGCCTTTCTACGCATGGCGGTGGGTTTCATCGACGAGGTGATCCTCGCCCATGCGATCCACACTCGATCGACGGACGCCTGGGGATCGGCACAGGAGGCGCTGGTGCTCTATGGCCAAAACTGGAAGGTGATGCTGCGCAACGCCGCCTGGCTTACGCTGTTCACCTATGGCCTGGCCTTTCTGGTCTTCCTGGTGACGCTCTCCCCGGCAGCTGCGCTGGTTCATGCCATGCCCGGCGCCTGGTCGGCGGGCGGCTTCGTATTCGCGCTTCTGCTGGCCTGGAGCGTCAAGGCCGCCTTTTTGGACCCCTTTGCCGTCGCCTGCCTGATGCAGGTCTATTTCAAGACGACCGAAGGTCAGCAGCCCGACCCGGAATGGGAGGCGCGGCTGGATCAGATGTCCTCGCATTTTCGCAAGCTGAAGGGGCGCGCAGGCGCCCGTTTCGCAACGCTGCCCAACGGAGAAGCGCCATGAAATCGCTCATCGCCACGGGGCTTGCGGCCCTGACCTTCGCCCTCGCCCCGCCGACGCTCGCCCAAGAACGTCAAAACACAATCCTTGTCCTCGATGCATCGGGATCGATGTGGGGCCAAATCGACGGGGTCAACAAAATTACCATCGCCCGCGAGGTCGTGGCCGACATCCTGGCGGAATTCCCTGCGGACCAGAATCTGGGCTTCGTCGCCTTCGGCCACCGCGAGCGCGGGCAATGCTCGGATATCCAGACGCTGGTGCCGCCCGCGCCGGGATCCGCGGACCAGATCATCGGCATCGTCGAGGCCCTGAACCCCCGTGGCATGACGCCGATGACCGATGCCGTGATCGCGGCGGCCCAAGCGCTGCGCCACACTGAACAGGCGGCCACAGTGATCCTCGTGTCGGACGGGATCGAGACCTGCAACCCTGATCCCTGTGCCGCCGCTCGGGCACTTGAGGCTGCGGGGGTGGATTTCACCGCCCATGTCATCGGCTTCGACGTCAGCGGTGAGGCCGAGGCACTGATGCAAATGCAATGCATCGCCGAAGAGACCGGCGGCCGCTTCCTGACCGCCGACAATGCGCAGGAGCTGTCGCATGCGCTACGCGAAGTCACCGCCACGCTGATGCCGGTCCCCTTCACCTTCACCGCCCATCTCGGCACGGGAACCGGCGGCGAACCGGTTTGGGAGCGGCATTCGACACCACCCGATCTCTCCCTGCTGCCCGGCGAGGTAGTCTGGGAAATCTCGGACAGCGCCTTCAACATCCTCCAGACCGGCAACGCCAATCCCTTCACCGCCGAGCTGCCTTTCGGCGATTATATCGTAACGGTGCATTGGACGGTGCGGGAAACCTTCTCCCAGGCCGACCTTAGCCTGACAGCGGAGACTGGGCGCGATGTTCACGTGTTCTTCCCTGCACCCGCCCCGCGGGAACCGCCGGCGCAGGTCTTCGCGCCGACACAGGTCGTGGTCGGCTCGGCGATCCCCGTCACATGGCAAGCCGAGGGCCTGCATCCGCGCGATTACGTCACCATCGTCCCCGCCGAGGCGCCCGATGGCACCTATGGGCGCTATGACCGGATCGAGGGTCAGACCCAGGGCGAGTTGCGCGCCCCCTCAGAACCCGGCCTCTACGAGGTCCGCTTGCAGCTCGACGTCGGCGATCGGGTACTGGCCCGTACGCCCATCGAGGTGATCGACGCGCAGGTCTCCGTCTCCGCCCCGGCCCAGGTCGTGGTCGGATCCGCCTTTCCCGTCACCTGGCAAGCCGAGGGCCTGCATCCGCGCGATTACGTCACCATCGTCCCCGCCGAGG
>NZ_JAUCCQ010000069.1:0-18474 GCF_034676075.1 Pararhodobacter sp. | reverse complement strand
TGGGTCGTCTCATGCTGCCGCAGGCAGCCTTCGCGGGTGAAGCCGAGACGCTCGGCCAGGCGCACGGAGGCCAGGTTTTCTGCGTCGATCTCGACGTAAAGGCGACGATAGGCGCCTTCCGCGAAGAGGTGATCGATCAGCGCAGTCATGCATTCCGCCGCAACCCCCTGCCCCTGATACTCGGCAAGGGTGATATAGCCCAGCTCCAGCACCCCCTCATCGCGTCCCGGATAGGCGACATAGCGGCCGGCCAGGGTGCCGTCCGACCTGTCGACAGCGATCCAGGTCCGGCCCGGCCAGTCAGGATCGGTCAGCCAATCCGCCAACTCCTCGACCGAGGTGAAATGCGGCCGGGACAGGTAGCGGCACTGGCCCTCGTCCGACAGGGTGCCGTAGAGCGCCGCGGCATCCGAGCGCTGCAAGGCCCGCAGGAGGAAGCGGCGCGTGGTGAGTGTCGGCGTGGGAAGGTCAGAGGTCATGCGGGAAAGCTTGTTTCGACGGGTCGCCCCAGCGATACCCCAGGCAGCGCCCGGCAACCAGCAGGGGATGGCACCCCGGTCACCGGGCCCGGCGGGCTTTAGACGAATCGACCGAAGCCGCGCGGAGCTCTCGCGCGCGTCGCACTGCCTGTTAACCGTGAGAAAAGACCGCTGCGTCGGAGGCGGGACACCATCACCGTGTCTTCCCAGAGGAGAGAGGGGTGATGGTGGGCGACCCTGGAATCGAACCAGGCGTGGGTCTCCCCGGCGGAGTTACAGTCCGCTGCCGCACCTTGCAGCTCGTCGCCCGACGCTGGGCGGGGAATATCGAAGGGGCGGGGGGGCGTCAAGGGCTGTCGCATCAGGAAATCGCCCGCTTGGGGGTGCTGATGCAAGGGCGTATTTTGGGCAGAATGAAGGGGGGCGGGTTGCGTCAGGCGCCGCGCCAGCGCAGAGAGGGGAAAACGAGGGGCTGGCCATGAAGAAACCGACTTGGGTGATCGACAAGGAACGCGCCAAGCGGGCGTCGGCGGCGGAAACCGTGTGGCTGTTCGGCCTGCACGCGGTGCGCGATGCGCTGGTGAACCCGGCGCGGGTCAAGCTGCGGCTACTGGTGACCCGGAACGCCGCCGACAAGCTGGCCGAGGCCATCGCCGAAAGCGGCATGACGCCCGAGATCGAGGATGCGCGCAAGTTCTCGGCGCCCATCGCCAGCGATTCGGTGCACCAGGGCGCGGCGCTGGAAGTCAAGGCGCTGGACTGGGGCCGGTTCGAGGATGTCTGCGCCGCCGGGGCGGGGGCGCCGGTGGTCGTGCTGCTCGACCGGGTGACGGATCCGCATAACGTGGGCGCCATCCTGCGCTCGGCCGAAGTGTTCGGCGCCCGCGCGGTGATCGCGCCGCGCCACCATTCGGCACCGGAAACCGGGGCGCTGGCCAAGACCGCCTCGGGCGCGCTGGAGCGGCAGCCCTATCTGCGGGTGACCAATCTGGCCGAAGCGATGGACAGCCTCAAACGCATGGGATTTCATATCCTTGGCCTGGACGGCGACGCGGAATTGACGCTGGAGGCGGGTCTCGAACAGGCCGGGACGCGGCCGGTGGCGCTGGTGCTGGGGGCCGAGGGGCCGGGCCTGCGCGAGAAAACCCGCGAGACCTGCGACGCGCTGGTGCGGATCCCCTTCGGCGGCGGGTTCGGCTCGCTGAACGTGTCGAACGCGGCGGCGGTGTCGCTCTATGCGGCGACCACGGGACGCTTCGCGCGTTAACCGCTCCATTATCACGAAATCGCGACAGGTCTTTTTTTTTCCGGAAATGCGCTCATATTGTCACATGAAGCGTTGAGCCGGAACTCTCGCGTTTCCTCCACTGTCCCTCGTTCCCACCTTGCGCCCGGTCCCGACGACCGGGCGCTTTTTCTTCAAGCCCTTTTCCCTTACGGTCGCCGTCACGCCCTGCCCTGCAGATAGCTTGGGCGCGACACGGAACCAGCCGGACGGAGACGCCATGACCATCACGCGGGACGAGGAACTGGAGGCGCTGAAGATCATCGGCCGGATCGTGGCCGATACCCTCCAGGCTATGGGCCGGGCGCTGGAGCCCGGCATGACCACCGCCGAGCTGGACGCCATCGGCCGCGCACTGCTGGAGCGCGAGGGCGCCCTGCCCGCGCCCGAGGCGGTCTATGATTTCCCCGGCGCCACCTGCATCAGCGTCAACGAGGAAATCGCCCATGGCATCCCGGGCGCGCGGGTGATCAAGGCCGGGGATCTGGTGAATATCGACGTCTCGGCCTCGAAGGACGGGTATTTCGCCGATACCGGCGCCACCTTCCGGGTGGGCCGCGTGGCGCCGTCCCTGGAAAAGCTCTGCCGCGACGGGCGCAAGGCGATGCAGATCGGCGTGGCGCAGGTGGCGAGCGGGCGGCCCCTGGCCGGGATCGGCCAGGCCATCGGCCGCTTCGCCGAGGCGCGCGGCTATACGCTGATCCGCAATCTGGCCAGCCATGGCGTCGGTCGGTCGCTGCACGAGGAGCCGGGCGAGATCCCGACTTGGCCGGTCGGCAACGAGCGGCGGCGGATCAACCGCGGGCTGGTGCTGACGGTCGAGCCCTTCCTGTCGCGCGGCGGCCTCTGGGCCAATGAGGGGCGGGACGGCTGGACCCTGTACAGCGAGCCGCGCGCGGCGGTGGTGCAATACGAACATACGGTGGTGGCGACGGACCGCGGGCCCTTGGTGCTGACGATGCCGGGCTGAGGCTGGGCTGACACCGAATCGTCGCCTGGCGCTGGCAGGATGTCCGGGGCCGCACCTGTCCCGGAGACCCGCGGCCGATACTGTCCCCCTCGTCCCTCAGCGCCCGGCCCCGTGCCGGGCGCCTTTTCTTTCCCCTTGTTTGCATTTTGCATGACGTTAAGTCTTGCCGGAGCGAAGGAGACCCGCATGACGCCTGCCGATGCCCCCGACGATACCGAGCTGCGCCGCCTGCTACAGGGGATGCGTGTCGTCGGCGTTGTCGGCGTCTCGCCCAACCCGGTGCGGCCCAGCTATTTCGTGGCCCGCTATCTGGGGCTGCGCGGCATGCGGGTGATCCCGGTCAACCCGGGCCATGCCGGCGAGCAATTGCTGGGCGCCACGGTGGTGGCAGGCGTGCGCGACCTGCCGGCCGAGGTGGATACGCTCGACGTCTTCCGCCGGTCCGAACATGTCGCCCCCATCGTGCGCGAGGCGCTGGACCATCTGCCGGGGCTGAAACTGGTCTGGCTGCAGATCGGGGTGATCAGCGACGAGGCCCGGGCGATGTGCGCCGAACGCGGCGTGGCCTTCGTGCAGAACCGCTGCCCGAAGATCGAGTATCAGCGCCTGTTCGGCGAATTGCGCATGGGCGGGTTCAATACCGGGGTGATCAGCTCGAAGCTTTGAGCTTCAGCCGGTCCCTGAGCCCCTTCACCTGATCGCGCAGCGCCACGACCTCGGGCAGGCTCATGCCGGTTGCTTCCAGGAAACAGGCCGGGACATGCGCCGCCTTCTGGCGCAGCGCCTCGCCCCCGGGCGCCAGCGTGATGCGCACCTGCCGCTCGTCTTCCTTGTCGCGGCGGCGGGCGATCAGCCCGGCGGCCTCCATCCGCTTGAGCAGCGGGGTCAGCGTGTTCGTCTCCAGCGCCAGCTGGGCGCCCAGCGCGCCGACGGTCTGGTCGTCCTGCACCCAGAGGGCCGAGAGCACGAGGTATTGCGGATAGGTCAGCCCCAGCGGGTCGAGCAGCGGCTTGTAGGCCGCCTGCATCGCGTGCTGGGCGGAATAGAGCGAGAAGCAGAGCATGTCGACGGGGGCGATGGGCATGCGATGAGAGATAAGTCGCGCACGATAGAAACGCAAGCGATTGACAAGCGGCGCGACTCACCCTAGATGTATCGTACACGACTTAATCGCTTACGATAGGAAAAGAACATGAGCCTCGACGTCAAATACCGCACCTCGGCCCTCGCCAACGGCGGCGGGCGCACCGGCATCACCGCGCTCGACTCCGGCCTGCTGACCGTGACCATGGCCTCGCCCAAGGAGCTGGGCGGCTCGGGCAAGGGTCACAACCCCGAAGAGCTGTTCGCGATGGGCTATGCCGCCTGTTTCCTGAGCGCGCTGCGCGCCGCGGCCCGCATGCAGAAACTGGGCGACGTGCCCGAGGACGCGACGGTCAGCGCCACGGTCGGCATCGGCGCGCGCAGCGAAGGCGGCTTCGGTCTGGAAGTCGCGCTGAAGGTTTCGCTGCCGGGCGTCGCGCCGGATCTGGCGCAAACCATGGTCGACGCCGCCCATGCCGTCTGCCCCTATTCCAACGCGACCCGCGGCAATATCGACGTGGCGCTCTCGCTGGCCTGAGTTCAGTCCAGCAGGGTCTGGATCAGCAGGCTTTCGGGATCGGCCAGATCGTCGATCACGTCGAAATGGTGCCGCCCCGGCGCGACATGCCAGGGGCAGTCCCAGGCCTCGCTAAGCGTCCGGGCCTGCCACAGGAAGCTGGGCCGCTCCTGCCCGCCGACCCACACCGTGCAATCGACATCCCCGCGTTTCGCCAGAAGCGCGGGGCTTTCGCGTTGGGCCTCGGCCGCGTCGAGGGCGAGCTTGGCGTTCATCCCGGTCTGCCTGAGCGGGTTGAGATCCGCCAGCGGCGAGATCGGCACCACCCGGGCCAGCCGCCCGCCCCATTCCGCCCGGCGGTCGGTGCAGGCCATCCGCGCCGACAGATGCCCACCCGCCGAATGCCCGGTCACCACGATGGGCCCGTCGACGATGGCAGCGGCGGCTCCGATCGCTGCCTCGACCTCATCGGTCATCTGGTGGATCCGCCCCTCGGGCGCCAGCGTGTAGCCCGGCATCGCCACCGCCCAGTCGCGGGCCAGCGCGCCTGCCGCCAGATGCGACCACACCGACGGGTCAAAGGCCATCCAATAGCCGCCATGGACGAAAACCATGAGCCCGGCCACCGCGCCCTCGGGCAGGAACAGGTCGAAAGTCTGGCGCGGCGCGGGCCCATAGGCTACACCCAGCCTTGCGCGGTCCCCCAGCGCGGCGCGGAAGGCCCCGGCCTCGGCCGCCCAGCGCGGCGGGAACGACCCGGCGTCGGGAATGAAATCGGCGTTAGCATAGGCCAAGCTCAGGTCTTCGTGCACTTTGCCCCGTTCCTTGCGTTGTTAAGTAATTCATGCTCAGGTCGCTCCGCCCCCGGACCGGCCGAAGGAGGACAAGACCATGCTGGACCAGACTACCGACCTGCGCAGCCTTCTCAAGGACCCATCGCTGCTGGAAACCCGCGCCTTCGTGGCGGGCGAATGGGTTTCGGCCAATGACGGCAAGACCTTCGCCGTGACCAACCCCGCCCGTGGCGACGTCATCGCCGAGGTCACCGACCTCAGCCGGGCCGAAGTCGCCCGCGCCATCGCCGCCGCCGAAACGGCGATGAAGGACTGGGCCAAGCGCACCGGCAAGGAACGCGCGGCGGTGCTGCGCAAGTGGTACGAGCTGATGGTCGAGAATGCCGACGATCTGGCAACGATCCTGACGGCTGAGATGGGCAAGCCGCTGGCCGAGGCCAAGGGCGAGATCCTCTATGGCGCGGCCTTCGTCGAATGGTTCGGCGAGGAAGCCAAGCGCATCTATGGCGAGACGATCCCGGGCCATCTGCGCGACAAGCGGATCACCGTGCTGAAGCAGCCGGTCGGCGTGGTCGGCTCGATCACGCCCTGGAACTTCCCCAATGCGATGATCGCCCGCAAGGTCGCCCCGGCGCTGGCCGCGGGTTGCGGTTTCGTGGCGCGTCCGGCGGCGGAAACGCCCCTGTCGGCGCTGTCGATGGCGGTGCTTGCCGAACGCGCGGGCGTGCCGAAGGGGCTGCTGTCGGTCGTCACCTCCTCGCGCTCGTCGGACGTCGGCAAGGAATTCTGCGAGAATCCGGCGGTGCGGAAGCTGACCTTCACCGGCAGCACGGAAGTGGGCCGGATCCTGCTGAAGCAGGCCGCCGATCAGGTGATGAAATGCTCGATGGAACTGGGCGGCAATGCGCCCTTCATCGTCTTCGACGACGCCGATCTGGATGCGGCGGTCGAGGGCGCGATGATGTCCAAGTTCCGCAACAACGGCCAGACCTGCGTCTGCGCCAACCGGATCTACGTTCAGGCCGGGGTCTATGACGCCTTTGCCGAGAAGCTGCGCGCGGCGGTCGAGAAGCTGAACGTGGGCGACGGGCTGGAGAATGGCGTCACCACCGGCCCGCTGATCAACGAGAAGGCCGTCGAGAAGGTCGAGGAGCATATCAAGGACGTGCTCGACCATGGCGGCGCGCTGATGACCGGCGGCAAGCGGCACGCGCTGGGCGGGACCTTCTTCCAGCCGACCGTGGTGACCGGCGTCACTCAGGACATGAAGGTGGCGCAGGAGGAGACGTTCGGCCCCCTCGCGCCGCTCTTCAAGTTCGAGACCGAGGAAGAGGCGATCCACTACGCCAATGACACGATCTTCGGACTGGCCTGCTATTTCTACGCCCAAAACGTCGGCCGCGTGACGCGGGTGCAGGAGGCGCTGGAATACGGCATCGTCGGCGTGAACACCGGCATCATCTCGACCGAAGTGGCGCCCTTTGGCGGCGTCAAGCAATCGGGTCTGGGCCGCGAGGGCTCGCATTTCGGGATCGAGGATTTCCTGGAACTGAAATACGTCTGCCTCAGCATCTGAGCCCCGGACGACACAACAAAGGGGGGCTGTCTGGCCCCCCTTTCCCTGCGGCTCACTGACCGCCTTCTCGCGCGATCGGCTCAGGCGGTCGCAGCCGCTCCGGTCCGGGTGGTGACCGAGACGCGGTAGATCACGAACAGCAGCACCAGCGACAGCGCGGTCGGCAGCGCGGTCATCAGGACGAAGCTCTGCGGCGTCCAGCCAAGCCCCACCATGATCCCCCCGACCGCCGGTCCGGCAATGGAGCCGATGCGCCCGGCGGCGGCGGCATAGCCGATGCCGGTGGTGCGCAGCGAGGGCGGGTAGATCGCCACCGAGATCCCCGATTGCCCGCTCAGGCAGGGCAGCAGCCCCAGACCCAGTCCGAAGACCAGCGGCAGCAATTGCGCGGGCGCGAACTGACCCAGCGCGAAGACCAGCACGGCGGCGATGGTGAAAAGCGCGTAGCCGATCAGCGTGCGGGCAATGCCCCATTTGGCCACGCAAAGGATCATCACGATCCCGCCGACCAGCCCGCCCATCGAGAAGGCGGCGGCGCTGGCGGGCGCACGCTCGGGCGCAAGGCCAGCACCCTGCATCAGGGTCGGGATCCAGAACAGGAGCGCATAGGCATTGACGAAGATCACGAAGGCGAAGGTCCAGAGCAGAACCGTCGGCAGCGCCAGCCCGGGGCCGAACAGCGCCTTCACCAGACTGGACCCGGCGACGGGTGCCGCCGCGGCGATGCGGCGCGGGATCAGGACCAGGATCACCGGGATCATCAGCAAGGGCAGCACCCCGCCGACGTGGAACACCGCTTCCCAGCCATAGGCGGCGATCAGCGGCCCACCGAGGATGCCCGCCAGCACGCCGCCGGTCGAGAGGCCCAGCGCCACCAGCATGGCGATGCTGGTGCGGTGGCGTTGCGCCACCACGGATGAGGCGACGGCCACCGCCACCGGCAGCGCCGCGCCCAGACCGATGGAGGTGATGAATCGCAGCACCGACAGCATCACGATACCGCCGGACCACGCCGTCGCCAGCGTGCCGAGGCCGAAGAGGGCGGCGGCGAGGATCATGGCCATCCGCTCGCCCAGCTGGGCCGAGACGCGGCCGGCGATCAGGTAGCCCACCACCGCGCCGAGGCTGGTGGCGAGGAAGGCAGGCGCCATGGCCGAAGGATGCAGCCCCCAGAGCGCGGCCAGACGCGGCGCCACGAAGGTGATGGAGATCGTGTCCAGCCCGTCGAGCACGACGAGAATGAAGCAGGTGACGATGATGGAGAGGCGCGCGCTGGCGCTGCCGGGTGGCGAGGCGATGTCGGTCATGGGTTCCCCGTTGCTGGTTGATGCGGTTGCCGCGTTCGGGCGCGGTCTGGTCTTGCTCAGTCGCAGAGGCGGATGGCCGCACTCAGCCGGTCGATCTGCAGGATGGTGCGGTCCGGCCCGAAGGCGGGCCAGGGCGGCAGGGCCGGGCCGGAGGGGCTGCCAGTGTGGGCGAAGGCGGCGATGGCGCCCTGGAACAGGGTCGAGAGGCCCTCGACCTCGGCCCGGTCGGCGCCGCGGACCATGGGCATGGTCTGCCAGAGCGCCGGCGTGCCGAAGAGGAAGGGCAGGTCCAGGCAATGCCCCGCCCCCAGCCCCGGCATCGGCGATTGCCAATCGAAGCGATAGGCATGGCTGGCGCCCTGCCCGTGCCCCGCCTGCGCGGCGGCGACCTTCCAGGCGGCGGCGACGAAATCCAGCTCGCCGCGCAGGTCGACGACCAGCGTGCGCAGCGTGGCCGGGCTGCGTCTGGCCCGGGCCTGCGCCAGACGCTGCGGGCCTTCGGCGCCGTATTCGCGGGAGAAGAGCGCGGCAAGATCGGCCTCGCTCAGCGTGTCGAGCGGGCTGCGTGCCACGTGGAAAGACGCGTGCTCCTCTCGCGTGACGCCGATGATCACCGGGCACCAGGCCCCGGCGCCCTCGGCCAGCGCGTCGAGCGGGTCGCGGGGGATCAGCTCGGGGTCCAGCACCGGCATGAAGGGCGGCGTGATGGTGCCGGGATCGGCGGGCGGCGGGGCCTTGCGGCCCAGCGCCTCGAGCGCCGCCAGCAGATCGCCGACCGGCGCCCGGCGCAGCGGCTCCAGATCCCCGGGCGCGCCGCCCAGTTCCCGCAGCAGGGCGTGACGGATCCCTGCGGCCTCGGCCGGGGTTCCGAGGGGGATGCCCAGTGGCGCGCTCATCAGCACCGCCTTGTCGAACAGCGACGGCCCCAGCGGCAGGGCCATGAAGGCGGCGATGGAAAAGGCTCCGGCCGACTGACCGATCGCCGTGACATTGCCCGCATCCCCCCCGAAGGCGCCGACCGCCTGCCGGATCCAGCGCAGCGCGGCGATCTGGTCGTGAAGGCCCGGGTTCAGCGCGCCCGCTTCCTCGACCGGCAGGAAGCCGAGGATGCCCAGCCGGTAGCTGATCGTCACCACCACGCAGCCGGTCGCCCGGGCCAGCGCCGCGCCGTCATAGCAGGGCATCGAGCCCCCACCAGTCATGAAGGCGCCGCCGTGGATGAAGGCGATGACCGGGGCGGGGGCGCTCAGCCCCTCGGGCTGCCAGATGTCGAGATGCAGGCAATCCTCGTCCTGCGCGCAGTCATAGACCCCCATCACCCCGTCCAGCCGCGAGGGCAGTTGCGGCGGCACCGGGCCGGGCTGGGTGGCATCGCGGATGCCGTGCCAGACCGGCGGCTCGGTCGGACGCGCGAAACGCTCCCCGCCCAGCCGCGGCTGCGAATAGGGGATGCGGTGAAAGCTTGTGACGCCCTCAGCGGCGGCTCCGCGAAGTGTTCCGAAAGGGGTCTGGCGGAGAATCTGGTCTGGCATCGCTGGCGTCCGGTCTGTGGTCGATCCCCTGACGATAGCGATTCATTTCCCGTGGATACCGGTTATGATCGGGCAACGAGATGCTCAAAAATGGACGGTCAAATGCTGGGTCTGGACGACATGTACCTGTTTCGCAGCATCGTCGATTGCAACGGGCTGACCGGCGCCGCGCGGCAGCTGTCGATCCCGCGCTCGACCGTCTCGCGGCGCATCGCCGATCTGGAGAAGCGTCTGGGCGCCCAGCTTTTCCTGCGCAACGCGCGGGAGTTCACGCTGACCAATTTCGGCGCCGAGTGCTACACGCATTGCGCCCGGCTGGCGGTGCAGGCCGACCGCGTGCTGGCCATGGCCGAACGGGCACGGAAGACCCCGGTCGGCACGCTGCATGTGGTCTGCCCGCCGGTGCTGGCGGCGATGCTGCTAGACGGGATCGCGGTCGAGTTCGCCGAAGCCTCGCCCGAGGTGCGGCTGCATCTGGAGGAAACGGCCAGCATCTACGACCCGCGCACGGTGCGGGCCGATCTGGTGATCTACCCCGCTTTCGGCGACCTGCCCGATTCCTCCTTGGTGGCGCGCAAGCTCTTCACCTCGCCCTATCAGCTGGTGGCGCATCCCGACCTGCTGCGCGTCCGGCCCATCGAGACGCCCGAGGATCTGAAATCCGTCCGCTGCCTGGGGCTGGGCGGGCGCGGGTCGGAATGGCGCTGGGTGCTGAAACGGGGGCGCGAGCAGGTCACCCATCGCTTCGATCCGGTGTTTTCCAGCACCCTGCCGACCGGGCTGTTGCAGGCGGTGCAGCGGGGCTTCGGCGTGGCCTCACTGCCCGTCTACCTCTGTGCCGCGGAACTGCGGGCGGGACGGCTGGCGCCGGTCCTGCCTGAGTGGAAACCGACGCCGGTGAAGTTCTATGCGATCTATCCCAGCAGCGGCTCGCTGACCGCGGCAACGCGCAATTTCCTCGACCTCTTGGTCAAGCGCCTGCCCGAGGTGCTGCGCGAACGGCCCGAGAGCCTGCTGTTCCTCGGCTGAGGGGCGGGGTCAGCGCGCCGTCTCGACCCGCTCGATGCCGTTGTGGCTGCGCTGGTGCAGGTCGCCGCGGTAGATCATGTAATTGACGTGGGCATGCACCTCGTTGAAGGCGAAGCCCAGCTGGTGGACGTCCTGCACCTTGGGGAACAAGAGCGGCACCAGATCGGCCACGCTCTGCGGCCGCTCGGCGCAGGCCTCGGCGATCCGGGCGCAGCGCTCGACATGATGCTCGGCCAGTTCGCGGGTGCGTTTGTGCAGGCCCCGGAACGGCAGGTGATGCCCGGGCAGGACCAGCGCATCCTCGGCCACCTCACGCTCGATCATCGCCAGCGACCGCAGGAACAGGCCCAGCGGGTCGCCATCGGGATCGACGGCCCAGACGCTGACATTGGGGGTGATGCGGGCCAGAACCTCATCCGCGGGCAGGAAGATATTCGCGGCACGGCAATGCAGCATGACCTGTTCCTGCGCATGGCCTTCTGAGGTCATCACCTCGAACTCGCGCCCGCCCATGGCCAGCGTGTCGCCCTGCACCAGCCGCCGGAAGCTGGCGGGCAGCGGCGTGACCATGCGCAGATAACCATGGCCCAGGGTCAGCACGGCATCGGCCACGTCGCGGGTCATGCCGTGGCTGCGGTAGAAATCGCGATAGGTCTGGGCCTCCATCGCGCCGGGGCTGAGCGAGATGTTGACGCAACCCAGATACGAGCTGAGGCTGGTCTGCAGCGGCACGCCCAGCCGGTCGCAGAGCCATCCGGCCAGCCCGATATGGTCGGGGTGGTGGTGGGTGACGATCAGGCGGCTAAAACGCGCGCCGGCCAGCGGTCCGGCCAGCAGGGCCTCCCAGGCGGCGCGGCAATCCTCGTCGCCGATGCCGGTGTCGACGATGGCCCAGGCGCCGCCGTCCTCGATGAAATAGACGTTCACATGGTCCAGCCGGTAGGGCAGCGGCAGCCGGGCCCAGAGGATGCCGGGCGCGACCTCGATCACGGCGCCGGGGGCGGGCGGGTCGGCGAAGGGGAAGTCGAGGGCAATATCGGTCATCGGAAGGCTCGCGTTCGGCGGGATTGACCGAGCTATAGACCCGTCCCCGGGGACAATGAAGCCCGGACGTCCGGTCATCCTCCCGTCATCGCCCCTCTGGCCAAGTGCGCCGCGAGACCCCACATTGAAGGGCATCGCGGCCCGGAGGCGGGCCGCCGCGATCAACAGGAGGATCAGCGATGAGCGAACGCGCCGTACTGGCGGGGGGCTGTTTCTGGGGCATGCAGGATCTGATCCGCAAGCTGCCCGGCGTCACCGCCACCCGCGTGGGCTATACCGGGGGCGATGTGAAGAACGCCACCTACCGCAACCATGGCACCCATGCCGAAGGGATCGAGATCCTGTTCGATCCCTCGGTCATCAGCTACCGGCGGCTTCTGGAATTCTTCTTCCAGATCCACGACCCGACCACCCCGAACCGGCAGGGCAACGACCGCGGCATGAGCTATCGCTCGGCGATCTATTACACCTCGGCCGAGCAGGAACAGGTGGCGCGGGACACCATCGCCGATGTCGAGGCCTCGGGCCTCTGGCCGGGCAAGGTGGTGACCGAGGTCGAGCCGGTCGGCGATTTCTGGGAGGCCGAGCCTGAGCATCAGGATTATCTGGAGCGGATCCCGAACGGCTATACCTGCCACTTCCCGCGGCCGAACTGGGTCCTGCCCCGGCGCAGCGCCGCCGAATAGGCCGTCAGGCGGCAACGGCCGGGTCGTAGCGGTGAAAGACGCAGGCCAGCTTGTTGCCGTCCGGGTCGCGCAGATAGGCGACATAGAACTGCGGGCCGTAATCGGGGCGGGTGCCGGGCGCGCCTTCGTCCTGCCCGCCCGCTGACAGGCCCGCGGCGTACCAGTCGCGGACCTGCGCGGCGCTGTCGGCCTTGAAGGCCTGCATGGCGCCGTTGCCGGGCGTGGCCGGGCCGCCGTCGAAGGGCGCCGTCAGCCACAGGCCGAGGCCGTTGTCATAATCCCGACCCCAGGCCACCCAATCCTCGCTGCCGGTATCGAGGCGGGGTTGCCCCAGCACCCCCATGATCGCGTCATAGAAGCGGGTCGCGCGGGGCAGGTCGTTGGTGCCGAGGGTGGTGTAAAGCAGCATCAGCCGTCCTTTCGCCAAAACAGGATCATTCGGGGATCACGCTGAGCGTCACGCGTTCGCCCGCGAAATGGATGATGCCGTATTCGACCGGCACGCCCTCGGGGTCGGTGTTGACCGATTCCGCGCGCATCACCGGGGCGCCCTGGCGGATCTGCAGATGCCCGGCCAGCAGCGCATCCGCCGCCACCGCCGTGAGTGTCGTCCAGGCCCGCAGGTGGTCCGGCACGCCACACAGCGCCAGCGAGGCGGTCACGCCCTCGCCCGCGCGCAGGGGCGCCTCCAGCCCCGCCAGCCGCTCACCCGGAAAGGCCGAGCGGAAATGGCCAATCACCGTGCCGTCCGACAGCGTCAGCCCCTCGACCCGCAGCACCGGGGCGCCGGGGGCAAGGGCCAGCGCCTCGGCCTCGACCGGGCTGGCTGCCACGCGCTCGACGCTCAGCACCCGGCGCCCGGGCACGCGGCCGGTGGCCGAGAGGGCGTTGTGGAACCGCATTCGGCGGGTAAGGGGGTATTCGGTGGGACGGGCGGCGACGAAGACCCCGGCGCCGCGACGGGAATGGAGAAGCCCCTCCTCGGCCAGCGCGGCCAGCGCCCGACGCACGGTATGGCGGTTGACGCCGAAGCGGGCGGCGAGCTGCGCCTCGGTCGGCAGGCGATCCCCGGGGCGGTGCCCTTCGGCGATCTCCTGCCGGAGCCGCCCTTCGATCTGCTGCCAGAGGGCCGTGTCCGTCCCTGCCATGGAATGCCGCGCGCCGCTGTTGGGGTGGGGTTTCCCGGTTATAGGCGCCGGGGCCGGGCCTGCCAAGGCGCTGCCCGGCAGGCCCGGCGGGGGCTCAGAGGTCGAAGCTCGCCAGCACGGGGGCGTGGTCGCTGGGCTGCTCCCAGCCCCGCACATGCCGCAGCACGGTCGAGGAATGCCCGGCATTGCCGATATCGGCCGAGGCCCAGATATGATCGAGGCGGCGCCCCTTGTCGGCCGCGTCCCAATCGGGCGAGCGATAGGACCACCAGGAATAGAGCTGCCCCTGCGGGATGTCCTTGCGGGTCACGTCGACCCAGCCACCGGCCTCACGCGCGGCCTCGAAGGCCTCGACCTCGATGGGCGTATGGCTGACGACCTTCAGCAGCGCCTTGTGGTTCCAGACGTCATCCTCGCGCGGGGCGATGTTCAGATCGCCGACCAGGATCGACTTCTCGGGGCGGGAATCGCGGAAGAGGGTGCGCATCTCCTCGACGTAATCCAGCTTGTGGCCGAATTTGTCGTTGAGCGTGCGGTCGGGGATGTCGCCCCCGGCGGGGACATAGCAATTGTGGACCGTCACGCCATTCGACAGCTTCGCCGCCACATGGCGCGCGTCGCCCTTCTGGCACCAGTCGATATGGCCCGCGTCCTCGATGGGCAGGCGCGACAGGATCGCCACGCCGTTGTAGCCCTTCTGCCCGCGGGCAACCATGTGGCCATAGCCCAGCGCCGCGAAATCGGCGAGCGGGATCTTGTCGACCGGGCTCTTGCATTCCTGCAGGCACAGCACGTCCGGCGCGTGGTCGATGAGGAACTTTTGAACCAGAGGGCTCCGCAAACGGACAGAATTGATGTTCCAGGTAGCGAGGGTGAAGCTCATGGGGTTTCCTTTCCCCTTCCCTCTACACCGCCCCTCGTTTCGGAGAAACCCGTGTCCGACCGTCCGACCCGCCGCACCGTCCTCTTGGGCGGCCTTGCCCTGGGGCTCGCGCCCCTCGCCGCGCCCGCCGCTTCGGAAAGCCTCACCCTGACCCGGGACGGCGAACGCCACCCGCTGACCATCGCCGAGGAAACCCGGGGGTACCGGACCAGCTGGGACCCCGATAACGGCGGCTATCGCTTCAACATCGACGCCGAGGGGCCGGACGGCACCTATAGCGTCTCGGGCGCGTTCCGGGATGGCGAGGCGGTCGGCGGGCTGATCTTCGCGCCGGGCCTGCCGGGTCTGGGCAATGCGCCGGACGTCACGCTCAGCCTGTCGCGGGTGCTGCTGCGAGGCTCGAACCTGCGGCTGCGCGGCGTGGCCGAAAGCGCCGAGGCCGGGATCCGCGTCGATTTCGACGTGACGCTGACCCCTCTGAATTTCGCGCCGACGCCCGAGCCGACCCCGGCTCCGGGCCCGCAGGACTGACGCAGCCCTTCCCCGGAGGAAAAGAGAGGCCCCGCGCAGCATCTGCGTCGGGGCCCAAGTCCAACAGGGAGAGACTATGAGATAAACCTGCCTGCCGGATGTGGCTTTGATTCAGATCAAGCCCGGGCAGCAGGGTCGCGCCCGGCGGATGAAAAAAGGCCCGGGCAAAGCCCGGGCCAGTCCAACAGGGAGGAGCGTGTCATGACCCCGACACGCAGGGGAGGGAAATCCTCTGACAGTCACAGCCTGCCAGAAGAGTCTTTATGCCGGGTAAATCCGGCAACAATGCGACCCCGGCCCGGAAACAGTCACGGGACCAGCCGATAGCCACCCGGTTCCGTCACCAGCAGCCGGGCGTTCGAGGGGTCCGATTCGATCTTCTGCCGCAGGCGGTAGATATGCGTCTCCAGCGTGTGGGTGGTCACCCCGGCGTTGTAGCCCCAGACCTCGTGCAGCAGCACCTCGCGCGGGGCCAGCCCATCGGGCGCCCGGTACAGGAACTTCAGGATGTTGGTCTCTTTCTCCGTCAGGCGGATCTTGCGCTCTTTCGGATCGACCAGCATCTTCTGCGCCGGCTTGAACTGGTATTCGCCCAGCTGGAAGACGGCGTTTTCCGATTGCTCGTGCTGGCGCAGCTGGGCCCGGATGCGGGCCAGCAGCACCGGGAACTTGAAGGGTTTGGTGACGTAATCATTGGCCCCGGAATCGAGGCCCAGGATCATGTCCGCGTCCGAATCCTGCCCGGTCAGCATGATGATCGGGCATTTCACGCCCGCCTTGCGCATCCGCTTGCACAACTCGCGCCCGTCGGTATCGGGCAGGCCCACGTCGAGGATCACCAGATCGTATTGTTCCTCACGCACGCGCTCCATGCCCGAGGCGCCATCGCCGGCCTCGAACGTGTCGAAATCCTCGGTCGCGACCAGCTGCTCGGCCAGCGCCTCGCGCAGGTCCTCGTCATCGTCCACCAGCAGGATCTTGTTCAGTTTTCCCATCACTCGGGTCCTCGTCGTTCACGGGGTCTTCACGCATAAGGTGTTGCGGCGCAGCGAAAGGTTCAAGCAAGGGCGGGTTTTCTCACGCGGACGTGTCGCCGTACCGGGTTATGTTTCAATTTCCCCCCGGGTGTCTTACATCCTCGGGTGAATTGTTTCAGACCGCAGGCGCCTATGTCGCTCACTCCCGGCCCCCTTGAACGCCTGAACCGTGCCCGCGCCGACCTGCGCGTGGGCCTGCCCGTGGTCCTGACCGATGGCGCGGAGGTGGCGCTGGTCGCCGCGGCCGAGACGCTGGACGCCGACCGGCTGACGGCGATCCGGGCGCTGGGCCAGCCGGTGGTGGCCCTGACCGCGCATCGGGCGGCGACGCTGAAGGCGCGCGCCTATGACGGCGATCTGGCGCGGATCCTGCTGCCGAAGGGCGAGGGCGTGGCGTGGATAGAGGCCCTCGCCGACCCCGCCGACGACCTGACCCATCCGATGAAGGGCCCGCTCCTCAGCCAGCGCGAGGGCCGCGCCGATCTGCACCGCGCCGCGCTCCGGCTGGTGAAATCGGCGCAGCTTTTGCCCGCGGCGCTAGTGGTGACCGGCATCACCCCGCCCGAAGGGCTGACGCAGCTTTCCGCCGCCGAGACGGCGACGCCCGAGACCCGCCTCACCCCGGTGATCGCCGCCCGGCTGCCGATGCGGCTGGCGGGCGCCGGGCGGCTGCATGTCTTCCGCCCCGAGGATGGCGGGATCGAGCATTACGCGGTCGAGGTCGGTCGCCCGATGCGCGATGCCCCGGTTCTGGCACGGCTGCATTCGGCCTGTTTCACCGGCGACGTGCTGGGGTCCCTGAAATGCGACTGCGGCCCGCAGCTGCACGCGGCCCTCGCGGCGATGCACGAAGCCGGATCTGGCGTGCTGCTCTACCTCAACCAGGAGGGGCGCGGCATCGGCCTTGCCAACAAGATGCGGGCCTATTCGCTGCAGGATCAGGGCTTCGATACGGTCGAGGCCAATCATCGCCTCGGCTTCGAGGATGACGAGCGCGATTTCCGCCTCGGCGCCGAACTGCTGCGCAAGATGGGCTTTTCGCAGGTGCGGCTCCTGACCAACAATCCCCGCAAGGTGGCGATGCTGGAAAAGGGCGGCATCGGCGTGGTCGAGCGGGTGCCGCTGCAGGTCGGCCTCACGGACGAGAACGCCGCCTATCTGGCGACCAAGGCCGCCAAGTCGGGGCATCTGTTGTGACGCCGATCTGATGAGCGGCGGGGTGGTCCTCCTCCTCGGCAGCGCACCCATGGCGGTGCAGGCTGCCGGTTGGCCCCGCCCCTTCGACACGCTGGTCGCGATCAACAACGCTTGGAGGCTGCGGCCCGATTGGGACGTGCTGATCCACCCCGAGGATCTGCCGCCCGACCGCCTGCCCGGGGCGCTGACCCCCGGCCAGCGGATCGTCACCGCCGCCGACTATGTCCCGGTGCAGAGCCGCTTCGGCGGCTTCGTTCTTGCCGGGGCGACCATGGCCTTTACCGCCGGTTACTGGGCGCTGGGGGCGCTGAAGCCCCGGGTTCTGGCCTGGTTCGGCTGCGATCTGGTCTATCCCGCCACCGGCGCCACGCATTTCTACGGCATCGGCCAGCCGGACCCGCTGCGCGCCGATCTCTCGTTGCGCAATCTCGAGGCGAAGTCGGCCCGCCTCCTGCTGCTGGCGGCCGCCCGGGGCTGCGCCTGCGTGAACCTGTCGGCGGGGGAAAGCCGTCTGGTCTTTCCCCGCGCGACCCTGGCCGGGCTTGCCGGGACCCGGGCCCTCACCCCGCCCGACCTCGCCGCCCCTCTGGCCACCGAGGCGCGGCTCGGCTACGACACTCCGACCGGGCGCTACCAGCACGAGGCCCATCGCTTCGATCTGGCCGAACTGGACGCGCTCGACACGACCTGGCTGTCCCTGGCGACGGAGATCCTGCGCTGAGCCCCGACGACCTGATCCTCACCCGCCTCGGCCTGCGCTTCCAGCGCCGCCTGATCCCCTGCACCCTCGGCCGCGGCGGCATCACCCGTAACAAGCGCGAGGGCGACGGCGCCACGCCCGCCGGGGTCCTGCACCTGACCGGCATGCTCTACCGCCCCGACCGGCTGAACGCCCGCGCCCTGCCCCGCTGGGCGCAGCCGATCGGCCTGCGGGATCTGTGGTGCGACGACCCGGCGCATCCGGCCTACAACCTGCCGGTCCGCGCCCCCTTTGCCGCCAGCCACGAAAGCCTGCGCCGCGCTGATCCGCTCTATGATTTGATCCTGACGACCGACTGGAACTTCCCCGAGGCGATCCCCGGCAAGGGCTCGGCCATCTTCCTGCACACTTGGCGCCGTCCCGGCTATCGAACGGCAGGCTGCCTCGCCTTCGCACGGGCGGATCTTCTCTGGATCGCGCAGCGCGTCACGCCGGGCGCCCGGATCCTGATCCGCTCCTGATCTCTTCTTTGTTCCAAAAATATCCTCGGGAGGCGGCCCGTCAGGGCCGGTGGGGGGCAGACGGCCCCCCGGCGCGGCGAGGGGGCTCGATGCCCCCGAGCCGCGCCCCTTGCGGCCCTCAGACCGGCGCGACCCGCGTGCCGAAAATCGCCGAC
>NZ_JAUCCQ010000068.1:0-18878 GCF_034676075.1 Pararhodobacter sp. | reverse complement strand
GGGCGAGGGGTTTCGCCCTCGTTGCCCGCTGCCGCGGACGCCTCGGGCGACCAGGCGGGGGGCGCTGCCCCCCGCACCCCCCGGGATATTTGAGGCGCAAAGAAGGCGCAGTCGGCCGGGCGCTCAGCCCTCGCCGTTGCGCTTGCCGTTGCGCGCCGCCCAGAGGTCCGGGCGCCGCTCGCGGGTGATGCGCTCGCTTTCCGCGCGGCGCCATCTGGCGATCTCGGCATGGTTGCCGGACAACAGGACCGGCGGAATTTCGTGCCCCTCCCAGACCGGCGGCTTGGTGTATTGCGGATGTTCGAGGAGGCCCGCGGAATGGCTTTCCTCCTCGGTCGAAGCGGCATTGCCAAGGACGCCGGGCAGCAACCGGACGGTGGCGTCGATCATCGCCTGCGCCGCGATCTCACCGCCGGTCAGGACGAAATCGCCGAGGCTCACTTCCTCGATCCCGAAATGCTCGAGCACCCGCTCGTCGACACCCTCGAACCGCCCGCAGAGGAGCGTGACACCGTCGCAGGAAGCCCAGCGCCGCGCCGTCGCCTGATCGAAAGGCCGCCCCCGGGGCGAGAGATAGACGACAGGCCAGCGCGCGCGCCCCGGATTGCCCTGATCGGCGACGCGCAGGGCCCTCGCCACCACATCGGCGCGCAGCACCATCCCGGCGCCGCCGCCCGCGGGCGTGTCGTCCACGTTGCGGTGCTTGCCCTCGCCGAAGGGGCGCAGGTCGATCGTCTCCAGCCGCCACTGGCCGCGGTCCATGGCCTTGCCGGTCAGGGATTGCTCCAGCACGCCGGGAAAGGCGGCGGGGAACAGGGTGATGACTTTGGCGGTCCAGGCGCCCTTGATCCGCGGCGGGCCGCCCATCAGATCCTCGGGCTGGAGCGACAGCCGGATCGCCACCCGCCGGTGCGAGCGCTTGGGCGCCTCCTCCTCGTCGCTCATTCCCACAGGCCCTCGGGCGGGTCGGCGATGATCCGGCCCGCGGCCAGATCGACCGTCGGCACCACCGCCAAGGTGAAGGGCAGCAGCGCATTGCCCTTGCCGGGGCGCTGGATCTCCAGGATGTCGCCGGCACCATGGTTCAAGACCGCGCTCACCCGTCCCAGAACGGCGCCGCCGGTGTCCAGCACCGTCAGCCCGATCAGGTCGGCGTGATAGAATTCGTCATCGGGCAGGGCCGGCAGCCGCTCGCGGTCGGCGAAAAGCCGCAGGCCCTTCAGCGCCTCGGCCTCCTCGCGCGTGTCGATGCCGGAAAGCCGGGCCGAGAACCCGTTCGGGATCGCCTGTCCCAGCCGCACCGAGAACTGGCGTTTGCCATCCTCGGACCAGAGCGGCGCATAGGCGGCAATCGCCTCGGGCTGGGCGCAGAAGGACTTCAGCCGTACCTCGCCACGGACCCCGAAGGCCCCGGCGATCGCTCCCACACAGACCCGGTCACTGGCCACGTGCCGCCCCCATCATCTTCGTTCTGAAAATATCCTCAGGGGGGTCCGGGGGGCAGAATGCCCCCCGGCCGGTCGCCCGAGGGCGCGGCGCCGGAGGCGTCGCGGCCGAGGGCGAAACCCCTCGCCGGTCTTACTCGGCCGATTCGGCCTTCGCCGCGCGCTCTTTCGCGCGCTCGACGGCTTTCTTGCCCGGCTGGCCCTTGTTGGGGTTGTTGCGCTCGGTCTTGGCGCGGAGCCCCGCCGCTTCCAGGAAGCGCACGACGCGGTCGGTCGGCTGGGCGCCGCGGTCGAGCCAGAACTGGACGCGCTCGGCATCCATCTTCACGCGCTCTTCGCTGTCCTTGGCGACCAGCGGGTTGTAGGTGCCGATCTTCTCCAGGAAGCGGCCGTCGCGCGGCATGCGCGAATCGCAGACGACGATGGCGTAGAAGGGGCGCTTGTTCGAACCGCCACGGGCGAGACGGATTTTGGTAGCCATGGTTGGATCTCCTTTGAATGGCTGGTCAGGCGGACCCGAGGGGCCGCCAATTCGGGGTCAGTGCTGCAACCTCTCGTGGTGACGGATCACCTCCGAGATGATGAAGGTCAGGAATTTCTTGGCGAATTCCGGGTCGAGGTCGGCCTCTTTGGCCAACCATTCCAGCCGCTCGATCTGCCGCGCCTCGCGCGAGGGATCGGACGGGGGAAGGGCGTGTTCCGCCTTCAGCTTGCCCACCGCCTGGGTGTGCTTGAAGCGTTCGGCGAGGGTATAGACGAGGATCGCATCGAGCCGGTCGATGCTTTCGCGGTGGCCGCGCAGCAGGTCGTCGGCGCGTTGGGAATCGTCGGTCATGCGGGCCTCCGGGCCGTCGTTGCGGGCTGGGTTGCTTGCCGGGGCGCGCGGGCCGCCCCGGTCGGATGATGGCGCCAGACCTCACAGCCGTCGTGGGTCTCGAGGGGCGCGGCGCCCAGCCGCCGGGCCAGCGCCCGCGAACGGGCGTTGTCGGGCGCGATATAGCTGACCAGCGTGGTCAGGCCCAGCGGGCCCCAGGCATGGGCCAGCACCGCCTGCGCGGCTTCCTCGGCCAGGCCCTGTCCCTCATGCGCCTCGGTCAGGAACCAGCCGAGTTCCGGCTCCAGGTCCCCCGGCTCGAAGCCGATCAGGACGAAGCCCGCCGTCTCGCCAGCCAGGGTTTCAAGCGTCCAGATTCCGTGGCCGCGCAGCAGCCACAGGCTGACCAGCCGGCACCAGTCGTCCCAGGCATCGGCCCGGGTCAGGACCTCGCCCATCGGCTCGGCGCGGGGGCCGGTCAGGATCTCGGCATAGACCGGGAAATCCTCGAGCCGCGGGGCGCGCAGCACCAGCCGCTCGGTGCGCAGCACCGGCACCCGGGCGGCAATCGCCCGCGCCGCGTCCTGCGCGCGGCCGGGGATCGGCGTCTCGTGCGGGGCGGCGATCATGCGTAGGCCTCCATCCCGGCGCCCTGCGTGTCCGCAGCGGGGTGGCGCCAGATACCGGCCGCGCCGAATTGCGCATGGGTGACGCTGCTTTCGCGGATGCAGCCCAGCCGCGCCGCAAGCGCCTCGGAGCGGGTGTTGCCGTCGAGGATCAGGCTGATGGCGCTGGTCCAGCCCAGCGTCTCATAGGCCCAGGTCCGGGCCGCCAGCGCCGCTTCGGTGGCGATGCCGCGCCCCTCGCCCTGCCAGAGGGTCCAGGCGATTTCGGGTTCCGGCCAGCCCTCGGGGAAGAAGGGCCCGGTGGTGCCGAGCGCTTCGCCGGTCGCCTTGTCCTCGATCACGAGGACGCCGTAGCCGCGCAGCACCCAATGGCCGACCACATGGCCAAAGGCCCGCCAGGCGAGGTTGCGGTCCATCGGCCCGCCGGTGAAGCGGGCGCGCTCGCTGGCCAGATAGGCGGCGAAAGCGTCGAAATCGGCGGCACGCGGCGCGCGCAGCACCAGGCGCGGCGTTTCCAGCCGCGGCACCAGCGCCTCGAAGCTCTGCGAGAAATTCATGCCGCGCCCCCTTCCGGGTGGCGCCAGGCCAGCACGTCGTCGGTGCCGGGCGTCGGCGCCGCGGCATCGGGCGCGCAACCAAGCCGCCGGGCCAGCGCCTCGGAGCGGGTGTTGGCCCGGTCGATGTAGCTGACGAAGCGGGTCCAACCCAAAGTGTGCCGCGCCCAGTCGCGCACCGCGCCCGCCGCCTCGAAGGCATAGCCCTTGCCCTCGGCCCCGGCGTGCCAGATCGACCAGCCGATTTCCGGCTCGGGCCAGGCGGCGGGGAACCACGGCCCGGCCATGCCCAGCGCCCGGTCGTCGCCCTTGGCGGTGATGGTGAACATGCCGTAGCCGCGCAGCACCCAATGCCCGATGACATGGCCGAAGCCGCGCCAGGCCTTTTCGTCGTCCATGTCCGCCGCGCGCACGAAGCGCGAGCGTTCGTCGCGCGTGAAATCCAGGAACAGCGGCCAATCCGCCGCCACCGGCGCGCGCAGCACCAGCCGCTCGGTGGTCAGGACCGGCGTGGCCGAGAGGGTCACAGCGCTCATGCCGCCCTCCGCAGATCGTGCAGGATCACCACATCGCCCGGGTCCACACCCGGCCGCACCGGGTCGATCACCCCGCCCAGCCTGAGGCCCAGCGCGATGGAGCGGGTGTTGCGCGGGTCGATGATATTGACCAGATGGTCCCAGCCGAACCGCGCGCGCGCCCAGCCCATGACGGCACGGGCCGCTTCCAGCGCGATGCCGCGGCCCTCGGCCCCGGGCACCACGAACCAGCCCAGCTCGGTCTCGGGGAAACCCTCAGGCTGGTAGATCCCGACATCGCCCAGATAGGCGCCGGTTTCGCGATCCTCGACCGCGAAGGGGCCATAGCCGCGCAGCAGCCAGAGCGCCACATCCGAGGCCCAGACGCGATAGGCGCCCACGCGGTCCAGCGGCCCGCCCTCATAGACCGAGCGCTCGGTGGCGAAGAAATCCGCCCAATGCTCGAAATCCGGGAGCTGCGGCTGGCGCAGGATCAGGCGGTCGGTGGTCAACAGGGGAGCGATCATCGCCAGCCCTCCGTCCCCGGCGCGCAGGCCCGCAGCCCGGCGGTGGCAGGCACCGTCGGCAGGGTCGCGCAGAGGATCAGGGCGAGGCGCATGCGTTTACCGTTTCTTGCCGAAGCCCGAGAGCCCGCCGGGCAGGCCACCGCCCAGCCCGGGCAATCCGCCCATGCCGCGCGGCATCGCCCCGCCGCGCATCGCGGCCGAAGCGGCTTTCATCGCCTCGGGATCGGCCAGCTGCTTTTGCATCTCGGCCATGTCGGGGTTCTTGCCGAACATCGACTTCATCGCCTGTTTCAGCATGCCGCCCTTGCCCATCTTCTTCATCACATCGGCCATCTGCCGGTGCATCTTGAGCAATTTGTTCAGCTCGGACACTTCCAGCCCGGCCCCCGCCGCGATCCGCTTCTTGCGGCTCGCTTGCAACAGCTCGGGATTGGCGCGTTCCTTCTTGGTCATCGACTGGATCAGGGCGATCTGGCGCTTGAGCATGCGATCGTCGAACCCGGCTTCCTCGGCCTGTTTCGACATCTTGGCCATGCCGGGCATCATGCCCATCACCGATTGCATGCCGCCCATCTTCAGCATCTGGTCCAGCTGCTGCTTCAGGTCGTTCATGTTGAACTGACCCTTCTGGAAGCGCTTCATCATCCGCTCGGCCTGCTCGGCCTCCAGCGTCTGCTGCGCGCGCTCGACCAGCGCGACGATATCGCCCATCCCGAGGATGCGGCCGGCGATCCGCTCGGCCTCGAAGGTCTCCAGCGCGTCGGTCTTCTCACCGAGACCGACGAAACGGATCGGCTTGCCGGTCACCGCGCGCATCGACAGCGCCGCGCCGCCCCGGCCATCGCCGTCCATCCGGGTGAGGACCACGCCGGTGATCCCGACCTTGCCCTCGAACTCGGTCGCCACGTTGACGGCGTCCTGACCGGTCAGACCGTCGACCACCAGCAGCGTCTCGCGCGGGTTGACCGCGTCGCGAACCGCCTGAACCTCGTCCATCAGCACTTCGTCGATGTGCAGACGGCCGGCGGTATCCAGGAGATAGACGTCATAGCCGCCCAGCGTCGCCTGCGACTTGGCGCGCTTGGCGATGGCGACCGCGTTCTCGCCCTTGACGATCGGCAGGGTATCGACGCCGATCTGCCCGCCAAGGATGGCCAGCTGCTCCATCGCCGCCGGGCGGTTGGTATCGAGGGAGGCCATCAGCACCCGCTTGCCCTCGCGCTCCTTCAACCGGCGCGCCAGCTTGGCGGTGGTGGTGGTCTTGCCCGAGCCCTGTAGACCGACCATCAGCACCGGCGCCGGCGGGTTGTCGATCTTCAGGCGACCCGGATCCTCGTCGCCCCTCAGCGTGGCGATCAGCTCGTCATGGACGATCTTCACCACCTGCTGGCCGGGCGTCACCGATTTGGTCACCGCCGAGCCCGTCGCCTTTTCCTGCACCCGCTTGATGAAGCTGCGCGCCACCGGCAACGAGACATCCGCCTCCAACAGCGCCACCCGCACCTCGCGCAGCGCCGCCGTCACATCGTCGGCAGACAGCGCGCCCTGCTTGGTGAGGCGGTCGAAGACGCCGCCAAGGCGCTCGGACAGATTCTCGAACATGGCAGTCCTTTCGGGACAGGCTTCGGGGCCACGGGGTTCCGCACCCGTGGGCGCAACGCGCTGACGGATGGCGATCCCCGCAAAATGCGATGGGACCGGACGCGAGAGGGCATCCGGGGAATTGCCCGCGACATAGGCCCGCAGGCCGCCCGAGTCAAGGAAATCCCCCGCCAGAGCCCGCGCCGCCTGTGCTTTTCATTCTGCCTGAAATACGCTCGGGGGGTCCGGGGGGCAGACGGCCCCCCGGCCTATCCACCCAGAGGACCGCCGGATGTTCGCGATCGCCGACCACAACCCCACCCGCCACATCCGCTTTCCCTATGTGAACTGGGCGATCATCGCGCTCTGCACCCTTGCCTTCGTGATGCAGGTCCCCTGGCCCGATTACGCCTTCACCCCGGCGTCGCTGCACCCCGTGGGCGGGTTGAAGCCCCCCGGCGGCGGACCCGAGGTCATGGGCCAGATGGTCAGCTACATGTTCCTGCACGCCACCTGGCTGCATCTGATCGGCAACATGGTCACGCTCTGGGTCTTCGGCGACAATATCGAGGATGCGATGGGCCATTGGCGCTATCCTCTCTTCTTCGTCCTCTGCGGCATGGCGGGCGCCGGGGCCGAGGCCTGGCTTTCGGCCGATCCGACGGTGCCGGTGATCGGCGCCTCGGGCGCCATCGCCGGGGTGATGGGCGCCTATCTGCTGCTGCATCCACGCGCCAAGGTGCTGGTGCTGGTCGCCTTCCGCGTCCCGGTCCTGGCGCCTGCCGGGCTGTTCGTCGGGCTTAGTGTGGCGCTCGACGTGATCGCCGCCCTGTCCGAGATCCCGGGCGAGGTGCGGGTCGCCTTCTGGGCCCATGTCGGCGGTTTCGCCGCCGGGGCGGTGCTGATCGTGCTGATGCGCTGGCGCGACGTGCCGCTCTTCCAGCCGCCCCAGCCGCATCCCGAGGCGGGGTTCTTCGGCGCGGGCCGCTGGCTGCCGGATTTCGGCAAGGAACGCCCGGGCGGCTCGGCGCTGTGGTTCTGGGTCAAGGCGACGGTCTTCTTCGTCGTCGTCGCCGTGCTGGTCGAGACGGTGCTCGGGGGGGCCGTCTGATGCTGGTTGTCGCCGCGCTTTACCATTTCGCCCGTTTCCCCGATCCGGCCGCGCTGAAAGGCCCGCTGGCCCGGCTCGGCTGTGCGCAGGGGGTCAAGGGCTCGCTCCTGCTGGCGCCCGAGGGGATCAACGGCACCATCGCCGGCACCCGCGAAGGCATCGACGCCATGCTGGCGCATATCCGCGCCCTGCCCGGCTGCGCCGATCTGGAGTGGAAGGAATCCCCCGCCGAAACCATGCCCTTCGGCCGCCTCAAGGTGCGCCTCAAGCGCGAGATCGTGACCATGGGCCAGCCCGGCGTCGATCCCCGCGCCCGCGTCGGCCATTATGTCGAGGCACAGGACTGGAACGCCCTGATCAGCGCCCCCGACGTGGCCGTCATCGACACCCGCAACGATTACGAGGTCGCCATCGGCAGTTTCGAGGGCGCCGTGGACCCGGGCACCAAGGCCTTCGGCGATTTCCCGGCCTGGTGGGAGGCCAACCGCGAGCGCTTCCACAACAAGCGCATCGCCATGTTCTGCACCGGCGGCATCCGCTGCGAGAAATCGACCAACTGGCTGCTGGGTCAGGGGGTCGAGGAGGTCTATCACCTCAAGGGCGGCATCCTGAAATACCTCGAAGAGGTGCCCGAGGAAGACAGCCTCTGGCACGGCGGCTGCTTCGTCTTCGACCAGCGCGTCGCGGTGGGGCATGGGCTGAAACCCACGGGCCACGCCCTCTGCCACGCCTGCCGCCGACCACTGGAGCCAGAGGACCTGCAGCACCCCGATTACGAGGAGGGCGTGAGCTGCGCCCTCTGCATCGGCGAGTATTCCGAAGAACGCCGCGAAGGCTTCCGCGAACGCCAGCGCCAGATCAAGCTGGCCGAGGCGCGGGGCGCGCGGCATCTGGGGCCGGACGAGGCGTAGGATGGGCCGTTCCGCGCCCCGGCGCGGGTTGGCCCATCCCCGGCGCGGCGGTTTCGGCCGCAAGACGGCGCTTTCCCCTGTCCGCGGCGGCCCGAGATGCCTAATTCTTGGGCATCAGCCGGAGGTCCCCATGAGCGACACACCCGACCCCGCCTCGCCGCCCTGCTACGCGCATGAGCTTCCGCCGCCTGCTCAGGCCGTGGATTGGCCCCTCTGGCGCAAGGCCCAGCGCGAGGCGCTGCTGGCCGCCCGGCAGGCGATCCCGGTCGAGGAACGCACCCGGGTCGCCGCCGAGGTGGCGGGGGTGCTGGACCGCCTGATCGCCCCGGGACCGGGGCAGGTCATCAGCCTCTACTGGCCGTTCAAGGCGGAGCTGGATCTGCGGTTCTGGATGGAGGCAGCGCAGGCGAAGGGCGCCCGGATCGCCCTGCCCTTGGTCGAGGCCAAGGGCCGGCCGCTGAAATTCCGCGAATGGTTCCCCGGCTGCGCCATGGAGCGCGGGATCTGGAACATCCTGCAACCGGCGGGACCTGAGGAGATCACGCCGAGCGTGGTGATCGCGCCGCTGGTGGGCTTCGACCCCGATGCCTTCCGGCTGGGCTATGGCGGCGGGTTCTTCGACCGGACGCTCGCCGCGCTGGGGCCAGGGGTGAAGGCGGTCGGCGTCGGCCATCCCTCGGCCGCGCTGCGCACGATCCATCCCCAGCCGCACGACATCGCCATGAACGCGATCGTGACGGGGGAGAAGGGCGTGATCCTCAACGGGTGGTGAGGTGCGCGGTGGGATGAAATCCCACCCTACAGGCGGCGGTGGGGTGACACCCCATTCTACAGGCTCTGCGTAGGGTGGGATTTCATCCCACCCCGCGCCTCACCGCAACCCGGCCAACAACGTCGCCGCCCAGAACAGACCCGCCGACAGCGCCGCGGTGGCGGGCACCGTAATCACCCAGGCCGCGAGGATCGTCAGCATATGCGAGCGGCGCACGACCTTGCGACGGGTCCGTTCCTCAACCGGCAGGGTCGAGAGGTCGCGGTTCTCCTTCAGGATCTTCTCGTGATACCATTCGCGGTAGAAACCCACGCCGAAGATCCCGCCGATGGCGATATGGGTGGAGCTGACCGGCAGCCCCAGCCACGAGGCGATGATCACCACCACCGCCGCCGCCAAAGCCACGCACCAGGCGCGCATGGCGTTGAGGCGCGTGATCTCGGACCCCACGATGTTGATCAGCTTCGGCCCGAACAGCATGAGGCCCACCGACAGGCCTACGGCGCCGACGATCATCACCCAATAGGGGATCTGCACCCGGTCGCCCGAGGCCCCGTCCGACACCGCGTGCACGATGGCGGCCAGCGGCCCCACGGCATTGGCCACGTCATTGGCACCATGCGCGAAGCTGAGCAGCGCCGCCGACAGCACCAGCGGGATGGCGAAGAGGCCCTTCAGGGATTTCGTCCGGTTCTCCAGCCCGCGCGACTGGCGGGCGATCACCGGGCGCATGACCAAGGCCAGCGGCACGGCCACGGCCAGCCCCACCAGCAGCGATTCGCCCAGCGACAGATGCACCAGCGCCTTCAGCCCCTTCAGCGCCATGTAGGTCGCAAAGACCCCGCCCATCACGCCGATCAGCACCGGCACCCAGGTGCGGGCGGCGGCGATCTTGTCCTCGCGATAGAGGATCCGGTTGTTCAGAAGCGCCAGGAACAGCGCCGCGATCACCCCGCCCATGACGGGTGAGATCACCCAGCTGGCGGCGATGGTGCCCATGACCGACCAATTGACCGCGCCGAAACCCGCCGCGGCGATCCCCGCGCCCATCACGCCCCCGACGATGGAATGCGTGGTCGAGACCGGCGCGCCCATGGCGGTGGCGAGGTGGATCCAGAGCGCGCCCGCCAGCAGCGCCGCCATCATCGCCCAGACGAAGATCTCGGGCGCTGCGACGCTTTCGGGCGCGACGATCCCGCGAGAGACGGTGGAGACGACATCGCCCCCGGCCAGCAGCGCCCCGGCGGTTTCACAAAGCGCGGCGATGACCAGCGCGCCGCCCAGCGTCACGGCCCGGGCGCCCACCGCCGGGCCCATGTTATTGGCGACATCGTTGGCGCCGATGTTCAGCGCCATATAGGCGCCGATGGCGGCGGCCAGCACCACCACCCAGGTCCCGGCGCCGCCGCCCATGATGGTGACGGCGGCCAGACCGGCGATGACGATGAAGACCAGCGCGATCCCCGGCGCGACCAGCGGCCGCGAGGTGAAGAGCGTCGCCTGCTCCAACAGGCCAATACGGCCGAGGTCCTTGTCGAGGGTCTTGATGGCCTTGGCGTTCGGGTCGGCAGGCGAGGTCATGCGGGCTCCGGGGAGTGTCACAGAACTGTTACAGCCCCCTAACGCGGCATGGGCTCGATCACAACCGGGAAGTCAGGCCAGCGCGCGGATCACCGCCTTCAACTCGGGCTCTTCCACCGCTTTCGCCGCCTCGTTCACCCGCATCCAGCTGCGGCGGCGCCGGGCCTTCTCGGGGTAATCCTCGGCCAGACCGGTCACGTCGATCCGGTAGACCGAGCAGCGGCAGGTCACCGGGATCCCGCCCTTGACGGTTTTCTGGTAGCCGTAGCTGCCGACCGGGTATTCATCGACCGCCCCCTGCACGCCCGCTTCTTCCCAGGCCTCCTGCAAGGCGGCCTGGGCCAGCGACTTGCCCTCCATCGGCCAGCCCTTCGGCACGATCCAGCGCTTCGAATCGAGGCTGGTCACCAGCAGCACCTCGGGACCCTTCTTGCCCTGCCGCACGCACAAGGCCGCCGTCTGAACGAATTCAGGGCGCTTGAACACGGGTTCGACAAAGTTGCGAAAGGCCGCCAGGGCGGTCTGTTTCATGCGGTTCGGCTCGACCTCGGGGGCTGCCCCTGTCGGGGGCGGCTCGTTTTGCGGTTTGGACTTATCCACAGACTGCGCTCAGCTTTCCGGGTCGTCAACAGGACCGCGCAAGGATTTGACCGACCCGCGCCGGGTTTTCGCATCCATGCGGCGTTGCTGGCTACCATAGGTGGGTTTCGTGGCAATCCGGCGACGGGGCGCGACCAGCGCCTGGCGGATCAGGTCGGTCAGCCGCTCGCGGGCGATTTCGCGGTTGCGGGCCTGGCTGCGGGTCTCGTCCACCTGCAGGACCAGCGCCCCCTCCAGCGTCCAGCGCCGCCCGGCCAGCCGCTTGAGCCGCGCCTTGACGGCGGGCGTCAGCGCCGGCGAACGCTCGGCCTCGAACCGCAGTTCCACGGCCGAGGAGACCTTGTTGACGTTCTGTCCGCCGGGCCCCGAGGCGCGCATGAAGCTCTCGCTCAGTTCCCAGTCCTGAATGACGATCTGATCGGTGACGTAAAGCATGGATCTTGAAATAGGGTTCGCAACGCTAATCGAAAGGGCCGCCCGGCTATTCGAGCGGCCCTCACGAGCTTCAGGAGATGGAGCCGGTTAGAAACAGGCCCAATCAGGATATTACAGCCGACGGGCTGCCGTCAGCTGGCCGTCCTCCTGACTGTCCCGACACCTCTCTCCAATATCACTCTCGACACTGGACCACCTCCTTTCGCTGGGTTGAACCGTAAGGCGATGGTGGCATGTATGTTGTATTTGTCAAAGGCTTTTACGCCATCCTTTGGGTCAATTTCGCAACGATGAGCCGGAAGGGCAACAAAGCCACCATCGCCAGCGCCAATTTGACCATCCAGTCGGCAAGCGCGAGAGAAACCCACAAAGGTGTCATCGGACCGACACCGAGCACTGGCAAAATCTCCTGCGCCCAGCTAACATCCGCCGCCGGATCGACCCAGGCCATGGTCACCGAGAAGGCGGTCGAGAAGAAGATCAGCGTATCGAGCGAGGCGCCGATCAGGGTCGAGATCAGCGGCGCTTTCCACCACGCCCCGCCGCGGACTGCGTTGAAGACGCCGATATCGACCATCTGCGCCACCAGGAACGCGGCGCCCGAACCCAGCGCGATGCGCAAGGTGACGGCGGGATATTCGTAGCCGTCGCCCTGGATCATGATCTGCGTGCCGATGAGCGAACAGAGCACACCCACGGCGAACCCGGCCCAGACGACGCGGCGCGCGGCCTGCGGTCCGTAGACGCGGTTCATCACATCGGTAACGAGGAAGGCGAAGGGATAGGTCAGCGCCCCCCAGGTGAGCCAGTCACCCAGAAGGAATTGCACGAGGATATTCGAGGCCACGACGATGGCGGCCATGGCAAGGATGCCGGGCAGATGGATGCGGGTCATGTTCTGAAACCGTTTTGACAAGGTGGTCGGGGACTTGGCCGCGCCTCCGGTCCGTTCTGGCCGGGCGGGCGACGCGCTCCTCTACGCCCGCGCGCCCAACAAATCAAGGGCGGGATGAAGAGGTCGTGATCCGCAATCGCCACGAGACGCTTTGATTGCAGGGAAGGAGTGCTATCGTACCCGGTAATTGACCGATCCTCCGGGGAATATATTCATGACTGCCTTTTCGCTTCGCGGCTCGACCGCGCTCGTCGCGCTTTCGGTGTCTCTGACCCTAGGCGCTCCGTTCACCGCCATCGCCCAGGACACGCCCGAGATCGCGGTGCCCGAAGCGGCGCCGCCCGCCGCCGCCGCCCCTGCCCCCGCAACGCAGGAAGCCCGCTGGCAGCCGGTCACCCGGCTGGGTCTCAGCTTCGAGGTGCCGCCCGGCATCGAGATCCCCGAAACCCCCGAGGGCCTGCGCGAATTCGCCGTCTCGACCATCGGCGCCGATGGGGTGGGCGCGCGGATGGGGATCCGCCTGCTGGATACCGCCGAACGCGAGAGCATGCCCGCCCCCGGCTCGCCCGAGATGGCGCCCTTCCTGTCCGACCTGTCGGGCGTGCCGGTGACCGCGACCGGGGTCGAGATGACGGTGGGCACCTGGCGGCTCATCGCCTATGGCGGCAGCGGGCCGATCCCGGCCTCGGGCGGCGGCACGCTCGACGCGCGGATGCTCTATCTCATCGCCGCCGAACCCGACGAGAACGGCCAGGCGCTGATGGTCGCGGTGTTCAGCGCGGGCCTCGGGGCCGAGGTCTCGGCCGAGCTGGAGGCGCATTTCATCGGCTCGCTGGCGCCCGCAGGCGACGCCGCGGACCCGGCGCTGGCCGCCTTCGCCGCCCTGCCCGCGCCCGATGGCTCCACCCCCGAGGGCTGGAGCCGGGGCGAGGCGATGGGCTTCAGCTTTGCCGCGCCCCGCACCGCCGCCCGGCTCGACGATCTGGCCAGCGACCACCCGCGGCTCAGGGCCCGGGTCCGCGACGCCGCGCGCGGCACACGTCTGGTGGTCGGCGTGCACCGGCTGGGCCCGTCGGAACTGCGCCAGATCGACGACACCATCCCGGGCACCCCCGAGTTCAGCGCCGCCATGGTCGCGAGCGGCGAGGCGCCGATGGCCGCCATCCCCGAGCCGGTGATGGTCGGCGGTCGGCCGATGCTCGCCTTCTCGGAATTCGAGGATCGCGGCGAGAGCGTGCTGTTCAACCTGTCGCTCGTCACCACCGAGCCGGATGCCGAGGGTAACTGGACCCGCTTCTTCATCGAGACCAGCGGTTATCCCCGGGCCGAGGCCGAAGCGCTGGTGGCGCAGGCCCTTGGCTCGCTGGCCCGGACCGAGCACGAGACCACCGGGATGACCGAGCCCGCCGCGACCGACGACCCGGCGGCGCCGCTGCTGGCCGCGGTCGAGGCGATGCCCCTGCCCGCCCGCGTCACGCCCGAGGGCTGGCAGCGCCACAGCGCCTTCGGCCTCTCCGTCGCCGCGCCTGCCGAGGCCGAGATGACCGACCGCCGCGAGCGGCGGCACCCGGAACTCTCGCTCGCGCTGCGGCCCTCCGGCGCCGCGACGGCGCTTGAGATCGGGCTGGCATCGATGAATGCCGAGGAACTCTCGACCGTCGGCATCGCGCCGGGAACGCCGGGCTTCCTCGAGATGATCGCCGGGCGCGCCGGGATCCCGACCGCCGAGAGCCCGCGCCGCATTCTGGTCGGCGACCGGGGGATGATCATCTATATCGGCATGGGCACGCGCGAACGCCCGCCGCAGCAGGGCGGCCACGAGCGCAGCGTCTATCTGATCACCGACGAACCCGACGCCGAGGGCAATTACGCCTTCGTCGGCGCCACCGCGCGCGGCTATTCCCCGGACGAGGCGGAAACGCTGGTCAATCAGGTCATCGCCTCGATCGCGCCCGATCTTGCCGAGCCGGAAGCGGAAGCGGCGACGACCGACAGCCCGCCCGCCGCCGAAGGCGCCACGCTGGGCTTTGATGCCATCGCCGCGGCGCTGCCTGATCCTTCTGGCACGATGCCCGAAGGCTGGGACGCGGTCGAGGCGATGGGCGTGCGCATGGCGGTGCCGCCCGGCCTTGAGGTCGATGTCGACCCCGAGGGCCGCGGCCTCGACATCGGCGGCCGCGACGAGGCGGCGCGGACCGAGATCGAGATGGGTGGCGTGGTGGCGGCGCCCGACCGGCTCGCGCCCTTCGACGGCCCGCCCGGCAGCCCCGGCTTTGCTGAGGGTCTGGCGCAATGGGCCCGGGTCGAGGTCCACGATTCCGGGCGCGAGCTTCGTCTCGGCGAGCGGTCGATGCGGCTCTACATCGCTTCGGGCGCGCAGGAGGAAACCCCGCAGCTGGGCGGCCGGGTGACCGGCTTCTATCTGGTGTCGATGCAGCCCGATGCGGCGGGCGACACGCTGATCCTGGGCGGCGCCTTCCGCGGCTATGCCGAGGCCGACGCCGTGGCGCTGATCGGCCAGATCGTCGCCAGCCTCGGCGAGGCCGCCCCGGCCGATACCGCGACCGAGGCCCCGGCCATCGCCGAGGAAACCCCGATCCTGCCCGGCCTCGCCGGGATCCGGCTGCCCGAAGGCACCGCCCTCGCCGGCGAGAACCGCAACGCGCGCTCGGCCGACCTCTTCGTCGGCGCCGCAGATTCCCCGACCCCGCCGCACACGCGGATCAACGCCGGGCGCCTGATGGGCCGCGAGGTCGAGCGTCAGCTGACCCGCATGCTGCACCGGGTCGACGCGCTGACCGAATCCGAGATCGGCGGCGTGCCGGTCTGGGTGATCCACGGCACCGCCACCCATTCGCTGGAGGACCGCCCGGCCGACGCCGCCGCCGAGATCCCGGCGCAGATCATCGTGCCTCGGTTCTGCGAGGCCGGGAACCCGGTCTATCTGCTGGGCGTGCTGACCGCCCGGGGGGACGAGGCGCGGATCGACGCCACGCTGCCGGGGCTGGTGCTGCACCGGCCGGACGGGGCCGAAGACTGCCCCGACGCGATCATGGACCCGGTGCGGGCGATGATCGGCGGCGGCACGGAAACGGCGACCACCGAGCCGCCGCAGGCGCCGGTCACCTTGCCGCAGGCGCCCGAGGTTCCCGCCGGATGGGAGCGCCATGTCCGCTTCGGCCTGACCTTCGCCGCGCCCGCCGGGATGGAATTGCGCCGCGAGCGGACCGAGCCCGACCGGCTGGAATACTGGCTGCAAGCCCGCGATGCGGCAGGCGACGTGACCGAGGAAATCTCGTTCCGCGTCTTCACCCCCTCGGCGCTGGCGGCGATGCCGGTGCAGGGCCCCGACCAGCCGGGCTTTGCCGAGATGCTGTCGGGCTTCGGCGAAATCACCGTGAGCGAAAGCGGCGAACGGATGACGCTGGGCGATGTGACGCTGCGTGCCTTCCGGGGCGATACCAACGTCGACGGACGCCTTGAGCGGCAGCTCTATCTGATCGCCGAGGCGCCCTCGGCCAACGGGCTCAGCCCCTGGCTGGCGGTGCGCTCGGCCGGGCGGACCTCCGACGCCGCGCAGGCGTTCGAACAGGCCTTCCTGGCCAGCCTCGGCGGCAGCCCGATGCTCCCGCCGCAGACCCAGGAACCGCCGCCCGAACGCACGCCGCCGACGGTCGAGACGCCCCAGACGCAAACCCAGCCCCCGGTCGCCTCGACCGCCAGCCCCGAGGCGCAGGCCTTCCAGGCCGCGCGGACCGATGGCAGCACCGAATCGCTGCTGGCCTATCTGGCGGCCTATCCCCGCGGGCTGCATTCGGGCGATGCCCGGGCGATGCTGCGGGAACGCGGCATCGTGCCGCCGGACGAGCGACGCCCGACCACGCCCCAGGTCGATCCCGAGGCGATGGACTGGCAGCGCGCGCTGGACGAAGCGCGGATGGAGGGTTTCTGGACCTATCTCAAGATGTGGCCGCAGGGGCTGCACGCGGACGAGGCCCGCGCCCGGCTCGATCAGCTGCGCCCGCCCGCGCCGGTGCCCCATGCGCCGACGCCCCGGCCGATGAAGTAGGCGGAACGCGGGACTCGCAGGATGGGCAATATTGCCCATCCTGCGGGACGGCCTCAGACGCCGTCGCCGACGAAGGCCTTCTCGATCACGTAATCGGCGGGGGCGGAATTCGAGCCCTCTTCCAGCCCGAAGCCTTCCAGCACCGCCGCCACATCCTTGTTGAAGGCGAGCGAGCCGCAGACCATCGCCCGGTCCCGCGCCGGGTCGAGCGGTCCCTCGAGCCCCAGATCGGCAAAGACCTTGCCCGAGGTCAGGTTGTCGGTGATCCGGCCCATGAACGGGCTCTGTTCCCGGGTCGTGGTCGGGTAGTAATGCAGCTTGTCGCCGATCAGCTCGCCGATCAGGGGATCGTCGCGCAGATCCGCCACCAGCTGCCGCCCGTATTCCAGCTCCCCGGCCTCGCGGCAGGTGTGCATCATCACCACGCTGTCGTATTTCTCCCAGGTCTCGGGCTCGCGCAGCAGCCTGGCGAAGGGGGCAAACCCCGTCCCGGTGGCCAGGAACCACAGCCGCTTGCCGGGTTTCAGCGCGTCATGGACCAGCGTGCCCACGGGCTTGGGGCGCAGGATGATCGGCTGGCCGACCTCGATATGCTGCAGGCGCGAGGTCAGCGGACCATCCGGCACCTTGATCGAGTAGAATTCCAGCTCTTCGTCCCAGGCGGGCGAGGCGATGGAATAGGCCCGCAGGATCGGCTTGCCGTTGTCGCCAGCCAGCCCGATCATCACGAATTCCCCCGACCGGAAACGCAGGCTCTGCGGCCGCGTCACCCGGAAGGAAAACAGCCGGTCGGTCCAGTGAGTGACCTGGGTGACGGTCTGAAGGTCGGGGTTCACCTTGAGCGTGACGGGCGCGTTCATGCGGTCCTCCGCAGCCGGGCGCGGTAATCATTGGCCTGCCAGGCGGCGCGGGACAGCCATTGCGCTTCCGGTTGGCGCTCGGCCAGATCCTCGTCGATCTCGACCTCGTCGAACCCGGCCCGCCGGGCCATGGCGTATTGATCGGCGATGACATGGCCCGCAGCCCGCAGGCGCCCGGTGAAACCCGCGCGCCGCAGACGCGCCGCCAAAGTGAAGCCGCGCCCGTCCGAGAAGGCCGGGAAGCTCACGCGGATCGCCGTCACGCCGTCGATCTGCGTCTCGACCGCGGCGATATCGACATCGGGGGCGAGGTCGAACCAGTCGCCGTTATGGGTTTCGGGCTGAAAGCCCTGGTCGGTGACGATCACGCTCACGACGCCTGCCTCCTGATCACGCGGCCATCGACGATATGGATGCCGCATTCGTTCTTGTCCTGCCCGCGCCAGCGACCGGCACGGGGATCTTCGCCCGGGGCCACCGGCCCGGTGCAGGGCGCGCAGCCGATCGACGGATAGCCCTTGGCCACCAGCGGGTGCCGGGGCAGATCGTGCGCGTCCATGTAGGCCGCCAGATCCGCAGCCTTCCACCCGGCCAGCGGGTTGACCTTCAGATGCCCGGTCGTGCTGTCATGCTCGAACAGGTCGATGGCCGCGCGCTCGCCGCTCTGAAAGCGCTTGCGGCCGGTGATCCAGCCGTCGAAACCCTCAAGCGCCCGCTCCAGCGGCCGGGTCTTGCGCAGGTCGCAGCAGCTGTCGGTATCCGACAGGTGCAGCAGGTTGTCGCTGTCGCCCTGAAACAGCGCCTCGCGCGAAGGGCGGATGACCCGCAGGTCGCTCAGCCCCAGCCTTTCGGCCAAGTCGCGCTGATAGCTCAGCGTTTCCTCGAACAGCATCAGCGTGTCGATGAACAGCACCGGCGTGGCGCGGTCGATCTCGGCCACCATGTGCAGCAGCACGGCGGAATCGGCGCCGAAGCTCGACACCATGGCGATCTGCCCCAGCGCGCCCGAGAGCGCGACGCGCAGCGCGCCGGTGCCGTCGCCCTCGTAGCGGGCGTTCAGGCGGGTGAGGTCAGGCTGCATGACGTTCTGCGCCATAGAGCGCCTCCTTGAAGGGGCCGAGGCCGAGGCGGCGATAGGCCTGCAGGAAGGTCTCTTCGCGGCTGGTCCGCAGCTCCAGATAGGCGCGCAGGATCCGCTCGATGGCCGGGACGATCTGGTCATAGGCAAAGCCGGGACCGGTGCGTTCGCCCAGCGCCGCGTCTTCCGACCCGTCACCGCCCAGCGTGATCTGGTAGTTCTCCACCCCCGCGCGATCCAGGCCCAGGATGCCGATATGCCCGACGTGGTGATGCCCGCAGGCGTTGATGCAGCCCGAGATCTTGATCTTCAGCGGGCCGATGTCGTGCTCCAGCTTCAGCGCGTCGAAATGGGTGGCGATCTCCTGCGCGATGGGGATCGAGCGGGCGGTGGCCAGCGCGCAGTAATCCATGCCCGGGCAGGCGATGATATCGCTGACGAGCCCCACGTTCGCCGTGGCCAGCCCCCGCCCTTTCAGCGCCTTGTGCACCGCCGGCAGATCGG
>NZ_JAUCCQ010000067.1:0-19434 GCF_034676075.1 Pararhodobacter sp. | reverse complement strand
GGATCGGGCAAGAAGTTCAAGCAATGCCACGGGGCGCTGGCCTGACCCGGTGAGGCGGGGGGCCGTCTGCCCCCCGCACCCCCCGAGGATATTTAGAGAACAAAGATGGACAATTTGATTAAAATTGTCCGCTTTCCGGCAGCCTGATCCCCGCGGAGAGGGCAGGGGAGCCGGTCCCCGCGGTCGATACTTAACGTGCGAAGCGGGCTTGCCTTCCGGTCGGGCGGGGGCCTATGCATCCTCTGGCGCGACTCGCGCCCGGAGGAGGACGCCATGACCCAGACGCAACCCCAGCCGCTGAAAGCGGCGCTGTGGATGTGCGGCGCCATCGTGTCCTTCGTGCTGATGGCGGTGGCGGGGCGGGCCGTGCAGGTCGAGCTCAACACTTTCGAGCTGATGTTCTGGCGCTCGTTCATGGGTTTCCTGCTGGTCGCGGCGATCATCCGCGTCCGGCGAGGCGATTTCGCCATCGTGCGCACGCAGCACTGGGGCCTGCATCTGGTGCGCAACACCTTCCATTTCGCCGGGCAGAACCTGTGGTTCTACGGGCTGATGATGATCCCGCTGTCGCAGCTGGTGGCGCTGGAATTCACCGGCCCGATCTGGGTGGTGCTGCTGGCGCCGGTGTTTCTGGGCGAGCGGCTGACCGGGGTGAAGCTGGCCATCACCCTCGTGGGGTTCGTCGGCGTGCTGGTGGTGGCGCAGCCGGGCGTCCAGCCCCTGAATCTGGGCCATCTGGCGGGGGTTCTGGCGGCGGTGGGCTTTGCCATGAACCTGATCTTCACCCGCAAGATCATGCTGCATGACCATGTACTGACCGTGCTCTTCTGGATGACGCTCAGCCAGACCGGGATGGCGCTGGTGCTGGCGCTGGCCTCGGGCTTCACCTGGCCCAGCCTGCATATGCTGCCCTGGCTCGGCATCATCGCCCTGACCGGGCTCAGCGCCCATTACTCGCTGACCTCGGCGCTGGGGCTGGCGCCCGCGACGCTGGTGGCGCCGATGGAATTCGCCCGGCTGCCGATCGTCGCGCTGGTCGGCGTCTGGCTTTATGCCGAGGCGCTGGACCCGATGGTCTTCCTGGGCGCGGCCATCATCTTTTCGGCAAACTTCCTGAATCTGCGCCTGAATTCCCGCCGGGCCGCGCGGGCCTGAACCGCCTTGCGCCGCGAAAACACTGGACGCCTCCGGCGTCTGCGCTAGGATGCGCAGGGCCTGCGGATTCTAGCGCTAACGTTTGCGGAATTCGGGTTCTAACGGCGAAAATGCCGTGTATATACCGCGATATTGGTCAGCCGAAATGACCAAAAGAAACTCTGGGAGGATTACCTATGGATCGTCGTTCATTCCTGCGCACCTCGACCTTCGGCGGGGCCGCGGCCGCGGCCTCGACGCTGGCCGCCCCGGCCGTCGCGCAGGGCCGGACCACCTGGCGCATGGTCACCACTTGGGGCCGCAATTTCCCCGGTCTGGGTGTCGGCGCCCAGCGTCTGGCCGACCGCATCACCGCCGCCACCGATGGCCAGCTGACCGTCGAGGTCTATTCGGCCGGTGAGCTGGTGCCGCCGCTGCAATCGCTGGATGCGGTCATCGACGGCACCGCCGAGATGAGCCACGGTGCGGCCTATTACTGGCAGAACAAATCCGTCGCGCTGTCGTTCTTCACCGGCGTGCCCTTCGGCCTGACCGCCGCCGAGCACTCGGCCTGGATGCGCTTCCTGGGCGGCCAGGAGATGTGGGACGAGGTCTATGACCAGTTCGGCGTCATCGGCTTCCTGTCGGGCAACACCGGCACCCAGACCGGCGGCTGGTTCCGCAACGAACTGACCAGCCTGGCCGACATTCAGGGTCTGCGCTTCCGCACCCCGGGCCTGGGCGGTCAGGTCTGGCAGCGCCTTGGCGCGTCGGTCACCAACATGGCCGCGGGCGAGATCTTCCAGGCGCTGCAAACCGGGACGCTGGACGCGGCCGAGTTCGTCGGTCCCTACAACGACCTGGCGCTGGGCTTCTACCAAGTCTGCAAGCACTACTACACCTCGTCCTTCGTCGAGCCGGGCCTGGCGACCGAGCTGGCGGTGGACAAGGCGAAGTTCCTGGAACTGCCGACCAGCACCCAGGAAATCGTGCGTTCGGCCTGTCAGGCGGAATACGAGAACACCTATTCGGACTTCGTGGCCAACGATCCGCGGGCGCTGGCGACCATCGTCAACGACCATGGCGTCACCGCGCATGCCTCGTTCCCCGATGACATCGTCGAGGCGGGCGCCCGCGAATCGAAGGCGATGCTTCAGGAACTGCTGGCCTCGAGCGACGATCTGACCGCGCGCACCGCGCGCAGCTTCGTCGATGCGCTGAAGCTGCTGCGCACCCGGACCGAGGGCACCGACCAGGTGTTCACCGCGGCCCGTCAGCGCTTCTTCGACACGTCGGACCTCTGATCCGACAGCCCCGCGCCCGGTAGACCCGAGCGCGGGGTTTTTCCCATCCCGAGCGCCGGTTGCCCGACCCCGTTGCGACGGCTGGCGCCTTGTTATCCCCGTGCGGATCCAGGAGGTCCCCTTGAACGGTCTTTCCGCCATCATGCGCGCCATCAACGGCGTGAACCGGCTGATCGGCAATGTCTTTTCATGGCTTGCGCTCGCCATCGTTCTGGTCTGCTTCTGGGTCGTCGTCGAACGCTACCTGTTCTCGACCACGCGGCTCTGGATGCAGGACCTGTATCCCTGGCTGAACGGGGTGATGTTCACCTCGGTCGCGGCCTATGCGCTTTACACCAACGATCACGTGCGGGTGGACATCTTCTACCGCCCCGCCTCGACCCTGAAGAAGGCCTGGCTCGATCTGATCGGCGTGATCCTGTTCCTGCTGCCCTTCACCTGGGTCGTCTGGACCTATTGCTACGTCTTCGTCGCCCGATCGTGGCGCCTGCAGGAGGGGTCGGCGAACCCCGGCGGCGCGCCCGGCCTCTATCTGGTCAAGGGCTTCATCCTGGTCTTTGCCGTGACGCTGGCCTTGCAGGGCCTGTCGATGCTGATCCGGTCGATCCTGATCATCCGCGGGCGCGAGGATCTCGTGCCCAAATCCTACCGCTACGAAGCCGTCTCGGAGTAACCGCCCATGGATCTTGTACTTGTCGGAGAGATCCTCTCGGGGCTGATGTTCCTGGGCGTGATCGGCTTCCTGATGCTGGGCTTTCCGGTCGCCTTCACGCTGGCCGGGACCTCGATCCTCTTTGCGCTGATCGGCCTGTCGCTCGGTGTGTTCGACATGTCGAACCTCAGCGCCCTCGCGGGGCGCTATACCGGCTACATGACCAACGAGGTTCTGGTCGCGGTGCCGCTCTTCATCTTCATGGGGGTGATGCTGGAGCGCTCCAACATCGCCGAGCAGCTGTTGTCCACCATGGGCAAGCTCTTCGGTTCGATGCGGGGCGGGCTGGGGATTTCCGTCGTGGTGGTGGGGGCGCTGCTGGCGGCCTCGACCGGCGTCGTCGGCGCCACCGTGGTGACGATGGGCCTGATCTCGCTGCCCGCCATGCTGCGGGCGGGCTATGATCCGAAACTCGCCACCGGCACGATCTGCGCCTCGGGCACGCTGGGGCAGATCATCCCGCCCTCGACCGTGCTGATCTTCATGGGCGACATGATCGCCGGGATGCATGCGCAGGCGCAGATGAGCCTGGGCAATTTCGCGCCGAGCGCGGTCTCGGTCGGTGACCTCTTTGCCGGGGCCTTCATCCCCGGGATGCTGCTGGTCGTCGTCTACATCGCCTATATCCTCTTCAAGGCGGTGACCGACCCCTCCAGCTGCCCGGCAATGCCGATGAGCGCCGAAGAGCGCCGCGGCCTGCCACGCGAGATCGTCGTGGCGCTGGTGCCGCCGCTGATGCTGATCATCGCCGTGCTGGGCTCGATCCTGGGCGGCATTGCCACCCCGACCGAAGCTGCGTCCGTGGGCGCCGTGGGCGCCACGATCCTGGCGGCGCTGCGCGGGCGGCTCAAGGCGTCGATCGTGCTCGATACCGTGCGCTCGACCGCCAAGATCACCGCCATGGTCTTCATCATCCTGTTCGGCGCTTCGGTCTTTTCGGTCGTGTTCCGCCAGATGGGCGGCGACGATCTGGTGCATGAGTTCCTGACCGGCATCCCGGGCGGTGCGCTGGGGGCGATGATCGCCGTGATGGTGGTGATGTTCGTGCTGGGCTTCATCCTGGACACGTTCGAGATCATCTTCATCGTGCTGCCGATCACCGCGCCGACGCTGCTGCTGCTGGGCGTCGACCCGATCTGGCTGGGGGTGATGGTCGGCGTGAACCTGCAGACCTCGTTCCTGACGCCGCCCTTCGGTTTCGCGCTCTTCTATCTGCGGGGGGTGGCGCCGGGCACGGTCTCGACCGGGACGATCTATCGCGGGGCGATCCCCTTCGTGCTGCTGCAGATCGTCGCCATCGTCATCCTGTTCCTCTTCCCCGGTTTGGTGACCTGGTTGCCAAGCGTGGTTTACTGACCCCTCTTCGGCCCGCCCCGATGTGGCGGGCCGTTTCATTTCCGACAGGCCCGATGCTCACCGTCTTCCTCCAGACCCTGCCGTTCTTCGCCGTCATCGTCCTGGGCTATGGCGCAGGAAAGACCGGGTTCTTCCCGCCCGAGGCGACGGCCTGGCTGACCCGCTTCGTCTTCTATTTCGCGCTGTCGGCCATGCTGTTCGGCTTTTCGGCCAGCATGTCGCTTGGCGATATCTTCGAGCCGCGGGCGGCGGCCGCCTATCTCCTCGGCTGTGCCGTCGTCTATCTGATCGCGCTGGCCGTGGCCTTTGCCCGCCGCCGCCCGCTGCCCGAGGCGGTGATGGAGGCGCATACCGCGATCATCGGCAACACCGGCTTCCTGGGCGTGCCGATGCTGGTCCTCTTGCTGGGGCCGCAGGCCGCGGGCACCGTGCTCTTGGTGCTGGCCATCGACCTCATCGTCTTTTCCAGCCTCCTGACCATCATCATCACCCTGGCGCGCGAGGGGCGGATCTCGCCCGATCTGCCACGGGTCATCGGGCTGGGGCTGGCGCGGAACCCGATGGTGGTGGCGATGGCGGCGGGGCTGCTGTGGTCCGCCACCGGCCTGCCGCTACCGGGCTTCGTCGCCGCCACGACGACACTTCTGGGCGCCGCCGCCACGCCCGGCGCGCTTTTCGCCATCGGCGCCAGCCTGTCCAGCAACCGGGCCGAGCGGCTGACCGTAGCGGGCTGGCTGAGCGCCGCGAAACTGGTGCTGCATCCGCTTGCCGTCGGCGCCGCCGCCTTCTGGATCTTCGACGTCGACCCCTTCGCAGCGGGGGTGCTGATCTGCGCCGCGGCGCTGCCGGTGGCGGGCAACGTCTATATCCTCGCCCAGCATTACGGGGTCTGCGTGGCAAGGGTCTCGGCCGCGATCCTGCTTTCCACGGCGGCCAGCGTGCTGACACTGCCGGTCATCATCGCCCGCTTTGCCGGGTGATGTGACATTCTTGCCATTTTGGCCCTGTCCAGCCGCTTGCAGCCCCTCTGACCCCTCCCTATATAGCCCTCGAAGCCGGGAGAGCGCCCTGAGGGGGATCCCGGTTCTGGGATCGGGGAGGCGAAGCCTGACGGGATCGCCGCCTCACAACATCGCCGAAGGAAAGAGGATTTCATCATGGCCAAAGTCATCGGGATCGACCTCGGTACGACCAACAGCTGCGTCGCGATCATGGAAGGCTCGCAGCCCCGGGTGATCGAGAACGCCGAAGGGGCGCGCACCACGCCCTCGATCGTCGGTTTCACCGAGTCCGAACGTCTCGTCGGTCAGCCCGCCAAGCGGCAGGCCGTCACCAACCCCACCAACACCGTCTTCGCGGTGAAGCGCCTGATCGGCCGCCGTCTGGGCGACGCCGAGGTCGAGAAGGACAAGAAGCTCGTCCCCTACAAGATTGCCGACGGCGGCAATGGCGACGCCTGGGTCGAAGTGCGCGGCGAGAAATACAGCCCCAGCCAGATCTCGGCCTTCATCCTGCAGAAGATGAAGGAAACCGCGGAATCGTATCTGGGTGAGACGGTCACGCAGGCGGTCATCACCGTCCCCGCCTATTTCAACGACGCCCAGCGTCAGGCCACCAAGGACGCCGGCAAGATCGCCGGTCTGGAAGTGCTGCGCATCATCAACGAGCCGACCGCGGCCGCGCTGGCCTACGGCCTCGACAAGAAAGAGACCAAGACCATCGCCGTCTATGACCTCGGCGGCGGTACGTTCGATATCACCATTCTTGAGATCGACGACGGCCTCTTCGAAGTGAAATCGACCAACGGGGACACGTTCCTCGGCGGCGAGGACTTCGACATGCGCATCGTCACCTACCTGGTGGACGAGTTCAAGAAAGAGCACGGCGTCGACCTGAGCCTCGACAAGATGGCCCTTCAGCGTCTGAAGGAAGCCTCGGAAAAGGCCAAGATCGAGCTGTCGTCGAGCCAGCAGACCGAGATCAACCAGCCGTTCATCTCGATGGACAAGAACACCGGGCAGCCGCTGCACCTGGTGATGAAGCTGACCCGCGCCAAGCTGGAAAGCCTGGTCGGCGATCTGATCGTCAAATCCATGAAGCCCTGTGCGCAGGCGCTGAAGGATGCGGGCCTCTCGAAAGGCGACATCGACGAGGTCGTGCTGGTTGGCGGGATGACCCGCATGCCGCGCGTCGTCGAAGAAGTGACCAAGTTCTTCGGGAAAGAGCCCCACAAGGGCGTGAACCCCGATGAAGTCGTGGCGCTGGGCGCGGCCATCCAGGCCGGCGTGCTGCAAGGCGACGTCAAGGACGTGGTGCTGCTCGACGTGACCCCGCTGTCGCTCGGCATCGAGACGCTGGGCGGTGTCTTCACCCGCCTGATCGACCGCAACACCACGATCCCGACCAAGAAGAGCCAGGTCTTCTCGACCGCCGAGGACAATCAGAACGCGGTGACGATCCGCGTGTTCCAGGGCGAGCGTGAGATGGCGGCGGACAACAAGATGCTCGGCCAGTTCAACCTGGAAGGCATCCCGCCGGCGCCCCGCGGCATGCCGCAGATCGAGGTGACCTTCGACATCGACGCCAACGGCATCGTCAATGTCTCGGCCCGTGACAAGGCGACCAACAAGGAGCAGCGGATCACCATCCAGGCTTCGGGCGGTCTGTCGGACGCGGATATCGAGAAGATGGTCAAGGACGCCGAGGCCAACGCCGACGCCGACAAGGCCCGTCGCGAGCTGGTCGAGGCGAAGAACCAGGCCGAAAGCCTGATCCATTCGACCGAGAAGTCGCTCGTCGAGTACAAGGACAAGGTCGACCCGACCACCGTCGAGGCCATCGAGCTGGCGATTGCCGCGCTCAAGGACAACCTCGATGGCGACAATGTCGAGAAGATCAAGTCGGGCATCAACAACGTGCGCGATGCCTCGATGAAGCTGGGCGAGGCCATCTACAAGGCGCAGCAGGAGGCCGGTGAAACGGCCGAGGGCGAAGATGAGCCGCGCTCGGTGGATGACGACATCGTCGATGCCGATTTCGAGGATCTCGACAACAACAAGCGTCGTGGCTGACGTGTGATCTAACGCGGGGCCCCGGCCGGAGAGATACCGGACCGGGGCCTTGCTTTTGAAAGTGAGGTCCACGAAATGGCCAAGCGCGATTATTACGACGTTCTGGGTGTGGCGCGGGGCGCTTCGGCCGAGGAGCTGAAGAAAGCCTATCGCGGCAAGGCCAAGGAGCTGCACCCCGACCGCAACAAGGACAACCCCGACGCCGAGTCCCAGTTCAAGGAAGTGAACGAGGCCTATGACGTCCTGAAGGATGCCGACAAGAAGGCGGCCTATGACCGCTTCGGCCATGCGGCCTTTGAAGGCGGTATGGGCGGTGGCGGCGCGCGCGGCGGGCGGCCGGGCGGCCAGGATTTCGGCGCCTCGTTCTCGGATGTGTTCGAGGATCTGTTCGGCGACTTTATGGGCGGACGCGGTGGCGGTGCCGGCGGGGCGCGGGCGCGCGCCAGCCGCGGCAGCGACCTGCGCTACAACCTGCGTGTCACGCTCGAGGAGGCCTACAAGGGCGTCCAGAAGTCGATCCGCGTCCCGACGCTCGCCGCCTGTGACGCCTGCAACGGCTCGGGCGCCGAGGGCGGCGCCGAGCCCGTGACCTGTCCGACCTGTTCGGGCATGGGCAAGGTCCGCGCGCAGCAGGGCTTCTTCACGGTCGAGCGGACCTGCCCGACCTGTGGCGGGCTGGGGCAGATCGTCAAGAATCCCTGCACCAGCTGCAAGGGCGCCGGTCGCGTCGAGAAGGAGCGCCAGCTCTCGGTCAACATCCCGGCCGGGGTCGAGACGGGCACCCGCATCCGTCTGTCCGGTGAGGGCGAGGCGGGGCTCAGGGGCGGTCCGGCGGGCGACCTCTATATCTTCATCGAGGTCCGCGAGCATCCGATCTTCCAGCGTGACGGGCTGGATCTGCATTGTCTGGTGCCGGTCAGCTTCACCACCGCCGCCCTGGGCGGCGAGGTGGAAGTGCCGACCATCGACGGCGGCCGCAGCCGGGTGAAGGTCCCGGCCGGGGCCCAGTCCGGCAAGCAGATGCGTCTGCGCGGCAAGGGGATGCCGGCGCTTCGGGGTGGCGGCTTCGGCGACATGCTGATCGAGCTGGGCGTCGAGACGCCGGTGAACCTGACGGCGCGGCAGAAGGAATTGCTGCGCGAATTCGAAGGGTTGTCGGCGGATAACCACCCGGAGGGGAATTCCTTCTTCTCCAAGGTCAAAAGCTTCTGGGATGGGATGAAAGGGTGAAACCCGACCCTGCCGCCAAAGCGGCAGGGCGAAAACGCTCCGGTGGAGCGTGTTCAGGGTTCCACGCCCGAGGCGCAAGCCGCGGGCCTGCGCCACGGCACCACCCGCTCACCCTGTAACGGCGCCCCTCCGGGCGCCGTTTTTCTTTAACCCTTCCTTCACCAATCAGGGCCGAAGCTGGGTCATGCCCCGTCCCGCCCCCCGCCCTGAGTCGCTTGCCGAACGGCCGCTACCACTCTTCGCCGCTGATGAGGCGAGCGCGGTGGCGGCGATCCCCCCCGGCACGCTGCCCTCCTACCTCAGGGACCACAGAAGGCGCCTGCGCAGCCGCTTTCTTGAGGGCGGGGCGGCGGCAATGCCGGATTACGAGTTGCTGGAGCTGATCCTCTTCGGCGCGATCCCCCGGGCCGATGTGAAGCCGCTGGCCCGGGCGCTGATGGATCGCTTCGGCGGGCTGGCCGGGGTCATCACCGCTCCGCCCGGGCAATTGCTGCAGATCGAGGGGGTGGGCGAGACGGTGCTCACCGCCCTGAAACTGGCCGAGGCGGTGGCGCTGCGCCTGACGCGGGCGCGGGTTCTGAACCGGCCGGTGATCTCCTCCTGGGAGGCGCTCCTTGACTATTGCCACACGGCGATGGCGCATCGCGAGGTCGAGCAGGCGCGCATCCTCTACCTTGACCGCAAGAATTGCCTGATCGCCGACGAGGAGACGGGGCAGGGGACCGTCGATCACGTCCCCCTCTACCCGCGCGAGGTGCTGAAACGGGCGCTGGAACTGCAGGCCTCGGCGCTGATTCTGGTCCACAACCATCCCTCGGGCGATCCGACCCCCAGCGCTCAGGACATCGCCCTGACCGAGAAAATCCGTCAGGGGGCCGAGGCGCTGTCGCTCACGCTGCACGACCATCTGGTGATCGGCAAGGAGCGCGAATTCAGCTTCCGCGCCGAGGGTCTGCTGTGAGGCCCCGGGCCGCCCCAAAGCAAAACCCGGCGCGTCGGCGCCGGGTTCCAGGGGGCAGCAGGGCCCGGTTCGTTCAGTTGCTCAGCGCGATCTGCATGTCCGGCAGCACGCCCGGCAGGACCAGGAAGCCGCCCTGACCATCGCAGACCGGCATGTCCAGCCGGATCTGGCGGATCTGCGCCGCCGCCGTACCGTGCAGCTCGATCGTGTCGGCGCTCAGCGCCCGGCCGCAGGTCGCGTCGGTGATCGGCACCTCGATCTCCAGCGCCACGCGGCCGCTGCGCGGGGTCTCGCCGCGCGGATAGGAATAGATCTGCGCCAGATGCGAGCCGGTGATGCTGGGATCGCCCAGCACGGTCAGGAAGCCCTGATCGGTGACACCGGCCGTGCGCGGGTTCAGGTCGTAGACATGCCCCGCGTCGCCATAGCCCGCGCCGAATTCATAGGCGTTGAGTCGCATCTCGGCCGGGGCCTGCCATTGCAGCGCAACCCGCTCGACCGTGGCGAGGTCGGCGACCGGCGTCTCGTCCGATTGCTCGCGGCCATCGGCGAAACGGATGGTGACCTGCGCCACCTCGGTCAGGGCCGGGATCTGGGCCAGCAACTGGCCATCGGCCGACAGATGGGTGTCGAAGCTGAGCCCGGCATGCGACAGCGTCACCACCGCATCGCGGTCGCAGGGGGCATAGACGCTGGTCTCCAGCATGGCGCCGGGGGCGGGGGTCACCACCAGCCAGACGGCGCAGGCGGCCAGTTCGGCCTGAAGCTGCGGGTCGAGTGGCGGGGTCGCCTCGACCGCGTCGCTTGCGGTGGGGGCCTGAGGCAGCGTCTCGGCCTCGGCGATCTGGCGCAGCGTTTCCGTGGCGGGACCGGGCGCAGGGGCGGCCGGGGTGGCGACATCGACGCCGGGCAGGACGCTGGCCTGGCTCAGCCGCGGCGCGAGGGTCGGGGCAAGGACCGGAGCAGGCGCCGGGACGGCGCTGCTGGGCGCGGCGATGGCGGGCTGCGGCGTGGCCTGCTCTGGCATCCGTGAGGCAAGGAGCGAGGGCGCGGGCAGGTCGGCCTCAGCCACGGGGGCCGCGGCGGAGGGGGCCAGTTGCGTCAGGCTGGTGGCCTCGGCGAGGCTCTCTGTGTTCGCGGCCGTGGTGGCGGCAGGGGCAGGCGTGGCCGTGGCGACCGCCTGAGGCTGGGCGGCCAGCAGGGCGGCTTCGCGGGCTTGTTGGAACTTGGTTCCCGCCGTGACGGCCGCGCCAAGGGCGACGGCGGTAATGGCGACGATGCGCACCCGTTTCATGACAGACTCCGACTCAAGATCCGTGTTGCTGTCAGTTTCGGCAGCAAAGCGGGCAGCTTTGGGGCGTCGGATAGGTTGTTTCGCGGCAGTGCAGAGCCGGCGGGGCGGGCCGTCGAGCCACCCGGCCGCCCGGCTTAGCCCCTTGGATTCACACGGGGAAACGGCCGCAGCCGGGGCGCGGACTGCGATCCCGCCCCAACCCCGTTCCTAGAGTTTTAGGCATTCAGGCGGCGGCTCAGCCCCGTTCCACCCGGCAATGGAAGCAATTGTTGCTGGCCGAGCGGATGTGCAGGAAGGCGACCTCGGGCCGTTCCAGCAGCGCCGCCGCGGCCTCGATCAGCCGGTCCGTCGCCACCACGCTGCCGGTGCCGTAGAGGATCCGCTCATCGGCCGAATAGCCGCGCAGGATATAGTCGGGCGAGGTCAGGAAGGCTGGCAGCTCGGTCGTGGGCTCGGCCACCGCGCCCGGCTCGGCCGACAGGAAGATCGGCCCGGTCTCGGTATAGGGGTTCAGCCCTTCGAACGGGCGATGGGCGACGATCAGATAGGGTGCGCCCTCGGGCAGGGGGCGCAAGGTGGCGCGGCAGGGAACGCCGCCGCCGGTGACGATCCGGTGCTCGGGCAGAAGGCCATAGGCATCGGCGCCGCCTGCGCGGTAATGGTCGGCGATGGATGCGGGCAGGGGATGGAAGACGGGCTGCATGGGAACCTCCGCTGTGGCAGTCCCCGCTTGTCCCGTCTTTGCCCCGCGGGTTCGACCCGGAAGCTGCGCAATCAGCCGCGCCAGAAGCGGGGCAGCACCAGCACCAGCACTGCCACCATCTCCAGCCGTCCCATCAGCATGGCCAGAATCATCAGCCATTTGGAGAAGGCCGGAAAACCGCTGATGGACCCGGTCGGCCCGACCTCGGCCCCCCAGACCGGCCCGACGTTGCAGATCGAGGTCCAGGCGGCGGTGAAGGCGGTCCGCATCTCCAGCCCGGAGAGCGACAGCAGCACGGTCAATACGCCGAAGCCCACGACATAGGCGGTGAACATGACGACGACCGAGACGACGACTTCCTCGTCCAGGCGCCGCCCGTCCAGATGCATCGGGATCACCCGGTTGGGATAGACCAGCTGCTTGAGCTGGGTCTTGATCGCCTCGAAGAGCACGAGGTAGCGGAACACCTTGATCGAGCAGCCGGTCGAGGCGGTGCAGGCGCCGATGAAGCCGACCACGACCAGCACCAGGATCGGGAAATCGCCCCAGAGCGTGACGTCGCTGCTGCCAAAGCCGGTGCCCGAGAACATCGAGACGACGTTGAACGCGGTCTCGCGCAGCATCGGCTCGAACTCGCCCTCTTCGCGCAGCACGCGGAAGGCCAGGACCGCACCGATCGCATAGAGCGTCCAGCGCAGATAGGCGCGGATCTGGATGTCGCTGAAGAGCGGCCTGTAGCTGCCGTTGATGAATTGCAGGTAGCGGATGAAGGGCAGGCCCGCCAGGAACATGAAGACGATGCCGACCCAATGGGCCGAGGCCGAGTAATTGGTGAACGAGCTGTCCCGGGTCGAGAAGCCGCCCGTCGACAGCGTCGACAGCGCATGGTTCACCGCATCGAAGGCGTTCATGCCGGTCAGCAGGAAGGCCGCAGCGCAGAGGATCGTCAGCCCGGCGTAGATCTGCAGGAGCATCCAGCTGATGTCGGCGGCGCGGGGCAGGACCTTGCCCATCGTGTCGAAGCCTTCCGAGCGGAAGTGCTGCATGCCGCCCACCTTCATCACCGGCAGGAAGATCAGCGCCACCAGCACGATCCCGAGGCCCCCCAGCCAATGCAGGATCGACCGCCAGAGCAGGATCCCGGGCGGCATGGCGTCGAGCCCGGCAAAGACCGTGGCCCCGGTGGTGGTGAGGCCTGACATGGCCTCGAACATGGCATCGGTGAAGCCGACATGCTCGAAGGCGAGGGTAAAGGGCAGCCCGCCGAAGATCGGCAGCACGGTCCAGGAGAGTGTGGTCACCAGGAAGCTCTGCCGCAGCGTCAGGCCCGAGGCATCGGTGCTGGCGGTGGCCAGCACCACGAGGCCGCCCGCGGTCACCGTGACGAAGGCCGAGATCAGGAAGATCCGCCAGTCGAGCGAGCCTGTCACCAGGTCGGCCAGCATCGGCACCAGCATGATGATTCCCAGCGCCACGAGCAGCCAGCCGATGATGTTCGCGACGGGTCGGAAGTCGATCATGGCACAGCCTTGGCGGCGCCCGCGCGCGGTGTCAAGCGCGGCCCGGGCGATGGTCAGTCACAGGCGGCAAGTGTGCAACGGGGGGCGATTTCGGCGGCGTCACTGGCGCGGCAGAGTTCCGAGCCGGGGGTCATCACCGCCGCCGCGGCCGCCGCCGTTCCGGCGAGGAGCGCGGCGGCCCAATCCTCGGCTCCCGGGGCTTTTCCGGCCAGGTTCAGCGCGAAAGCGGCGGTGAAACTGTCGCCAGCGCCGATCTTCGACACGACCTCGACATGCGGCGGCCGGGCATGCAGGCGCAACGCGCGCGTGGCCAGGACCGAGCCCTCGGCGCCCCGGGCAATCACCACGCAGCGCGCGGCGCCCCGGGCGACCAGCGCCTGCGCCAGGTCGAGGCTGGCGGCGATGTCGGGCAGGGGGCGCCCGGCGATCCCCTCGGATTCGGCCTGATCCATGCGCAGCACCAGCGGCGCGGCGTCAGGCTCAGGGTGGCTGACCAGCGCGTCCAAGGCGGGGCCCGAGGTGTCGATGATCAGCCGGCCCGTGGATCCGAGGCGCCGGGCCAGCGCCTGCGGGAAGCCCGCCCGCATCCCGGGCGGCTGGCTGCCGCTGAGGACGATGACCGCGCCCGGGCCGATGGCCGCGGCCTCGGTGGCGATCAGCGCCTCCATCCTGGCCTCCAGCGCCGGGGTCCAGTCGGGGCCGGGCATCTGCAGGCGGAACTGGCCGCCCGTGGCGCGGTCGGTGACGGCGAGGTTCTGGCGCGTCTCGCCCGGCACCGGGAAATCGGCCAGCGACACGCCGGTCCCGGCCATCAGCGCCGCGAACCGCGCGCCCGTCACGCCCCCCAGCGCGGCGATGGCCCGGGGATGGCCGCCCAGCTTCGCCGCGGCGCGGGCCACGTTGATGCCGCCGCCGCCCGGTTCGGTGACCGGCGCATCGAGGCGCAGCTTCGGCCCGGCCTCGACCCGGTCGGCGGCGCTGGAGACATCCAGCGCCGGGTTCAGGGTGACGGTGAGAAGGTCATGCATGGCGGGGCCGGTCCTGTGGATCGCGGCCGAGCCTAGCCCGACCGCCCCCGGACCGGAAGGCCCACACGATCAGCCCGCGTGGATCAGCGTCGAGAAGAGCCGCGGGTCCAGGCTGGCGCTGGCGAAGGTTTCGCCGCGGGTCAGGACGCTGACCGCATCATGGCTGTGCAGGCTTTCCTGATGGCTGGCCACGACGCGGAAATCGCCGATCCGCGCGTCATCCTCCAGCACCTCGCAGAAGAGGCGCGCGGCGTCTTCGACGAAGATCGGATTGGCGGCGTTGAGTTCGGCGAAGGCCTGTTCATCCTCGCGCTTGACCATGACCTGCGTCTCGGTCGGCACGGCGCGGCGGCAGAGGTCGATCAGATCCTCGAACCACAGCACCTTGCCGGGCAGAACCTCGACCGAGAGCCGCGCCACCGAGCGCTGCGAATGCGGCGTGGCCAGCTGGCCGCGACCGGCGCGGGCATGTTCGCTCAATTCCAGCGAACAGGGGCAGGTCGAGGAATAGACATAATCGAGGTGCAGGAACTGCCGCCGGGTGCCTGCCTGATCGACCAGCTCCAGCGCGATGTCGTAATATTGCCAGCCCATCAGGCCCGAGCGCAGGCTCTCCACCTTCATCGGGAAGGAAAACCGCATCTGGATCCGGGCGTCGAACGAGTCGAGGTCGGCCTTGTAATCGTCGAGCGCCGCCGCAATCACCCAGACGCTGAACTGCTTTTCGGCGTGCTGGTAGAAGCTGCGCATGATGCGCGACATGTTGATGCCCTTCTTGTCCGCCTCGAGGCTGACCGTCCCGGTCACCGAGGCCTGAAGGGTCACGTCGCCCCCTTCGCGCGTGCGGAAGCGCACGGGCAGGCGGAAATTCGAGATGCCGACATGCTGGATCGGCCGGTTGGCGCCGCGGATCAGGCTGGCCGGGCCGTTCTGCAGGTCCGGCATCGAGCGCTTGTAGCCTTCGTCAGGCACGAAATGCGCCGGATACTCGCGCGACATCACCGGATAGGCGGGGTCCGGCAGGCCGGGGATCAGGCGCAACAGGCGCGGGTCCAGGCCCGCGATCTCGTCATCGCTGGCCCGGTTGGCCCAGGCGCGCAGGGTATCGAGCGCGGCTTCGGCCTCGGTGCGGCTGGGTTCGCGGTTCCCGATGGGCTGTTGGATGTTCATTGGCTTCGACCCCTCCGTTCGTCGCGACCCGTAACGTAAGCTGTTATGGCGCGCATTCAACGCTTATACGAAGCGGCGGCGGTCTGGATCACCGCCCGCCGTTTCCTAAAGGCGCGACAGGGCACCCAGAACGTCAGCCAGCAGGTCCTCGGTCGCCTCCAGCCCCACCGACAGCCGGATCAGGCCGGGGGTGATTCCCAAGAGCGCCTTCTGGTCCTCGGGCAGGCGCTGGTGGGTGGTGGTGGCCGGATGCGTGGCAATGGTGCGCGCATCGCCGAGGTTGTTGGAGATCAGCACCACCTGCAGCGCGTCCATGAAGGCAAAGGCCGCCTCCTTGCCGCCCTTGAGGTCGAAGGCCAGCACGGTGCCGGGCCCGCCCATCGTGGCCTTCGCCACGGCATGTTGCGGGTGGCTGGCCAGACCCGGGAACAGGACCGTGGCGATGGCGGGATGACCCTCCAGCGCCTCGGCCAGCGCCTGGGCCGACGCCGCCTGCGCCTTGACCCGCAGGTCCAGCGTGGTCAGGCCGTTCAGCATCACCCAGGCGTTGAAGGGGCTCAGCGCCCCGCCCGTGTGTTTCATGTAGGGTTCGATCTTGCCGCGGATCAGCTCGCGCGGGCCACAGATCACCCCGCCCAGACAGCGGCCCTGACCGTCGATGTGCTTGGTCGCGGAATAGACGATGAGGTCGGCCCCTGCCTCGGCCGCGCGGCTGAAGACCGGCGTGGCGAAGGCGTTGTCGACCACGACCAGCGCGCCTGCCTTGTGGGCCAGGTCGCAGACCATGGGCAGGTCGATCACCTCCAGCGTCGGGTTCGAGACGCTTTCGAGGAACACGACCTTGGCGGGCGTGGCCAAGGCCGCCTGCCATTGCCCGGCATCGGTGCCGTCCACGAAGTCGACGCTGACGCCGAAACGGCCCAGCACCTCTTCCAGCACGTAAAGGCAGGAGCCGAACAGCGCGCGGCTCGCCACCACCCGGTCGCCCTCCCTGAGCAGAGCGGTCAGCGCGCCGGAAACGGCGGCCATGCCGCTTGCCGTGGCGAAAGCGTCCTCGGTCCCTTCGAGGGCGGCGATGCGATCCTCGAAGGCGGCGACGGTCGGGTTGCCGTAGCGGGCATAGATGAATTCATCGGGACCCGATTTGACGAAGCGACGCTCGGCGGTCGCGGCATCGGGATAGGCGAAACCCTGGGTGAGGAAGATCGCCTCGGCCATCTCGCCATACTGGCTGCGTCGTGCGCCGCCATGCACGGCGACCGTGCGGCTTTTCCATCCTGCGTTCGAGCCCGTATTCGCGGTCATCCCGTCGTCTCCCCGGCGGTCGAAACCGCACTGTCAACGCCGGCAGGAGGGGGCGCCGCCAATCCGCGATGCCCAGCCTCTTTAGCGGTTTCTTTTGCGTGGGCCGCAAGCCGGCACAAACCCCCACGATGCCCGCCGCATACGCCCAAGAGGCCGCCGGGTCAATGCCACAAGGGCGTCCGCTGTCCCCTTGACGACGCAACATGGCCCCCGAATGGCCCATGCCCTGCCCACGAATCGCCCGGATTCACCGACATTTTGCCCTGGTGACGAAAGAACGACCGGATACGACTCAGATGAAACCCGCACTCATTGACAGTGTGTTGGACCAGTACGGGAGTGTTTCCCTTCAGGCGTTCGCCCTTGCGGCCTCGGTGTTCGGGGCCTCGATGCTGGGGTTCGGACGGATTGTCGATACGGCGCAGGCCCAGACGGTCATCGAAACCCCGGTGGCGCTGGCCATGACGCAGACCGACCTGCGCATGACGCCCGAAGCCCGGCTCGATGTCGAGGCGGCGCTGCAGGGTATGAGCGACGCGGATCTGGCGCTGACCTATGCGCGGATCTTCGCGACGTTCCGCGACTATATCGGCGAGGACGACCTGAGCGTCGCCCGGGCGCTGGTCGATTATGCCCTGCTGACCGAGGCCGCGCTCGAGGCCCGGGGGATCCAGCGTCCGTCGGGAACCGAAAGCGCCCGGTCGATGTTGACCACTTACGAGCTGGTGCTCTGACCTTCCCGCCCGGTTATCGGATAACCGCCGCCCGTGTTCGCCTAGCGAGCCGGGGCCATGCATCCTTTGTCCATCAAGGGCGTGCAGGCTGAACGACGACCGCGCCAAGGTCGACACACCACCGAACGCCCCGGGAACCGGGTCGAAACCCGGAATGCCCGAGAAACAAGGACCGATGACGTGAACTGACGCTTGAGATGAGGCCCCGCGATGACGCTGTTATCCCTCTCCGCCACCCGTTCCGGCCTGTCGCTGGCCGGTAGCGGCCAGGGACCGGAAGCCGAGCTCGCCCGCCGCCTCTCCCTGCTGCCGAAGGGCGCTCCCGTCGTCGTCATGGTCCATGGCAAGGGCTACAGCCCTGAGTGCCCCGACCGCGATCCCCACCGCCTGATCCTCGCCGCCCGCCCGGGCCATGGCCGCAGCCGCAACGTCTCGTGGCCGCGCCGTCTGGGCTTTGCCCTGCCGGGACCGCGCCAGCCGCTGGGGCTCTGCATCGGCTTCGGCTGGGACAGCTCGGGCCGGCTCTGGCGCGCCACGGCCGAGGCGGTGGCCATGGCGCCGATGCTGGCGCGCCTCATCCATCTGGTCCGCCGTCTCGATCCCGGGCGCCGCGTCGACCTCTTCGGCCATTCGCTGGGCGCGCGGGTCATCCTCGGCGCGGTGCCGCTGGTGGGCGAGGGGGCGGTCGGCCGGGTGATCCTGCTGGCGGGCGCCGATTTCACCGGCCGGGCCGAGGCGGCGCTGGCCAGCCCCGCCGGACGCCGGGCCGAATTCCTGAACATCACCACGCGGGAAAACGACCTCTTCGATTTCCTCTTCGAACGGGCCATCTCGCCCTTGGGCCGCAACGGCGCGCTGGGGCGGGGCCTGACGGGGGCGGCGAACTGGCTGGACGTGCAGATCGACCATCCGGCCACCGGTGCGGCCCTGCGCGCCCTCGGCCTGCCGCTGGCGGCCCGCGCCGCGCGGATCTGCCATTGGTCGGTCTATCTGCGCCCGGGCGTCTTCCGCTTCTACCGCCGTCTGATCCACGACCGCGAGCGCCTGACCCTGCCGCTGCTACGCGCCGCCCTCGATCAGGCGCCCGAACCGCGCTGGAGCCGGTTCTGGGCCGAGATCCCGCTGCCCGGGCGCCGCCCGGCCTGAAGTCAGCGTTCGCCGGTCCAGTGCTTCTCGATCAGGCGGTAATTGCCGATCAGAAAGACGAACATCACCGCCATCTGCCCGAACGTGTCCCACAACACATAGGTATCGGTCGAGAAATTGCGCCAGATCACCTCGTTCATCGCCGCGAAGGCGAGGAAGAACCAGGCCATGCGGCGGGTGAGGATCATCCAGCCCTCCTGATCGAGCGGCAGCGCCTGATCGAGCACATAGGCCAGCCAGGACTGCCCGCGCCACAGACCGATGAAGAGGAGAATGCCGAAGAGGCCGAAGATGAAGGTCGACTTCATCTTGAAGACCCGCTCGTCGTTCAGCAGCACCGTGGCGAGGCCGAGGATCAGCACCAGGATCAGCGTGGTCAGCTGCATCCGGCTGAGCCGTCCGGTCAGGAGCCGCATGGCGATGGTGGCCAGCAGCTGCAGCGGAACGAAGGCGACGACGGCGATGACGAAACCCTGGTACTCGCGCCCGGCCAGGGTCACCGTGCTGTCGCGCATCCACAGATAGACGCCGAGGAAGACGAGCAGCGGCCCGAATTCGAGCGCTTGCTTGACGAGCATCGAGGGCTCGGTGCGGGGCGTCTGGGACATGGGGTCTCCGGTCTCCTGAAACAGGCGCCATCTGACCCAAACCACCCCCCGAGCGCAAGGCAGGAACGAGGGAGGGGTTTCGCCCTCGTGCCTCGGGCGACCGAGGGCGGGGGGCTGCCGCCCCCCGCACCCCCTGCTTCAAGGAGGGTTTTCCACCC
>NZ_JAUCCQ010000066.1:0-19571 GCF_034676075.1 Pararhodobacter sp. | reverse complement strand
GCAGACGGCCCCCCTTTCTTCGGCGCGGCGGCACGCCGCGCCGCTGGTCGCCCCCATTTCGTCTCTAGGGACTCGGCGCCCGCGACAGCGGGCAACGAGGGCGAAACCCCTCAGCCTTTCAGCACCGCCCCCGGGTTCAGGATCCCCGCCGGATCCAGCGCCGACTTGATCGTCCGCATCACCGAGACCGCCACCGGATCGACGTAGCGCTCGAGGTCCCCGGTCTTCAGCCGTCCGACCCCGTGTTCGGCGCTGACCGAGCCGCCGAAGCCATGCACAAGGTCGTGCACCGTCTCGGTCACCCGATCCCGCAGCCCGTCGTATGCCGCCCGGTTGCGCCCGTTCGCCGGGAAGATGTTGTAATGCAGGTTGCCGTCGCCGACATGGCCGAAGCAATTGACCCGCATGTCCCCCATAGTAGCCAGCGCCGCCCCCGCCTCGGCGATGAAGGCGGGCAGCGCCGCCAGCGGCAGCGACACATCATGCGAGGCCACGGCGCCGATCTTGCGGTTGGCCTCGGGGATCGCCTCGCGCAGGTGCCAGAAGGCGGCGCGCTGCGCCTCGCTGCCGGCGATCACGCCATCGGTCGCGAGGTCGGCCTCCACCGCGGCCTCGAACAGGCCCTCCAGCTCCGCCGCCGGGTCCAGCGCCGCCACCAGCCCCAGATCGACCAGCACCAGCCATTCGGGCGGCTCGGCGAAGGGTTGGCGGATCTGCGGCAGGACCTCGGCCAGGAAATGCAGCCCCTGCCCGCCGATCAGCTCGAAGCCGGACACCCCCTCGCCCAGCCGCGCCTGCGCCAGCGCCAGCAGCCTCAGCGCCGCCTCGGGCGAGGGCACGACGATCAGCGCGGCGCCGGTCCGCGCAGGCCGGGGGAAGAGCCGCAGCGCCGCCGCCGTGATCACCCCCAGCGTGCCCTCGGACCCGATCATCAGATGCCTGAGGTCATAGCCCATGTTGTTCTTGCGCAGCCGTTTCAGCCCGTGGATCACCCGGCCATCGGCCAGCACCACCTCCAGCCCCAGCGCCAGCTCCCGCATCGTGCCGTAGCGCAGCACCCCCGTGCCGCCCGCATTGGTCCCCAAGAGCCCGCCGATCCGCGCCGATCCCTCGGAGCCCAGCGACATCGGGAAGAGCCGCTCCGCCGCCTCGGCCGCCGCCTGAACCTCGGTCAGGATGCAGCCCGCCTCGGCCACCAGCACGTTGCCTAGGGGCTCGACCGCGCGCACCCGGTTCAACCGCTCGACCGACAGGACCAGCGGCAGGGGCCCCTCGGGCATCACCTGCCCGGCGACCAGCCCGGTGCCGCCCGCATAGGGCACCACGCCGACTCGTGCGGCCTGCGCGGCTTGGAGAATGGTCGAGACCTCCTCGACCGAGCCCGGGCAGGCCACGGCGCCCGCCTGCCCCCGGTAGCGGCCGCGAAGCTCGGTCAGATAGCGGTCCTCGGGCAGGCGCAGCACGCCCGGGGGCAGCTGCGCCTCCAGCGCCTGAAGGAAAGCGGGATCGCAGGGGTTCAGCATGTCATCTCCCTCGCCAGCGCCGCCACGGCCTCGGCCACGCGCTGGTTGCGCATCGTCATCGGTGTCCTGACCGCCTTCTCCGCCCCGGCGGCGAGTTTCGAGCGGCCGGTGCCCTGCGGCAGGTGCAGATAGAGCGCGGCCTCGGTCAGGTGCCAGCCCTCGCCCGGCGCCGTCAGGGCGTCCAGCCGGTCGGTATCGGCTGCGCCCGCGCCTGTCAGAAAGCCGATCTGCACCCGGGAGGGGTCCGGCGCCGCACAGTAGGGATTGGCGGCCAGCACGGCGTCCAGCGCGGGCAGGTCCAGCACCAGCGCCTCGGGGCGGAAGGGGAAGGCGGCGCCGATCGCGTCCGAGATCCTGCCCGCCAGATCCGCCCGCCCCTGAGGGTCACGGAACACGGCGTTACCGCTCTGGATATGGGTGGTGACGCCGGTCAGCCCCAGCCCCGCCAGCAGGGCCCGCAGATCGGCCATCGGCAGCTTGCGGTTGGCGCCGACATTCACGCCCCTGAGGAACAGGATGCGCGGCTCAGCCGACATCCGTGCGGCCCCGCCGGTCACCCCTGAGATTGGCGTAGAGCACATGGTTCCGCCAGCGGCCGTTGATCTGCAGATAGCTCTGCGCCACGCCCTCGTATTTGAAGCCGGTCTTTTCCAGCACCGCGCGCGAAGCGGCGTTTTCCGGCAGGCAGGCGGCCTCGATCCGGCTGAGGTCCAGCTCGGTAAAGGCGTGATGCACCAGCGCCCGCAGCGCCTCGCGCATATAGCCGTGGCGGGCGAAGGGCTGGCCGATCCAATAGCCGACCGTTCCCGCCTGCGCCGGGCCGCGGCGGATGTTGTCGAGCGTGATCGCCCCGACCAGCTGGCTGTCGTCGCGCCGGATCAGGAACAGCGGCAGCCCGGTCCCCTGCTGGCGCACCCGCGCCGCCCATTGCACGCGGCCGGTGAAGGCGCGGCGCGACAGATGGTCGTCGGACCAGGTCGGCTCCCACGGCACCAGGAAACTGGCCGAGGATTCGCGCAGCGCCGCCCACATGCGGAAATCCGTGTGCTCCGGCAGGCGCAGCTGCAGACGTTCGGTATCCAGCCGGAATCTTTTCTTCGATGCCAGCAGGAACCCGGCCATCACGCCACCAGCCTTTCCCTCAGCGCATCCAGCGTCGGCGCCCGATCCACGGGGCCGTACAGCGCCATCGAGATCCGGGCCTCCGAGGCGAGTTTCTCGGCATAGGCCTTGATCGCGTCGAGGTTCACGGCGTCGATCCGTTCCACCGTTTCCGACAGGTCCGGCACCCGGTCCCAGATCGCCAGCAACCGCGCCAGACGCTCGGCCCGGCTCGACGGGCTTTCCAGCCCCATCAGCAGCCCCGCCTTCATCTGGGTGCGCGAGCGCGCGATCTCGACCTCGGTCATGTCCTCGGTAGCGCGGCGGAACTCGTCGATGGTCAGGTTCGCCAGATCCTTGATGTCGCTGGCCCCGGTCCCGGCGTAGACGGTGATCGAGCCCGTGTCGTCATGCGCCCCGGCCTGCGCGAAGGTCGTGTAGCACAACCCCCGCTCCTCGCGCAGTTTCTGGAAAAGACGCGAGGACATGCCGCCGCCCATCGCCCCGGCAAAGATCTGCGCGGTGAAGAGGTCGGGGTCGCGGAAGGCCGGACCCTCGATGGCCAGAGCGAAATGCGCCTGTTCCAGATCCTTGATCTCGCGCCGTTCGTTGCACTGGAACCGCGCCGGTTCGGCCACCGGCATCGCCAGCGCGGGCAGGTGGCCGAAGAATTCCTCGGCCATCCTGACCAGCGAATCGTGATGCACGGCCCCGGCGGCGGCGAGGATCATCTGCCCCGGCCCGTAATGCCCCTGCACGAAGCGCTTCAGGTCCTTGGCGTTGTATTTGGCGATCCGGTCGGCGGGGCCGAGGATCGGGCGGCCAAGCGGCTGGTCGGGGTAGCTCGCCTCCTGCAACCAGTCGAAGATCACGTCATCGGGCGTATCCGCCGCCTGACCGATCTCCTGCAGGATGACATGGCGCTCGACCTCGATCTCGCGCTTGTCGAAGGCGGGGTTCAGCACGATATCGGCGATCACGTCCAGCGCCAGCGGCACGTCGGCCTCCAGCACGCGGGCGTAATAGGCGGTCATCTCGCGCGAGGTATAGGCGTTGATATAGCCGCCGACATCCTCGATCTCCTCGGCGATCTGCAGGGCGGTGCGGCGCGCCGTGCCCTTGAAGGCCATGTGTTCGAGGAAATGGGCGATGCCGTTCTGTTCGGCCTGTTCATGCCGGGCGCCGGCCATGACCCAGATGCCGACCGCCGCCGAGGCGAGGCCAGGCATGGGTTCAGAGACGATGCGGAAACCGTTGGAAAGCGTGGTGATGCGGTGCATCAGGCACCCGTCCTTTCAAGGATCAGCGCCTCGATGGCCTGCAATTCGCCCGTCATCCGCGTGACCCTCTCGGGCCGCTCGAACAGGTCGGCCATGCGCGGCGGCAGCGCCGGGTGGATGCCGGTCGCAGCCTCGACCGCCGCCGGGAACTTGGCGGGATGCGCGGTTGCCAGCGTCACCATCGGATTGGCGCCGATGTTCTGTTCGGCCACGGCGACGCCGACCGCCGAATGCGGGCAGAGCAGCTCGACCGAGGCTTTCAGGGTGCGGGCGATCGTCGCGCTCGTCTCCTCCTCCGACACCCGTCCCGAGGCGAAGGTCTCCCGCAGCATCTGCAGCGCGCCCTGCGACACGGTGAAGGCGCCGTCGCCCTTCAATTCACCCATCAGCTGCGCCACGGCGGCACCGTCGCGGCCATAGGCGTCGAACAGCACGCGTTCGAAATTGGAGCTGACCTGGATATCCATACTGGGCGATAGGGAGGGCAGAACGCTTTCAGTCTGGTAAACGCCGGTCGTCAGGCAGCGATGAAGAATATCGTTCTGGTTCGTCGCGATCACCAGCTTGCCGATGGGCAGACCCATCTTGCGGGCGATATAGCCCGCGAAGATGTCGCCGAAATTCCCCGTCGGCACGGTGAAATCCACCGCCCGGTGCGGCGCGCCCAGCGACACGGCGGCGCTGAAATAGTAAACCACCTGCGCCAGAACCCGCGCCCAGTTGATCGAATTCACCCCTGCCAGACCGACCCGGTCACGGAAGGCGAAATCGTTGAACATGTCCTTCAGGAGGCCCTGGCAGGTGTCGAAATCGCCATCCACCGCCAGCGCATGCACATTGGCATCCGCAGGCGTCGTCATCTGACGGCGCTGCACCTCGCTGACGCGGCCATGCGGGAACAGGATGAACACGTCGACGTTCGACAGACCCCGGAACGCCTCGATCGCCGCAGACCCCGTATCGCCCGAGGTCGCGCCGACGATCGTCACCCGCTGCCCGGACCGGCCAAGCGCCGCCTGGAACAGCTGACCGATCAGCTGCATGGCGAAATCCTTGAAGGCCAGCGTCGGGCCGTGGAACAGCTCCAGCAGGAAATGGTTGGGGCCCAGCTGCTTCAGGGGCGCCCGGGCGGCATGGCCGAAACCGGCATAGGCCTTGGCGATCAGCGCCTTGAATTCGGCATCGGTGAAGGTCTTGCCGATGAAGGGGCGCATGACGCGGAAGGCGATCTCTTCATAGGGCAGACCGGCCAGCGCGGCGATCTCGGCCTCGGTCATCCCCGGCACCGACTCGGGCACGTAAAGCCCGCCGTCACGCGCCAACCCGGTCAACATCGCCTGTTCAAAGGTCAGGACCGGGGCCGATCCGCGGGTCGAGATATACTGCATCGAGAAATCCTTAGAGGCTCGTCCGCCTGATACGCCACAGCAGCGCGATTGTCATCATCGCCCAGACGCCCGCCAGCAGGAACCAGGTGATCGCGTATTCCAGATGGTCGTTGCGGAAGGCCGCGCCGGTGATCGGAAGGGTCATCAGGGGCGAGGCCGCGGCGCTGTCGCTGCGGGCGACGATGAGCAGCGGCTCGGCGTTGAGCGCGGTGGCGATGGGCAGCGGATCGCGGGCAAACCACAGGTTGCGGCCCAGATCGGGCGCCGGGGTGAAGCCGTCGCTGTCGGTCGGCCAGTCGAGGTTGCCGCTGACCGTCACCCCCTCGGCCACCATCGGCAGCGCGGCGCGCCGGGCCTCGGGAATATAGCCCCGGTCGACCAGCAGGCGGCGGCCCTCGGGCGTCTCCAGCACGGCAATGACCCGCATCCCCGGCCCCGCCTCGCGGTCGCTGGACAGCACGTCCACCGCCTCGCCGGTGTAGCGGCCGCTCACGGTCACCGGCAGATAGCGGTCCCGCGCCGGATTGGCGTCCGGCGGCACGGCCACGGGATCGTTGTGGATCCGCCCCTCGACCTGGGCGATCAGGTCCAGCTTCCATTCCAGCCGCTTCAGCTGCCAGAACCCCAGGGACAGCAGGATCGCCACACCGACGATTCCGAACAGCCCCGCCCCGATAAACCGCGCCTTCACGTTCCGCTCCGCCTGATGAGGGATGCCCCGAATGGAGACGGGGGGCACATAGCCCCCCGATCCCAGTTCAGCAAGGGGATGGGCCTCAGCCCTGGCCCCAGATGTAGATCGCGGCAAAGAGGAACAGCCAGACCACGTCGACGAAGTGCCAGTACCAGGCGGCGGCCTCAAACCCGATGTGACGCTCGGGCGTGAAGTGACCGGCCCGCACCCGCAGATAGCAGATGAACAGGAAGATCGTGCCGATGATCACGTGGAAGCCGTGGAAGCCGGTCGCCATGAAGAACGAGGCGCCATAGATGTTGCCGGCGAAGCCGAAGGCCGCGTGGCTGTATTCATAGGCCTGCATCGCGGTGAAGATGATGCCCAGCACGACGGCGATGATCAGGCCGTTGGCCACGTCCTTGCGGTTGTTCTCGTGCACCAGCGCGTGGTGGGCCCAGGTCGCGGCGCAGCCCGAGAGCAGCAGGATCAGCGTGTTCATCAAGGGCAGGTGCCAGGGGTCGAAGGTCTCGATGCCGACGGGCGGCCAGGGACCGTCGACGGCCGGCGATTGCGGCCCCATCGGGTACATGCGGTGCTTGAAGAAGGTCCAGAACCAGGCGGCGAAGAACATCACCTCGGAGATGATGAACAGGATGAAGCCATAGCGCAGGCCGATGGCCACGACCGGGGTATGGTCGCCCGCCATGCTTTCCTTGATGACGTCCGCCCACCAAGCGTACATCACATAGAGCACACCGACCAGGCCGATGGCGAAGATCCAGGGGCCCATGTCATGCATCCAGAGGATTCCGCCCAGCAGCATGACAAAGGCCGAGACCGCGGCGACAAAGGGCCAGATCGACGGCGGCAGGATGTGGTAATCGTGGTTCTTTGCGTGGGCCATGTGGATTCCCTCAGTCTTTCCCGTTTCTCGCCGCTTGCGCGGTCCCTGTCTTTGCGCCCGTCAGCCCCAGGCGCCTGATGGTTCAGTTGGTTCCGACCTCGGCCGCCGGGGTTCCGGCGGGGATCTCGGTCGGGTGGAAGGTGTAGCTCAGCGTGATCGTGTTCAGCCCGCTGGCGATGACATCGGGATCGTTGACGATCTCCGGATCGACGTAGAAAGTGACCGGCATCTGCACCCGCTCGCCCGGCTGCAGCACCTGCATGGTGAAGCAGAAACAGGCAATCTTGATGAAATAGCTGCCCGTCGAATAGGGCGTCACGTTGTAGCTGGCGGTGCCGGCGATCGGCTGGTCGGTCGGGTTATAGGCCTCGTAGAAGGCGATCCCCGTCTCGCCGATCCTGAGCGGCATGGTGCGTTCCAGCGGCCGGAATTCCCAAGGGAAGCCGCGCTCGGTATTGGCGTCGAAGCGGATCTGGATCGTCTGGTCGAGGATCAGGTCGGATTCGCTTTCCGCCACCCGGGTGGTGCCGCCGAAGCCCGTGACCCGGCAGAACAGATCATAGAGCGGGATCGCCGCCCAGGCCAGCGCGCCCATGACCAGGATCACCCCGACCAGCCCGGTCAGCGTGCGCCGCGCGCCGTCCAGGTTGCGCCACCAGCGGATCATTGCCCCGCCTCCGGGATCCGCGTCTCGGGGTCGATGCCGACCCGATAGGTATGGTCGAAGCCCTGCATCTGGTCGCCGCCGCCGATCTTGGCGATGGTCAGCCCGAACACCAGCGCGACGAAGGCCAGCAGCGTCAGCAGGACGCCCAGGTTCCGGCTCCAGCGGCGGCGGTGCAGGTCGTGTTCGTGCGTCAGCCCCATGTCAAGGCTCCCCAGTTTGCCCAATCGGCGAGCCGTTCGGCCCAGGGCGTGGCCTCGATCAGGATCGCCGCGAAATGGCCGAAGAGATAGGCCAGCGACAGCGCGAAGAAGCGCTTCTCGACCGCGTATTTATCGGCCTCGGCCGTGGCTTCCGGGCGGCGCCAGATGCGGAAGGCACCGATCAGGAACAGCGCGTTCAGCACCAGCGCCAGCGCGAAATAGACCGGGCCACCGATCGAGGTGAAGGCCGTGCCCAGCGCCACCGGCACCAGCAGGATCGTGTAGACCAGGATATGCGTCCGCGTCGCCTTGCGCCCGTGGGTCACGGTCAGCATCGGCACCTTGGCCTTCTCGTAATCCGAGTTCATGAACAGCGCGAGCGCCCAGAAATGCGGCGGCGTCCACATGAAGATCAGCAGGAACATCAGCACCGCTTCCAGGCTGATCGAGCCGGTCGCGGCGACCCAGCCGATCATGGGCGGGAAGGCGCCCGCGGCACCGCCGATGACGATGTTCTGCGGCGTCGAGCGCTTCAGCCACATCGTGTAGATCACGGCATAGAAGAAGATGGTGAAGGCCAGAAGCCCCGCGGCCAGCGCATTGGTCGCCAGCCACAGCATGACGACCGACAGCGCCGACAGCGACAGGCCGAGGCCCAGTGCCTCGCCCGCCTCGACCGCGCCCGAGGGCACGGGGCGCTTGGCGGTGCGGCGCATCACCCGGTCGATATCGGCGTCCCACCACATGTTCAGCGCGCCCGAGGCGCCCGCGCCCAGCGCGATGAAGATGATGGCGGCCAGCGCCTCGATCGGGTGCAGATGCACGGGGGCCACCATCAGGCCCACCATCGCGGTGAACACCACCAGCGACATGACGCGCGGCTTCAGCAGCGCGACGTAATCGCCGAATCCGGCGTCGCCCGTGCCGCTTTCGCCCGCAATCTCGGCTGGAATGTCGCTCATGGCTTCCTCAAGTCAATCGGGCGCCGCACAGGCCGGCAGGGCCGGTGGCGGCGCCCGTCGTCAGATCAGTTGCTCGAGGCCACCTGGACGGCGGCTTCGGTGTAGCCCGGCGCGGCGGCGAGGTTGGTCGCGCCCCGCTCCTGCAGCCAGGCCAGGTAGTCGGCTTCCGGCACGGCGCGCACGACGATCGGCATATACGCATGCTCCTGACCGCAGAGTTCCGAGCACTGGCCGAAATAGATGCCGGGGGTGTCGACGTTGAACCAGGCCTGGGCCAGACGGCCGGGCACCGCGTCCTGCTTCACGCCGAAGGCCGGGATGGTCCAGGAATGGATCACGTCCGAGCCGGTGACCTGCACGACGACGTTGCGGCCGACGGGAACGACGACCTGCTCATCGGCGGCCAGCAGATACTGGCTCTGGTCATAGCCGTTCGCTTCCAGCTCTTCGCGCGGCAGCAGATAGGCGGTGAACTCGACGCCGTGGTCGACGTATTCGTAGGTCCAGTTCCACTGGTTGCCGGTGATCTTGATGGTCACATCGGCGGGCGGCATGGTCTGGTCGCGGAACAGCGCCGGCACGGTGAACGAGCCGATGAAGATCAGCACGAAGATCGGCAGGATGGTCCAGGCGACTTCCAGCGGCGAGTTGTGGGTGAAGCGCGAGGGCGTCGGGTTGGCGCGGCGGTTATAGGCGACGATCACCCACAGCAGCAGCACGCAGACGAAGACCGTGATCGCCGCGATGATGTACATCAGCATATGGTCGATCCAGTGCGACGCTTCGGCGACCGGCGAATGCGCCGGTTGCAGGGCGATGCCGCCCGGATGCGGCTGGCCGATGAAGGGCACTTCCTGCGCCAGCGCCTGCCCGGCGACCGCCAGGCCCAGCGCCGCACCGCCGACACGGCCGCCGAACGCACCGAAACCAGCGGCGAGACGGGTGAGGTCCTTGAAAAGATGCATTGTATGTTCCCGTTTTGCGCGGCCCTGCGACCGTCTTACTCCGCCGACCCCTCCCGGCCTGCCCCGGCGAGCGCCCGGACAGCCCGGACCCACCGCAGCCGGATCGGGGGCGGTTTCCCTCTCTCCTAAAATCATATTAGCATCGGCATAACAAGCCAAACCAATGCGTCAGGATGCCGCCATTTGACCTGTGTCAAAGACATGCTGCACCGCCGCGAAAGGAGCCCGATGCCCACCTCCCACCCGAACGCGGCCGCCATTGTGCCCGAAGCCGCCCGATTCCGCCCCTTCGAGACGCTGCTGGACCGCGACGCGGCCCTGGCGCTCCTGCGGGAGGCGGTGGCGGGGGCCCATGACGGCGAGCTTTTCCTCGAACGGCGTCGCTCCGAATCACTGGTGCTGGACGATGGCCGCATCCGCAACGCGGGCTATGACGCGGCCGAGGGCTTCGGCCTGCGCGCCGTGCGCGGCGATGTCGCAGGCTACGCCCATTCGACCCAGATCACCGAAAGCGCCCTGAAACGGGCCGGGGCCACGGCCCGTCTGGCAGTCGGCGCGGGCGGCGGCACCCTGGCCGAGGCGCCCCCCGGCACCAACCGCCACCTCTATGGCGATTTCGATCCCATCGCCGACGCCAGCTTCGCCGCCAAGATCGAGACGCTGCGCGCCATCGACGATTACCTGCGGGCGCTGGACCCGCGCGTGGTGCAGGTGACCGCCTCGCTCTCGGCCTCGGTACAGGAGGTGGCGATCCTGCGCCCCGAGGGCGGCCTCGTCACCGATATCCGCCCCATGGCCCGCGTCTCCATCGCCGTGATCGTCGAGCGCGACGGACGCCGCGAATCGGGCCATTACGGCGGCGGCGGGCGGATCGGCCTGTCGGGCCTGATGGAGCCCGGGCATTGGCAGCCCGTCGCGCAGGAAGCGCTGCGCGTGGCGCTGGTCAACCTCGACGCCGTGCCCGCGCCTGCGGGGATGCTGGACGTGGTGCTGGGCCCGGGCTGGCCCGGGATCCTGCTGCACGAGGCCGTGGGTCACGGGCTGGAGGGCGATTTCAACCGCAAGAAAACCTCGGCCTTCGCCGGGCTGATGGGCCAGCAGGTGGCCGCGAAGGGCGTCACCGTGCTGGACGATGGCACGATCCCCGACCGCCGCGGCTCGATCACCGTCGATGACGAGGGCACGCCGTCCGGCAAGAACGTGCTGATCGAGGACGGCGTGCTGGTCGGCTACATGCAGGACCGCCAGAACGCCCGGCTGATGGGCGTCCCCGCCACCGGTAACGGCCGGCGCGAGAGCTACGCCCATGCGCCGATGCCGCGGATGACCAACACCTATATGCTGGGCGGCACCGACGACCCGGGCGCGCTGGTGGCCAGCATGAAGGACGGGATCTGGGCGGTGGGCTTCGGCGGCGGGCAGGTGGACATCACGAGCGGCAAGTTCGTGTTCTCCTGCACCGAGGCCTACCGGGTCCGCGACGGCAAGGTCGGCGAGCCGGTCAAGGGCGCGACGCTGATCGGCGACGGCCCGACCTCGCTCAGGAACGTGCGCGGCATCGGCAACGACATGGCGCTGGACCCGGGCATCGGCAATTGCGGCAAGGCCGGGCAATGGGTGCCGGTGGGCGTGGGGCAACCCTCGTTGCTGATCGGCGGGCTGACGGTCGGCGGCGTGGCCTGAGCGAGCGAAGGCGGGGGGCCGCCGCCCCGCAGGATTCGCAAAGCCGGGGGGCTGCCGCCCCACACGATCCGTAAAGGCGGGGGGCTGCCGCCCCCCGGGCCCCCCGCTTCAAGGGGGCCGTCGGCCCCCTTGAAAATCCCCCGAGGATATTTGGGGAACAAAGATTGTTCTTTTCTTGGCAATTTTGTGGCGCGGGGGCGTTTTCTTCACACCCTGTTAACCTCGACACCGCAATCTCCGAGTCGAATGAGGCGAGGTTGCGATGGTCGGGAACACTCTTTCTTCTCCCACACCCTTCACCCCACCCACCACGGAAGAAGCCCGTCTGTCGTGGCTTCGCCTCATTCGCTCTCGCCGGGTCGGCCCGGCCACCTTCCAGCGGCTTCTGGCCGAACATGGCAGCGCCGCCGCCGCGCTCGACGCCCTGCCGGGGATCGCCCGCGCCGCCGGGGTCGAGGATTACGCCCCCTGCCCCGCAGACCTCGCCCTGCACGAGATGGAGGCCGGCCTGCGCAAGGGAGCGCGGCTCCTGTTCCTCGGCGCCCCCGACTATCCCGCCGCGCTGGCCGCCCTCTCCGATCCGCCGCCGGTCCTTTGGGCACGCGGCCGCGCCAGCACCCTCGCCCAGCCCGGCATCGGTCTGGTCGGCGCGCGCAATGCCTCCAGCCTCGGCGCCCGCATGGCCCGCAAACTGGCCGAGGGGCTGGGCCACCACGGTTTCACCATCGTCTCGGGCCTTGCGCGCGGCATCGACGCCGCCGCCCATGGTGCGGCGCTGAAAACCGGCACCATCGCCGTGCTGGCGGGGGGCGTCGATGTGCTCTACCCCGCCGAGAACGAGATGCTGGGCGCCAGCATCGCCGATCAGGGGATGCTGCTGTCCGAGCAACCCATGGGCCTGCAACCCCAGGCCCGCCATTTCCCGCGCCGGAACCGGCTGATCGCCGGCCTGTCGCGCGCCGTGGTTGTGGTCGAGGCCGCCGAAGGCTCGGGCAGCCTGATCACCGCCCGCGACGCGCTGGATCAGGGGCGCGAGGTGATGGCGGTGCCGGGCCATCCGATGGATGCCCGCGCCGCCGGGGCGAACCTTCTGATCCGCGAGGGGGCGCGGCTGGTGCGCAGCGTCGAGGATGTGATCGAGGCGCTGGAACACAGCCTGACGGAGCCCGCCCCCGCCCCGCAGGCGCCGAAACGCGCAGGCCCCGGCGCCGCGCCGGACACGCTGACTCTGCACCGGATGATCCTGGACCGTCTCAGCGCCAGCCCCCTGCCCGAGGATCAGCTGCTGCGCGACCTCGATCTGCCCGCCCATGCGCTGGCCCCGGCGCTGCTGTTTCTGGAACTCGATGGCCGCATCCAGCGCCAGCCGGGCGGCATGCTGGCCCGGAACTGATCCCTGGCTCAAGGCCGAAACGGCCGCCCGCCGCTGCCCCTCTTGCCGGGGCCGAATCCCCCGCCAGATTGACATCCACCCCTGTTCGCCCCCATCTATGCGGCGCGGCACAGGCCGCTCGCCCTGGCGTCTTGCCGAAAAGGGCGTTTTCAATCAGAGGTTTGCATGGCAGTCGTCGTCGTCGAGTCCCCGGCCAAGGCCAAGACCATCAACAAGTATCTGGGTCCCGGCTTCACGGTTCTGGCCTCGTTCGGGCATGTTCGCGACCTTCCTGCCAAGGACGGATCGGTCGATCCCGAGCACGATTTCACCATGAAATGGGAAGTCGCGAGCGACTCCAAGAAGCACATCAAGGCGATCACCGACGCGCTGCAGGACGACGACACGCTGATCCTCGCCACCGACCCTGACCGCGAGGGCGAGGCGATTTCCTGGCACCTGGAACAGGCGCTGGAAAAGAAGCTCAAGAACAAGAACGTCAGCCGCGTCACCTTCAACGCCATCACCAAGACGGCGATCCAGGAGGCGATGAAGCACCCCCGCCAGGTCGATGCGCCGCTGGTCGAGGCCTATCTGGCCCGCCGCGCGCTGGATTATCTGGTGGGCTTCAACCTGTCGCCGGTGCTGTGGCGGAAACTCCCGGGCGCGCGGTCCGCGGGCCGGGTGCAATCGGTCTGCCTGCGCCTCATCGTCGAGCGCGAGATGGAGGTCGAGGCCTTCCGCGCCCGCGAATACTGGTCGGTCACCGCCGATCTGAAGAACCCGCGCGGGGCGGAATTCAGCGCCCGCCTCGTCAGCCTTGGTGGCAAGAAGCTGGACCGCTTCGACCTCGCCACCCAAGCCGCGGCGGAACTGGCGGTCGATGCGGTGACCAAGCGCGACCTCAGCGTGCAATCGGTCGAGGCCAAGCCCGCCTCGCGCAATCCCTCCGCGCCCTTCATGACCTCGACCCTGCAGCAAGAGGCCAGCCGCAAGTTCGGCATGGGCGCCAAGCAGACCATGGCCGCGGCCCAGCGCCTCTACGAGGCGGGGCACATTACCTATATGCGGACCGACGGCATCGACATGGCGCCCGAGGCGGTGACCCAGACCCGGGCCGAGGTCGAAAAGCGCTATGGCAAGGAATACGTCCCCGCCGCGCCGCGCCTCTACAAGAACAAGGCCAAGAACGCGCAGGAAGCCCACGAATGCATCCGGCCCACCGACATGGCCGCCGACCCCGACAGCCTGCGCCTGTCCGAGGTCGATCAGCGCCGCCTCTATGAACTGATCTGGAAGCGCACCATCGCCTGCCAGATGGAATCGGCCCGGATGGAACGCACCACGGTCGAGATCGGCTCGAAGGACGGTCAGGTCGGCCTGCGCGCCACCGGCCAGGTCGTGCTGTTTGACGGCTTCCTCAAGGTCTATGAGGAAGGCCGCGACGAGGAAGAGGGCGACGAAGGCCGCCTGCCGCAGCTCAATCAGGGCGAGGCCGTCGCCAAGAAGCAGGTCACGCCCGAGCAGCATTTCACCCAGCCGCCGCCCCGCTATACCGAGGCGACGCTGGTCAAGCGCATGGAAGAGCTGGGCATCGGCCGCCCCTCGACCTATGCCTCGATCGTCACCACGATCCAGGAGCGCGGCTATGTCAAGAAAGACAAGAACCGCCTGATCCCCGAGGATAAGGGGCGGCTGGTGACGATCTTCCTGACCTCCTATTTCGGCAAGTATCTGGAATACGATTTCACCGCCGATCTGGAAGAACAGCTCGACGACATCTCGGCCGGGTCGCGCGATTACAAGGACGTGCTGGCCCGCTTCTGGCGCGATTTCTCGGCCGCGCTGGCGGAAACCGCCGATCTGCGCATCACCGAGGTGCTGGAAAAGATCGACGAGGTTCTGGCGCCGCATCTTTACCCGCCGCGCGAGGATGGCTCGGACCCGCGGGTCTGCCCGACCTGCGGCAAGGGGCGGCTGAACCTGAAGACCGCGCGCTCGGGCGGGGCCTTCATCGGCTGCACCAACTACCCCGAATGCCGCTATACCCGCCCCTTGTCGGGCGATGAAGGCGACAGCGAACTCTCGGGCGAAGGCAAGCTGCTGGGCCACGACAAGGGCGATGCGATCAGCCTGCGTTCGGGTCGCTTCGGTCCCTATGTCCAGCGCGGCGAGGTGACGGCGGAACAGCCCAAACCGCCGCGTTCGAGCCTGCCGAAGGGCTGGGCACCCGATGAGATGGATCTGGAAAAGGCCGTCTCGCTGCTGGATCTGCCGCGGCTGATCGGCCAGCATCCCGAGGACGGCGTCGCGGTCGAGGCCGGGATCGGCCGCTTCGGCCCCTATGTGAAGCATGGCTCGACCTATGCCAACCTGCCCGAGGTCGATGAGGTCTTCACCATCGGCATGAACCGCGCGGTCGAGGTTCTGGCGCAGAAACTGGCCCGCGGTCCCGGCCGGGGCGCCGCCGCGCAGCCGCTGAAGGTGCTGGGCGATCACCCGGACGGCGGGCCGATCCAGGTGATGCCCGGCCGCTACGGGCCTTACGTCAAATGGGAAAAGGTCAACGCGACCCTGCCCAAGGGCGTGGAGCCTTCGGAGGTGACGCTGGAACAGGCGCTGGAGCTGATCACCGCCAAGGCCGGCGCCGCGCCGAAGGGCAAGAAGAAAGCCGCGCCGAAGGCGAAGGCTGCCGCCACGGACGGCGAGGCGAAGCCCGCCAAGAAACCCGCGGCCAAGAAGACGGCGGCAAAGAAGCCCGCGGCCAAGAAAACCACCAAGAAGGCCGCGGCCGAGGAGTGACCCTCAGCCCCGCGGTTCGAACCGGTCGAGGGGGACGCGCAGCACGCGGCGTCCCTGCTCGTCCGGCTCGGGCAGCCGCCCGCCGCGCAGATTGACCTGAAGCGCCATCAACATCCGGTCGGGCAGCGGCAGCGTCGCGTCCCGCTCGGTCCTCAGCCGCAGGAAACTCTCGCGCGAGACCCCGTCGCGGACGTGGATATTATCCCGCCGATGCGCGCCGACGGTGGCCATGCAGGCGGGCTCGCGCCCGTCCTTGCCGTAATCGTGGCCGATGAAGACTCGCGTCTCCTCGGGCAGGTCGAGGGTGGCGCGGATCGTCTGCCACAGCGCCTCGGCCGAGCCGCCGGGGAAATCCGCCCGGGCCGTGCCGCTGTCGGGCATCATCAGCGTGTCATGGGCAAACACTGCGTCGCCCACCTGCAGGGTGACCGAGGCCATGGTATGCCCCGCCGCCAGCACCACCCGCCCCTTCAGCCCGCCCAGCGCGAAACCGTCTTCGTCGGCGAAGAGCCGGTCCCAGTGTTCCGGCCGCTCGGCCAGGCTGTCATCGGCGTAGAGATCCGCCCAGAGCCGCTGCACCCCCAGCACCCGCTGCCCGGTCGCCATCCGCGCGCCCAGCCGTCCGGCCAGCCAATGCGCCGCGCTCAGATGGTCGGCATGGGGATGGGTGTCGACGATCAGCCCCACCTCCAGTCCCCGCGCCTCGACATGGGCCAGCAGGGCCTCGGCATTCCCGGTGCCGGTCGCCGCCGCGACGGGATCGAAATCCAGCACCGGATCGACGATCAGCGCCGCCCCCGTCCCGGGGTCCGAGACGATATATTGCCAGGAGCCGGTGGCCTTGTCGTAAAGCGCCGCGACATCGGGGCTTGAGGGTTCAGCGGTGGCGGGGAAATGCAGCATGGCGGTGCTCCTCTGGTCTGCCAAAGGGGAACAGGCCCGGCCCCCCGCCGGTTCCCTGATCCGCGGCCCCGCCGTCAGAAAGCCCGCTCGATGAAGCCGAAGCGCGACAGGAAGCGCATCCAGCCCGACATCTCCTGCCCCGGCGCGACCCGCTCGCCCTGGTCGATATAGGATTGGATCAGCCGGTCGGCCCGGGCCGCCAGCCCCCGGTCCAGCACCACCACGCCGTTTTCCAGATCATGCAGGAACGAGCGCTGGTTCAGGTTCACCGACCCCGCCACCACCAGATGATCGTCGATGACAATGAGCTTGGTGTGCATCAACCGAAGCCCGGGCTCGTAATCGTAGAAATTCAGCCAGTCGCCTTCCTGATTGCCGAAGCGGCGGTTGAAGCCGGTGACCATGAAATCCGTGGCCTCGCGCACCCGCACCGTCGCCACCACATCGACCCGCACCCCCCGGGCCCGGGCCCGCTGGAAGGCGGCCTCGATCTCGGGCGTCAGGTTCAGATAGGGCGAGGCGATGCGGATCCGCTCCTGTGCCGCGTCGATGAGCCGGGCGAACCAATCCTCCATCGCCGCCCCGTCGGCATAGGGGACCGAGATGAAGTGCCGCATGCTGCCCTCGGGCAGGGCGGCGACCGGCCCGCCGCCGGGGGCGGGCGGCAGCATCGCCTGGGTTTCCGCGTCGCGGTGCCAGAGCGCGCCCATCTGCCGCACGATCCGCCGCACCTGCGCGTCGCCGGTGAAGGCCAGTTCGAAATCGTCATAGGCGGTGAAGCCGCCGGTGATGCGCATTTCGTCGGGGTCGTATTGATGCAGGAAGGGGAAGTCCGACAGATCGCGCGGCTCGGGGAAGAAATACCCCTCGTGGATGTTGCGCCCGCCAATCAGGGCGATGGAGCGCCCGGGTTCGCGCGCGACGGTGGCGAAGAGCTTCACATGCGTCACCCGGTGCAGATGCGCGAATTGCCCCTCGAAGCCGCGCGCGGCCTCGATCGGCATGCGATAGGGCTGGACCTCGATGGTCGGATAGGTCGCGGCCAGCCCCTCGAACAGCGCGCGGTCGGTGTCGGTGAGCATCACGTCCGAGATCATCATCCGCACGATGGTGCCCCGCGCCGCGTGCCAGGCCAGCATCCGCGCCGTCAGGTAACCCGCGAAATCCGCGTTCATGTTCAGATAGTTGATATAGATCAGGTCAAGCTGCGGCGCGTTCGAGAAATCGAGCGGCAGGTCGGGATCGCCCGTCTCCAGCGCGTCCTCAGACAGGCGGCGGCCGGTCAGGGCCTCGACCCGGGCGTTCAGCGCCTCGGCGCCGTCGGCCAGGAACAGCATGGGCCCCGCCTGCATCGGGCAGGTCGCCGACAGATCGCCCGTCGCCATCATCGCCCGCTGCAACGGCCCCTCGCCGCCCCCCGCGCAGGCCTCGACCGGAGCATCCAGCGCGGCGATCCGTGGCAGGGCGGTTTCCTCGCGCGCCAGATCCAGCACCCAGCCCGGCCGCCCGCCCGGCCGGATCGACAGGGCGCAATCGCGGACCTCGGGCGCAAGATCCAGCAGGCTCTCGCCCCGCTCGCCCGGTTGCAGGCGCAGGGCGACGGGCTGTCCCGCCGGGATCCAGGCCGGAACCGACAACTCGCCCTCGGCCTGCCGGACCCGCGCCCGCCCGTCACAGGTGGCACTGATGCCATAGGCGCCATGGCCATGGGCGAGGAAGGTGACCGAGGCCCGCCCCGCGCCGCGCCCGTCGAAATAGGCGCGGGTCTGGCCCTCGGCCGGGCCCGCCTCGGTCAGGGTCAGATAGGTGATCGCATGGCGCCCCCCCGGCACCGGCTCGACCAGCGGGACCTGATCGGGCGCAGGTCCGCCCCGCACTGCGGCACAGGCCGTCAGCGCCAGCATCCCGGCGAATAGCAGGCGTCTCACCCCGAAAATCATCGCAGCACCATACTTCGGCCGCGCGCATCCGCAAGGCACCCCGCCCGCTGCCCCCGCGACAATTGACTTCGCCGCAGTGCCGCGTCACAACCATTGCGCCTGATACGGGGGAAAACATGCAGAAAATCTACGGCTCGGCCGCCGAGGCCCTGGACGGCCTCCTGTTCGACGGGATGACCATTGCGGCGGGCGGTTTCGGCCTGTGCGGCATCCCGGAACTTCTGATCGCGGCGATCCGCGACGCCGGGACCAAGAACCTGACCGTCGCCTCGAACAACGCCGGTGTCGACGGCTTCGGCCTCGGCCAGTTGCTGGAGACGCGGCAGGTCAAGAAGATGATCTCCTCCTATGTGGGCGAGAACGCGGAATTCATGCGCCAGTACCTCTCGGGCGAGCTGGAGCTGGAATTCAATCCCCAGGGCACGCTGGCCGAACGGATGCGCGCCGGTGGCGCCGGGATCCCCGGTTTCTATACCAAGACCGGCGTCGGCACGGTGATCGCCGAGGGCAAGGAACACAAGGATTTCAACGGCCAGACCTATATCCTGGAAACCGGGCTGGTGATGGATCTGGCGATCGTCAAGGCCTGGAAGGCCGACGAGACCGGCAACCTCGTGTTCCGCAAGACCTCGCGCAACTTCAACCCGCCCGCGGCGACCTGCGGCAAGGTCTGTGTCGTCGAGGTAGAGGAGATCGTGCCCGCCGGTTCGCTCGACCCCGATCACATCCATCTGCCCGGCATCTATGTGCACCGTCTGATCCAGGGCCAGCACGAGAAGCGCATCGAGCAGCGCACCACCCGCAAGCGTCAGGAGGCTTGAGAATGGCTTGGGACCGCAACCAGATGGCCGCCCGCGCGGCGCTCGAACTCGAAGACGGGATGTATGTGAACCTCGGGATCGGCATCCCGACGCTGGTCGCGAACTACGTCGGCGACAAGGACATCACGCTGCAATCGGAAAACGGCATGCTCGGCATGGGCCCCTTTCCCTATGAGGGCGAGGAAGATCCCGACCTGATCAACGCCGGCAAGCAGACCATCACCGAACTGCCCCGCACCGCCTATTTCGACAGCGCGACCTCCTTCGCCATGATCCGTGGCGGCAAGATCGCCGCGGCGATCCTCGGCGGCATGGAAGTCTCGGAAGAAGGCGATCTGGCGAACTGGATGGTGCCCGGCAAGCTGGTGAAGGGCATGGGCGGCG
>NZ_JAUCCQ010000065.1:0-19687 GCF_034676075.1 Pararhodobacter sp. | reverse complement strand
CGTGAATCATGTTCCGCCATCGGCGTCGAGGCAGGAGTTTTTCAGCGGCCTGTTAAGGTTAATGTGGGGGGCGGCGGTTCCGGGAGAGTGGTTCAGGCACGGGAAGTGCGCCGACGATCAAAGGGGACCGGGGAAGCAGCATCGGGCAGGACCGAGGGGCAGGGCGCTTGGTACGCGCGCGCGGGGCCGCGCGGTTCTTGCTGTGGGCTTGCCGGAATGGGCAGTCGGGTTGCCTCGGGTCATGCGGTTTGGCGGTGCCGGGCGCCGTCTTCGAGGATCTAGGGTGCCCGTGGGACGTACCATGAGGACATCGCTCGCCCCCCCAGCGACCCGCTGGCAGCTCTCCCCACAACAGCGCGCCGCTTGCCCGGGGGCATCCTCGTCCCTGATCGAGACCTCGCCGCGGTCCTGCCCCAAGCCGCGCCGCACCTGCCCCTGACCGCCGTGCCCCAGGTTAAGCCCTCATTAACCCGCCTTCTTTGTGCTGCAAATATCCTCGGGGGTCCGGGGGCAGACGGCCCCCGGGGCGGCCACGAGCGCGCGGATCAGGGCAGGGCGGAACCGGAAGCGGCCCACTGGCGTTGGGCTTCAAGGGAGCAGGCGGGAGGCGTCTGCCGGAACGAAAGGTCACTCCGATGCTGAAGTGGATTCTCATCCTTCTCGCCGTTGCTGCCATCGCCGGTCTTCTGGGCTTCGGCCGGATCTCGGGCGTGGCGCTGACCGGGGCGAAGGTCCTGATCGTGGTGGCGCTGCTCATGTTCCTGCTGCTGCTCTTCGGCGTCGTGGTCATCGCCTGACCCGGGCTCGCGCGCCCCTTCACGACGGTGCACGAATGCGCGAGGAGGCTCCCTGAAAGGGGTTTGCGCGGCCTCGTCGCGGTGACAGGCTTCCGGGCGGCGGCTATAGATCGGGCGAAACCCCTGCCGTGAGCGCCCCCGCATGTCTGCCCGGATCATCGCCCTTGTTGCCGCCCTGACCCTTGCCGCGCCTCTGGTGATCGGCGCCCAGCAGACGGGCGCCCAGCAGGCCGCAATCCAGCAGGCGGCAACCCAACAGGCCCCGGCCCCGCAGGCCCCGACCCCGCAGGAGCGCGCCGAAAGGATGGCCACGGCCTTCCTTGCCTGGGCCGAGGCGGCGGGCGTGGAGGGGGCCGAGATCGCCGTGGCCCGCAACGGCGACAGGGTGCTGTCGCGCGCTGCCGAGGGCGTGCCCGGCGCACCGCGCGTCCTGGGATCGCTGGGAAAATCGGTGACTGCGCAATGCGTCGCGGGGCTGGTCGAGGCCCGGCGCCTGCGCTGGGACACGACGCTGGGCCAGGTGCTGGGCTGGACCGGGCCGGGGGCGGGGATCACCGTTGCCGGGCTGATCACCCAATCGGCCGGACTGCGCGACGACCGCGTGCAGGAGGCGATGCCGCTCTGGCACGAGGGCGGCGGCGACTGGCGGCTGGTGGCGGGCTGGGGCGTCCGGCCGGGTCCGGCCGAGTTCTCCTACAACAACGAAAATTATGCACTGCTGGGCACGGTGATCGAACGGGTCACCGGGCAGAACTATCAGGCTGCCTGCTCGGGCGTTCTGCCCGGGTCGACCATGGCGCCGGCGACGGCGGTCTATGGCCCGCTCGGCGGCTGGCAGGCCAGCCTGGGCGATTATGCGGTCTTCCAGTCGCTGCTCTGGGGCAACCGGGCGCCCGAGGGGCCGGTGACGGACCTCGGCGGCGGCGTGGTCTATGGGCTCGGGATGTACGGCCGTCCCTCGGGCGAGGGCTGGATCTGGTGGCATATGGGCGCGCTCTGCATGCCGGGGATTCTGGAGGCGACCAGCTACGCGCTGGTCATGCGCGACGGCTGGAGCGTGGCGGTGGCCATGGATTCCTGTCCCGACTACAACCAGCTGAGCGCGCTCGACCGCACCCTGTGGGAGGCTTTCGGCCATGAGTGAGACCTCCGTTCCGCGCATCGATCTGGACGCGCTTTTCGCGGGCGATCCCGCGCAGGCGGCCGAGGTGCGGCGCGGCGCCACCGAGGTCGGGTTCCTGGTGGTAACGGGCGGGCCGATCCCGCCTGATCGGGTCGCCTCGGTCATCGCCGCCTATCGCGCCTTCTTCGCGCTGCCCGAGGCCGAGAAGCGCAAGGTCGACATGGCGGCCACCGGGTCGAACCGGGGCTGGGGCGGACCGCGGTCCGAACAGGTCGATCCGGCGGCGAACCCCGATTACAAGGAGGTCTTCGACATCGGTTTCGAGGTGCCGGGATCGGCGCTGCCGGTGCATGCGCCGAACCTCTGGCCCGCGCAGCCCGCCGGCTTCCGGGCCGAGCTTGAGGGCTATTATGCCGAGGCGCGGGCGCTGGCCCTGCGGCTTCTGGGCGCCGTGGCCGCGGCGATTGGAGAGGATCCGGGTTTCTTCGCCGACAAGTTCACCCAGCCGATGGCGCTTCTGCGCGGGAACTACTACCCGCCGCGGCCCGACTGGGCGGGTGAGAAGGATTTCGGCATCGCCGCGCATACCGATTACGGCTGTCTGACCCTGCTGGCCAGCGACGGCGTGCCGGGGCTCGAGGTGCTGACGCGGGCCGGGGATTGGCTGCCGGTACTGGCGCCGCCCGGATCTTTTGTCATCAATTTTGGTGAAATGCTCGAGATCTGGACCAACGCGCGGGTCCGCGCCACGCCGCATCGGGTGGTCGGGACGGTCGCGGCGCGGATTTCGGTGCCGCTGTTCTTCAACCCCGATCCGGGCACAAATGTAGCGCCTTTGGGCTCGGGCCGGACAATCCTTGCGGTTGAGCACCTGCAGCGCCGCTTCGACGAGACCTACGTGCATCTGCAAAAGGCACGCTGAGCCGGGCCTGCCATAGCGACAGCGAAATTTTCGTGACGGTATGGGGATTTGGCCAGAGGCCGCCCGACCCTTCCGGGCGCTGGGGGCGGCAGTTGACGCGCTCGCGCGGGGGCGGTACGGGAATGGGCCGTGCCCCGATGGCCGACGCCGGAACCCATGCCGACATCCTTGCTGCTGATCCTCACCGCTGCCGGATTTGGCGCCTCGCCGCTCCTGATCGCCGAGGCCGTGGCCCATTTTCCGCCCTGGACCCTGGCCGCCCTGCGCGCCGCGCTGGGTCTGCCGCTGCTGTTGCTGGCGGCGGGCGTGCTGGGGCCGCAGCGCAGGCCCAGCCGCTATGACCTGCTGACGGCGCTGGTCGGTGGCACGCTGGTGGTGACCATTCCCTTCGTCAGCATGGCGGCGGGGATGCAATACATCCCCTCGGGCATGGGCGGCATGCTTTACGCGACCATGCCGCTTTTCACCCTGGCGCTGGCGGCGCTGTTTCTGGCCGACGAGCCGGCGAGCGTCGAGCAGGCGCTGCGCATCGGCACCGGGCTGATCGGCGTGGCGATGATCTCGATCCCGGCGATTCAGGCGGAGGGGCTGGCGCAGGCGGGGTTCGGCACGCTGATGGTGCTGATCTCGCCCCTGAGCTATGCTGCGGGCAATGTCTGGTTCCGCCGCCGCCGCAAGATGGCGCCGCTGATGCTGTCGGCAGGGATGTTCGCGGTCGGGGCGCTGACCGTCTGGCCGATGGCGCTGGTGATCGACGGGCGGGTCACGGTCGAGCCCTCGCTGGCGGTGATCGGCACGCTGGCGGCGCTGGTGGTGCTGGCGACCATCGCGCCGAACCTGCTGAATTACGCGCTGGTGCAGCGGGCGGGGGCCAACAAGGCGGCGCTGGCCATGTTCCTGATGCCCGCCTTCAGCGTGCTGTTCGGCATGGTGTTCCGGGGCGAGCGGTTGCCGCTGCTGGCCTTCGTCGGTCTGGCGCTGGTGATCCTGGCCTCGACCGCGCGGCTGCCGGGGCTTGTGCGGCGCGGGGGCAGGGGGCTCGGCCGCCGCGGCAAGCGGGTGCCGGTGGCGCGGGCCGCTCCGGCCGGGACCTTCGTGAGCCGCCGCCAGCCGGGGCTGCAGCCGGTCGCGGCCGCACCGGTCGCCAATCCCGGGCCCGTCAACGAGCCTGTGGACGAGCCCCATCAGCCGCAGGCGCTGACCGCGGCCGAGCGTCAGGCCCGCAGCGAGGCGGTGCATGCCGCCGCCATCCGCAACGCCGAGGCTGCGGCGCGTCAGGCGGCGCTGAAGAAGGGCCGTCGCGACCTGGCGCCGCCGCTGGTCGGCGGGCAGCACAAGGCGGCGAAGCGCGCCATGCCGAAGGTCACGTCCCCCAAGACCGGAGGCCCCGCCCCTGGCGGGCCCGGGGCGGTCGCCCCGACCACCCCGCCGCCCGCGGCTCTGGCCAGCGCGGTCACGAAGTCCGAGGGGGCCACGACGGATGCGCCCAAGGATGCGCCCAAGTCCGAGGCCCCGATCGCCGCCGCACCCCGGCCCCCGGCGCCGCAACCCGGTGATGACGGCGGCGCACCCGCCAAGGTCGATCCGCAGCCTCCGAAGGCACCGGCCTCCGACGAGGCCGGGTCCCCCGACGCACCGGCCGGCGGTCTGTCGCCCGCGCGATAGCCCTCTCTTCCCCTGCGCTGCGCCCGGGATGGATGCGGCGCGGTCCTCGCGTTACCCAGAGTTCAGGCCAGTTCCAGCCCGCCCTCGCGCTGCAGGAACGCGACCACCTCGGCGATCCCGACGCCGTTCCTGACCTGCGCCAGCACATAGGGCCGGGCGCCGCGGGCGCGCTGCGTATCGGCCTCCAGCAGCGCCACATCGACGCCGACATAGGGCGCGAGATCGGTCTTGTTGACCACCAGCAGGTCGGATTTCGTGACCCCCGGCCCGCGCTTGCGCGGAATATCCTGCCCGGCGGCGGTGTCGATCACATAGATTGTCAGATCCGCCAGTTCGGGCGAGAAGGTCGCCGCCAGATTGTCGCCCCCCGATTCGATCAGGATCAGGTCCAGCCCCGGGATTTCGGTGTTGAGCTGATCGATGGCCGCCAGATTGATCGAGGCATCCTCGCGGATCGCCGTATGCGGGCAGCCGCCGGTCTCCACCCCCTTGATCCGCGCCTCGGGCAGGACCTGGGCGCGGACCAGATAATCGGCATCCTCGCGCGTATAGATGTCATTGGTGATCACCGCCATCGAGCAGCGTCCGGCCAGCGCCCGGGCCAGTTGCTCGGTCAGCGAGGTCTTGCCGCAGCCGACGGGGCCGCCGATTCCCACCCTGAGGGGGCCGTTCGCGCTCATGTCCTGAAAATCCTGATATCCTGGGTTTCGTGTTCGAATGCGGCGAGTTCCGCGGCCAGCGCCGCCCCGCCGAGGTCGTCGAGCGTGGCACCGGCGGCGCGCGCGGCCAGTGCCGTCAGCAGCGGCGCGAGGCGGGCGAGGACGCTTTGTCCCTCGGTCTGGCCCAGCGGCACATGGCGCACGGCAATGGTGGTCAGATTGCCGGTAAAGGCCTGAAGATAAAGCGCGATCACCAGGGCGGGGGGCAGGGCGAGGGCGGCACGGCCCACCGCGTCGGCCAGCGCCACGGGCAGGGGCCGCGGGGGGAGTGTCTGCCCGGTCAGGGCGCTGACGGTGCGGGCAAAGGCCTGGCCCTGGTCCAGCGTCTCGCGCAGCCGCTCGGCCGAGGGGGCCAGCGCCCGGGCGAGGGCGTCGAGCGCGTCCAGATCCGCGCCGTCGCGCAGCCCCACGGCCAGCAGCACCGCGTCCTGCCAGCCCGCGCCGTGCCTGAGGATGCCCTCAAGCCAGGCCTGAAGCGTCGCGGCATCCGTGACCTTCCCCTCGGCCACCACCCGCTCAAGCCCATGCGAATAGGCGAAGGCCCCGGTCGGAAAGGCCGGGGACAGCCATTGCGTGAGCGTCAGAAGCGCGGCGGGATCTGTCATCCGGGGGGTTACTCCGCCTCCTCGCCGCCGTGGAAGTGGGCGCCGTGGTGGTGGATATGGCCGTCGTGGCTGTGATGGTCGTGGCTGTGATGGTCGTGGCTGGGGAAGGGTGTGCCGGGCGGATGGCTGTGACCGTGGTCATGACCCATGGTGCGCCCGGTGCCATAGGCGCCCGATTCCGGCGCGAAGGGGCGCGAGACGCGGGTGATCCGGGCGCCGAGGCCCCGGAGCATCCCCTCCAGCACGTGATCCTCGCGGATCAAGAGATAGGTCTCGTGGATCTCGCAGGGGGTGTGGCGGTTGCCGATATGCCAGGCGAGCCGGGCCAGATCGCCGGTGATCAGCAGCACGTTCTCCTCGGCCGGGACGATGCGGATCGCGTGCCCGTCCTCCAGCTCGAACCCCCAATAGCTGTCGAGGTTGGTGACCGCGGGCAGATCGACCAGGAAACCCTCGCCCGCCGCGGTGACCAGCCGTTTGCGGCGCATGAGGCGCGCGTCGTAATCGAGGGTGACGCTGCCATGGCTCGACGCGGGCGCGGTGGTCAGAAGGCGGGTGGCGGGGGGCAGGTCAGTCATCGCGGAATCCTCGTAAACGCGGTCTTTACCCTCGCAGGGCAGCATGGCAGGCGCAAGCAACGGAGGGACGCATGCAAGCGGTTGGTTTGTCGGACGAGTTGGCCATGGTTCGGTCGCGTATCACGGCGTTGAGAACGCGCGAGGCGGCGCTTTGCGCTGAACTGGAACAGGCGGATCTGCTGGGTCGAACCGGCCAATGGACCCAGGCCGAAGTGGTCGAGCGGCGGATCCGGGTCTTCGACCACCGGCTCCTGCCCGAAGCGGTGCAGGAAGATCCGGTCTTCTGGGTCGAGCGGCTGCGGCTCGAGGTGCGCTGCCGGTTGCGGGACGGCGCGCGGGTCCCGATCGCCATGCGCCGGGCCGAGATCGCCGCCCCGCTGATGGGGACGGCGGATGCCAATCTGATCGGCGGCGCCGCCTGGTTCTGAGCCAGGCCGCGCAGGCCGGGGCTCAGAGCCCCAGACGGTCGCGGAACACGTGATGCACGATGCGGTCGCGGCTGATGCCCATCTCGGCCAGCTGCGCATCGGAGAGCATCTGAAGCCGCTCGATCTGGTCGCGCCGGGTGCGGGCCTCGAGATAGGCGTTGAAGCCCTGGCCGAGCGAGGCGAAGAAACGGTCGATTTGCGCGCGCATCCGCGGCGAGAAGTCGGTGGTGGTGATGAAGGCCATTGTCGGAAACCTCGAAGAATGAGTGTTTCCCCCCTGCGCCCAAAGTAGGTCATGCCGGTGGGCGGAACCAGACCCGACTTGGCAATGCTGCATTGCAGCGACGGCATGGCTGGCGGCGCGCCCGCCTCTGAGCGTGGCGCGGGCCGGGGCCGGATCAGGGGGCCTTCTGCCCCCTCTGCCCTGCGGGCATTCACCCCCGAGGATATTTGCCGAACGAAGAGGCGGCTTAGGGGTTCGTTAACCTTCATCTTTGCGCTGCAAATATCCTCGGGGGGTGAATTGGCCCTTGGGCCAAGAGGGGGGCAGAAGGCCCCCCTTCCTGCGTCTCGTTTGGGGGCCGCCGTGGCGATTTCCGGGGTCAGAACAGGAAATAGCGTTGCGCCAGCGGCAGTTCCTGCGCCGGTTCGCAGGTGAGCAGCACGCCGTCCGCCCGGACCTCATAGGTTTCGGGATCGACCTCGATGGCAGGCGTCGCATCGTTCAGCCGCATGTCGGCCTTGCCGATGCCGCGGCAGTTCTTCACCGCCACCAGCGATTTGGCGAGGCCGAGCGCGGCGCCGACATCTGCGTCGAGGGCAGCCTGGCTGACGAAGGTCACCGCCGAGTGCTCCACCGCCCGGCCCAGCGCGCCGAACATCGGCCGCGTATAGACCGGCTGCGGCGTCGGGATCGAGGCGTTGGGATCGCCCATCTGGGCCACCGCGATGGAGCCACCGATCAGCACCATCTCCGGCTTGGCGCCGAAGAAGGCCGGGGACCAGAGCACGAGGTCGGCGCGCTTGCCCTCCTCGATGGAGCCGATTTCCTCGGCCATGCCATGCACTATGGCCGGGTTGATCGTGTATTTCGCCACATAGCGGCGGGCGCGGAAATTGTCGTTCTCGCCCGTTTCCTCGGGCAGGCGGCCGCGTTGCGATTTCATCTTGGACGCGGTCTGCCAGGTGCGGGTGATGACCTCGCCCACCCGGCCCATGGCCTGGCTGTCCGAGGAGATGATCGAAAACGCGCCCATGTCGTGCAGGATATCCTCGGCGGCGATGGTCTCGCGCCGGATGCGGGATTCAGCGAAGGCCACATCCTCGGGCACCTTGCGGCTGAGGTGATGGCAGACCATCAGCATGTCGAGGTGCTCCTCGATCGTGTTGACGGTATAGGGCATCGTCGGGTTGGTGGACGACGGGATCACGTTCTGCGAGGACACGACCTTGATGATGTCGGGCGCATGGCCGCCGCCCGCGCCTTCGGTATGGAAGGCGTGGATGGTCCGGCCGCCGATGGCGGCGAGGGTGTTCTCGACGAAGCCCGATTCATTGAGCGTGTCGGTGTGGATCATCACCTGCACATCCATCTGATCGGCGACCGTCAGGCAGCAGTCGATGGCTGCGGGGGTGGTGCCCCAATCCTCGTGCAGTTTCAGGGCGCAGGCCCCGGCGCGGATCATCTCCACCAATGCTTCGGGTTGCGAGGCGTTGCCCTTGCCCGCCAGCCCGATGTTCATCGGCAGCCCGTCGACGGCCTGCAGCATCCGGCCGATGTGCCAGGGGCCGGGCGTGCAGGTGGTGGCGAGCGTGCCATGCGCGGGGCCGGTACCGCCGCCCAGCATGCAGGTCACGCCCGAATGCAGCGCGTCCTCGACCTGCTGAGGGGCGATGAAATGGATATGCGCATCCATGCCGCCGGCGGTGAGGATCTTGCCCTCGCCGGCGATGATCTCGGTCCCCGGGCCGATGATCACCGTGACGCCGGGCTGCGTATCGGGGTTGCCCGCCTTGCCGATCTTCGCGATCCGCCCGTCCCTGAGCCCGACATCCGCCTTGTAGATCCCCGAGTAGTCGAGAATCAGGGCGTTGGTGATGACCGTATCCATGGCGCCGCCCGCGCGGGTGATCTGGCTCTGGCCCATGCCGTCGCGGATCACCTTGCCGCCGCCGAATTTCACCTCGTCCCCATAGATCGTGAGGTCGCGTTCGACCTCGATGATGATCTCGGTATCGCCGAGGCGCAGGCGGTCGCCGGTGGTCGGCCCGAACATGTCGGCGTATTGGGCGCGGGGGATGGGATAGGGCATGGTCAGCCTTTCACGTCATGGGTCGCGGCGAAACGAGGGCATCGGTCGGGGGCCGGGCAGGACATCAGGGCGCCTCCCACAGCCCGTGGGCGCGGTGCCAATCCTCGATCGAGGCCTCGGGGTAGCGGGCGAAGGTCAGGTCGTCCGGACCCGCCTCCAGCGGCACCCAATCGGGTTTGAAGTCGAGCATCAGATGGGTGTGGTCGGGCGCCGGGGGCAGGGGCGTGTCGATGGCCGAGGCCAGCGGGTGGATCAGCGCGGGCCAGGTCGGGTCATAGAGCCAGAGGTGGCTGCCGCAACGGGCGCAGAAATGGCGTTCGGCCGAGGACAGGCGGCAGGGGCCGGTGTCGTCCGTGATTTCCGCTCGGTAAACGGCCAGGGCCTCGCGTCCCTCGACCACCAGACTGTCGGCCAGGGCCGAGAGGTTGATCGCATAGCCACCGCCGCCGGTGGTCTTGCGGCAGATCGAGCAATAGCAGCGCTGATAGGGCACCGGCGCGTGGCTTTGCACCGTGAAGCGGACGGCGCCGCAATGGCACGAGCCGTCAAGCCGCCGGGTCATCGGATCGCCCCGTCGGTCAGGCCGGGGGGCGTCGCGTGCTCAGCGATCAGGAGGGGCGGCCGGGGCCCCGGCGCGACAGCGTGCGGTGATTGGCCGAGGTGCGCTTGGCATAGGGGGCGAGCGCGGCCTCGGCGACATGCAAGGGCGATTGCGCCTGAGCCAGCGCCTTGCCCATGCCCAGCGTCGCCTCGCCCAGCGCATCCATCTTCTCGGCGATCATCCGCGTCGCCTCGCCGTCGCGGGTGCGCCAGGCGCCCATCAGCCCCAGCGTGCGCATGGCGACGACCTGCTGCGCCTGCAGCGCCATGAGGCTCGTCTCCAGCGACAGGCGGAAGAGATCGGCGGGAAAGGGGAAGACCATGGGAGCGCGTCCTTGCAAGGCGGGTCTCTGCGCTCTGCGCCGCCGGGGGGCGGGCCGGAGGCGAGGCCAGGAGCGGGACCTTACACGATTCGTCTTGCCGGGTCTCTACCGTCCTTGGTCGTGGTTTTTTCGCCACGGGCAGGGAGGATGCGCGCCCGGGCATCACAGGTCCCCCATGACCTTGCCGTTGAAACCAAAGACTTTTCGCGCACCCTGGAAGGGGATCAGCCGCACCTCGCGCGTCTGGCCCGGCTCGAACCGCACCGCGGTGCCCGCAGGAATGTCGAGCCGCAGGCCCCGCGCGGCCTCGCGGTCGAAGGAGAGCCCCGGGTTCGTCTCGGCGAAATGGTAATGCGAGCCGACCTGCACCGGGCGGTCGCCGGTGTTGGCGACGGTCAGGATTGTCACCGGCGCACCCTCGTTGAGGATGATGTCGCCCGCGGCCGGGAAGATCTCTCCGGGGATCATGGCGCCCTCCTCAGGCGAAGGCCAGCGCGAGGCCGGCGAGGGCGGCGCCGCCGCCCAGAGTGCGGATCGCCAGATGGTTCAGTGCCCGGCCCAGGCCGATGCCCGCCAGATGCAGCCCGGCGGTGGCCAGCGCGAAGCCCGCAGCATAAAGCGCGAGGCCCTGCGCCGGTCCCTCGGCCCCATGCGCCCAGCCATGGGCGAGGCCGAAGACCGCGACCATCGGCACCAGCGTGGCGAGTTTGGGGCGCGTGGCCAGCGCCACCAGCGCGCCCAGCATGATGATCGAGGCCAGGATCAGCGGCTCGACCGCGCTCAGCGTGACGCCCGCGAAGCCGAAGACCCCGCCCGCCAGCATGGCGCCGACGAAGGTCACGGGCAGCACCCAGAGCGCCCGACCCCCGGCCTGCGCCGCCATCAGCCCCACCGCCAGCATGGCCAGCACATGGTCGAGCCCGCCCAGCGGATGGCCAAGGCCGGTCAGGAAGCTCGGACCCGCATGCCCCGGATGGGCGAGGGCGAGCGTGGGGACCATGAGGATCATCAGGGCGAGGGGGAGGATGCGCATGGGGGCCTTCTTTCAGCGGATGGGGTGGTGAACGGTGACGAGTTTCGTGCCATCGGGGAACGTCGCCTCGACCTGCACGGAGGGGATCATCTCGGGGATGCCGGGCATGCATTGCGCGGCGCTGATGACATGGGCGCCGGTTTCCATCAGCTCGGCCACCGGGCGGCCGTCGCGGGCGCCCTCGACCACGAAATCGGTGATCAGGGCCACGGCCTCGGGGTGGTTGAGCTTGACGCCACGCGCCAGCCGGTTGCGCGCGACCATGGCGGCAAGGCTGATCAGCAGCTTGTCCTTCTCGCGGGGGGTGAGGTTCATTGCTCTCTCCTAGATCTGCCAGACGCGGGGCAGGGGACCGGGGCGCAGCACCGCCACCAGCCGGGCGATCTGGCGTCTGAGCGGCCAGCCATCCGCCGCCATCAATCGGATTGTCAGCTTGCCGTCCAGGGCCGAGGCCGCGCCGCGGACGCCCGCTTCGGTCAGCGCCGCGCGGACCGGGCCGAGTGCGTCGCCCGCGCCCGGCGCGATCAGCGCCATCGAGGCGAAGGCGCGGGCGCCATCGAGCGTGGCGGGGCCCTGCAGCGCCTCGGTGGTGAGCGTGACGGGTTCGACCAGGACCGGGCGGCCCGCGCGCAGAACGTCTCGGCGGTCGTGGAAGGCGATCTCGCGCACCGTCTCGCCCATTGCGGCGCGGCCCAAAACAACGGCTTCCAGCAGCAGGCATTCGGCCTCGGGCCCCAGCGCGATGCGGGTGCGGCGGTTGAGGGCCGAGCGGTCGAAGAGGATCGTCTCCTGCGGCAGCCAGTCGAGGCGCCCCCGGCTGATCGTCAGCTCCACATCGAGCCGCGCCCGACCCCCGCCCGCCCGATAGGCGCGTTCGGCGGTCTGGGTCGTGGCGGTGGTGTCGCTGTCGGTGGTCAGCGCAAAGGACAGCCGGTCGCCGCCGGTCAGCCCGCCCGAGGTGTTGAGGAACACGACCTCGAGCCTGCGGTCCTGCAGCAAGATCGCCTTGGCCGAACCGTGGGTATAAAGCCGCTGCAACCGCCCGGCGGTGAGCGTCACCTCGGCGCTGCCGCGCGTGCGTTGGTGCGGGATCGGGGCGAGGGCGTTCATGGAATCTCCGTTCTCCCCACCGAAACCGGGGCGGGGGCCGGGGTTCAAGCGGGCGGGCGGATCGGCGGCGGCGGGCCGGGGGTGCGGGGCGGTGAATGCCTTTCTTGTGGGCCGTATGGTGAAATTATGGGCGGATTGAGAAGGGGCGCGGCGCGGGGATGCCTGCCGGAGTGGCAGCGCCGGGGCGAAATGCCGCTTTCGCCCGCGCCCGGGATTTGTCAGCATGGCGGCGACGCGCGACCTGATGCCGGAATCCCCATGCACCCCAATGCCCGCTGGGCCTTTGCCCGTTACCGCGCCGTGGCGCATCGTCTGCCCCAGCCGCAGGACTGGCCGAAACGGACCTATCGGGTGCTGGATCTGCAGTACGTGTTGAAGCGCTACGACGGCTTCATCCTCGACGCGTTCGGCATCCTGAACGTGGGCGAGGGCGTGCTGCCGCAGGCGGTGGAGCGGGTGGCGCAGATGCGGGCCTTGGGCAAGAAGGTGGTGGTCCTGACCAACGGCGCCGCCTCGCCGCGGGCCGAGGCTCTGGCCAAGTACCGCAAATGGGGCTTCGATTTCACCGAGGCCGAAGTGATCGCCAGCCGCGACCTGGCCGGGGCGGCGCTGAAGGGGCGGGGCGGGGTCTGGGCCGCCATCGCGCCCGACGGGGCGGGGTTCGAGGATCTGCCGGGCGATGTGCGGCCGCTGGACGAGCGGCTGCTGGCCGAGGCGGACGGCTTCCTGTTCCTCGGCTCGCAGGGCTGGGATGACGACCGGCAGGCGGCGCTGGTCGCGGCCTTGCAGGCCCGGCCCCGGCCGGTGATCTGCGCCAATCCCGACATGGTGGCGCCGCGCGAGGAGGGCTTCACCTGGGAGCCGGGGCATTACGCCCATGCCCTGCCGGTGCCGGTCGAGTTCCACGGCAAGCCCTATCCCGGGGCCTTCGAGGTGGCACTCAGGGCACTGGAGCTACGGCCCGCGCGGGTGGCGATGGTCGGCGACACGCTGCACACCGATGTGCTGGGCGGGCGGATGGCGGGCTGCGGCACGGTGCTGGTCACCGGGCACGGCTTCTTCAAGGGCGTCGACCCCGATCCGTTCATCGAGGCCACCGGCATCCTGCCCGACTACATCGCGGACGAGACATGAGCCACAAGCCGCTGAAACCCGGCGAGGAAACGACCGAGGTGCCGCTTGGCGCCGATGCCACGCTCGGCTTCATCGGCCATGTCGAGACGCCGTGGAAGACCCTCGCCGACTGCCCCAAGCGCGCGGATCCCGAGGGGCCGGAAAGCCTGGTGGTGGTCACCGCGCCCTGGGACCGGGCGCTGGAGGGGGTGGAGGGGTTCGAGTGGCTGGAACTCTATCTCTGGTTCCACAAGGCGCGGCGCGACCTGCTGCTGATCGCCCCCCATCACGCAGACGGGCCGCGCGGGGTGTTTTCCCTGCGCAGCCCGGTGCGGCCCAATCCGATTGCGGTGACGAACGTGCGGCTGATCGCGCGGGAGGGCGCGCGCCTCAGGGTCGCGGGGCTGGAGGCGCTGGACGGCACGCCGCTCCTCGACATCAAGCCGGGGCGCTGTCCTTACGCCTGAGCCTTACTCGACGGGCGCGGGCGGCGCGTCGTTGCGGCCCAGCGGCACCTCGGCCAGCAGCAGCGAGATGAGGACACCCAGCACGGCCAGCCCCGCCACGATCCAGTAGATCGGCGCGATGGCGTTGACGACATGGCCGGCGATGGCGGCCCGGGCCTCGGGCGGCAGATGCGCCAGTTGCTGCGGCCCCATCTCGGGGTTGATCGGGCCGCCGCCGAAGCTCGACGCCAGCCGCGCGGTCATCAGCGCCCCGAACAGCGCCACGGCGATGGAGCCGCCGATCTGGCGGAACATCACGCCCGCAGCGGTGGCGGTGCCCAGCACCCGGCGCGGCACGGCGTTCTGCGCGGCGGTGGTCAGCACCGGGAAGCACAGCCCCAGCCCGAAGCCGAAGAGCACCAGCATGCCCGAGAAGACCAGCGTCGAGGTGTCGACGGCGATCTGCGTCAGCAGCAGCGCCGCGACCACCAGCAGGGCCATGCCGCTCAGCGGCAGGATGCGGTAGCGGCCGGTCTTGCGCATGTAGCGCCCGGCGACGGTGGTGGCGGCGATGATGCCCACGGTCATCGGCGCCAGCAGCAGGCCCGACATCATCGGCGTGACGCCCCGCGCCACCTGCAGGTAGAGCGGCAGGAAGGTGATCGCGCCGAGCATCGCCGCCCCGGTCAGGAAGCTGAGGAGCGAGGTGTTGCGGAACACGTTGCCCGCGAACAGGTCGAGCGGCAGGATCGGCTCGGCCGCCCGGCGCTCGATGGCGATGAAGGCCAGGACCGAGGCGACGAACAGCGCCAGCAGCGCTGCGCTTTGCACCGAGACCCAGGCGAAGCTGTGCCCGCCCAGCGCGGTGAAAAGCGTGATCGAGGCCAGCGCGACGGACAGCGCCGCGGCGCCCGACCAGTCGATCTTGTGCTTGTGGGTCGCGGTATGGGCCGGGAAGCTGACGGCGAAGCCCAGCACGGCAAGGATGCCCAGCGGCACGTTGATCAGGAAGATCCAATGCCAGCTGAATTGCTCGACGACATAGCCGCCCAGCAGCGGGCCGATCATCGACGAGATCGAGAAGACCGCGGCGAACATGCCCTGGATCTTGCCGCGTTCCTTGGGCGGGATGACGTCGCCGACGACGGAGAGCGCCAGCACGAACAGCCCGCCGCCGCCGAGGCCCTGCACCGCGCGGGCCACGATCAGCATGACCATGCTGCCCGAGATGCCGCAGAGCAGCGAGCCCAGCAGGAACAGGCCCACCGAGACGAAGACCATGAGCCTGCGGCCATAAAGGTCGCCGAGCTTGCCATAAAGCGGCGCCGCGACGGTCGAGGCGAGGATATAGGCGGTCACCACCCAGCTGAGGTGTTCGAGCCCGCCAAGGTCCGAGACGATGGTCGGCAGCGCGGTGGAGACGATGGTCTGGTCGAGCGCGGCCAGCAGCAACAGCGTGGCGACCGAGCCGATCACCAGGCCGACGTTGTATTCATGGGCGGGCGGTTCGGGCGGGCGATGGGCCGCGGAATCCGCCGGGGTGCCGGGAAGGGGGCCCGAAACTGGGGAAGTCATGCGAAATCTCGTCTGAAGAAAGGGGGGAGGCCCCGGAAATCGGGGTCAGCGCCCTCTCACATAGGCCCAGCACCCCGGTTTCGGCAAGCCGGCGAGATCCTTAATATGTGAAATTTCTGCGACAGTTTCAGGAGGCGCCGGGGCTTTCCGCCATCGACTCGTCGGGAAGGAAGATCCGGGTCAGCGCGTCATTGCCGTCGATCAGGTCGGCGACGGTGTAGCGGTCGAGTGTGCCGTAGAAGGCCCCGAGCGCCTCGCAGAGCATGCCCTTGAGGCGGCAGGCGCCGGTCAGCGGGCAGGTGTTGCGGGCGCTGTCCAGGCATTCGGCGAAGGGCAGGTCGGCCTCGAACAGGCGCACCACCTGTCCCACGCCGATCTCATGCGGGGCGCTGGCCAGGGCGATGCCACCGCCCCGGCCGCGGGTGGTGTTGAGATAACCGTTGCTTTCCAGCTGGTTGACCACCTGCGCCACGTGATGAAACGAGGCGTTGCAGGCCTGTGCCACATCGAGGGTGCGCAGTGTATCGGGGGCGCGGCTGGCGCAATGCATGAGGGTTCGCATGGCCAGGTTGGTCCTCAGGGTCAGGCGCATCGGTCGATCCTTCGCAAGGGCGGTTCTGGGGCCGGCTGGGGTTGGGCGGGCAGCATGTCTCGGGGCGCGCGCGCAAACCTGTGGCGCGATGTCGGATTTCCTAGGCGAAGGGGCCGGGTGATTCCTTGATCCAGATCATGTGGCTTCACGCTGGCGTGAAACGGCACGGGACAGGGGGCGCGCGAGGTTCGCGCGCCCCCTGTCGGGCCGGTCGGGATGGGGGGATCAGGCGTAGGCGGTCGTCGCCTCCTCGCGCGGGACATAGCGGGCGTCGAGGGCGATGTCGGCGTCTTCCTGGCAGCGGGCTTCGGCGAGGTCGGCGTCGCGGACCCAGCCATAGGTCTCGCCCAGCGTGACCCGGGACCACTCGCCACGGCGCTCCAGCACGGTGACCGGGGCGCAGGCGGGGGCGCTGAGATGCGGCGCGGTGGTGAGGGCGGCGAGCGGCAGGGCCGAGGCGGAGCCGACAGAGAGGCTTGCGGCGGCGGCAAGCAGGGCGGCGGTGAGGATGCGGGTCATGGCGGGTCTCCTGTTGGGCTGATGGGTCTGGTCTATCCCCGGGGCGGCCGCGGCGCGGTTCCCCGGGGAACAGGGCTCAGGCCTCGGTCGGGCCCTCGGTGGCAGGGGCTTCGGTGGCAGGGGCTTCGGTGGCGGGCGGGGTCGGGGCGCTCCAGTCGCCCGGGCCGTCGCTGGCGAGGTTGCCGCAGCGCGAGGCGGTCGCCTGCGCCTCGACGGCGCGGAAATGGACGGTGCCGAGGTTGGTCTCGACCGACAGCCAGCCCGGGGCGCTCTCGGCGGCGTTCAGGCGGGTGCAGGCGGCGATCTCGCCCAGACGGCGGGCGCCCTGCGAGGGTTCGGTGAAGACCACCGTGTCGCGGGTCAGGAAGACGGCGCGGGCCTCGGCGGCGACGGGGGCGAGGATCAGCGAGGCGAGGATCAGGGGGCGGATCATGGTGAGTTCCTTTCGGGGTTCTGCGGGTCAGTGCCGCGTTTCGATGAGACCATCTTGGGTGATTCCGCCCGGCGGCTCAGTTCCCTGGGATACAGGGGGGCCGGGGCGGGGGATTTTTTCCGGGCGGTCTGACCGTCCCGCAGCCGGGGCCGCGCCGCCCCATGCGAAACGGGCCCCCGAAGGGGCCCGTTCGCTGGTCCGGCCTGGGCGGGATCAGTAGCGCGGATAGCTCGGCGCCGGGGCGGGCTGGTGGCCGTAGCTGCCGCCATAGGAACAATGGGCGTTCGAATCCGAGACGTAGCGGCCCGAGAGCCAGCCGTAGCTGCCCTGCCATTCGGCCCGCACCCAGCCGTCCTGCCATTCATAGGTGGTGATGGCGGCGCAATGGGGCAGGGTGGCGATGACCGGGTAATAGGCCGAGGGGCCGGAGCGGAAGTTGACCCCGGCGGTGGTCCAGGAATCGGCGGCCGAAGCGGCGGCGGGGATCAGGGCGAGGGTGGCGGCGATCAGGGCGTTGCGGAGCATGGGGCGGTCCTTTCGGGTTGGCGGCGTCATTGCCGATGAACCCACCCTAGGGCCGGGGCGCGGGGCGCTCAGTTCCCGGGGGAACAGGGGCGCCTCAGGTCAGGCTGGCGTCGGCGAGGGTGAAGACCTCGATTCTGCCGAAGCTGCGCAGATCCTGGGGACCGAGGGAGCGCAGCGCGATGCTGGTCTGTGCCGCGGTGCCCGGACCGATGATGAGCGCGGGGCCGAGGGTCTTGCCCGCCTGTTCCAGCCGCGCCGCCAGATTCACGCAGGCGCCATGCGCCGTGTAGTCGATCCGCGCGCCCGAGCCGACATCGCCCAAGATCGCCTCGCCCGTCTCGACGCCGATCCGGGTGCGGCCGATGCCCAGCTCAGTGCGCAACGCCTCGGTCTCGCGCAGGATCTCGGCCGCGGCCCTCAGCGCGGCATCGGCATGGCCCGGCTGGTCGAGCGGCGCGTTGAACAGCGCATGCACCGCGTCGCCGACGATCTTGTCGATCATCCCGCCATGGCGGAGGATCGCCGCCGAGACAGCGGCGAAATAGCGGTCGAGCGTGGCGATCAGCACCTCGGGCTCCAGCCGCTGGGTGGCGGCGGTGAAGCCTTCCAGATCAGTGAACAGCGCGGTGACCTCGCGCCGTTCGCCACTGAGCCGCAAGAGGCGCGGGTTCGAGGCAAGGCGCGCCACCACCACCGGCGGCAGCAGCTGCCCCATGCGCTGCCGCAGCGCCCGCTCGGCCCGGGCGGTGAGCGCGGCCTGCAAGAGGATCGCGGCGCTGGCGGCCAGCAGCAGGCCCAGCCCCGGCAGGAGCGGATCGTAAAGCCGGTTGTCGGCCAGATAGGCCGCGAGCGAGGCGCCGCTCAGGGCAAAGGCCAGCGCCAAGGAGGCGGCGAAACCCCAGAGCGGCGCCAGAGGCGGCAAGGCCAGGGCCAGCGCGAGCCCGGCCAGCGCCAGCGCCAGCGCTTCGGTCAGCGGCGCCTTGGCCGGACGCCAGGGCAGCGTGCCCGCCATGAGGTCGGTGGTGAGGTCGGCGGCGATCTGCACCGAAGGGTAAAGCGGATCGGCGGCGGTGGGCCTGAGCCCGCCCCGCTGCGGCACCGAGGAGCCGACGATCACCAGGCTGCCGCGGAAGCCCAGGGCCAGACTCTCGGCCGAAAGCGCGTCCTGCAACAGGACCCTGGCGTCGAGGGTGCGCAGGTCCCGGGCCAGCGCCGGCCGGGGCCTGAGGCGCAGCGTGCCCGCCCGGTCGAGCGGCACCTCGGCGGCGCCGAGCCGCAGGCTCGACGCCCCTTCGCCCGCGATCAGCGGCGCAGGCAGGTCGCGAAGGCGCCGTACCAGCTCCACGGGCAGCGAGGGATAGCCCAGCCCCGCGACCGTCACGGCAGCGGGCACCCGGCGCACCCGCGCCTCGGCATCCCCGGGCAGCGAGAGCGAGGCAAGGCTGACCCCGGGGGCGAGGAAGCCGGGGCAGGGCCCCTCGGCCCCGGGCGCGGCCCAGAGGGCGGGTGCCGCGACCTCGGCCAGCGCCAGGGCCGGGGCGGGTCCGGGCAGGGGCTCAGGCCGCGTGGCCAGCAGGAAGCCCAGGACACTGGGGCTGCGCGACAGGGCGGCGGCGAGGGCGATATTCGCGGTCTCGGGACCGCAGCCCCCGGCAAAGACCATGTCCCAGCCGATCAGCGCGGGCTCCAGCGCGGCAAGGCGCGCGGCCAGCCGGGCGGAGGCGGTGCGCGACCAGGGATCGCCGCGTTCGTCGGTGCGGGGGATGTCGATGACCAGGATCCGGGGCAGGTCGCGGGAAGCCTCGGCAACGGGGGCCGGGGCCAGCACGATGAGGCTGTCGAGCGCCCGCTCCTGCCAGCGCAGCAGGACCGGGGGCTGAAGCAGCAGGAGGACCGCGGCAAGAAGGCAGAGCGCGCCCGCCGTCGCCCCGGCCAGCCAGCGGCGGGGCAGGTCAGTCATCGGCGCGCGGCCGGGCGGGGGCTGTCGGGCGCAGGGCGGTTCCTCCGGGCTGATTGCGCCGAGAGTGATCCGCCGCGCCGGGCGGTGTCAATCGCCCGCCAAGCGGCGGGAGGCACGCTCCCACCCGCCCAACCCGCGCGCCTCCTGCCGCGGAGAAGGCAGCGCTGGTTGAGAGACCCGGGGGCCTTCTGCCCCCGGACCCCCGAGGATATTTGCAGAACGAAGATAGAGATTGAGTGGGGCGTTAACCTGCAATCTTTGTTCTGAAAATATCCTCGGGAGGATTTTCAAGGAGGGTGGAAAACCCTC
>NZ_JAUCCQ010000064.1:0-20273 GCF_034676075.1 Pararhodobacter sp. | reverse complement strand
TCCGCGGCGGGAGGCGCGCGGGGTGGGCGGGTGGGAGCGTGCCTCCCGCCGCTTCAGCACCGCTGGCGCAGCCGCTGCAGGGCCTGGGTCACGCCCCCCGCCATCGCCGCGTAGAAATCGGCCAGGCCGCAGAGCCGCCGCCGGGCGCCTTCCTCGGACGGCAACGCTTCGGCAAAGCCGCGCACCGACTCCGAGGTCGCCGTCATCCGGGCGATCAGTTCGATCAGGATCTGGTCCAGGGATTGTTCGGCCACGCAGAAATAATCCTGCCGGTCGCCGGGGCGGTTCTGCTTGACGATGGCGCCGCGGGACAGCAGGTGGCGGGCATTGGCGCTGATCGAGCCGCGGCTGACCTCGAGCTCCGTCGCCAGGTCGCTGAACGAGCGCGGCGCGCCGTCGAAAATCAGAAGACCCAGCATCCGCCCGGCAATCGGCGGCAGGCCCTGCGCCTCGAGCGCCTGGCCCATATAGGCTATAAAATCGGCGCGGGTGCGGGAAATCGGCGGGGTCATGATCTCTTCCGTGAACCATGCTATTCTTAGCGGGCACAATACGTCATTCAAGGCTGAACGCTTCTTGACGGGCCTACCCCATGCTCCTATCTGCGTTCAATCAAAACTGAACATTCCCGGCACCGGGCGGTGCCGCATGCGGAGGCCAGGAATGCCGAGACCCCCTCTATCCACCGCGGGCCTCTGGCTGGCGCTTGCCCTCACGGCTGCCCCCGCCCTCGCCGACGAGGCGACGCCGGCAGTCACCATTGCCGCGGCCTCGATCCAGCCGCTGATGCTGGTGGTGCCGGTGTCGGGCTCGCTTGTCGCGCGCAACGAGGTGCTGGTCTTCCCGCATTCGGGCGGTTTCGCCATCACCGAGCTGGCCGCCGAAGTCGGCGACAGCGTGACCGCGGGCGAGACCGTGGCGCGGCTCGATGACCGGACGCTCAGGCTCAGGGTCACCCAGGCCGAGGCGGTTCTGGCCAATGCCCGCGCCGGGCTGAACCAGGCCGAGAGCCAGGTCAATGCCACCGCGGCGCAACTGCGGCAGGCCAATCAGGTGCTGGAGCGGCTGCGCAGCCTGCGGGCCAGCGGCACCGCCACGCAATCGGCGCTGGACGAGGCCGAGACCGCGCAGCTGGGCGCCGCGGCCAGCGCGCAATCGGCCGCGGACGGGGTCCAGGCTGCCCGCGCCGCCTTGCAGCAGGCGCAGGCCTCGCTCGACGTGGCGCAGCTCGACTATGCCAATGCCCGGATCACCTCGCCGGTGGCGGGTGTGGTCAGCGCCCGCAACGGCCAGATCGGCGCCATCGCCTCGACCGGGGGCGAGCCCATCTACCGCATCATCGAGGAGGGGACGGTCGAGGCCGTGGCCGAGGTGATCGAGACCGAACTCGTGCTGCTCAGCCCCGGCGATCCGGCCGCGCTGCAGATCGCCGGTCTGCCGCCGGTTACCGGCCAGGTGCGGCTGGTGGCGCCGACGGTCAGCGCCACGACCCGGCTGGGCGAGGTCCGCATCGCGCTGGAGGCGCGCGAGGGGCTGCGGCCCGGCCTGTACGTCGGCGGCCGGATCGTCGCCGAGGACCGGCAGGGGTTGGCGGTGCCCGTCTCGGCCGTGCTGCGCGATGCGCAGGGCGCCTATGTCCTGCGGCTGGGCGAGGGCGATACGCTGGAACGGCGCGGCGTCACGACCGGGATCGCCTGGGACGGCTGGCAGGAGGTGACCGAAGGCCTGGCCGAGGGTGACGAGGTGGTGGCCCGCGCCGGGGCCTTCTTCGGCGAGGGCGATGTGGTGCGGCCGATCCGGCCCGAGGCCGGCAACGACACCACGACCAGCGCCGGGGCCGACCAATGAACCTGTCAACCTGGTCGATCCGGCACCCGGTTCCGCCGATCGCGCTGTTCGTCGTGCTCTGCATCGCCGGGCTGGTCAGCTTCGGCCGCCTGCCCGTCACCGAGATGCCCAACGTCGACCTGCCGCTGATCACGGTCAACGTCAGCGCCCCCGGCACCGCCCCCTCCGAGATCGCCAGTCAGGTGATCCAGCCCATCGAGGACGAGGTCAGCGACATCGCCGGTCTGAGGCATATCCAGGCCACGGCGCGGGACGGCAGCGCCCAGCTGACCATCGAATTCGAATTCGGCACCAACACCGACCGGGCGCTGAACGACGTCAAGGATGCGGTGACCGCGGCGCGTTCGTCGATGCCCGATACCGCGACCGATCCGGTGGTGCAGCGGCTCGATTTCACCGGCCGGCCGATCCTGACCTATGCGGTGGCCGACCGGACCCGCAGCATCGAGGAATTGTCGACCTTCGTCGATGACGTGGTGGCGCGCTCGCTGCAGGGCGCCGAGGGCGTCGGGTCGGTCAGCCGCCTGGGCGGCGCCGAGCGTGAGATCCGGGTCGATCTGGATCCCGACCGACTGCTGGCCCTGACCCTCTCGGCCACGGCGATCAGCCAGCAGCTGGCGCAGACCAACCTCGACCAGGGCGGCGGCCAGGGCGACATGTTCGGCTCGGAATACGTGATCCGGGCGCTGGGGTCGGCACCGACGCTGGCACAGCTGGCCGCGACGCCGATCCGCCTGCCGAACGGCCAGACCGTGCCCCTGAACCAGCTGGGCACCGTCACCGACGGCGCGGGCGAGGCCGAGACCTTCGCCCTCTTCAACGGCCGTCCGGTCGTGGCTTTCGGCGTTTTCCGCGCCACCGGGGCCTCGGATCTGGTGGCGGCCGATGCAGCCCGCGCCCGGCTTGCCGAGCTGCAGGAGCAATATCCCGACACCGTCTTCTCATTGATCGACGACGCGACCATCACCACCGAGGCGACGTTCGACTCGGCGATGAACACGCTTTACGAGGGCGCGGCGCTGGCGATCCTGGTGGTCTTCCTGTTCCTCAGGAACTGGCGGGCCACGGTGGTGGCCTTCATCGCCCTGCCCCTCTCGGCGATCCCGACCTTCATCGTCATGGACCTGCTGGGCTTCTCGCTCAACACCATCAGCCTTCTGGGGATCACGCTGGTGGTCGGCATCCTTGTGGATGACGCCATCGTCGAGATCGAGAACATCGACCGACATATCCACATGGGCAAACCCGCCTACGAGGCGGCGATGGAGGCTGCGACCGAGATCGGCACCACGGTGATCGCCATTTCGCTGACCATCGTCGCGGTCTTCGCGCCGGTCAGCTTCATGGGCGGCATCGCGGGCGAGTTCTTCAAGCAATTCGGCCTGACGGTGGCGGTGGCGGTGCTGTTCTCGCTGACCGTGGCGCGCCTCATCACCCCGCTCTTCGCCGCGCATTTCATGCGCTCGAAACCCGGCGCGGGCTCGCATGAGGTCAAGGACGGGTTCCTCATGCGCGGCTATCTGCGCGTGCTGACCTGGACCCTGCACCATCGCTTCGTCACGCTGCTGGTGGGGGTGCTGATCTTTGGCGCCTCGATCTTCTCGGCGACGCTGCTGCCGCAGGAATTCATCCCGCCCGAGGATGCCGGTCGCTCGGTCGTGTCGGTCGAGCTGCCGCCGGGCAGCACGCTGCGCGAGGCCCGCGCCGCCGCACAGCAGATCACCGAGCGGATCGAGCAGATCCCCGAGGTGCAGCGCGTCTTCGTCGACGGCTCCTCGGCGACCACGCTCAACATCCAGGTGAATTACGGCGACAAGGAAACCCGCGAACGCCCCTGGACCGCGATCAATGCCGAGATCGAGGAACGGCTGGCCGATCTGCCCGACCTGCGCGTCTTCGTGCTGGGTGCCGCGGGGCAGCGCGACATCACCATCAACGTGCTGGCCGATACCGAGGCCGGGGTGACCGAGGCCGCGACCGCCCTGCTGCATCAGATGGGCGACGTGCCGCTGATCCGCCATCCCTCGTCCGAGGCGGCGCTTCTGCGCCCCGAGATCCAGATCGTCCCCGATCCCGAGCGCGCCGCGCAACTGGGCGTGACGGCGGCGACACTGGCCTCGGCGATCCGGGTGGCAACGATCGGCGATATCGACGCCAATCTGGCGCAGTTCAGCGTCGATGACCAACGCATCCCGATCCGCGTGCGACTGAACGAGGAGGCCCGCAGCGACATCTCGCGGCTGGCCGGGTTCCGCGTGCCCTCGTCGCAGGGCACGATGGTGCCGCTCTTTGCCGTGGCCGATGTGAGCCTGGCCTCGGGCGTCTCGGTGATCGAGCGCTACGACCGCCGCTACCGCGTCTCGATCCAGGCGGATCTGGCGCCCGGCGCCTATCTGGGCCCGGCAACCGCCGCCATCGACGCCCTGCCCGCCGCCCGCGACATGCCGCGCGGCACGCAGATCCAGCCGTCGGGCGATGTCGAGGTGATGGGCGAGATCTTTGCCTCGTTCGGGCTGGCGATGGGGGCGGGGCTGATGCTGGTCTATGTGGTGCTGGTGCTCTTGTTCAACAGCTTCGTCACGCCGCTGACCATCATGCTGTCGCTGCCGCTCGCCATCGGCGGCGCCATCTTCGCGCTCTATCTCTATGGCGCGGGGATCGGGCTTTCGGTGGTGATCGGCTTCCTCATGCTGATGGGGATCGTGACCAAGAACGCCATCATGCTGGTGGAATTCGCGCTCGAAGGGATCAAGGACGGCAAGGACCGCGCCGCGGCGATGATCGACGCGGGCCACAAGCGCGCCCGCCCGATCATCATGACCACCATCGCCATGACCGCGGGCATGGTGCCCTCGGCGCTGGCCCATTCGACGGGGGGCGAGTTCCGGGCGCCGATGGCCATCGCGGTGATCGGCGGGCTCCTCTTGTCGACGGCGCTGTCGCTGGTCTTCGTGCCCTCGCTCTTCAGCGTCATGGAGGGGCTGAAAGACCGGCTGCGCTGGCTTCTGTCAAAGGTGTTCGGCAGCGACACGCTGGCGGCGCACCGCCGTCACTGAAGCCGTCACTGACTGGCCCGCAGGCGGTCGAGGAAGGCCTCGGCCGCCAGCGATTTTCGCTTCGCGCGGGGCCAGGCCACGTACCAGTGGCGCATCAGCGGGAAGCCTTCGACCGCCAGTTCCACCAGATAGCCGTGGCGCAATTCCAGCGCCACGGTGCCGCGGCTGAGGACGCTGAGCCCCAGCCCCGCGATCACCCCCTGTTTCACCGCCTCATTGGCGCCCAGCTCCATCCGCCCCTTCGGCACCACCCCGGCCGCGGCGAAGGCCGCCTCGACCGCGCGGCGGGTGCCCGAGCCCTCCTCCCGCGTGAGAAACGGATAGGCCGCCAGATCGGCGATGCGGGACTGCCGCCCCATCAGCGGATGCCCCGGCGGCGCGATCACCACCAGCGGGTTTTCGGCATAGACCTCCGCCCCGGCGTCGATCCCCTCGGGCGGCTGGCCGAGGATATAGAGGTCGTCGGCGTTCTGCGCGAAGCGCGCCAGCAGCTCCTGCCGGTTGCCGACGGTCAGCGCCACCTCGATCCCCGGATGCGCCGCCCCGAAGGCCCCGATCACCGCCGGCAGGTCGTATTTCGCGGTCGAGACCACGGCAAGCCGCAGCCGCCCCCGCGCCAGCCCGCTGAGTTCCGCCAGCCGCATTTCCATCGCCTCGGCCTCGCCCAGAATGGCGCGGGCCGAAGACAGCACCTCGTGGCCCGCCTCGGTCAGATAGAGCCGCTTGCCCAGCCGCTCGATCAGCGACTGGCCCAGCTGCTCCTGCAATTCGCGCACCTGGGCGAAGACGGCGGGCTGGGTCAGGTGCAGCGCCTCGGCCGCCCGTGTGTAGGACAGGCTCTCGGCCACCGCCTGGAAGATCTGCAACTGCCGGAGGGAATAGCGCATGAATAGATTAGACCCTATTCTCTAACTAAAAACTATCCATTTCTCTTTATTCATGAAATCGCGCTTACTCCCCCCATCAAGGGGAGGAGACCCGCATGAACATGCAGACCAGCAAGCGCTACGACGCCGGCGTCAAGGAATACCGCTCGACCTATTGGGAGCCGAACTACACCCCCAAGGACACCGACATTCTGGCCGTGTTCAAGGTCATCCCCCAGGCCGGCGTCCCGCGCGAGGAAGCCGCCGCGGCGGTGGCTGCCGAAAGCTCGACCGGCACCTGGACCACGGTCTGGACCGACCTCTTGACCGACCTCGATTTCTACAAGGGCCGCGCCTACCGGGTCGAGGATGTGCCGGGCCATGACGACGCCTTCTACGCCTTCGTCGCCTACCCCGCCGACCTTTTCGAGGAAGGCTCGGTGGTCAATGTCTTCACCTCGCTCGTCGGCAACGTCTTCGGCTTCAAGGCGGTGCGGTCTCTCAGGCTTGAGGATGTCCGCTTCCCGATCTGGTTCGTGAAGACCTGCTTCGGCCCGCCCCATGGCATCCATGTCGAACGCGACAAGATGGACAAATACGGTCGCCCCCTTCTGGGCTGCACCATCAAGCCGAAACTGGGGCTCAGCGCCAAGAACTACGGCCGCGCCGTCTATGAATGCCTCCGCGGCGGGCTCGACTTCACCAAGGACGACGAGAACGTCAACTCGCAGCCCTTCATGCGCTGGCGCGACCGCTTCCTCTTCTGCCAGGAGGCCATCGCCAAATCCGAGGCCGAGACCGGCGAGCGCAAGGGCCACTACATGAACGTGACCGCGCCGACCATCGAGGACATGTTCCAGCGCGCCGAATTCGCCAAGGAACTGGGCACGCCGATCATCATGTCGGATTACCTGACGCTGGGCTGGGCCGCGCATAACTCGCTGTCGAAATGGTGCCGCGACAACGGCATGCTGCTGCACGTCCACCGCGCCATGCACGCCGTGCTGGACCGCAACCCCAACCACGGCATCAACTTCCGGGTGCTGGCGAAACTGCTGCGGCTGCTGGGCGGCGACCACCTGCATTCCGGCACCGTTGTCGGCAAGCTGGAAGGCGACCGCGCCGCCACGCTGGGCTGGATCGACCTCCTGCGCGACCGCTTCGTCAAGGAAGACCGCGCCCGTGGCATCTTCTTCGATCAGGACTGGGGCTCGATGCCCGGCGTCTTCCCGGTCGCCTCGGGCGGGATCCATGTCTGGCACATGCCGGCGCTGGTCTCGATCTTCGGCAACGATTCGGTCCTGCAATTCGGCGGCGGCACGCTGGGCCACCCCTGGGGCAACGCCGCCGGCGCCGCCGCCAACCGCGTCGCGCTCGAGGCGTGCGTGCAGGCCCGCAACGAGGGGCGCGAGCTGGAACGCGAGGGCAAGGACATCCTGACGAAGGCCGCCCTTCACTCGCCGGAACTGAAGGTCGCGATGGAGACCTGGAAGGAAATCAAGTTCGAGTTCGACACCGTGGACAAGCTCGACGTCCAGCACCGCTGATCCCCCTCATCTTGCCCGAAATACTCCGGGGGTCCGGGGGCTGGCCCCCGGTTCCTCCCCCGCCACAAGGAATCCCGCATGAGCGTCCAGGACTACACCTCCCGCCTTTCCGATCCCGCCAGCCGCAAGATGGGCACCTTCTCCTACCTGCCCGAGATGACCAAGGACCAGATCCGCAAGCAGGTCGAATGGGTGGTCAAGCATGGCTGGAATCCGGCCATCGAACACACCGAGCCGCAATTCGCCAGCTCAAATTACTGGTACATGTGGAAGCTGCCGATGTTCGGCGAGACCGATGTCGACGCGATCATCGCCGAGCTCGACGCCTGCCACGACGCCAATCCCGGCAACCATGTCCGCCTCGTCGGCTACAACAATTTCACCCAGTCGCAGGGTGCCAATATGGTCGTCTACCGGGGCATCCCGGTCTGACGCCTGCGGCCCGCCGAGTCCCCTCTCCGGCGGGTCGCCCTTTTCGCGGAGGCCCCGATGAAAGATACCCTCGACCAGCACCGCGTCGCGGCAGAACCGTGGTACAAGCCCGTGGGCGATGAGGTCGCGCTCTTCACCGCCGCCTGGGAGGCGCGGATGCCCGTCATGCTCAAGGGCCCGACCGGCTGCGGCAAGACGCGCTTTGTCGAACACATGGCCTGGGCGCTGGACCGCCCGCTGGTGACCGTCGCCTGCAACGAGGACATGACCGCCTCGGATCTGGTCGGCCGCTTCCTCCTCGATGCTGAGGGGACGCACTGGCAGGACGGTCCGCTGGCCTTCGCCGCCCGTCACGGGGCGATCTGCTATCTCGATGAGGTGGTCGAGGCCCGGCAAGACACCACCGTCGCCATCCATCCGCTGACCGACGACCGCCGCGCACTACCCCTTGAAAAGAAAGGGGAACTCCTGCGCGCGCATCCCGATTTTCTGCTCGTGATCAGCTATAACCCCGGCTACCAGTCCTTGATGAAGGACCTCAAGCAATCGACCAAGCAGCGCTTCGGCGCGCTCGATTTCACCTGGCCGGAACCCGGGATCGAGGCCGAAATCGTCGCCCATGAAAGCGGTGTCGATGCCGGGACGGCGGGCAAGCTGGTCGAGATCGGCGCCCGCGCCCGGAACCTCAAGGGCCACGGGCTCGACGAAGGGATCAGCACGCGGATGCTGATCCACGCCGGCCGCCTGATCGCCGGCGGCGTCGCCCCCCGCGCGGCCTGTTCCATGGCGCTGATCCGGCCGATCACCGACGATCCTGACATGCGGGACGCGCTCGATGCCGCCGTCGCCACCTGGTTCTGACCTCGCCGCCGCGCTCGACGCCGCCCGGCCCGAGGCGATCCGCCGCCTCTCGCCCCGGGGGCTGGAGCGCTGGGAGAAGGGCGCCGAAGCGCTGGCGCAGATGAGCCGCGGCGAGGCGGTGGTGCTGGCCTGGATCGAGTCCGCGCCGCAGATCGCCCGCGAGATCGGCGAGGAGGTTCTGGCCGACCTCGCCACCGCCTGCCTCGGCTTTGCCTCCCGCACCTCGGGCGCGGTGATCGAGCGGATCCTGACCACCGCGCCCCTGGCCGCCCGGCGGCTGGGGGATGCCGGGCTCTTCCGGTCCTACCTGCGGTTTCTGGAGCATCTGCTGGCCCGCGCTCCCCGCGCCTTGCGCCCGATGCTGGACCATCTGGCCGAGCTTCTGGACGTGCTGACGCTGGGGGGCCTGCGTCGCTGGGCCGATTGGGGGGCCGAGGCGCATCGCACCGATTACCCCGAACTCGACCGCTATTTCTCGCTGGTGTCGGCCGAATCCCGCGCCGTCCTGAAGCGCGAACGCAAGGGCGTGCTGCTGGTCGATGTACAGCGCCGCCTCGGCATGTATCTGCGCGCGCTCTGGGGCCGCGATTTCCTGCTGGTGCCAACCGCGGGCGATGTCGAAACCCGCGCCGGCCTGCGCCCGTTTGTCGAGGGCCCCGCCCTGCACCTGCCCGACGCGCTGGATGTTTGGCAGGGCCTGCCCGCGCTCGACCTCTACCGCGCGCAGGTGGCGCATCTCGCCGCCCATCTCGCCTGCCTGCGCCGCCCGTTTCAGGGCGAGGGGCTGAGCGCCCTGCAAAGCCTCTGCATCGGCCTGATCGAGGATGCCCGGGCCGAGGCCCTCGCCATTGCCCGTTTCCCGCGGCTGCGTGACCTCTGGGCGCCGTTTCATCAGGGCGAGGGCCCGGGGCTCGGCGGACAGTTCGACCGGATCGCCCGGACGCTGCTGTTGGGAAAGGCTTCTGAGGATGATCCGCTAGAGCGCTGGATTCTGAACCTCTTCCAGACGTCTGACCTTCAATCGCCTGACCGGTCGCGCGATCTGGGGCTGCGCCTCGCCGACCGACTCAAAGGTCAGACGTTCTCAGCCTGGACCGATCAGCCCTCCTGCCCCTATCGCTGCGACAACCGCCTGCTCTGGACCTTCGAGGAGCTGGATTTCGACACCAGCCCGGCCCCGACCCCGCAGCTGCGCAAATACGTCTCGATCATGGAGATGGTGAACGAGGTCGAGGTCGAAACCGCCGGTGCCGACGCACAGGAGATCTGGGTGCAGGCGACGGAGCTTCTTGACGACGATGGCACCAGCTTCAATGAGCGTGAGGGCAAGGAGCCCCTCGCGCCCCCCATCCCCTATGACGAATTCGACCACCGGATCCAGCTGATGCGCCCGGCCTGGGCGACGGTGCTGGAAAAGCGGCCCCGGCTGGGCGATGTCGCGAAGGCCGAGGCGATCCTCGACCGGCACCGCAAGATCATGGAACGCCTGCGCCACCGGCTGGATGCGATGCGGCCGCAGGGCACGATCCGGGTGCGGAAACTGGAGGACGGCGACGAGCTGGACCTCAACCCCGCGGTGGCCGCCGCCATCGACAGGCGGCTTCGCCAGCAGCCCGACCCCCGGGTGATGATGCGGCTTGAGCGCAAGGTCCGGGATACGGCGGTGATGGTGCTGCTGGACCTCAGCGAGTCGACCAACGACACGACGGCGAGCGGCGAAACGGTTCTGGACCTCACCCAGACGGCCTGCGTGCTGCTGGCCGAGGCGATCCACCGCGTCGGAGACGCCTTCGCCCTCCACGGCTTTCAGTCGGATGGGCGGCATCAGGTTTTCTACAGCCGCTTCAAGGATTTCTCGGCGCCCTGGGATGCCATGGCCAAGGCCCGCCTCATGGGCGCCGAGGGCCGCCTCAGCACCCGGATGGGCACGGCGATCCGGCATGCGACGCACCATCTGGGCCAGGTGAAGGCCAGCCGCAAGCTGATGCTGGTGCTGACCGACGGCGCCCCCGCCGATATCGATGTGAGCGACCCGCTCTATCTGCGCGCCGACGCCCGCCGTGCGGTCGAGGAAGCCGCGCGGCAGGGCGTCACGCCCTTCTGCCTGTCGCTCGACCCCGGCGCCGATGCCTATGTCAGTCGCATTTTCGGCCCCCGCAACGCGCTGGTGCTGGACCGCGTCGACCGCCTGCCCGAGCGCCTGCCGCAGCTCTACGCCGCCCTCACCCGCTGAGCGGCGGATCGGGGAAATAGGCGCCGCCGAGGCCGACGATCTGATCGGCGATCCGCCGCGCCACCGCCGAGGGCTGGCCCGGCACGATCAGATACCAATGCCGCATCAGGGGCAGTCCCTGCCCCCTCAGCAGCGTCAGCCGCCCGGCCCGCAATTCCTCGACCACCGTGTGAAGGCTGAGGAAGGCGACGCCAAGCCCGGCGATCACCGCCTGCTTGATCGTCTCGTTCGAATCCATGGTCACCAGCCGCGCGGGCGGCCCCTCGCCCGTCCGGTCGAGGAAGCGCTCCATCAGCATCCGCGTGCCCGAGCCCGGCTCGCGCACCAGCCAGGTCTCGGCCATCAGCCGCGCCGGGTCGAAGCCCTCGGCGCCCGCCAACGGGTGGCCGGGCGGCAGGATCACCCCATGCGGATGCGGGCCCAGCGGCACCGCGCCCTGCAGATAGTCGCGGGGCGGGCGGCCCATGATCGCCAGGTCGTATTCGCCGCGGTCGAGTTCGGCGAGCGTCTCGCCCCGGTTCGCCACCTTGAGCGCGATCTCGATATCCGGGCAGGCCTGCTGCAACAGCGCCACCAGATGCGGCGCGAAATACTTGGCGGTCGAGACGGTGCCCAGCGTCACATGCCCGGCCCGCCCGCTGGCCAGCGCCCGGATCTGGTCCCCCGCCTGCGACAAAAGCGCCTCGATCCGCCGGGCGGCGTCCAGCATCGCCGCGCCTTCGGGGGTCGGCAGGAAGGCCGCGCCATCGGAGGGTCGGGTCAGCAGGGCACGGCCGACCGCCTCCTCCAACCCCTTGATCTGGCTGTGAATCGCGGGCGTGGACAGGTGCTGCGCCGATGCCGCCTCGGTCAGCGAGCGATGCTCCGCCACCGCGATCAGGGCGCGGAGTTGCTTCAGTGTGACGGCATCGAGACGCGACATTCCAAATTCCTGAAGATCTGTTCGGAATTATTAAATTTCCTCAAAACTGCGCCCGGAGCATGGTGCTGTCAAGCCTGAGGCCCCGAAGGCCCGGCCGATCTGGGAGGATCCATCATCATGCTGAGAAGCCTCGACCGGGTACCCGCGGGCACCCCGGATGACCTGATGCAGGCCGTCGACCGGCTGGCAGGCGTCGCGGCGGCGCTGGCCCGGCGCATCCAGCGCGGGGGCCTCGACGAAGCGCTGGGGGCCAGTGCCGGAACCAACAGCGACGGCGACGCGCAGAAGGCGCTGGACGTCATCGCCGACGACGCGTTTCGCGCGGCGATGGCCGGGGCGGGCGTGCGCTTCTATGCCTCGGAAGAGCAGGAAACGGTGGTCGAGCTGGACCCCGAGGGCACGCTGGCGCTGGCCATCGACCCGCTGGATGGCTCCTCCAACATCGACACCAATGTCTCCATCGGCACGATCTTCGGCCTCTACCCCGCCGCCCGGACGCCCGAGGCCAGCTTCCTGCGCCCGGGCCGGGACCTGCGCGCCGCTGGCTACGTGATCTTCGGCCCGCAATGCGCGCTGATGGTGAGCTTCGGCGGCACCCCGGTGAAATACGTTCTGGACCCCGAGACCGGCGGCTTCCGCCTGCTGGGGCCCTTGCCCGCCCTGCCCCCGGAATCGACCGAATACGCCATCAACGCCTCGAACTACCGCCATTGGGAGGCGCCGATCCGCGCCTATATCGACGACCGGGTGGCCGGCGCCGAGGGCCCGGCGGGGCGCAATTTCAACATGCGCTGGATCGCGTCGCTGGTGGCCGAAACCCACCGCATCCTGACCCGCGGTGGCATCTTCCTCTACCCGGGCGACGCCCGCCCCGGCTACCGCACCGGCCGCCTCAGGCTGGTCTACGAATGTGCGCCCATCGCCTTCCTGATCGAGAAGGCGGGCGGGCAGGCCACCGATGGCGTGGACCCGGTGCTGGACGCGATCCCCGGCCAGTTGCACGCCCGCACCCCCTTCGTCTTCGGGTCGGCCAACAAGGTCGCCCGTGTCGCCACCTACCACGACCTGCCCGCGGCCGAGACCTCGGCGCTGTTCGGCAAGCGTGGCCTGTTCCGGAGCCCCCAATGAGCCGCAAGTATCCGATCATTTCCGTCACCGGTTCCTCCGGCGCCGGGACCTCGACCGTCAAGGCGACCTTCGACCAGATCTTCCGCCGCGAGGGGATCACCGCCGTCTCCATCGAGGGCGACGCCTTCCACCGGTTCAACCGGGCCGAGATGCGCGACGAACTCGCCCGCCGCTATGCCGAGGGGGACCAGACGTTTTCCCATTTCAGCTATGAAGCCAATGAGTTGGGGGAACTGGAGCGGGTCTTCCGTGACTATGGCGAGACCGGCAAGGGCCGCACCCGGCACTACGTCCATGACGCGGCCGAGGCCGAACGGCACGGCGTTCCCCCCGGCGAATTCACCGCCTGGAAACCCTTTGCCGATGGCTCGGATGTGCTGTTCTACGAGGGGCTGCACGGCTCGGTCGTCAACGATCAGGTCAACCTGCCGGCGCTGGCGGATCTGAAGATCGGCGTGGTGCCGGTGATCAACCTCGAATGGATCCAGAAGATCCACCGCGACCGCGCGACGCGGGGCTATTCGACCGAGGCCGTGACCGATGTGATCCTACGCCGGATGCATGCCTACGTGCATTGCATCACGCCGCAATTCACTGAAACGGATATCAATTTCCAGCGCGTGCCGGTGGTCGATACCTCGAACCCCTTCGTCGCCCGCTGGATCCCGACACCCGACGAAAGCCTGGTCGTCATCCGCTTCAAGAACCCGCGCGGAATCGATTTTCCGTACCTTACCGCGATGATCCAGGGCTCCTGGATGACCCGCGCCAATTCCATCGTCATCCCCGGCAACAAGCAGGATCTGGCGATGCAGCTCATTCTGACCCCGCTGATCGAGCGGCTGGTCTCGACCGCGCGCAAGCTGCGCGCCTGAGGAGGGTTTCATGACCATACACTCCCCCGTCGCCGACGAACGCACCATGGCGAACGCCATCCGCGCCCTGGCCATGGACGCGGTTCAGTCCGCCAATTCCGGCCATCCCGGCATGCCGATGGGCATGGCCGATGTGGCGAGCGTCCTCTTCAACCGCTTCGTGACGCTGGACCCCACGGCGCCCGACTGGCCGAACCGCGACCGCTTCGTGCTGTCGGCAGGGCATGGCTCGATGCTGCTGTATGCGATCCATCACCTGCTGGGCTATGACGACATGGGGATGGATCAGGTGAAGGCGTTCCGCCAGCTCGGCAGCCGCACCGCCGGGCACCCCGAATACGGCCATGCCAAGGGGATCGAGATGACCACCGGCCCGCTGGGTCAGGGCATCGCCACCGCCGTCGGCATGGCTCTGTCCGAGCGGCTCGGCAATGCGCGGTTTCCCGGGCTGATCGACCATTGCACCTATGTCATCGCCGGCGACGGTTGCCTGATGGAGGGGATCAGCCACGAAGCGATTGATCTGGCGGGGCATCTCGGCCTCGGCCATCTGGTCGTGCTCTGGGACGACAACAAGATCACCATCGACGGCGACACGGATCTGGCGACCTCGACCGATCAATTGGCGCGCTTCGCCGCCTCGGGCTGGCATGTGCTGTCCTGCGACGGGCATACGCCGACCGAGATCGCCGACGCCATCGAGGCGGCGCGCAAGGACCCCCGCCCCTCGCTGATCGCCTGCCGGACGGTGATCGGCTTCGGCGCGCCGAACAAGCAGGGTGGGCATGACGTGCACGGCGCGCCCCTGGGCGCCGCCGAGATCGCTGCCGCCCGCGCCCATCTGGGCTGGAGCCACGCGCCTTTTGAGATCCCGGCCAGCGTCTATGCCGCCTGGGCCCGCGTCGCCCGCCGGGGAGCCGAGGCGCGGACCGCCTGGGAGGCTCGACTGGCCACGACGCCGAACCGGCATGATTTCAACGCCTTGCGGACCAAGGATCTGGCGCTCCTGACGCAGGCCATGGCCGGGTACAAGCAGAATCTATTGTCAGACAAACCGAAAGTCGCGACCCGCAAGGCCTCGGAAATGGCGCTGGGGGTGGTGAACGGAACCCTGCCCTTCATGATCGGCGGCTCGGCGGATCTGACCGGCTCGAACCTGACCCGAACCAAAGGTCAGACATCGGTTCGCCCCGGCGATTTCTCCGGTGACTATGTGCATTACGGGGTCCGCGAACATGGGATGGCCGCAGCGATGAACGGCATCGCGCTGGCCGGGCTGTTCCGGCCCTATGGCGGGACTTTCCTCGCCTTTGCCGACTACGCCCGCCCGGCGATCCGGCTGGCGGCGCTGATGGGCGTGCCAACGACCTTCGTCATGACCCATGACAGCATCGGCCTGGGCGAGGACGGCCCCACGCACCAACCCGTTGAAATCCTTGCCTCGCTCCGCGCGATCCCCAACCTGACCGTCCTGCGCCCCGCCGATGCGGTGGAGACCGCCGAGGCCTGGGAAATCGCACTCGCCGAGACCGACGGTCCAGTCCTGCTGGCGCTGAGCCGCCAGAACCTGCCCCTGCTTCGGGCCGAGGCCGGCGAGAACCTGACCGCGCGCGGCGCCTATCTGCTGCGCGACCCGGGCGCCCGGCAGGTGACGCTGATTGCCACCGGCTCGGAAGTCGAGATCGCGGTCAAGGCGGCCGAGGCGCTGGAGACCCACGGCATCCGCGCCGCCGTCGTCTCGGCGCCGTCCTTCGAGCGCTTTGCGCGTCAGGATCGCGATTACCGGACCGCCGTGCTGGGCAACGCGCCCCGCATCGGCATCGAGGCGGCGATCCGCATGGGCTGGGAGGCGCTGCTGCGGCCCGGGGATGCTTTCGTCGGCATGACGGGATTCGGCGCTTCGGCCCCCGCGTCCGCCCTCTATGAACACTTCGGCATCACGCCGGAAGCCGTTGTCAAAGCGGCACAATCCCTGATCTGAGGATAACGTATGACAATCAAGGTTGCCATCAACGGCTTCGGCCGTATCGGCCGGAACGTGCTCCGCGCCATCGCCGAATCCGGCCGGACGGATATCGAGGTCGTCGCCATCAACGACCTCGGCCCCGTCGAGACCAACGCCCACCTCCTGCAGTTCGACAGTGTGCATGGCCGCTTTCCGGGCAGCGTCACCCTTGGCGACGGCTGGATCGACGCGGGCAGCGGCAAGGTCCGCGTCACGGCGATCCGGAACCCCGAGGATCTGCCGTGGTCGGATGTCGATGTGGCGTTGGAATGCACCGGCATCTTCACCGCCCGCGACAAGGCGGCGCTGCATCTGAAGAACGGTTCCCGCCGCGTGCTGGTCTCGGCCCCGGCCGAGAATGCCGACAAGACCGTGGTCTTTGGCGTCAACCATCAGACGCTGACGCCGCAGGATCTGGTGGTGTCGAACGCCTCCTGCACCACCAATTGCCTCAGCCCGGTCGCCAAGGCCCTGAACGATTCGATCGGCATCTCCAAGGGCTTCATGACGACGATCCATTCCTACACCGGCGACCAGCCGACGCTGGACACGATGCACAAGGATCTCTACCGCGCCCGGGCCGCGGCGCTGAGCATGATCCCGACTTCCACCGGCGCCGCGAAGGCCGTGGGGCTGGTGTTGCCGGAGCTGAAAGGCCGGCTGGATGGCGTGGCGATCCGGGTGCCGACGCCCAATGTCTCGGTCGTCGATCTGGTGTTCGAGGCCGCCCGCGACACCAGCGTCGAGGAGGTCAACGCGGCGATCCGCGCGGCCGCCGACGGGCCGCTGAAAGGGATCCTCGGCTATACCGACAAACCCAATGTTTCCAGCGACTTCAACCACGATCCGCATTCGTCTGTCTTTCACATGGACCAGACCAAGGTGATGGACGGCCGCATGGTCCGCATCCTCAGCTGGTACGACAACGAATGGGGCTTTTCCAACCGCATGGCCGACACCGCCGTCGCGCTCGGCCGCCTGATCTGAGGAGAGAACACCATGGCCCTCATCACCCTGCGTCAGCTTCTGGACCATGCCGCGGAGCATGGCTACGGCGTTCCCGCCTTCAATATCAACAACATGGAGCAAGGTCTGGCGATCATGGAGGCCGCTCGCGCCACCGACGCGCCGGTCATCATCCAGGCCAGCCGGGGCGCGCGGACCTATGCCCATGACATCATGCTGGCCAAGATGATCGAGGCCTTGGCGGCGATCTATCCCGAGATCCCGCTCTGCATGCATCAGGACCATGGCAACGACGAGGCGACCTGCATGAGCGCGATCCGTCACGGCTTTACCAGCGTGATGATGGACGGCAGCCTGAAGGCCGATGCCAAGACTCCGGCCGATTACCGCTACAACGTTGTGATCACAGAGCGGGTGAGCCGAATGGCGCATTGGGTCGGCGCCTCGGTCGAGGGGGAACTCGGCGTGCTGGGCTCCTTGGAGACCGGCGAGGGCGAGGCGGAGGATGGCCACGGCGCGGTCGGCACGCTCAGCCACGCCCAGCTGCTGACCGACCCCGATCAGGCCGTTGATTTCGTGACGGAAACCCGGGTCGATGCCCTGGCCATTGCCTGCGGCACCTCGCACGGGGCCTACAAGTTCAGCCGCAAGCCGGACGGCGATATCCTCGCCATGGGGGTGATCGAGGCGATCCACAAGCGGCTGCCGAACACCCATCTGGTGATGCATGGCTCGTCCTCGGTGCCGCAGGAACTGCAGGACATCATCAACGCCCATGGCGGCGAGATGCCCCAGACCTTCGGCGTCCCGGTGGAGGAGATCGTGCGCGGCATCCGTCACGGGGTGCGCAAGGTCAATATCGACACCGATTGCCGGATGGCGATGGCCGGGCAATTCCGCAGGATTGCCCAGCAGAGCCCCCGTGAATTCGACCCGCGGAAGTTCCTGAAACCGGCGATGGATGCGATGCGGGACCTGTGCCGGGACCGGCTGGAGGCCTTCGGCACCGCCGGAAATGCAACTAAAATCAAGGTGATCCCGATGGACGATATGGCGAAGCGCTACAAGGCGGGCACGCTGTGAGACGGCCCCTGATCATCGCCCCCTCGATCCTGTCCGCCGATTTCGCCGATTTCGGGCGGGAGATCGAGGCGATCGAAGCGCAGGGGGCCGATTGGGTGCATGTCGATGTCATGGACGGCCATTTCGTGCCGAACCTGACCTTCGGCCCGCCCGCGGTCGCCGCCTTCCGCAAGCATGTGAAGACGGTGATGGACGTGCATCTGATGATCGCGCCGGTCGACCCCTCTATCGAGGCTTTCGCCGAAGCCGGGGCAGATGTGATCACAGCGCATCTCGAGGCCGGGCCGCATATCCACCGCACCCTGCAGGCGATCCGGGCGACGGGGAAGAAGGCGGGCGTGGCGCTCAATCCCGGGACGCCGGCCGAGGCGGTGCAACACCTTCTCGACCTCACCGATCTGGTCTGCGTGATGACAGTCAACCCGGGCTTCGGCGGGCAGAAGTTCCTCGACATGACCGGCAAGATCCGCGCGCTTCGGGCGATGATCGGCGACCGGCCGGTGCATATCGAGATCGACGGCGGGGTCACGCCGGAAACCGCGCCCTTGGTCGTGGCCGCGGGCGCCGACGTGCTGGTCGCGGGCTCGGCCGTGTTCAAGGGCGGCTCGGTCCGGAACCCCGCGCCCTATGGCGCCAACATGCGGGCCATTCGTGACTCGGTCCTCAGGGCCGTGTCATGAGGATCGTCTTCGATCTGGACGGCACGCTGATCGACAGCGCGCCGGACCTGCATGTGGCGATCAACCGGGTGCTGGGGGAATGGGGGGCGAAGCCGCTGGACCTGCCGACGCTGACCCGGTTCATCGGCAATGGCATCCCGGCGTTGGTCAGTCTGGCGCGGCAGTCGCGCGGCATCCCGCTGGCGGAGCAACCCTTGATGACGGCGCGGATGTTCGCCCATTACACCGCCGCGCCCGCCGATCTGACCCGCCCCTATCCGCATGTCATCCCGACGCTGCAACGGCTGGTCGGACAGGGCGCGCGGCTGGGGCTGTGCACCAACAAGGCCGAGGCGCCGACGCTGGGGATCCTGTCGGCGCTGAGGCTGGAGCGGTTCTTCGTCTCGGTGGTGGGCGGCGACACCATGCCGACGAAGAAGCCCGACGCCGCGCCTCTGCTGGCGGCGTTCGAGGGGTTGGGAGTGGCGGCGTTCGAGGGGTTGGGAGGGCCGGGCCTCTTCATCGGCGACAGCGAGGTCGATGCCGAGACGGCAGTGCGGGCGCGGGTCCGCTTCGGGCTCTATACGCGGGGCTACCGCAAGACGCCGGTGGACGGGTTGCCGCATGATTTCGCCTTCGACGATTACGCGGCGCTGCCAGCGCTGCTGGCGGCAGAACGATGCGGCTGAGGGCGCTGATCTTCGACGTGGACGGCACGCTGGCCGAGACCGAGGAGGGCCACCGCGCCGCCTTCAACGCGGCGTTCCGGGCGGCGGGGCTGGGCTGGCACTGGTCGGTCGCGGATTACGCGCGGCTCCTGACCACCACCGGCGGCAAGGAGCGGATCGCGCGCTACGGGGATGAGGTCGCGGCGGGGCCGCTGGACATCAAGGCGCTGCATGCCGACAAGACGGCGAGCTACACGGCCTGGGTGGCGGCGGGGGGTATCCGGCTGCGGCCGGGGATTGCGGAACTGATCGCCATGGCCCGCGAGGGCGGGCTGAAGCTGGCTGTCGCCACCACCACCAGCCGCCCGAATGTGGAGGCGCTGGCACAGGCGACCTTCGGGCGGGGCGCCGCCGAGGTCTTCGACGTCTTGGCCTGCGGGGACGAGGTGCAGGCCAAGAAACCGGCGCCCGATGTCTACCGGCTGGCGCTGGCGCGGCTGGGGCTCGGGCCGGAGCAGGCGCTCGCCTTCGAGGATACGCCGATGGGCGTGGCCTCGGCCCGGGGCGCGGGGCTGAGGGTCGTCGCCTCGCCCGGGGTCTACTCACAGGGCGCCGATCTGTCTGCCGCGCAAGTGGTGGTGGCGGAGTTCAGCGACTTGTTGCCGGACGGGCTGGCGGGACTCGACGCACTCTAGACCCGCAGGAGGCCGGTGAAGGGCTCCAACAAGCCGCTGTCAGGGAAGACCACGCGCTCGGCATAGCCGGGGTCGAGGCCCAGATGCCCGATCAGCACCGCTTTGAAGATCGCCTCATAGGCGTTGACCGCGCGCACGTCGCGTTCGTCGTTCAGCGCCGTCGGGCTGAGGCCGGGCCAGTCGCCCAGGATCCGCCCGCCCCGCACCGCCCCGCCTGCCAGCAGCGCCAGCCCGCCGGTGCCGTGATCGGTGCCGCCGCCGCCATTCTCGGCCGCAGTGCGCCCGAATTCCGAGGCGACCATGACCACGGTGCGCGACCATTCCCCCCCCAGTCCCTCGCGCAGGGTCAGGATGCCCCGCGCCAGAAGGTCCAAGAGCCCGCGCAGGCGGCCGGTCTGGTTGGCGTGGGTGTCCCAGCCGTTCAGGTCC
>NZ_JAUCCQ010000063.1:0-20312 GCF_034676075.1 Pararhodobacter sp. | reverse complement strand
GCGGGCATTCACCCCCCGAGGATATTTTAAGAACGAAGATTGCGGGTTAGCGCCCCCTTAACCTTCATCTTTGTTCTCCAAATATCCTCGAGGGTTTCTCAAGGGGGTGGAAAACCCCCTTGAGCGGGGGGGTGCGGGGGGCTGGCCCCCGCTTCCACCCGGTCCGTGCCGCGACTCATTGGCGAGGCGCTGCCGATGGTCTAGTCTCGCGCCGATGAATGCACATCTCGACTGGCATCTGGCCCGGGCATTGCTGGAATGGCAGGCGGAACTGGGCGTGACGGAAGCGCTGGAGGCGCAGCCGCTGGACCGATTCGCGCTGGTCGCCGAGGCGGCTGCGGCGCGCGCTGTGCCGGTGCCGAAAAAGGCCGTGCGGGCCGCGGCGCCGACTGGGGCGCCCTCGCTGCTTTCCGACTCGGATCTCGGCGTCGCCGAGGCGCAAAGGGCCGCGGCCTCGGCGCCGGATCTGGGCGCGCTGGCCGAGGCGCTGGCGGGGTTCGATCATTGCCAGCTGAAGCTCGGCGCGCGTAATTGCGTCTTTGCCGATGGCAATCCGAAGGCCCGGGTGATGATCGTGGGCGAGGGGCCGGGTGCCGACGAGGACCGTCTGGGCCGTCCCTTCGTCGGCCGGGCCGGGCAGCTTCTGGACCTGATGTTCGGTGCCATCGGCCTGTCGCGGCAAAGCCCCGATCCGGCCAAGGCGCTTTATATCACCAACACCGTCCCCTGGCGCCCGCCCGGCAACCGCGAGCCGACCAAGGACGAGCTGGCGATGCTGAAGCCCTTCCTCCTGCGCCATATCGAACTGGCCGATCCCGATCTGCTAGTCATCGTCGGCAATGTGGCCTGCGACGCGCTGCTGGGGTTGCGGGGCATCCTGAGATTGCGCGGCAAATGGGCCGAGGCGCTGGGCCGTCCGGCGCTGCCGATGCTGCATCCCGCCTATCTGCTGCGCTCGCCCGAGGCCAAGCGCGAGGCTTGGGCGGATCTGCTGTCTCTGCAAGCGCGCCTGCGGAGCCTGCCGTGATCGATCCTGTCATCCTGCTCGCCTATATCCCCGCCGCTGTGGCGCTCAATCTGACCCCGGGCGCGGATATGATGTTCTGCCTTGGCCAGGGGCTCAGGGGCGGGCCGCGGGCGGCGATGGCGGCCAATCTCGGCATCGGGCTGGGCTCGCTGGTGCATGTGCTGATCGCCGGGCTGGGGCTGGGCGCGCTGGTCGCCGCGCATCCCGGGCTCTTCGACGCGATCCGCTGGGTCGGGGTGGCGTATCTGCTGTTCCTCGCCTGGAAATCCCTGCGGGCCAGCGGCCTGCCCGAGGTGCCGCGCGTCTCGCCCCGCCGGGCGTTTCGCGAGGGGCTGATGGTCAATCTGACCAATCCCAAGGTGATCCTCTTCGTCCTGGCCTTCATCCCGCAATTCGTCGATCCGGCCCGCGCCATCCTGCCGCAGTTCCTGATTTTCGGCGTGATCATCGGTCTGGGCGGGCTGGTGGTGAACGGCGCCGTGGGCCTCGCTGCCGGGGGCGCGGCGGGGCGGCTGATGCGGTCCGCGCGCTTTGCCGCATGGCTGGGGCGCGTCTCGGCGGCGATCTTCGCCGGGCTGGCGCTGAGGCTGGCACTCATTCAGAGGGGCTGAAGCATGGGCCGCATCGACGAGACGAAACCCTTCATCCCGGTCCGCATCGCCGTGCTGACCGTCTCGGACACCCGGACCGCGGCCGAGGATCGCTCGGGCGATACGCTGGTCGAGCGGATCGCGGCGGATGGGCATGTCCTGGCGGCCCGGACCATCCTGCCCGACGAACGCGCACAGATTGCCGAACAACTCCGCGCCTGGATCGCCGATCCGGGGATCGACGTGATCCTCTCGACCGGGGGGACAGGCCTCACTGGCCGGGACGTGACGGTCGAGGCGCATCGCGATGTCTACGAGAAGGAGATCGAGGCCTTCGCCACGGTCTTCACCATGGTCTCGATGCAGAAGATCGGCACCTCGGCGGTGCAATCGCGCGCCACCGGGGGCGTGGCGGGCGGGACGTATCTGTTCGCGTTGCCCGGCTCGCCCGGGGCCTGCCGCGATGCCTGGGACGAGATCCTGCACTGGCAGCTCGATTTCCGCCACCGGCCGTGCAATTTCGTCGAAATCATGCCCCGGCTGGACGAACATCTGCGACGGAAATAACTCCGTGCTGCGTGAAACGGGGGCACAGGCTGGCCCGCTGCGGTGATCCGGCCCCCACTTCGTCCCGTACCAGACGGGTCCTTCGGAAGGTCGATGCATGCGGTTTCTGACCCGCAGCCTGATTGCTGTATTCCTCGGCGCGCTGGCGCTGGGCCTGTTGGGCTTTGCCGGCGGCATGATCCGCGACACACTGGAGGCCCGCGCCGCCCGGGAGGACATGCCGCGCACTGCGCGCGAGCGGGTCTTCACCGTGCGGGTGATGAGCCTTGAGCCGGGGGCGGTGGCGCCGGTGCTCTCGGCCTTCGGCGAGGTCGTGTCTCGGCGGACGCTGGAATTGCGCGCGCCCTCGGCCGGGCGGATCGCCGAGATCGCGCCGGGGTTCGAGGAAGGCGCCGTGGTCGAGGCCGGGCAGGTGCTGGTACGGCTCGACCCCGCCGATGCGGTGACGGCGCGCGATCTGGTGCGGACCAATCTGGCGGAGGCCGAGGACGAGGCGCGCGACGCCGAGCGGGCGCTGGAACTGGCGCGGCTGGACCGGGCGGAGTCTGAATCGCAGGTCGATCTGCGCCGCCGCGCCTTCGAGCGGCAGCAATCGCTCAGCGCGCGGGGCGTCGGCACCGCCGCGACGGTCGAGGATGCGGAACTGGCCTTCGCCTCGGCCCGCGCCGCGCTCATTGCCCGCCAGCAGGCCGAGGCCAATGCCGAGGCCCGGGTGGCGAGCGCCCGCACGGCGCTGGAGCGGACCCGGATCAATCTGGCCGAGGCCGAGCGGCGGCTGGCCGAGACCGAGATCGTCGCGACCTTCGGCGGGGTGCTGAGCGGTACGGCGGCGGTGGCGGGCGGGCATGTGGCGGGCAACGAGCGGCTGGCCTCGGTCATCGACCCCGACGCGCTGGAGGTCTCGTTCCGGCTGTCCACGGCGCAATACCTGCGGCTGCTGGACCCCGAGGGCGCGCTGGTCCCGGCCCGGGCGCAGATCGCGCTGGACATGGGCGGGGTCGAGATCACCTCGCCCGGGCGCCTCAGCCGCGCCGCGCCCTCGGTCGGCGAGGGGCAATCGGGCCGTCTGGTCTATGCCGAGATCGAGGCACCGCGCGGCTTCCGTCCCGGCGATTTCGTCACCGTCCGCGTCACAGAGCCGGAGCTGCCGGGCGTCGCCATGATCCCCGCCGCGGCGGTGGGGGCGGATGGCGGTGTGCTGGTGCTGGCCGCCGACGACCGGCTGGAGGCGGCGACGGTCGAGGTGGTGCGGCGGCAGGGCGATCAGGTGCTGGTGCAGGTGGGCGGTCTGGCCGGGCGCGAGATCGTCGCCGCCCGCAGCCCGCTGCTGGGCGCGGGCATCCGGGTGCGCCCGCAGCGGGACGAAGGGACAGCCCGGATCCCCGCCGCGCCCGAATTGGTCGCGCTGGACGCCGACCGCCGCGCGGCGCTGATCGCCCGGGTCGAGCAGAACACCCGCATGCCCGAACAGGTCCGCACCCGCATTCTGGCGCAGCTGGAGCAGGAGACGGTCCCCGCCCAGCTGATCGAACGGCTGGAGCAGGGCGGCGGGCGGCAGGGGGGCTGAGGCATGGCGAAGGAACGGATGATCGCCGCCACCTCGCTGGGCCTATTCCGCTATTTCACTCGCCACCGCACGGCGGCGAACCTGCTTCTGGTGCTGATGCTGGCGGCGGGGCTGGTCGCCGTGCCGCGGATGCATGCGCAATTCTTCCCCGATATCGTGGTTGACAGCGTCTCCGTCACCGTGCCATGGCCCGGCGCGGGATCGGCGGATGTGGACGCCGCCATCGTGCAGATCGTCGAGCCCGTGCTGATGGCGGTCGAGGGCGTGACCTCGACCTCATCGCGGGCGAGCGAAGGCCGGGCGCAGATCACCCTGGAATTCGAGCCGGGCACCGATATCGAGCGCGCGGCGCAGGATGTGCAGGACGCGATCGACGGCATTTCGACGTTGCCCGCCGATGCCGAGGACGCGCGCGTCAGCCGCTCGGCCTGGAGCGACCGGGTGACGAATGTCATCGTCTCGGGCCCGGTCGCGGTCGAACAACTGGCGCGGTTCACCGATGAATTCGTGGCACGGCTCTTTGCCGCCGGGATCACGCGGGCCTCGATCCAGGGCATCGCCACGCCCGAGGTCTCGGTCGAGGTGCCGGCGATGCGGCTCGTGCAATACGACGTGACGCTGGCCGAGATCGCCACCGCCATCGGCAATTCGGTCGCGGCCGACCCTTCGGGCGAGATCGCGGGCGGGTCGCAGCGGGTCCGCACGGGGCAGGCCCGCCGCACGCCCGAGGAGATCGGCGCCATCGTCCTGCGCTCGGCCGCGGATGGCAGCACGCTGACGGTGGGCGACGTGGCCAGCGTCACCGCCCGCAGCATCGACCGCGACCGCGCCTATTACGTGGGGCCCAGCCAGGCCATCGTCGTGCGGGTGAACCGCTCGGCCACGGGCGACGCCATCGGCATCCAGAACAGCGTGCAGCGCGTCGCGGACGAGATGGTGCTGTCCTTGCCCGAGGGCGTCGACATCCAGCTGGCCAACGCCCGCGCGCAGGAGATTTCGGCGCGGCTGAACCTGCTGGTGAAGAACGGCGCGCAGGGGCTGGCGCTGGTGCTGGTGCTGCTGTTTCTGTTCCTCAACGCCCGCACCGCGCTTTGGGTGGCGATGGGGATCCCGGTCAGCATGCTCTCGGCCGTGGCGGTGATGTATGTCGCGGGCATGAGCCTCAACATGATCTCGCTTTTCGCGCTGATCATCACGCTGGGGATCGTGGTGGACGATGCCATCGTCGTCGGCGAACACGCCGACTGGCGGCACCGGGCCTTGAAGGAAGGGCCGTTCGAGGCGGCCGAGAACGCGGCCACGCGCATGGGCATGCCGGTGCTGGCGGCGTCGATGACCACGATCATCGCCTTTGGCGGGCTGACGGTGATCGGCGGGCGCTTCGGCTCGATGATCGCCGACATTCCCTGGACGGTGATCGCGGTGCTGATCGCCTCGGTGGTCGAGTGCTTCCTGATCCTGCCCAACCACATGGCCCATGCGCTGGCGGGATCGGCCAAGGACCATTGGTACGACTGGCCCTCGCGGCAGGTGAATCGCGGCTTCGACTGGTTCCGGGCGCGGCTGTTCCGGCCTTTCATGATGCTGGTGATCCGCGCGCGCTATGTGGTGCTGGCGGGGCTCATGGTGCTGCTGGCCTGGTCGGCCTCGATGGTGATCAGCGGGCAGGTGCAATGGCGCTTCTTCGCCTCGCCCGAACAGGGGACGCTGAGCGCGAATTTCGTCATGGCGCAAGGCGCGACGCGCGACGACACGATGGCGATGATGCAGGAATTGCAGCGCGCGGCGAACGATCTGTCGGCGCGGCTGGAGGCCGAGCATGGCGAATGGCCGATGGCCTCCATCGTGGCCGAGGTCGGCGGCAACGCGGGCCGGGCGCTGGCGGCGGCGGATAATGCCGAGCCTGACCGGCTGGGATCGCTGACCATCGACCTGATCGGCGCCGATCACCGGCCCTATTCCTCGTTCGACTTCACCGCGATGCTGCAGCAGGAGGTCCGCCAGAACCCGCTGCTGGATGAGCTGAGTTTCCGCAGTTTCGGCTCGGGCCCCGGCGGGGATTCGCTGTCGGTGGATCTGATCGGGCAGGATGCCGAGACGCTGAAAGCCGCCGCCGAGGCGCTGAAGGCGCAGCTTGAGCAATTTGCCAATGTCACCGGGCTGGAGGATTCGCTGGCCTATGACAAGGAAGAGATGCTGCTGGAACTGACCCCGCAGGGGCTGGCTTTGGGCTTTTCCACGGAAGCCCTGGCGCGCGAGTTGCGCCAGCGGCTGAGCGGGATCGAGGCGGCGAGTTTCCCCGATGGCGTGCGCTCGGCCGAGATCTGGGTGACGCTGCCCGAGCATGAACGGGCGGCGGATTTCCTGGGGAACACGCTGCTGCGCTCGGCCAGCGGGCGCTACCTGCCCCTGGGCGACATCGTACATGTCGAGACCCGGCAGGGCTTCAGCAGCATCCAGCGCGAGAACGGGTTGCAGCTGGTCACGGTGAGCGGGGTTCTGGACGAAGAGGACCCGGCCGCGGTCGCCGCCCTGCTGGCGCAGATGCAGGCCGAGATCCTGCCGCGGCTGGCCGAGGATTACGGCATCACCTTCCGCCTGTCGGGCCTGAGCGAGCAGGAGAGTGAATTCCTCTCGGACGCGCTCTTGGGCACCATCGGGTGCCTGATCGCCATCTACCTGACGCTGGCCTGGGTGTTTTCCAGCTGGCTCAGGCCCCTGGTGGTGATGTCGGTCATCCCCTTCGGCCTGATCGGCGTGATCTATGGCCACATGGCCTGGGGGATCGCGCTGAGCATGTTCTCGGTCGTGGGGATCATCGGCATGGCCGGGATCATCATCAACGACAGTATCGTGCTGGTCTCGACGGTGGATGAATACGCCCGCGACCGGGGGCTCTTTCCCTCGATTGCCGATGCGGCGGCGGACCGGCTGCGGCCGGTGCTGCTGACCACGGCGACCACGGTCTTCGGACTGGGGCCGCTGCTGTTCGAACGCTCGAACGACGCGCAATTCCTGCGCCCGACGGTGGTGACACTGTCCTACGGGCTGGGTTTCGGCATGGTGCTGGTGCTGCTGATCGTGCCGGCGCTGCTGGCGTCGGGGCATGACCTGAGCCGGGCGGTGCGGTCGCTGCGGCGGGCCTTCCGCATGCCCGCGGGCCAGGTCGGACGGGGGCTGAGGGCGTTGCCCTTCGCGGCGGCGGCGCTGGTGCTGGTGGCCTTCGGGCTGAGCATGGGCTGGACGCTGGTTGCCCGCGAGCCGGGGCCGCTGACGGCGCTGGTCTGGGGCGGGGGCGAGGGGCTGGTCGCGGGCTTCGCCGTCTTCGCGGCGACGGTGGGCGCGGGGCTGGTGCTGCTCTGGGGGCTGGGCGGGTTGCTGATGCTGCGGGCCCCGGCGGCGCCGACGCCGCCCGGCGAATGATCAGCCGCCGGTGCAGCCCTGCGACCAGGACATCCGCTCCTCGCTGAGCACGGTGAAGGCGATGGACGCCCGGTCGATCCCCACCGCCTCGCTGCGCCGGGGCGGGCGCAGGGTCGCCTGCGCGACCAGCTCGCCGCCCTCGCGCCAGGTGCGGCTTTCGGTGATCCGGTAGGGGCTGCCCGGCAGTTCGAGGATGATATCCTCGGCGCTGCCCTGCGGCGGCAGGGTGGCGCGCAGCGTCAGTTCCGCGCCGCGTCCCTCGGGCACAAGCCGACAGGTGGTGCGGGTCAGCCCCGCCCGGGCGCCGGGCCGGGCGGCGGTGTCGAGCGCGGCCGAGATCCGCCGGTCCCGCTCGCCCGCGCCGCGCAGTACGCCCTGGACCGCGACATCGGCCGGTACGCAGGTCTCGTTGCAGACGCCGATCGACAGCGCGCCCAGCAGCGCCATCGGGCGCCCGGGGTCCTGGGCCGTGACCTGAAGCGGCAGGATCAGCTCGTCCTCGTAGCCATAGCTGCGATAGCCGTTCTGGTCGATGATCTCCGGTCGCGGCCAGATCGGCACCACCGAGGCCACGTTCTGCGATTGCCCCCAGTCGAGCCGCGGCGCGATCCCCGCCTCGCCCGGGATGCGCCAATAGGTGTGCCAGCCCGGCGTCAGGATCAGCCGCAGCGCCGCCATGCGGGTGCCGTTCTGCGTCGTCCAGCCCGGCAGGATCTCGGCCTCGACCACGGGATTGTCGATCCGGCCCTGGGCCGAGGCGGAGCCGGACGGGGCAAGGCTGAGGGCGAGGGCGGACAACGCCGTCCCAAGGGCGGCGCGGCGGGTGCGGTACATGACGGTCATGACCCGTGCTTAGCAGATGCGCCCGAGGCGAAAAGTCACAAATCGGCGAGAGGGGCGGGGGCCCCGCCTTGGCTTTTGGGTCGGGGCGGGCCACATTGAGGGGGTGCTGGCCCAGACAGAATGACCATGACCTTCGACCTGACCGGAAAACTGCTGATCTCGACCCCCTCGATGGGGGACCGGCGGTTCACGCATTCGGTCATCTATCTGTGCGCCTATGGCAGCGAGGGGGCTTTCGGCCTGGTGCTGAACCGGCCGCTGCCGCATCTGACGCTGGGCGATGTGCTGGACCAGATCGGCATCGACGAGCACGGACCGCATGCGGAAAGCCCGGTCCTGTCGGGCGGCCCGGTCGAGACGCAGCGCGGCTTCGTCCTGCACACCGCGGGCAGCACCGAGGACGCCTCGGCCACGCCGCTGCCGGGCGGGCTGATGCTCAGCGCCTCGACCGAGATCCTGCGCGCCATCGCCCGGGGCGAGGCGCCCACGCGCTGGCTGCTGGCGCTGGGCTATGCCGGGTGGGGACCGGGGCAGCTGGAGGCCGAGATCGCCCAGAACGCCTGGCTGACCGCGGCCGCGCCCGAGGATCTGGTCTTTGCCGCCACGCCGGGCGAGCATCAGTGGAATGGTGCGCTGCGGTCCATGGGGGTCGATCCCCTGAGCCTGTCGACGGTCGCCGGGCGGGCCTGAGGGCCTATTCGTTGTCGGGCAGGGCCTCGGTCACGATCCTGAGTTCGTTCAGCATATCGAGGAGGAGCGCCATCTTCTCTTCGCCGAAGGCCTCGTCGATCTCGCGCCGCGAGGATTCCGAGGCGCCCACCAGCCGGTCGAACAGCGCCTGCCCTTCGGCCGTCAGCGTCACCATGTGGCGCCGTGCGTCGTCGCATTCGACCGGGCGGATCAGCCCGCGTTCGGACAGCGCCCGCAGGATCCGGGTCAGCGAGGGCGGCAGGATCACGCAGCGCTGGCAGAGCGTGCCCGCGTCCAGCGCATCGCCATCGGCCAGCGCCCTCAGCACCCGCCATTGCGGCAGCGACAAATCGGCCTGATCGGCGTATTTCTTGAACCGTCGCATGGTCGATTCGCGCGCCCTGAGCAGCGCTACCGTCAGCGAGCGTTCATAGTATTCCTTGCCCGAGGGGATGCCCTCGGGAAGCGGGATCTGTGCACGTGCAGAATCTGTTTTCATATGGTAACAATTGCGCCTTCCATCGCAAATGCAAGCGTTTTTTACACGGGTGAAGCAAAATCCCTGCGCGCGGTGCCTCCGGGCAGCGGATCGGTCGGTTGCGGCCTCTTTACCCGGCAGTCGCGGCGGCCTATACGCCGCGACATGTACGTCGCTTGCGGCATCCTTCGTCGAATTAGCGGCCCGGCGCTCTGAGTCCAGAGTTGCCGGGACAAGGCGTATGGCGACCTGCGCCGACCTTTGCTATTCCCCCAGACGATCCAGATGACCGGAGCCCACGCGATGTGTGCCGATACCCCCGACTACAAGGACACCCTGTTCCTTCCCGAGACCGATTTCCCGATGCGCGCGGGCCTTCCCGCCCGCGAGCCCGAATGGCTGGCGCGCTGGGAGCGGATCGGCGTTTACGAGCGCCTGCGCGAGAAGCCCGGCCGCAAGCCCTTCATCCTGCATGACGGCCCTCCCTATGCGAACGGGCATCTGCACATCGGCCACGCGCTGAACAAGACGATCAAGGACATCATCGTGCGTTCGCACCAGATGATGGGCTTCGACAGCCGCTATGTGCCGGGCTGGGATTGCCACGGCCTGCCGATCGAATGGAAGATCGAGGAGCAATACCGCGCCAAGGGGCTGAACAAGGACGACGTGGATATCGTCGCCTTCCGCCAGGAATGCCGCAAGTTCGCCGAGGGCTGGGTCGAGGTTCAGCGCGAGGAATTCAAGCGGCTGGGCGTGACCGGCACCTGGGACGACCCCTACCTGACGATGGACTTCCATGCCGAGGCGGTGATCGCCGAGGAATTCATGAAGTTCCTGATGAACGGCGCGCTCTATCAGGGCTCGAAGCCGGTGATGTGGTCGCCGGTCGAAAAGACCGCGCTGGCCGAGGCCGAGGTCGAGTATCACGATCACACCAGCCATCAGGTCTGGGTGCGGTTCAAGCCGGTGAATGCGGTGCTGGACGGGGCCTCGGTGGTGATCTGGACCACGACGCCCTGGACCCTGCCGCAGAACCGCGCCGTGGCCTATAACCCGGGGATCGATTACGCGATCTTCCGGGTGCTCTCAGTCGACGAGAAGGCGACGGTGGCCGAAGGCGAGACCGTGGTGCTGGCCGAGGCGCTGGTCTCGGCGGTGATGGCCGCGGCCAAGGTGACGGGCTTCGAGAAGGTGCGCAGCGTCTCGGCCGAGGAACTCTCGGGCCTGGTGCTGGCGCATCCGTTCCGCGGCGTGGCCGAGGGCAATGGCGAATGGGATTACGACGTGCCCATGCTGCCGGGCGACCATGTGACCGATGACGCGGGCACGGGCTTCGTGCATACCGCGCCCTCGCACGGGGACGACGATTATGTGCTGGGCCTGAAGCATGGCCTCAAGATGACCTACAACGTCGAGCCGGACGGCAGCTACCGCGCCGATCTGCCGCTCTTCGCCGGTCAGCACATCATCACCCCGGACGGCAAGGAAGGCCCGGCCAATGTCAGCGTCATCAAGCAACTCGCCTGGTCTGGCGCGCTGCTGGCCAAGGGCAAGCTGAAGCATTCCTACCCGCATTCCTGGCGCTCGAAGGCGCCGGTGATCTACCGCAACACGCCGCAATGGTTCGCCGCCATCGACAAGACGCTCGACGACGGCATGGGCCAGTATGGCGACACGATCCGCCAGCGGGCGCTGAAGTCGATCGAGGATCTGGTCAAGTTCACCCCCGTCTCTGGCCGCAACCGCCTGCATTCGATGATGGAGACGCGGCCCGACTGGGTGCTGAGCCGTCAACGCGCCTGGGGCGTGCCGCTGACCTGCTTCGTCAAGAAGGGCGCGAAACCGGACGATGCCGACTTCCTGCTGAAGGATCCGCGGGTCAACACCCGTATTCGTCTGGCATTCGAGGCCGAAGGCGCCGATGCATGGTATGTGCCAGGCTTCAAGGAAAAGGTGCTGAAAGACCTGCACGATCCGGAAGCCTATAGCCAAGTTTTTGACATTCTGGACGTCTGGTTCGACTCGGGCTCGACCCATGCCTTCGTGCTGCGCGACCGGGCGGACGGCGTGCCGGACGGCATCGCCGATGTCTATATGGAAGGGACCGACCAGCACCGCGGCTGGTTCCATTCCTCGATGCTGCAGGGCTGCGGCACCAAGGGCCGCGCGCCCTATCGCAACGTGGTGACCCATGGTTTCACGCTGGACGAGAAGGGCATGAAGATGTCCAAGTCCATCGGCAACACCATCGTCCCGCAGGAAGTCATCGACCAATACGGCGCCGATATCCTGCGGCTCTGGGTGGCGCTGGCGGATTACACCCAGGACCAGCGGATCGGGCCCGAGATCCTGAAAGGCACCGCCGACAGCTACCGCCGGCTGCGCAACACGCTGCGTTTCATGCTGGGGGCACTGGGCGATTTCGACCCGGCGCAGGCGGTGGCGCGCGAGGCTATGCCCGAGCTGGAGCAGCTGATGCTGCACCGTCTGGCCGAGCTCGACGCGCTGGTGAAGAAGTCCTATGCCGCCTTCGACTTCCAGGGCGTGTTCCAGGCGCTGTTCACCTTCGCGACCACCGACCTCTCGGCCTTCTATTTCGACGTGCGCAAGGATGCGCTCTACTGCGATCCGAAGGACTCGGCGGTGCGGCAGGCTTGTCTCACGGTGATGGACGCGCTGTTCCACCGGCTGACAACCTGGCTGGCGCCGATCCTGCCCTTCACCATGGAGGACGTCTGGCTGTCGCGCTTCCCGGGCGAGGGCGAGAGCGTGCATCTGCAGGACTTCCCGGTCACGCCTGACAGCTGGCTCGATGCCGAGCTGGCGGTGCGGTCGGCCAAGGTCCGGGCGGTGCGTCGCGTGGTGACCGGGGCGCTGGAAGTGGAGCGGCGCAACAAGACCATCGGCGCCTCGCTCGAGGCCTCGCCCAAGGTCTATCTGTCGCCGGAACTGGCGCAGATCGTGACGAACCCCGACACTTTCGCCACGCTCTGCATCACTTCCTCGCTGAGCCTGACGACCGGCGAGGCGCCGAAGGGCGCCTTTACCGCCGAGGACGTGCCGGGCGTCGGCGTGGTGTTCCAGCATGCCGAGGGCGAAAAATGCCAGCGCTGCTGGAAGATCCTGCCCGATGTCGGCAGCCACAAGCACCCGGGCACCTGCGCGCGCTGCGACGCGGCGCTGGGCTGAGACCTGGTAGGATGGGCAATATTGCCCATCCTACGGCCCCGGGGCTGGGCGGCGGGCGGGCGATATGCCATGCTGCCGCCATGCCCGCCCTCACCCTCGACACCCCGACCGGCGCCTTCACGCTCATCGAGCGCGACGGCGCCCTGATCTCTGCGCGCTGGGGCGGGGAGCGGGGGCGGGACGAGACGCCGCTTCTGCTGGAAGCCGCCCGTCAGGTGGCGGCCTATTTCGCGTCGGACGATGCGGATTTCGACCTGCCGATCAGGATCGACGGCAGCGCCGCCCAGCAGGCGGCCTGTGCCGCGATGTCGGCCATTCCCCGCGGCGAGACCCGGACCTATGGCGCCATCGCCCGCGAGCTTGGCGTCAGCGCCCAGGCCATGGGCCAGCTGTGCGGCCGCAACCCGATTCCGCTGATCGTGCCCTGTCACCGGGTTCTGGGGACCAACGGTCTTGGCGGCTTCTCGGCCCCGGGCGGGGTCGAGACAAAGGTCTGGCTGCTGCGGCACGAACGGGCCGGGGGGCTGCTAATCTAGAGCGTCTCGCGGTAGAGGAGCTGCTGCACGAAGCCCGCGCACATCAGGTAGACGCTGGTCACGATCAGCCCCAGCGTCACCAGCGGCGGCTGGGTGAAATCGGTCCAGGCGGCGGCGGTGGCGAAGGCGACCCAGCCCAGCGCCATCGGCAGGGTGAGGTAGCGCCAGCGCTGGGTGCGGACCGGATGGACGAATTTCACGCGCAGGAACATCGTCACCGACAGGATCACGACCACGCCGAGGATGACCCAGAAATCCGGCCGGGTGGCGAAGACCACCAGCGCCACCATGTTCCAGCAGGACGGAAAGCCGGAAAACGAGTAATCCGCCGTCTTCATCCGCGTGTCGGCGAAATAGAGGACCGAGGCGAAGGTGATGACGATGATCGCCGTCCAGCCGGTCCAGCCGGGCAGCAGCCCCGAGTTGAAGAGGGCAAAGGCCGGGATGAAGACATAGGTCAGATAGTCGATGATCAGGTCCAGGAGGATCCCGTCGATGATCGGCGCCTTGGTCTTCACGTCGTATTTGCGCGCCATCGGCCCGTCGATCCCGTCGACGATCAGCGCCACGACCAGCCACAGGAACATCAGCGCCCATTCGGACTCGACCGCGGCCAGCATCGCCAGCATGGCGAAAACGGCCCCGGTGGCGGTGAACATATGGACGAAATAGGCGCGGAAGGTCTCGATCATGCCCTTGTCTGCCGGTTTTGGGCGCTTGGCGCAAGGACCTGAGCGGTCGGCGCTTCGCGAAATGCGATGCCCCCGGCCTGGGGGGACCGGGGGCATGCCTGTGGCCGGCGTGCTTCAGGCAACCGAAGCGAGCGCCGGGGTCAGCTGGGGGGCCGGCGTGCTGCGCTCGGCGAGAGGCAGGGCCAGGCGGGGCAGCGGCGCGGCCTGTCCGCCCAGACCGATCAGCACCTGCAGGGCGAAAGCGGCCGAGAGGCGCAGGGCGAGGGTCCGGTCAGGCATGGTCGTCTTTCAGCGGGGCGTCACGGGAAGGGCGGGGCGCGGGGCGTGGAGTTTCGGTTTGGGCGAGAAGAGGGTGAAGCGGCGGGTCATGGCAGTCTCCGGTGTTTCCTGCCCGTGGGTCGTGCGGGGGGGCGGAACGGTTCAAAGAAAAACGGCGCCCGGGAGGGGCGCCGCTTGCAATCGGGGTCGGGTAGGGATCAGCCCTCGATCATCGCCACCCGGGTGGCGTGGCGGCCGCCTTCGAACTCGGCGGTGAGGAAGGCCTCGGCGATCTCCAGCGCCAGACCCTCGCCCACCACGCGGGCACCGATCGACAGCATGTTGGCGTCGTTGTGCTGGCGGATCATTCGGGCCGAGAACGTGTCCGAGCAGACGCCGCAGCGGATGCCGGGCACCTTGTTGGCGGCCATCATGATGCCCTGCCCGGTGCCGCAGAGGATGATGCCCAGATCGCAATCGCCCGAGGTGACGCGCTCGGCCGCGGCCTTGCCGTGCACCGGGTAATGGGTGCTCTCGGGCGTGGTCGGGCCGATGTCGACCACCTCCCAGCCCAGCGTCGCGGCGTGGGACGCGATGGCCTGGCGCAGCGCGATGGCGGCATGGTCGCTGGAGAGAACGAGGCGTTTGCTCATGGCGGGATCCGTTGGCTGAAGGGGCGAGTCGCGCCCCCCATAGCGCGTTTGGCGCGCGGGCGCCACGCGGCGGCTAGCCGCCCTGCGCCCGGGGATGCGCGGCGCGATAGCTTTCCATCAGCCGGGCGCTGTCGACCGCGGTATAGACCTGCGTGGTCGAGAGCTTGGCATGGCCCAGCAATTCCTGGATCGCCCGAAGGTCGCCGCCCGCGCTCAGGAGATGGGTGGCGAAGGAATGCCTGAGCGCATGGGGCGTGGCCGTCGCGGGCAGGCCGAGGCGCAGGCGCACCCCCTCCATCGCCCGGGCAATGAGCCGGGGGTTCAGGGGGCCGCCGCGCTGGCCGCGAAAGAGCGGGCCGTCAGGGTCCAGCGGATAGGGGCTGAGCCTGAGATAGGCGGCGACGGCGGCGGCGGCGGCGGGGATCACCGGCACCAGCCGCTCCTTGCCGCCCTTGCCGAGGATCCTGAGGCTGGCGCCCGGGCTTTCGATCAGTGCCGCGTCGCGCCCGGTCAGGCCCAGCGCCTCGGATATCCGCAGGCCCGAGCCATAGAGCAGCGTCACCACGGCGGTGTCGCGGGCGCGGATCCAGGCCTCGGCCTTGTCGTCGCTGATCTGCTGGGTAACGGCGCGGGCGGCGTCTTCGTCCAGCGGGCGGGGCAGGGGTTTCTGATGCCGCGGCGCGCGGGCCGAGAGGATGGCGGTGGCGTCGAAATCGTCCTCGCGGTCGGACAGCCAGCGCGCGAAGCTCTTGACCGCCGACAGCGCCCGGGCCAGCGAGCGGGCGCCGAGGCCGCGGGCGCGGGCCTGGGCCATCCAGGCGCGCAGATCGGCCGTCTCGACCGCGCGCAGTTGCGCCATACCGGCGGCGCCGCCGTGGTGGCGGGCGAGGAAATCGAGGAAACCGGTGACATCGGCGCGATACGCCTCAACGGTGTGGGGGGAGGCGTCGCTCAGCGCGGCAAGATGGGTGAGCCAGCCCGCCAGCGCGTCGCGCAGGGCCGGGCTGATCGCCAGGGTCACGACAGCCAGCGCCGGAGCACGCGCTCGAACGTGCCGGTGAAGAAGGCCAGAAGATCGGTGCCTTGCCCCGGCTTGAAACGGTGCGGGTCTTCGGACCCCATGGCCAGCATCCCGGGCAGCCGCCCCTTGCCCAGATCGAGCCGCATCAGCGCCTCGGACCTGAGGTCCGCCGCCACCTCGCCATAAGGGCCGGAGGACGGCGGGACGCCTTGCCGCAGGACGATGGGCCGGGCCGGGGCCGGGCGTCCGCCGCTCATGTAATGTTCGGTAAAGCCCGGCTTTTTCACCCGCAGGATGGTGTCGAGCTTGCCCAGGCTCGCGCCCGGCTCGGCGCTTTCCAGCACCAGCCGCACGGCCTCGACCCCGAGGATCTCGGCGACCGAGCCGCCGAGGTCCATGACGAAGGTCTCGAACTTGTCGGCATCGAGCAGTTTCAACAGCGCCCGGTGGATCTGGTTGGTCGAGGCGAGGTTCTCATAGGCGGCGGCGATGACGGCGCGGTGGGTATCCTCCAGCCGTTCGAGCCGCGATTCCAGCCGCTCCATCGCCATGCCGCGCAGATCGACGACATTGCCGCCCATCGCCCGTTCCGAGGTCAGAACGAGGGCGCGCATGACCTCGGGATCATCCAGCACCAGCCCGGGGTCGGCCAGCACGCGCGCGCGCCATTCGTCCTGCGGTCTGCTGTCCTGTGCCGGTCCGGTGGCAGCCATGTCGTCCCCGATCTTGTGTCCTTCGGCCGATCCTATACCGGATCAGACGATTTTCTGCCCGGTTTTTTCCCAGTCCTTCATGAACTGTGCCAGACCTGCATCGGTCAGCGGATGCGAGGCCAGCTTGCGGATCACTTCCGGCGGCGCGGTCATCACATCGGCGCCGACGAGGGCGGCCTGCGTCACATGATTCACCGTGCGGATCGAGGCGGCGAGGATCTCGGTCGCGAAGCCGTAATTGTCATAGATCTGCCGGATGTCGCCGATCAGGTCCATGCCGTCGAGGTTGATGTCATCGAGCCGGCCGATGAAGGGCGAGATGAAGGTCGCGCCCGCCTTGGCCGCCAAGAGCGCTTGGTTGGCCGAGAAGCAGAGCGTCACGTTGACCATCAGGCCCGCGTCCGAGAAGTATTTGCAGGCCTTGAGCCCGTCCCAGGTCAGCGGCAGCTTGATGGCGATATTCGGCGCGATCTCGGCCAGTTTCTTGCCCTCGGCGATCATCGCGTCGGCCTCCAGCGCCACGACCTCGGCCGAGACGGGGCCTTCGACGAACGAGCAGATTTCCTTGGTGACCTCGATGATGTCGCGGCCCGATTTCAGGATCAGCGACGGATTCGTGGTCACGCCATCGACCATGCCCAGGGCGTGAAGGTCGCGGATCGCGGCCACATCGGCGGTATCGACGAAGAATTTCATGGCTCTCTCGGTGCTCTGTCGACGCCTGGCGGCAGACGTCTTGCGGTTGCGAAGGGGGTTCGGTCGCGTCATACCCTATCGCAACCCCGCCCGAAAGGTCTTTCGCCCGTGCCCCTGGTTGCGCAAACAGGCATCGCTCCCCGGTTCGAGCCCGGCCAGCCGCTGGCCGTGCTGACCACGCAGCCGCTGGACCGGCTGCTGGATTACAAGGCGCCGGAAGGCGGGGCGCAGCTGGGCGATTTCGTCGAGGTGCCGCTGGGGCCGCGGCTGGTTCTGGGCTGCGTCTGGGGCCCTGCCGAGGGCGGGTTGCCGGTGACCAAGCTGCGCGCGGTCAACCGTGTGCTGGACGTGCCGCCGATGCGGGACGAACTGCGTCAGTTTCTGGTGAAAGCCGCCGAGTACACGCTGACGCCGCTGTCCCTGATGCTGTTCCTTGCCACCCGGGCGCCGGGGCTTTTCCAGGGACCGGCAACGATCCGCGTCTATGCCCCGGGCGAGCCGCCCGCGCGGATGACCGATGCCCGCAAGCGCATCCTCGATGTGTTCGAAACCTATGGCGGCGCGGCGCTGACGGTGGGCGAGATCACGCGCGCGGCAGGTGTCACCGGATCGGTGGTGCACACGATGGCGGCGCAGGGTGCGCTGATCGAGATGGAGGCGCCGAAGGACCAGCCTTATCCCCGCCTCGACCCCGAACGTGCGGGCAAGGAGCTGAGCGAGGATCAGGCGGCTGCGGCTGCGGTGCTGCGGTCGCGGGCCGATGCCTTCGGGGTGACGCTGCTGAAGGGCGTCACCGGCTCGGGCAAGACCGAAGTCTATCTGGAAGCGGTGGCCGAATGCCTGCGCAAGGGCCGTCAGGCGCTGGTCCTGCTGCCCGAAATCGGCCTGACCGAAGGCTTCCTCGAACGGGTCGAGGCGCGATTCGGTCATCGTCCCGGCGAATGGCATTCCGGCGCCACCACGACCGAGCGCCGCCGGCTCTGGCGCATGGTTGGCGAGGGCGGGGTGCAGATGGTGGTCGGCGCGCGCTCGGCCCTGTTCCTGCCCTACCGCGACCTCGGCCTGATCGTCGTCGATGAGGAGCATGATAGCTCCTACAAGCAGGACGAGGGCGTCCACTACAACGCCCGCGACATGGCGGTGCTGCGCGCCTCGCTGTCCTCGGCTCAGGTGGTGCTGGCCTCGGCCACGCCGTCTTTGGAAAGCTGGGCCAATGCCGAAAGCGGCAAGTACGAGCGGCTGGACCTGCACGCCCGCTTCGGGGTGGCGGAACTGCCCGAGATGCGGGCGCTGGACCTGCGCGGCCAGAAGCTGCCCCACGGCCGCTGGATCAGCCCGGCGCTGAAGGAGGCGGTGGACCAGCGCGTCGGCTCGGGCGAGCAATCGCTCTTGTTCCTCAATCGCCGCGGCTATGCGCCCGTCACCACCTGCCGCGCCTGCGGCCATCAGATCGCCTGCGACCATTGCGACGCGCGGATGGTCGAGCATCGGTTCCTCAACCGCCTGATGTGCCACCAATGCGGGGCGACGGCGCCCATCCCGACCGCCTGTCCGGCCTGCAAGACCGAGGGCTCGATGCATCCGATCGGCCCGGGGGTCGAGCGGCTGGAAGAGGAAGTCCGCGCCACCTGGCCGGAGGCCCGGGTGGCGGTGCTGTCCTCGGACCTTTTCGGCTCGGCCCGGGCGCTGAAGGAGCAGATCGCGGCCATTGCCGGAGGCGGCGCCGATATCGTCATCGGCACGCAGCTGGTGGCCAAGGGGCATAACTTCCCGCTGCTGACGCTGGTCGGCGTGATCGACGCCGATTTGGGCCTGCATGGCGGTGACCTGCGCGCGGCCGAGCGGACCTTCCAGCTGATCCGGCAGGTCGCGGGCCGGGCCGGGCGGCACGAGAAGCCGGGGCTCGCGCTGTTGCAGACCCACCAGCCCGACCATCCGGTGATTCAGGCGATTCTCAGCGGCGATGACGAGGGCTTCTGGCGTGCGGAAGCCGCCGAGCGGCAGGCGCTGGGCATGCCGCCCTATGGGCGGCTGGCGGGGATCATCATCTCCTCGACCTCGGTCGAGCAGGCCTTCGAGACCGGCAACCTGCTGGCCCAGCACGCGGGGCCCCTCCACGCCATCGGCGCCCAGCTCTTCGGACCGGCGCCCGCCCCCGTGGCCCGGGTGCGCGGGCGCCACCGCGTGCGGCTGTTGATCAAGGCGGCCAAGGGCGCGCCCTTGCAGGGCGCGATCCGGGCCTGGCTGGCGGGTCTGAAACCGCCCGGCGACACGCGGCTCGCCGTCGATATCGACCCGCAGAACTTCTGGTGATCAGTTCAGGCGGGCGGTCGTGGCCCGACCCTGCCCGCGCTGGGCGGTCGCCCGCAGCTCGTTGCCCTGCAACTCGATAAGCTGGCAATCCGTGCCCAGATCATTGTTGCCGATGCGCAGCGTCCGGCAATGGAACCCGTCGCTCCAGGTCCAGCTGCCGACCATCGGCGTCCCGTTCCATTGGCCCGAGGCGCTGCCATCGGCGGCAAAGGTCACATGGCCGTTTTCCAGGGTGATCTGGCGACCGGCGACCCGCTCGCGATACTGCGCTTCGGTCTGGATCCGCTCCCAGGCGCCCGCAGCGCCCGCCGCCACGGACAATCCGACAGCGAGAATGATGGTGGTGGCCTTGAACATGGACTGCGCTCCCTCGATACTTGACCATGAATGCCGAAAAAGGTCCGTCACGAAGGCGATTCTGTCAATGAATTTCAATCCCAAGGGGAAACCTTGACCATGTGGGAAGACCGCTATCGCGGCAGCGACGAATACCTCTTCGGCACCGCGCCCGCGCGCTTTCTGGTCGAAAATCCCTGGGCGTTAATCCCGGGGGCAACCGCGCTTGCCGTCTCGGATGGCGAGGGGCGCAACGGCGTGCATCTGGCCGCGGCCGGGATGCATGTGACCAGCTTCGATCTGTCCCCGACGGCGGTCTCGCGCGCCCGGGCGCTGGCGGCGGGTCGGGGCGTGGCGCTGGACGCGCGGGTCAGCGACTGGAAGGCCTGGGAATGGGAACGGCCCTATGATCTGGTCATGGGCATCTTCATCCAGTTCATGCCGCCCAAGCTGCGCCCGGGTCAGTTCGCCGATCTCGCCCGCACGCTGAAGCCCGGCGGGCGGCTGGTCCTGCACGGCTACACGCCCGAGCAGGTGGCGCTGGGCACCGGCGGGCCGCCCGACCCGGCGCAGATGTGGACGCCCGAGATCCTGCGCGCCGCCTTCCCCGGCTGGCGGATTGAGCGTCTGGCGACCTATGAGCGCGACGTGCAGGAGGGCCGCGGCCATTCCGGGCGCTCCGCCCTCATCGACTTCGTCGCCCGCAAACCCTGAGCC
>NZ_JAUCCQ010000062.1:0-20490 GCF_034676075.1 Pararhodobacter sp. | reverse complement strand
TTCAACCGGTCGCCATGCTCGGCGATCCAGGCGCGGGTCCGGTCGGCGTCGTGTTTCGACAGATCCCGCAGCCACCAGGCGACCGCCTTCTGGATGAACCAGTCGCGGTCCTCGGCATAACCCGCGGCCCAGCCCAGCACGCGTTCGCGCACCGCCAGATCGGCCGCTTTCGGGTTATTGAGCCGCGCCCAGGGCAGGGTCATGACCAGCGCCGCGCGGCGGGTGAACATGTTAGGGTGCTGCGTCCAGCCCTCGACCTGGTCGAGCCGCGCGGGATCGGCGGCGAGGCGGCGGCTGCCTGCGGCGGCGGCGGTATCGGCCACCGCCCAGCCGTCGAACCCCTCGGCCCAGCCGGCGATCAGGGCCCAGGCCGCGTCATCCGGCCGGAGCCGCGCCTGGGTCAAGAGCTTGGCCGCGGCGATCATCGCCTCGTGGATGCCGCTGGCCCAGAGCGCACCCGACAGCGCCACGCGCTCCTCGACGCTGCAATCCGCGCGCCATTCGGCGACCAGCGCGTCGATCTGCGGGTTGGACAGGCCCAGATAGATCCGGTCCACCTTGTGATAGGCGCGCATCTCGGCGGCGCGGACGGGATCGGCTTGGGCGTGCAGGCGGTCTAGCGCGGTCTTTGGGTCAATCATGCTCGGGTCATTTCGAAGCGGACGCGGCCCACGGGGATCCCCCAGCGCCGCACGATGGCTTCGTTGATAACCAATCCCCCCGGCGCGCGATAGATCACGTCCGAGAAGGCAAGCCGCGTCACGCCCTCGAGCGATTCGAAATCGGCGGTGTAGTCGAGGCGGATCGTCTCGCCTTCCTCCACCACCTCGGCCAGCCCGACCGTATCCTCGCGCCGACCGCTCCAGCGGCCGAGGCCGAGGGGATCGAACACCCAGGTCAGGCGGCCGGTCTGGCCGTCGTCATAGGTGAAATCCTCGGCCACGATCAGCTGCTCGCCCTGCATCCGGCCGTGCAGCCGGGCGGTGAAGCGCCGCTCAGCGCCGGTCAGGTCGACACGGAACAGGCCTCGGCCCCGGACCTCGCCCAGGAACACGTCGCGCAGCGTCAGGGGACCGGCGGTCTCGGGCGCGTCTGGGCGGGTGGCGCAGCCCGCGGCGAGGAGTGGTGCTGCGATCAGGAACAGGCGGCGGGTGAGCATGGCGGGCCTCCGGGCGTTACCCAGGGGATACGCGCGCCCCGCCCGGCCGGATCACTCGGGTGTGCCGGTGGGGAAACCGTCGAGCGTCAACCCGTTCTTTTCGGCCCAATAGGCCTGCATCGCCGCTCCGTCCCGCGGCTCGGCCCAGCGGCGCAGGGTGTCGCGCTCGGCCACATGGTCATAGAAGGGCACGGCATAGCCGCAGGAGGTCTGCACCAGATCCACATCGAGGACGTAGATCTGCCGCGCCCCCGGGACCGGCGGGAACAGCCCATTGAGCCCGGCCCATTCCGCGTCACGCGGATGCACGGTTCGGGCCGCGCCATAAGCCCGCAGGATCACCGGCCGCGTGGTGAAGGAGCACCACATCAGCGTCATCCGGGGATCGAGGCGCAGATGACCCGCCGTCTCGTTCCCCGAGCCTGTCACATTCAGCCAGACCACGCGGTTCGGCCCCGTCACCCTGAGGCTGTCCATGCCATTGGGTGACAGGTTCACCCGGCCGGTGGGCGCCGCGGTGGCGACGAAGAACATCTGCTGCTCGGCGATGAGTCGCAGATGGTCCTCCTCGAAAGCCGCGAAGCGCTTGGCCATCTCACTCCACCGTGACGGATTTCGCCAGGTTGCGCGGCTGATCGACATCCGTGCCGCGGGCCAGCGCCGTGTGATAGGCCAGCATCTGCGCCGGAACCGCATAGACGATGGGCGCCAGCAGGCTCGGCACGTTCGGCATGGCGAGCGTGCCCCAGACCTTGCCCGCCTCGTCCAGACCCTTGCGGTCCGAGATCAGGATGACCTTGCCCAACCGGGCCATGACTTCCTGCATGTTCGAGACGGTCTTGTCATAGAGCGCGTCGCGGGGCGCCAGCACGACCACCGGCATCACCTCGTCGATCAGCGCGATGGGGCCGTGCTTCAGCTCGCCCGAGGCATAGCCCTCGGCATGGATGTAGCTCAGCTCCTTGAGCTTCAGCGCCGCTTCCAGCGCCAGCGGGTACATCACGCCGCGGCCCAGGAACAGCACGTCCTTGGCACTGGAGATCTTGTGCGCCAACGCCTCGATCTCGGATTCGCGGTCCAGCGCCTGGGCCAGGATCCCCGGCAGCATGCGCAGTTCGGCCAGTTTCTCGGCCAGCCCTGCATCGTCGAGCCGCCCGCGGTCATGCGCGGCCTTCAGCGCCAGCAGCAGCAGGACCAGCAGCTGCGCGGTGAAGCCCTTGGTCGAGGCCACGCTGATCTCCGGCCCGGCCAGGATCGGCAGCGCCACGTCCGATTCCCGCGCGATGGACGAGGTCGAGACGTTGACCACCCCGACCGTGCGGCTCAGCTTGCCGTCGACATAGCGCAGCGCGGCCAGCGTGTCGGCCGTCTCGCCCGACTGGCTGACGAAGATGCCCATGCCCTTGTCGCTCAGCACCGGCTCGCGGTAGCGGAATTCGCTGGCGATATCGGTGTCGCAGGGCAGGCCTGCGATCTGCTCGAACCAGTATTTCGCCACCTGGGTCGCGTAATGGCCGGTGCCGCAGGCGACCATGGTCACCCGGTCGATGCCGCGGAAATCCACCTCGGGCGGGAAGGCGATGGTCTTGCCGTCGGGCGACAGGTGGAAGGCCAGACCCGCGCCAAGGACCGAGGGCTGCTCGGCGATTTCCTTGGCCATGAAATGCCGGTGGCCGCCCTTGTCGACGCGCGTCTGATCCAGCCGGATCACGCTGACATCGCGGTTCACCCGGTTGCCCGCGAAATCGTAGAAGGTGGCGCCACCGCGGGTCAGGACAACCCAGTCGCCCTCGTCCAGATAGGTGATGCGGTCGGTCATCGGCGCCAGCGCGATCGCGTCCGAGCCAAGATACATCTCGCCGTCGCCCCAGCCCACGGCCAGGGGCGAGCCCTTGCGGGCGCCGATCATCAGATTGTCCTGACCTTCGAACAGGAAGGCCAGCGCGAAGGCACCATCCAGCCGCGCCAGCGTCTCGCGCACGGCCGCCTCGGGGTCCAGCCCCTGCTCCATCAGGTGCCGGGTCAGCAGCGCGATGGTCTCGGTGTCGGTGTCGGTCTCGTGACCCAGCCCGACCGAGGCCAGCTCCTCGCGCAGGGTGCGGAAATTCTCGATGATGCCGTTATGCACCACGGTCACCGGACCCGAGCGATGCGGATGCGCGTTCTTCACATTCGCCTCGCCATGGGTGGCCCAGCGCGTGTGGCCGATCCCCGCCTTGCCCGCCAGCGGCTCGTGCACCAGCAGGTCCGACAGGTTGATCAGCTTGCCAACGGCCCGGCGGCGGTCCAGCCGCCCGGTGTTCACCGTGGCGATCCCGGCGCTATCGTATCCCCGATACTCCAGCCGCTTGAGCGACTCGAGGATCAGCGGTGCCACTTCGTGCGTTCCCAGAACGCCCACAATCCCGCACATGAGATCAGCCCTCTTTCTTTGCCGCGGCCTTCTTGGCCTTCAGACGTTCCATGAGCCGGGTCGCGAGGCCCGGCTTGTTCTCTTGACGGGCCCGGCCCAGCGCCAGCGCCCCGGCCGGCACATCCTCGGTGATGACCGAGCCCGAGCCGGTCATCGCGCCGTCGCCCAGCCGCACCGGCGCCACCAGCATCGTGTCCGAACCGACGAACACGTTCTTGCCGATGGTGGTGCGATGCTTGAAGACGCCGTCATAATTGCAGGTGATGGTGCCCGCGCCGATGTTCGAGCCCTCGCCGACATCGGCGTCGCCGATATAGGTCAGATGGTTGACCTTGGCGCCCTCGTCGATGTTGGCGTTCTTGATCTCGACGAAATTGCCGACATGCACGTCCTCGGCCAGATAGGCATCGGGCCGCAGCCGGGCGAAGGGCCCGACGGTGGCGCCGCGGCTGACATGGCAGCCTTCCAGATGGCAGAAGGCGCGGATCGTCGCGTCGCTTTCGACGGTGACGCCGGGGGCGAAGACCACGTTCGGCCCGACCACCGCATCCCGCCCGATCGCCGTATCCAGCGAGAAATAGATCGTCTCGGGCGCGATCAGGGTGACGCCGTTCTCAAGCGCCTCGGCCCGGGCGCGGGTCTGGAAGGCGACCTCGGCCGCCGCCAGCTCGGCGCGGGTGTTGATGCCCAGCGTCTCGGCCTCGTCGCAGCGCACCGCGCCGACGCTGCGGCCCTTTTGTCTGGCAATCGCCACAATGTCGGTCAAGTAATACTCGCCCGCGGCATTGTCGTTGCCCACGCTGTCGATAAGTTGGAAAAGTACCGATGCGTCGGCGCAGACCACGCCCGAGTTGCACAGCGTGATGGCCCGCTCTTCCTCGGTCGCGTCCTTGAATTCGACGATCCGCTCCAGCATCTCGCCGTTCAGGATCAGCCGGCCATAGCGCCCGGGATCGGCGGCCTCGAAGCCCAGCACCACCACCGCGTGACGTTCGCGCGCCTCGCGCATCCGCTCCAGCGTTTCGGGGCTGACGAAGGGGGTATCGCCGTAGAGGATCACCACATCGCCGGTGAAGCCTTCCAGTGCCGCGCGGGCCTGAGCGACCGCATGTGCGGTGCCCAGCTGCTCGGCCTGATGGGCGATCAGCACATCGGGATTGGCGGCCTTGGCGGCCTTGGCGACGGCCTCGGCCCCGTGCCCGGTGACGACGACGACGCGCTCGGGTTCCAGAATATCGCCCGCGCGCATGGCATGGGCCAGAAGCGGCGCCCCGCCGATGGGATGAAGAACCTTGGGCCGTGCGGAATTCATCCGGCTCCCCATGCCGGCGGCGAGAATGACTAGTGATATGGACATGGTATTCCTGCTCTAAATTTGCGCCCGTTTTACCCTGTCATAGGGCCATTGCAAGATTCCCGGCGATCACAGCGCGTGACAGTCTGAAACACAGGCAAAACCCCGCCCGGAATTGCCCGCTTGCCTTTGCAAGCGGCTTTTGCTCCCCTGCCAGAGGCGACGAAAGAGGGGCTGGGGATGGCGCTGGAAGACGCAAAGACCGAGGTTGACGGGGCCTTCACCCGCCGCGACCGGCGGGGCCTGAGTTACGAGAATGCCTTCGGTGGCGCGGTGAGCTTCCTTCGGCGCGCCTATACCAAGGATCTGACGGGCGCCGATCTGGCGGTAACGGGGGTGCCCTTCGATCAGGCGGTCACCCATCGGACCGGCACCCGCTTCGGCCCGCGGGCGATCCGCGAGGCCTCGACCCTGCAACCTTATGACCCGCCCTATGGCTGGGGCTTCGATCCGCTGGGCGAGTTCAGCGTCGTGGATTACGGGGATCTGGCTTTCGATTATGCCAAGACCTCGAAATTCCCGGCCGCGCTGAAGCGCCATATCGGCGGCATTCTGGATGCGGGCTGCGGCTCGCTGGTGCTGGGGGGCGACCATTCGATCACCCTGCCGATCCTCGAGGCGCATGCCGAGCGGTTCGGCCCCTTGCGGGTCATCACCTTCGACGCGCATTCCGACCTCTGGGCCGATGACGATTTCGAGCGGATCGACCACGGCACCTTCTATTACAAGGCGGTCAAGAAGGGGTTGGTCGATCCCTCGCATTCGGTGCAGATCGGCATCCGCACGGAATGCGAGGATTATCTGGGCGTCAACGTGATCGACGCCCCCTCGGTCCATCAGATGGGACCGGCGGCGGTAGCGGCGATGGTGCGGGAGATTGTCGGCGACGGGCCCTGCTACCTCACCTTCGATATCGATGCGCTGGACCCGGCTTTCGCGCCCGGCACCGGCACGCCGGTCTGGGGCGGGCTGGCCAGCTGGCAGGCGGCGGCGATCCTGCGGGGGCTGGCGGGAATTCGGCTGACCGGCGGCGACGTGGTCGAGGTGAGCCCGCCCTATGACACCACCGGGGCCACGGCGATCGCGGGGGCGCATGTGGCGATGGAGATCCTCTGCCTCTGGGCCTGGACCCGGCGAAAGGGCTGACGTCCCACGCGTGGGACAGTTTTCGGCCCCTTCGAAATCAAGGGCTTGGCAGGGGCCATTTACCCTGTGTTAGGATGTTCCCGGGGAGAGGCATCAACGCCCTGCCCCGCCGAGGATGGCATGCCCCGAGTGATGACCCTGTTCGCGCTGCTCTTCGTCTGCCTGCTCGCCCTGGGCCTGGGCTTTGCCGCCTATGTGCGGCTGGCGCCCTCGGACCCGGCGCGCTGGCATGTCGATCCGCTGACCGCCCCCGACCCCGCCTCGCCGAATTTCGCCCGCGTCGACCGCGTGGTCGCCTTGCCGCCCGCCGAGGTCGCGGCCCTCATCGCCGACCGGGCCCGGGCCGAGGGCGCCGTGGTCCTGGCCCAGGGGGGGACCGGGACCACCTGGATCGCCCGCACCCCGATCATGCGCTACCCCGATTACGTCTCGATCCGGCTCATCCCCGAAGACGCCGGCACCCGCATCGTCGCCTTCTCGCGCTCGCGCTTCGGCTTTGGCGACCGGGGGGTGAACCGGGCGCGGCTGGGGCGGTGGTTGCCGGAGTGACCGGCAGCGGTGGGTTGCGTGAATTCACGCACCATCGGCACGCGGGGGCTGAGGTCGCCGACGGTGGGTTGAAAACCCACCCTACGGGGTCGCGCCTGTAGGGTGGGTTTTCAACCCACCTTGCGAAACGCCCGCGATCAGATCGCCTTGCCCATCCGTCCGGCCAGATCGCAGAAGAATTGCCAGGCCACCCGGCCCGACCGCCCGCCCCGCGTTGCCTGCCATTCGATGGCCTCGGCGCGCAGCTGCTCGGGATCGACGGCGAGCCCGTATTCGCTGACATAGCCGTCGATCATCGCCAGGTATTCGTCCTGCGTGCAGGGGTGGAAGCCCAGCCAGAGGCCGAATCGGTCGGACAGCGAGACCTTCTCCTCGACCGCCTCGGAGGGCGAGATGGCCGTGGAGCGCTCGTTCTCGATCATGTCGCGGGGCATCAGATGGCGCCGGTTCGAGGTGGCATAGAGGATCACGTTCAAGGGCCGCCCCTCGATCCCGCCATCCAGCACCGCCTTCAGCGATTTGTAATGCGTATCGTCGTGCGAGAAGCTGAGGTCGTCGCAGAAGAGGACGAAGCGGCGCTCCGGCGCCGCCCGCAGGTGATTGAGCAGCCGCCCGACCGAGGGCAGATCCTCGCGCTGGATCTCGACCAGGGTGCAGGGCAGGCCCTGGGCCAGGACCTCGGCATGCACCGCCTTCACCAGGGATGACTTGCCCATCCCGCGCGCGCCCCAGAGGAGCGCGTTGTTCGCGCCATAGCCGCGGGCGAATTGCAGGGTGTTTTCCAGCAGGATCCCCTGCACCCGGCCGATGCCCTTCAGCAGGGCCAGCGGCACCCGGCTGACCCGGGTCACGGGTTCCAGCCGGTCAGGCTCGGTATGCCAGACGAAGGCATCGGCGGCGGTGAAATCGGGCGCCTTGGCGGGGGGCGGGCTGAGGCGCTCCAGCGCCTCGGCGATGCGGGTCAGGATCAGGTCGGTCATGCGGCAGGCTTAATCCAGATCCTCGGGATCGAGAAGCCCCTCGGCCGCCAGTTCCTCGTTGCGCTTGCGCTCAACCCGGCCGACCAGGATCACCGAAATCTCGTAGAGCGAATAGACCACCGAGAAGAGCACGATCTGCGAGATGACATCGGGGGGCGTGGCGAGGGCCGCCAGCACCAGGATGCCGACCACCGCCCATTTGCGCCCGTTCTTCAGCGCCTGGGCCGAGACGAGCCCGGCCTTGCCCATCAGCGTGAGCAGGACGGGCAGCTGGAAGCAGAGGCCGAAGGCGATGATGAACTTGGTGGCCAGCGACAGGTATTCGTTGACCGAGCCCTGAAAGGCGATGCCCGCATGTTGCAGGGATTCGATGGCCCCTTCCGGCGTGACGGGCAATCCGTCGGCCCCCGGCGCGCCGGTCACGGCACCGGTCGCAGGGTCCATGGCGATCTGCTGGAAGCCCAGGAAGAAGGTGTAGCCCATCGGCATGATGACGTAATAGGCGAAGGCGGCGCCCAGGAAGAACATCACCGGCGAGGCCACGAGGAACGGCAGGAACGCGTTCTTCTCGGATTTGTAGAGGCCCGGTGCCACGAAGCGCCACAGCTGGTAGCCGATCACCGGGAAGGCCAGCACGAAGCCGCCCAGCATGGCGATGTTGACCGCGACGAAGAAGCCTTCCTGCAGCTGGATCAGGATCAGGTTGCATTCCTGGCCCTGGCTTTCCAGCGCATCGCAAAGCGGCCGGGTCAGGAAGTTGAAGATCGGGTTCCAGACCGTGAAGCACAGGGTCATCGCCACGATGAAGGCGGCGAGCGACTTGATGATCCGGTTACGGAGTTCCGCGAGATGCTCGATCAGCGGCGCGGAACTGTCGTCGATTGCATCCGCGGCTTTGGGTTTGGCGGCCATGACGGGGTTCAGCCTTCGGGATCTGGGTGGGGCTTGGTCGAGGCGGCGGGCCGTCCTTCGTCCGCGCGGGGATCGGGGCGCCAGCGTTCGGCCTCGGCGGCCTCGGCCTCCTTGGCGGCGCGGATCGCGGCGGCCTTCTGGCGCGCGGCCTCGGCCTGCTTTTGCTTCTTCAGCCGCTGCGCCTCGGTCTCAGACACTTCGGCGTTGCGGCGGGCGAGGTCCTGGGCGGCGATTTCATCCGCTTCGGCCTCGTCGAATTCGTCTTCGATGGCGACGGGCGAGACTTCGGCCGATCTCGGCGGCATCACCGGATTGGCCTTGGTGCCGGGGCTGCGAACCGCGGGCTTGTCATGGCCGATGTCGCGGAAGTCCTTCTCGATCTCGTCGAAACCGGCGGCTTCCTTGACGGTGTCGCGCAGGCCTTGCCCCGAGGCGGCGCGCTTGAAATCCTTCATCGCCCCGCTGACGCCGGTTTCCTTGGCCGCAGCATCCATCGCGCGCTGGAATTCGCGCGCCATGCCCCGGGCCTTGCCGGTCATCTCGCCGATCGTGTGGAACATCTTGGGCAGGTCCTTGGGACCGACCACGATCAGGGCCACGACGCCGACGACCAGCATTTCCGACCAGCCGATGTCGAACATGAGCCGCTCCTTGGCTTTGAGCGCAGGGTAAGATCAGGCGCGGTCGCGCTCGGCCGGCTGGGGCGTCACGTCGCGGGCCTGTTCGGCAGCCTCGGCATTGCGCTGGTTCTCGATCTCTTCCGAGCCGTCCTTCACGCCACGGCGGAAGGCGGTGATGCCCTTGCCGACTTCGCCCATCAGGCTGGAGACCTTGCCGCGCCCGAAGAGGACGAGCACGACGGCGGCGATCAGGATAAGGCCCACGGGGCCGATATTGTTGAGCATGGCTCTCTCCTTCAGGTCCGGCGCCATCCTGTCCCGGGGGCGCCCTTGCCCCTGAAATAATCCGGCGCGTTCGGCGATCATAGACCGATTCCGGGCCGATGGGGGGTGGCGGAGGCGGTCTCCTGACAGTATTTTGTCAGTTGGAGGCCCGGATGAACCGCGACCAAAGGCTCTATGATCTGGTGCAGGTGCTGCGCGACGGGCGGCTGCACACGGCGGCCGAGCTGGCCCAGACGATGGGGGTTTCGACCCGCACCATCTGGCGCGACATGGCGATGATGGCCGCCACCGGCATTCCGGTCGAGGGCGAGCGGGGCCTGGGCTACATCCTGCGCACGCCCCTGGTCCTGCCGCCGACCACGCTGACACCCGACGAGGCGGCCGTGCTGGGCGAGGCGCTGCGCGCCTTCGCCGACGACCCCGCCCATCCGAGGCAACGGGCGGCGCGGAACCTGCTGTACAAGATCGCGACGCTGCTGCCGCAGGCGGGTTGGGGCGAGGTTTGAGGGGTGAGTCCGGTTCGGTGGCGATGGGCCGGCCCCGACTTCCGCGGGCCGAAACTGGCAGGAGCGCGCTGTCAGCCCCGTCAGACCGGCCGCATCGGCCCCGTATCCCCCGCAGCGATGACCAGCCCGTTCGCCACGGCCGTGAAAACCTCGCTGAACGAGTGATCGGCCTGCGGGAACTGGCTTTTCATCGTCTCCGAGACCAGCGACATCAGGCTGGAGCCGCCGACATAGACCACTTTCCCGACCTGGGCGGCATCGAGGCCCGCGATGCGCAGCGTCTCGCGCGCGCCTTCCGCCAGGTCGTCGGCATGGCGCGCGAGGCTCTCGGTCAGGGCATCGGGCGACAGGGGAAGCGCCAGGCCCGGTTCGATGCTGTCCAGCCCGATGGCCGCCGCCGACCCACCATTGGCGGCGATCTTGCCCCGCTCGACGGCGAAACTCAGCTCGTGGCCCAGTTCCTCGTCCAGCACCGTCGCGAGGCGGGCCAGTTTTTCCGGCTCATGCGCCAGCCGCACCATCTCGGCCGCCATGCGGCGGTTCTGCGGCGTGTAGAGGAAGGCGATCTTCTCCCAGGTCGCCAGATCGTTGAAGATGGCGTTGGGCGTGGGCGAGCTGCCGGAACCGAGGACCTTGCGCAGCTCGGTCCCCTTGCCCAGATGCGGCATCACCCGGTCGATGCTGATCGAGCGGTCGAAATCCGTGCCGCCGATGCGGACCCCGTGATTGGCGAGGATCGTCACCCCGTCGTGCCCTGAGCGGAAGAGCGAGAAGTCGGATGTCCCGCCGCCTACGTCGACGATCAGGCCGATGGCGTCCTGATCTTGCAGCGAGCCGCTGGCGATCGCGGCGGCCTGCGGTTCCAGCATGAACTCCACTTCGGTGAAGCCAGCGGCCAGATAGCAGGCGCGCAGATCGGCTTCGGCAGCGGCCTCGCGCGGGTCGTTGGCGCCGTGGAACACCACCGGCCGACCCGAGAGAACGCGGTCGAAGCGCGTCCCCGCCTCGGCCTCGGCCCGTGCCTTCACCTGGGCGAGGAAGCGGGCGATGATCTCGACGAAGGTCGCCCGCTCGTTCAGGAACTGCCGCGGCTCGTGCATCAGCGAGGTGCCGAGGATGCGTTTCAGCGCCCGCATGAAGCGGCCTTCGATACCGTCGAGCAACGCCTGATTGGCGGGTTCGCCGATCAGCAGGGCGCGGGCGTCGAAGTCGAAGAAAAAGGTGGTCGGGATCGTCGTCTGGCCGGGCTCGAAGGTGATGAGGTGCGGCCGCCCGTCCCGCATGTAGCCCGCGGCGGTGTTCGACGTGCCGAAGTCCACCCCAAGCCCGAGTGCTCGTTGCGCCATGCTCATATTCCTTGTGCCCTGTAGGGCCGGGGTCACTAGGGGGTACGCAAGAGGGAGTCAAGCAGGCCCGGAGGCGACAGCGACCAAGGTTGGCGGGCGCGCCGCGCCGTTCCCGCCCCTACCCCACCGGCACCCATTGCACGGCGTCGATATGCGGGGCGGCGGTGGCCAGCATGACCAGCCGGTCGAAGCCCAGCGCGATGCCCGAGGCCTCGGGCATCAAGGCCAGCGCGGCCAGGAAATCCTCGTCCAGCGGGTAGCGTTCGCCATAGACGCGGGCCTTCTCGTCCATCTCGATCTCGAAGCGGCGGCGCTGTTCGGCGGGGTCGGTCAGCTCGCCGAAGCCGTTGGCCAGTTCCACCCCGCAGGCATAGACCTCGAACCTTTCCGCCTCGCGCCGGTCGTCGGCGCAGGTCCGCGCCAGCGCCGCCTCGCAGGACGGATAGCGGTCCAGAACGGTCAGTCGCCCCTGCCCCAGATGCGGCTCGACCCGTTCGGAGAGGAGGCGCGAGAAGATGTCGGACCAGGTGTCATCCGCCGCCATCTGCAACCCCGCGGCCTGCGCCCTCAGCGCCGCCGTGTCAGGCTCGGGCCCGGTCAGGGTGGCCAGCAGATCGACGCCCGCGTAGCGCTGGAAAGCCTCGGCGACCGAGAGCCGCTCATAGGGCTGGAACGGATCGCAGGTCAGATCGCCATAGCGCAACAAAGGCGTGCCCGCCGCCTGACAGGCCAGCCGCGCCATCTCGGCCACGTCCGCCATCAGGACCGCGTAATCCTCGCCCGCGCGATACCATTCCAGCATAGTGAATTCGGGCGCGTGCTTCGGCCCCCGCTCGCGGTTGCGCCAGACATGGGCGAAAGAGGCGATGCGCCGCTCGCCCGCCGCCAGCAGCTTTTTCAGCGCGAATTCGGGCGAGGTGTGCAGGTACATGACCCGGGGTTGTCCGTCATTGCCGATCGCCTCGGTGGCGAAGGCGTGCAGATGCGCCTCGTTCCCTGGGCTGACGGCCAGCGCGGCGGGATCGACCTCGATGAAGTCCCGCGCGGTCAGGAAGCCGCGAATCGCCCCCTGGATGCGGTTGCGGGCCAGAAGGATCGGGCGGCGGTCTTCGTGCCGGGCGGGGTGCCACCAGGGGGTTTCGCGCATCAGGGGCACCTCAATACTGGAAATCCGTTTCGGTTTCGGCTAGGGCCGGGAGCAATCCGCGCATAATCCGCTCTGCGGCCCTCCACAAGGAACCACCCGTGAAAGTCATTGCTTCCTCTCTTCGCAAGGGCAACGTCGTCGACATGAACGGCCAGCTCTACGTCGTCCTCAAGGCCGAGAACTTCCACCCCGGCAAGGGCACGCCCACGACCTCGGTCGACATGCGCCGCATCTCGGACGGGGTGAAGACGAGCGAGCGCTGGAAGACCACCGAGCAGGTCGAGAAGGCCGATGTGGACGAGCGGGAATACGACTTCCTCTACGAGGATGGCGAGGGCTATCACTTCATGAACCCCGAGAACTTCGAGCAGGTGACCGCGACCGCCGACGTGGTGGGCGATGCGGCGCCGTTCCTGGAGCCGGGGATGAAAGTCTACCTGCAGACCTTCGAGTCGATCCCGATCTCGATCGAACTGCCCGCGCGGATTACCGTCGAGGTGACCGAGACCGAGCCGGTGGTGAAGGGGCAGACCGCCTCGTCCTCCTACAAGCCCGCGATGACCAATATCGGCGTGCGCGTCATGGTCCCGCCGCATATCGGGGTCGAGACGCGGATCGTCATCAACACCGCCGACAACAGCTACTACGAACGCGCCAAGGACTGATTTCCGCCGATGGCGGGGGGCATCGCGATTTCGTGCGTTGCCCCCGGGGGGTCTGGCGTTTAGCCCACCCGCAGCGTGCGGGAGCCCCATTTGAGACGACTTTTCCTGACCCTGACCCTGCTGTCCGGCCTCATGCTGGCGGCGAGTTTCCTCGGTCCCTTGCATCCGGCGGGGGATACGCTGGCAGTGTTCCGGCCCCTCTGGGCCGGGGTCATGGCGCTGAGCGCGCTGGCCGCGGGCCTGAGCGGGGCACGGCGACTGGGGGCGGTGGCGCTGATCCTGGCGCTGGGAGGCTCGGCGCCGATGATCCTGGGGGCGATGCGCGGCGACGAGGCCCCGGCCCGGGTCGATCTGACGCTCTACAGCAAGAACCTGCTCGCCACGCTGGCCGATCCCGCGCCGCTGGTCGCCGACATTCTGGAGACCGGCGCCGATGTCGTCCTGTTGCAGGAGGTGAGCGACAGCAACGCCGCGATCCTCGATCTGCTGCGCGAGACCTATCCCCATCAGCATCTGTGCCGCTTCTCCTCTCGCGGGGGGATCGCCGTGCTGTCGCGCTGGCCGGGCGAAGCGGTGCAATGCTCGCCCATGCGCGGCATGGCGGCGATGCAGGTGGCCTCGCCCTCGGGGCCGGTCTGGGCGGCCTCGATCCACCTGACCTGGCCCTGGCCCTATGCCCAGGGCGCGGCGGTCCGGGCCATCGCCCCGCTGCTGGAACCGATGCGCGGCCGGGTGGTGATCGGCGGCGATTTCAACATGGTGCCCTGGGGATATGCGGTCCGGGCCCTGGGCGCGGCGGCCGGGGCGCAGCGCATCGGCCCGATGCGGGCGACGATCCGGGTGCTGGGTCTGGGCTGGCCCATCGACCATGTGCTGACCAGCGGTCAGGGCAGCACCGAGATCCGGCCGCGGCTGGGCTCGGATCACGCGGGCGTGGTGGCGCGGATCGGCTTCTGAGGCGCCTTGGCCCTTGATCACGCCCGGTTCCGGCCCCTATCTGCAAGATCTGCGGCATCGGGCCGCCCGGGAAGGACCAATATGCGCAACGCGGCTCTGGTGCTGGGGATCGTCGGCGGGCTGATCGCCATGGTGGTGGGCTTCTTCGGCTACGGCTACACCGTGCTGACCGAGACCCATGCCGAGGTGGCGCAGGCTTTCGGCGTGGTCGATGACGCAAGCCTGGTGCGGCTGGCGAGTTTCGTCGCGCCGCTGCTGGCCATCGCCGGGGGCGCCATGGCCCGGGCCCGGGCGCTCTGGGGCGGGGTGATGCTGCTGGCCTCGGCCGGGCTGATGTATGCGGCCTTCGGTTTCGGCGTCTTCACCATGTTCCCGATCGGCTTCTGTGCCGTGGCCGGGGTGCTCGCCATCGCCGCCGGGCGGCCGGACGAGGAAAAGGCGCATTTTTGAGGGGGGCTGCCCGGTGGGATGAAATCCCACCCAACGGGGCGTCTGCGTAGGATGGGCGATCCGCCCATCCTCAGAGCGCGGCCAGCACCGTACCTGCGTCGATGGCGGCAGCCCCCGCCACCCGGCCCCGCGGCCCCAGCCGGGTTGCCAGCCATTCCCCGGCCAAGGGGCTCTCGGCCAACATCACCGCCCCGGTCAGCAACACCCCCAGCGATTCCGCGAACCAGCGCGCCTCGGCCTCCGACGGCAGGCCCGGCCAACGGTCGCGGTGGGCAGCCAGCGCCGCGTCATAGCGGGGATCGAGGCCCCGCGCCGCCTCCAGCCTCGCGGTCAGCTGCGCGCCCGCCTCGGGCTCCTTGACCAGCGTTCGCAGGATGTCGAGGCAGATGACATTCCCCGACCCTTCCCAGATCGAATTGAGCGGCGCCTCGCGGTAGAGCATCGGCAGCGGCGTCTCCTCGACATAGCCCATGCCGCCCAGCACCTCCATGCATTCATAGATCATCCCCGGCGCCGCCTTGTTCGAGACGAACTTGGCCAGCGCCACTGCGAGCCGGGCATAGGGCCGCCGCGCCGGATCGTCGAAGGCCCGCGCCACGTCGAGACCCAGCAGCAGCGCCGCTTCGGCCTCGAGCCCCAGATCGGCCAGAACCGAGCGCATCAGCGGCTGGTCGATCAGCCGCTTCTGGAAGGCGGAGCGGCCCCGGGCCCAGCTCAGCGCCTCGCCCAGCGCGCCGCGCATCAGCCCGGCGGGGGCGATGGCGGTGTCGAGGCGGGTGTGATGCACCATCTCGATGATGGTCTGCACGCCGCGCCCGGGCTCGCCCAGCAGATGCGCCAGCGTGCCGTCGTATTCGATCTCGGACGAGGCATTGGCCTTGTTGCCCAGCTTGTCCTTCAGCCGGAGGATGGTGAAGGCGTTGCGCGTCCCGTCCGGCAGCCAGCGCGGCACGAGGAAGCAGGTGATCGCCCCGTCGAGCTGCGCCAGCGTCAGGAAGCCGTCGCACATCGGCGCCGAGCAAAACCATTTGTGCCCGGTCAGCCGGTAGAACTCGCCATCCCGGGCGGCGGTGGTCGCATTGGCCCGCACATCCGATCCGCCCTGCTTTTCGGTCATCGCCATGCCCAGCGTCGCGGCGCGCTTTTGATCGACGCTGAGCCTGCGCGGATCATAGGCCGCGGTGCTCAACTTCGGCTGCCAGAGCGCCGCCAGCGCCGGGTCGGCGTTCAGGGCCGGGATGCCGGCATAGGTCATGGTCATCGGGCAGCAGACCCCGGGCTCGACCTGACTGAGCATGTAGTTGATCGCCGCGTGGCGCAGATGGCTGCCGCTGCCGTCCCAGGCGGTCGCGGCATAGCCCGCCTCCAGCCCCAGGGCCATCATCCGGTGATAGCCGGGATGGAAGTGCACCTCGTCCAGCCGCCTTCCGTTGCGGTCGAAGCTGCGCAGCTGGGGCAGCTGGGTCTGGGCGTCGCGGGCGGCCTCGCGGATCTCGTCACTGGCCAGCGCGGCGCCGAAGGCGGCGAGGCCCGGGTCCGCGCCGAGGATCCGGCGCAGGGTCGGATCCTCGGCCCAGGGGTCGCGGCCGGGGATGGCGGGCTGGTTGACAACCTCATGCGTGCGAAGCTGCCCGCGGGGCTCGGATGCGGTCATGATGTTCCTCCCTTTGCCCCAGCCTGCGCCCGGCCGCCCCGCCCTGTCCAGCCGGACGCGGCGTCGGGCAGGCGCGGCTGGCGGGCGGCCGCCGGGGCAGGCCTTGAGGGGATTCCTTTTCCCGCGCCGCTGTGGCAGGATGGCGCAAAGGCCCGGACAGAGGCCACGAGCAGGATCATGAACAGAAAGCGACCCGCCTTCGGGCCCGTCATCTTCTATGCCATCACCGGCACCTTCGGCGCCTATCTGACCTTTGCCGCCGTGCAGGGGGAATACGGATTGTTCCGCCGCATCCAGGTCGAGGCCGACGCCGCCCAGCTGCGCGTCGAACGCGACCGGCTGGCCGCCGATCTGGTGGTGATCGAAAACCGCACCCGGCGGCTGTCGGACGAATTCCTGGACCTCGACCTCTTGGACCAGCAGGCGCGCGAGGTTCTGGGCTATGTCCGCTCGGACGAGGTCGTCCTGCGCTGAGGCGCGTCTCCCTTCCCCCGTCAGAACCTTCTGGGCACCAGCGCTTTCCGTGCTAGGTTGAACCCCGACCGATCCGGTCGATGGGGGAATCCGGCCCTGCCGATTGCGCGCGCACGTGGTTGCGCAACCAGCAGGCAATTCATTCTCGCTTTCGATCAGGGCTTGGTGTAGAAGATCGTTTAGTGTTAAACTATTCCTGACGCGACCAGGGGGAGGCACCGATGGCAGCCAGAAAGACCACCGAGAAATCAAACGTCTCGGGCGAGGAACTGCTCAAGTATTACCGCGACATGCTGCTGATCCGGCGATTCGAGGAAAAGGCCGGGCAGCTGTACGGGATGGGGCTGATCGGCGGTTTCTGCCACCTCTACATCGGCCAGGAGGCCGTGGTGGTCGGCATCGAGGCCGCGGCCAAGGACGGCGACAAGCGCATCACCTCGTACCGCGACCACGGGCACATGCTGGTCTGCGGCATGGATCCCAAGGGCGTCATGGCCGAGCTCACGGGCCGCATCGGCGGCTATTCCAAGGGCAAGGGCGGCTCGATGCACATGTTCAGCCGCGAGAAGCATTTCTACGGCGGCCATGGCATCGTCGGCGCGCAAGTGCCGCTGGGCACGGGTCTGGCCTTCTCGGACAAGTACAAGGGCAACGATAACGTCACCTTCACCTATTTCGGCGATGGCGCGGCGAACCAGGGCCAGGTGTACGAGAGCTACAACATGGCGGAACTCTGGAACCTGCCGGTCGTCTACGTGATCGAGAACAACCAATACGCCATGGGAACCTCGACCAAGCGCTCGACCAAATCCCCGAACCTGTGGGAACGCGGCGCGGCCTACGGGATCAAGGGCGAGGCAGTGGACGGCATGGACGTGCTGGCCGTCAAGGCCGCGGCCGAGAAGGCCATCGCCGCCTGCCGCGCCGGTGACGGCCCCTATATCCTCGAGGTCATGACCTACCGCTACCGGGGCCACTCGATGTCCGACCCCGCCAAGTACCGGACCCGCGAGGAAGTGCAGAAGATGCGCGAGGAGCGGGACGCCATCGAGCGGGTGCGCGAGCTCTTGATCGGCAGCGGCCAGGCCACCGACGATGACCTCAAGGCCATCGACAAGGAGATCAAGGCCGTCGTCAACGAGGCCGCCGAATTCTCCAAGGAAAGCCCCGAGCCGGATCTCTCCGAGCTCTGGACCGATATCTACGCCTGAGGGAGGAACCAGATGGCAACGCAGATCCTGATGCCCGCCCTCTCGCCCACCATGGAAGAGGGCACGCTGGCCAAATGGCTGGTGAAAGAAGGCGATACCGTAACCTCCGGCATGATCATCGCTGAGATCGAGACCGACAAGGCGACGATGGAATTCGAAGCGGTCGATGAAGGCGTGATGGGCAAGATCCTGATCGCCGAAGGGACCGAGGGCGTGAAGGTCAACACGCCCATCGCCGTGCTGGTCGAGGAAGGCGAAAGCGCCGACGACGTGGCCGCCGAGCCCAAGGCCGAGGCGCCGAAGGCCGAAGCCGCCCCGGAATCCGCGGTCAAGGCCGACGCTCCGGTCGCCGCCCAGCCCGCCGCCAAGCTGCCCGCCGTTCCGCAGCCCGACTGGCCGGAAGGCACCAAGATGAAATCCATGACCGTGCGGGAAGCCCTGCGCGAAGCCATGGCCGAAGAGATGCGCGGCAACGAGAACGTCTTCCTGATGGGCGAGGAAGTCGGCGAATACCAGGGCGCCTACAAGATCAGCCAGGGCCTGCTGGATGAATTCGGCGCCCGCCGGGTGATCGACACGCCGATCACCGAGGCCGGGTTTGCCGGTCTCGCCGTCGGCGCGGCCTGGGGCGGTCTGAACCCGATCGTCGAGTTCATGACCTTCAACTTCGCCATGCAGGCCATCGACCACATCATCAACTCGGCGGCCAAGACCAATTACATGTCGGGCGGCCAGCTGCCCTGCCCCATCGTCTTCCGCGGCCCGAACGGCGCTGCGGCCCGCGTGGCGGCCCAGCACAGCCAGGATTACGCAGCGTGGTATTCCCATGTCCCGGGCCTGAAAGTGGTGATGCCCTATTCGGCGGCCGACGCGAAGGGCCTGCTGAAGGCCGCGATCCGCGACCCGAACCCGGTCATCTTCCTGGAGAACGAGATCCTTTACGGCCGCACCTTCGAGGTGCCGGATCTGGAGGATTTCACCGTCGAGATCGGCAAGGCCCGCATCGCGCGTGAGGGCAAGGACGTGACCATCGTCAGCTTCGGCATCGGCATGACCTATGCCCTGGAAGCGGCCGAGAAACTGGCGGCCGAGGGCATCGACGCCGAGGTCATCGACCTGCGCACCATCCGCCCGATGGACACGGCGACGATCATCGCCTCGGTGCAGAAGACCAACCGGCTGGTCACCGTCGAGGAAGGCTTCCCGCAATCGTCCGTGGGCAACTTCATCTCGGCCACGGTGATGATGGAGGCCTTCGATTATCTCGACGCGCCGGTCATCAACCTCTGCGGCAAGGACGTGCCGATGCCCTACGCGGCTAACCTCGAGAAACTGGCCCTGGTCACGACTGCCGAGGTGATCGAGGCCGTCAAAAAAGTCACCTATCGCTGAGGAGGCCGATATGCCCGTGGAAATCCTGATGCCCGCGCTCTCGCCCACCATGGAGGAGGGGACGCTGGCGAAATGGCTGGTGAAGGAGGGGGATACCATCACCTCCGGCATGGTCATTGCCGAGATCGAGACCGACAAGGCGACGATGGAATTCGAGGCCGTCGACGAAGGCGTGATGGGCAAGATCCTGATCGCCGAGGGTTCGGAAGGGGTGAAGGTCAACACCCCCATCGCCGTGCTGCTGGAAGAGGGCGAAAGCGCCTCGGACATCGGCACGCCGAAAGCCGCGCCCGCCAAGGCCGAAGCCGCCAAACCCGAGGCGGAAGCGCCCAAGGCCGAGGCACCGAAAGCCGCCCCGGCCGCCGCCCCCGCCGGGGACGGCCAGCGCGTCTTCGCCTCGCCGCTGGCGCGGCGCATCGCCAAGGACAAGGGCCTCGACCTGAGCGCCATCGCCGGGTCCGGCCCGCATGGCCGGATCGTCAAGGCCGATGTCGAGGGCGCGACGGCCGCGCCGAAAGCCTCCGCCCCGGCGGCAGCAGCGCCCGCGCCCGCAGCGGCGGCCCCGGCCAAGGCAGCGATGCCGACCGGCGCCGATGCCAACACCGTCATGAAGATGTTCGAGGGGCGCGCCTTCGAGGAAGTGAAGCTCGACGGCATGCGCAAGACGGTCGCCGCGCGGCTGACCGAGGCCAAGCAGACCATCCCGCATTTCTACCTGCGCCGCTCGGTGGAGCTGGACGCGCTGATGGCCTTCCGTGAGCAGCTGAACGGACAGCTCGCCTCGCGCGGCGTGAAGCTCAGCGTGAACGACTTCATCATCAAGGCCTCGGCCATGGCCCTGCAGAAGGTGCCGGACGCCAATGCCGTCTGGGCCGGCGACCGGATCCTCAGGCTGAAGCCCTCGGATCTGGCGGTGGCGGTGGCGGTCGACGGCGGCCTCTTCACCCCGGTGATCAAGGACGCGCATCTGAAATCGCTCAGCGCCCTCTCGGCCGAGATGAAGGATCTGGCCGGCCGCGCCCGCAACCGCAAGCTGGCGCCGCATGAATACGTCGGCGGCTCCTTCGCGATCTCGAACCTCGGCATGTTCGGCATCGAGAATTTCGACGCCGTCATCAACCCGCCGCATGGCTCGATCCTGGCGGTGGGTGCGGGGATCAAGAAGCCGGTGGTGAAGGCGGATGGCAGTATCGGTGTGGCCAATGTCATGTCGATGACCCTGTCGGTCGATCACCGGGTGATCGACGGCGCGCTGGGGGCCGAGTTCCTG
>NZ_JAUCCQ010000061.1:0-21086 GCF_034676075.1 Pararhodobacter sp. | reverse complement strand
CGTTCGATCATGTTCCAGGCGACGGTGGCCAGCACGCCCGCCAGCGCCGCCAGCGGCACCATGCCAACGAGCGGCGCGGCCAGCATCATGAAGACCAGGATGAAGAGCGCGTGCAGCATCCCGGCAACGGGCGAATGGGCATTGGCGCGGACGTTGGTGGCGGTCCGGGCGATGGTGCCGGTGGCGACCATGCCGCCCATCAGGCCCGACATGATATTCGCCACGCCCTGCGCCAGCAGTTCCATGTTCGAGGAATGGCGCCGCCCGCTCATCCCGTCGGCCACGACCGCGGAGAGGAGCGCCTCGATCGACCCCAGCAGCGCGAAGCCCACGGCATTGGGCAGCACCGCGATCATCAGGCCCCAGTCGAGGGGCGGCAGGCTGGGCGCGGGCAGCATCGCCGGAACCGCGCCGAAGGTCGAGACGATGGTCGGCGTGTCCAGATCGAAGAGGTTGACGGCCAGTGTCGTCACCGCCACCGCGATCAGCAGGTTCGGCAGGCGCGGCGCCCAGTGCTTGACGCCGAGGATCAGCGCGATGGTCCCCGCGGCCAGCGCCACGGTCACCGGGTTCACCGTCGGCAGCGCCTGCCAGATGACCGGCAATTTCTCCAGGATCGGGCCGGGTTCCGGGCCGTTCAGCGTCAGGCCCAGCAGGTCCTTGATCTGGCTGGCGAAGATGATCGTGCCGATCCCGGCGGTGAAGCCCACGGTCACCGGATAGGGGATGAACTTGATGTAGGAGCCCAGCCGCAGGAGGCCGATGGCCCCCATGATCACGCCCGCCAGCATCGTCGCCATGACCATCCCGGCGATGCCGTGGTCATGGACCGTCGCCGCCACCAGCACGATGAAGGCCCCCGCCGGGCCGCCGATCTGGAACCGGCTGCCCCCCAGGGCCGAGATGAAGAAGCCGCCGATGATCGCGGTGTAAAGCCCCATCGCGGGCGTTCCGCCCGAGGCGATGGCAATCGCCATCGACAGGGGCACGGCGACGATGGCCACCGTCAGCCCGGCGATCGCGTCACGTTTCAGATGATCGACGCCATAGCCTTCGCGCAGAACGGCATAGAGCGCCGGCACAAGCCGGTCGGAATAGGGCATGGCCCCCTCGCATGAAGTCGGAACGGGCCGAGCCTAGCGCGCGGCCCCTCCGGTATGCAAGGGTATCCCGATGCCGGAAGCGCGGTCTCAGAGCACCGAGGCGAAGCTGTCGGTCTCGGGGTCGTAGGCCTCGAGCCCGCCTTCGCCGATGTCGTGCCAGAGCCCGTGCAGGGTCAGCGTCTCGTTCTCGACCGCTTCCTTGACGAAGGGGAAGGTCATCAGGTTGTTGATCGAGATGCGCACCGCCTGCTTTTCCATGGCCGCGATCCGGGCCTCGGGGTCGGTGAACTCGGCCGTGGCGTCATAGCCGGGGCGCAGGATCTCCATCCAGTTGCCGACGAAGCTGGAGCCCGAGGCGAGTTCCGGCGCCTTGCCCGCGCACATGTCGTGACAGCCGCGCACGCCGCCGCAGTTGGAATGCCCGACCACCAAGAGATGCGCAACTTTCAGCGCCGTCACCGCGTATTCGACCGCAGCCGAGGTGCCGTGGTGGTCGCCGTCGGGCGTGTAGGGGGGCACCAGATTGGCGATGTTGCGATGAATGAAGAACTCGCCCTGGTCGGCGCCGAAGATCGCCGTGACATGCACGCGGGAATCGCAACAGGCGATCAGCATCGAGCGCGGATGCTGTCCTTCCTGGGCCAGATGGCGGAACCAGCTCTTGTTCTCGGCATAATGTGTGGCACGCCAGCCACGAAACCTGTTGACCAGGTATCCGGGCAGTTTGCGGGCGTAAGACATGTGCATTTCCCTATACTTCCAGGCCGGAGACAGTGCTATGCTCAATTTGCAGGAAAATCGAGCGACAATTCCGCACCCGAGGCAACGATTTGTTAGCCTGGATCTAAGATCCTGATGACGGGCGCAAGGAAGAGTCGAAGAGGCAGAAAGGGTGCAATCGTGACATTCGTCATCGAGATGCGTCCAAGCGAGCGGGTGGTCATCGACTCCGCTGTCTTGGATGACGTGTTCAATCGGTATGGCCATCGCGGGGCCGAAGACTACGTGATGGAAGCGGTCGAGGCCATTTCGGATACGCTGGCCGAGGTTGACGCGCTGGGACGCGAGGACCGTCTGGCCGAGATCGCGCCGCGCGCTCAGGCCGTGTCGCGGCGCAGCGCCGATATCGGGCTGACCTCGCTGGCCAAGGTGGCGCGCGACATGGGCATCGCCGCTCGCCGGGGCGACGTGATCGCCTATCGCGCCGTCTGGGAACGTCTGGTGCGCATCGGCGACCGCTCGCTGGCGACGGTCTGGCTGGAACCGCGCCTCTCGCTCTGATCTCTTATGCTCGCAGGACTGCCACGCCGCCCGGTTCGACGGGCGGCAACGGCTTGCGCGGCCCGAGGCCCGGGCGCGGAAAGGCCCTTTCCCTTCCTCCCCGGCGCGCTTTAGGGTGGGGCAGTTCCGCAGCTGAGAGGGCCCATGCGACAGAGCCTTGCCACCTTCGCCTCGGCCGATGCGCCGGCGATCCCGTTGCATGCGGTCAGCGCCGACGGGCTGGCGGCCTGGCTGGACCAGCAGCCCGAACGGGTCCGCACCTGGTTGAACGCGACCGGCTTTTCCGCCGCTGCTGGTGAGACGCTCTGCGTGCCGGATGTGGCGGGCGAGGTGTCGATGGCGGTCTTTGGCCTGGGCGGCGCCAAGGCGCGCGCCCGGCGGCGGATGGCGCTGGGCGCCGCCCGCAAGAAACTGCCGCGCGGCACCTATCACCTGGCCGGCGGTTTCGACGCGGAAGAGCTTCCCGAACAGGCGCTGGGCTGGCTGCTGGCGGGCTACAGCTTCGACCGCTTCCGCCACCGCTCGGCCGACGAACTGCCGCTGGCGATGCTGAAGGCGCCCGCCGGGATCGACGCCGGGCGCATCTCGATCCTGGCCGCCGCCGAATGGCTGACGCGCGACCTGATCAACACCCCGGCCTCGCAGATGGGGCCCGAGGAACTGGAGACCACGCTCCTGGCGCTGGCCGAGGAATTCGGCGCCCATGTCTCGGTCACCTATGGCGACGACCTGCTGCAGGAGAATTTTCCGCTGATCCACGCGGTCGGCCGGGCCTCGGACCGGATCCCGCGGCTTCTGGACCTACGCTGGGGCGACAGCGGGCCGCGCATCACGCTGGTCGGCAAGGGGGTCTGTTTCGACACCGGCGGGCTGGACATCAAGCCCGCCGCCTCGATGGGGCTGATGAAGAAGGACATGGGCGGCGCGGCCACGGTGATGGGGCTGGCGATGATGATCATGGCGCTGGGCTGGAAGGTGCGGCTGCGCGTGCTGATCCCGGCGGTGGAGAATTCGATCTCCGGCAGCGCCATGCGCCCCGGCGACGTGCTGACCGCGCGCAACGGCCTGACGGTCGAGGTGAACAACACCGATGCCGAGGGGCGTCTGGTGCTGGCCGATGCGCTGGCGCTGGCCTGCGAGGAAAAGCCCGACGCGCTGATCTGCATGGCGACGCTGACGGGCGCGGCGCGGGTCGCGCTGGGCCCGGACCTGCCGCCCTTCTACACCGATGACGAGGATCTGGCGCTGGCGCTCTCCGATGGTGCCGCGGCCGAATCCGACCCCTTGTGGCGCATGCCGTTCCACGCCCCCTATGAAACGCTGATCGAGCCCGGCATCGCCGACCTCGACAACGCGCCGGGGGGCGGCATGGCCGGGTCGATCACCGCCGCGCTCTTCCTGCGCCGCTTCGTGACGCCGGGCACGCGATTCGCGCATTTCGACATCTACGGCTGGCAGCCGAAGGACGAGCCCGCCCGGCCCAAGGGCGGGCAGGGGCAGGGCGCGCGGGCGGTGCTCTGGGCACTGCCCGAGGTTCTGGGGCTGGCCATCGAGGGCGACGCATGACCGACCGGCGCTATTTCCGCGCCGCGGGCGGGGTGGCGCATGACAGCCTGAAGGGCGCGCTGGACGGCGTGCTTTTCGTGCCGGGCCGCTGGCTGCGCGTCGTGGTGCCGCTGGCCGATCTCTGCGCCACGCCGGGCGGGGCGCGGGACCGGCAGATGCTGCTGGGCACCCGGATCTGCGTGATCACCGAATGCGACGGCCATGCCTTCGGCTTCGACGGCGACGAGGGGTATTGCGGCTGGATCGCCGAGGAGGCGCTGGGCGACGACCTCTCGGTCAGCCATTGGGTCGCCGCCCCTGCCACGCATGTCTACGCCGCGCCCGATATCAAGCAGCGCGAGCGGATGGCGCTGAGCATGGGCGCGCGGCTGCAGGTGACGGGCGAGGTCGGGCGTTTCGCGGTGACGCCGGGCGGCTATATCCCGGCCCGGCATCTGCGCCGGATCGGCGACTGGCGGGCGGATCTGGTGGCGGTGGCGCGCGATTTTCTGGGCACGCCCTATCTCTGGGGCGGCAATTCGCGGGACGGGATTGATTGCTCGGGCCTGGTGCAAGCGGCGTTCCGGGCCTTGGGGCGCGAGTGTCCGGGCGACAGCGACCTGCAAAGCGTGATGGAAGGGGCTGACGTGATGGAGGGCGCCGAGGAAGCGGGCGACTTGATCTTCTGGGCCGGGCATGTGGCGATGGTCAGCGAACCGGGCCGCCTGATCCATGCCAATGCCCACCACATGGCGGTGACCGAAGAGCCGATGGCGGATGTGCTGGCCCGGGCCGAGGAGCCGGTGATCCGGCGGCTGCGGGTCGGCTGAGCGAAGGTGGACCGGCGCCTGCGTTGACGAATGCCGGGGACGGTGCGTGAAATCACGCACCCTACGGCGGGGCTGCGCGAGTCGGACGGCCCGGCCCTTTCGGAAAGCGGGTGCGTGATTTCACGCACCGTCCGCACCCCCGGCCTATCCGCGGCACGGGCCCCGGCGGCTGACTAAGGCAATTCGTCCGACGGGATCACCGGAAAGAACCGCCCGCCCGACCACAGCCCGAACCACGACACGCCCTCGACCGCATGATGCGCGCCGATCTCGACCAGCCGGTAGAAGCTCTTGCGGTCGATCAGCGCCTCCAGCCCGGCGCGGACCATGACATAGGGCGCGGGCTCGCCCGTCTCGGGGTCGCGCTCAACGCGGATCGGATGCTCGGGCCCGGCCTCGACACAATCGCCGACATTGGTCTCGAACCGCAGCACCTGCGCCTCGCCCGCGCCCGACGCCGTGTAATCCACCGCCACGAAGGGCGCGTCCTCGACCGTGATTCCGACCTTCTCGACCGGGGTCACCAGGAAATACTTGCCGTCCTCCAGCTTCAGGATCGTGGAAAAGAGCCGCACCAAGGCCGGCCGCCCGATGGGCGTGCCCAGATAGAACCAGGTCCCGTCCCGCGCGATCCGCATGTCCAGATCGCCGCAGAACGGTGGATTCCACAGATGGACCGGCGGCAATCCGCCCTTTTTCGCGGCCTTCGTCGCCGAGGCGGCGAGCGACTCGGCATCCGGCGCTTGCGGCGGTGTCACATTGTCTTGTGGCGCAGTCATTTTATCCAACTTGGTCTGGGCGAGCGGGTAACCCCTGACATATAACCCATGGGGAACACAGGTCACGTCCCGGAGGAATGCGCCCATGAGCGACACGCTGGTCCCCGCCATCGAGGCGCTCGGCGCCCGCCTGCAACAGGCGAGGGGTGCCATCGCCCCGCGTTTCATCGGGCAGGAAAAGGTCGTGGACCTGTCGCTGACCGCGCTTCTGTCCGGAGGCCATGCGCTGCTGGTGGGCCTGCCGGGGCTGGGCAAGACGCGGCTCGTGGATACGCTCGCCACCGTCATGGGCCTGCAATCGAACCGCATCCAGTTCACGCCGGACCTGATGCCCGCCGATATTCTGGGGTCCGAGGTTCTGGACAGCGGCGAGGATGGACGCCGCCAGTTTCGTTTCATCGAAGGCCCGATCTTCTGCCAGCTTCTGATGGCCGATGAGATCAACCGCGCCAGCCCCCGCACGCAATCGGCCCTGCTGCAGGCCATGCAGGAGCGTGAGGTGACCATCGCCGGGCGCCACCGGCCGCTGGGCGCGCCCTTCCACGTGCTGGCCACCCAGAACCCGATCGAGCAGGAGGGCACCTATCCGCTGCCCGAGGCCCAGCTCGACCGCTTCCTGGTGCAGATTGACGTTGAATATCCGGACCTTGCGACCGAGCGCGCGATCCTCATGGCCACCACCGGCACCGAGGAAGCGCAATCGCACGAGGTCTTCACCGCTGCCGATCTGTTGGCCGCGCAGACCCTGATCCGCCGCATGCCGGTCGGCGAAAGCGTGGTCAACACGATCCTGCAGCTGGTGCGCGCCTGCCGTCCGGGCTCGGCCGAGGCTGACGCGAGCCTCGGCGACAGCCTCGCCTGGGGGCCGGGCCCGCGCGCCGCGCAGGCGCTGATGCTGGCGGTCCGCGCCCGGGCGCTGCTGCAAGGCCGCCTTGCGCCTTCGGCCGAGGATGTCGCGGCGCTGGCCCGGCCGGTCCTGTCTCACCGGATGGCGCTGAGCTTTGCCGCGCGGGCCCGGGGCGAGACGCTGGGCGGGGTGATCGACCGCGTGGCGGGCCGCGTGACCGGCACGATGGAGGCGGCTGCGTGAGCACAGCCGCGCCCTATGGCGCCGACCTTCGCCGCGAGGGTGAAGCGCTTTCGGGTGCCCTGCCGCCCCTGCTGGTTGCCGCCGAGCATCTGGCGCAATCGGTGCTGCCCGGCGCCCATGGCCGCCGCCGCGCCGGGCCGGGGGCCGAGTTCTGGCAGTTCCGCCCGCTGGGTCCGGGCGAGGGCGTGGCGCGGATCGACTGGCGCCGCTCGGGCCGGGGGGATGAGCTTTATCTGCGCGAGACGGAATGGCAGGCGGCGCGGGCGGTGACGCTCTGGGTCGATGGCGGCGCGGCGATGTCCTTCACCTCGACCCGCGAGCGCGAGACCAAGGTGGCGCGCGCCCGGCTACTGGCCATGGCGCTGGCGCTGGTGCTGCTCAGGGGCGGCGAGCGGGTGGGACTGGCCGAGGCGAGCCTTGCCCCCCGCGCCGGGCGGGCGCAGGCGGGGCTGCTGGCCGCCGCACTGGCCGAGGAAGCCGAACAAGGCGCCGAACATGGCGCGATTGATCTCCATGCTTCGCCCAGCGGCGGGCATGTGGTGATTTTCTCCGATTTCCTGGGCGATCTGTCCCAGATCGAGGGCGCGCTGGCGCTGGCCGCCGCGCGGTCGATGCGCGGCATCCTGGTGCAGATCCTCGACCCGGCGGAGGAGGCCTTTCCCTATGACGGCCGCACCCGGTTCGAAAGCATGTCGGGCCATCTGAGCTATGAGACGCTGCGCGCGGGCGATCTGCGCACGGCCTATCTGGCAAGGCTCGCCGCCCGCAAGGATCACGTGCAGGCCATGGCCCGGCAATCGGGCTGGCACACGACGACGCTGCACACCGACCGCCCGGCGGCCGAGGGGTTGCTCTGGCTCTATCAGGCGCTGGGCGAGGCGCGGCGGCGATGAGTATGCTGGGTTTCACCACGCCGGTCCTGCTTTGGGCGCTGCTGGCACTGCCGATCCTGTGGTGGCTGTTGCGCGCGGTGCCGCCCGCCCCGGTGCGCCGCCGTTTCCCGGGCATCGCCCTGCTTTTGGGTCTGCGCGACCGCGACCCCGAGAGCCAGCGCACGCCCTGGTGGCTGCTGCTGCTGCGCGTCGCGGCGCTGGCGGCGCTGATCCTGGCCTTGGCCGGGCCGGTGCTGAACCCGTCCCGGGCCCTGCCCGGGCAGGGCAACCTGCTGATCGTGCTGGATGCGAGCTGGGCCAGCGCCCGCGATTGGCCGCGGCGGCTGGAACGGGTGAGCCAGGCGCTGGACGGTGCGCAGCGCGCCGGGCGGCCCGTCGCCGTGGTCGCGCTGACCGATCCGCCGCAGGGCGCCATCGAATTCCGCGCCGCCGAGCATTGGCGCGAGCGGCTGACCGGCCTGACGCCGCGCCCCTGGTCGCCGGACACCGCGATGCCCGATTGGGTCGGGACGGTCCCGGACGGGACCGAAACCCTCTGGCTCAGCGACGGGCTGGCGCGGGACGGGCGCAATGCGCTGCTGTCGGCGCTGTCGGATCTGGGGCCGGTGCAGATCTATCAGCCGGACACGCCGGTGATCGCGCTGGCCCCGCCCTCGTTCGACGGGCAGGACGTGACCGTCGCCGCGCGCCGCACCCAAGGCCCGCCGCTGGCCCTGACGCTGCTGGCCATCGGCCGCGATCCGGCCGGGGCCGAGCGCGACCTCGCCCGCGCCGATCTGGTCTTCGACCCGGGCGCGCAGAGTGCCGAGGCGCTGTTCGACCTGCCGCCGGAGCTGAGGAACCGCATCACCCGCTTCCAGATCGAGGGCGCGCGGGGGGCGGGGGCGGTCACGCTGACCGATGACAGCCTGCGCCGCCGGAAGGTGGCGCTGCTGACGGTGCGGGAGGGCAATGAATCCCTCGCGCTGCTCAGTCCGCTGCACTATCTGCGGCAGGCGCTGGAGCCTTCGGCCGATCTGGTCGAATCCTCGTCGCTGGACGATCTGCTGCTGACCGGCCCCGATGTCATCGTGCTGGCCGACATGCCGGCGATGACCGAGGCTGAGACGCAGGACCTGACCGATTGGGTCGAGGCGGGCGGCTTGCTGTTGCGCTTCGCCGGGCCGCGGATGGCGGGGGCCGGTGCCAGCGCCTCGGGCTTCGGCGCGCCACAGGAGGATCCGCTGCTGCCGGTGCCGCTGCGCGCCGGTGGCCGCACCGTGGGGGGCGCGATGAGCTGGGGCGATCCCCGATCGCTGGCGCCTTTCCCCGAGGATTCGCCCTTCGCCGGCCTGCCGGTGCCCGAGGATGTCGGCATCCGCGCGCAGGTTCTGGCCCAGCCCGGCCCCGATCTGGCCAGCCACACCATCGCCGCGCTGGCGGATGGCACGCCGCTGGTCACGCGGGCCGCGCGCGGTTCGGGCCAGGTGGTGCTGTTCCATGTGACGGCGAATGCCGAATGGTCGAACCTGCCGATTTCCGGGCTTTTCGTCAGCATGCTGGAGCGCTTGGCGATCTCCACCCGCGGCGCGGTGCCCGAGGCCGGGGAGCTGGAAGGCACCCATTGGCAGCCGGAGGAAGAGCTGGACGGTTTAGGCCTCCTGCAAAGCACCGCCAACCGACCCGCCGTCCCCGGCGAGGATCTGGCGCCGGTTCTGGCCGGTGAGCGCGCCCCGGGGCCGGACCTGCCGCCCGGCCTTTATGCCGGAACGGCGCTCAGGCTCGCCGTCAACGCCACCGATGCGCAGACGCCGCTGACGCCCGCGCAATGGCCGCTCGGCACCAATCTGGAGACCGGCGTCGAACGGCCCGAGGTGCCGCTGGGCGGGTATCTGTTCGCCGCCGCCGCCGCCGTGCTGATGCTCGATGCCCTCGCCACGCTGGCTTTGGGCGGGCGGCTCCTCAGGGCGGCGATGCTGTTGCTGGCGCTGGGCCTCTCGGTCCCGCGGGCCGAGGCGCAGCCGGTCGACACCCGCATCCTGGAGGCCACGGAATCGGTGGTTCTGGCCGCCGTCACCAGCGGCAATCCGCAAGTCGACGACGTGGCGCTGGCCGGGCTCCGGGGCCTGTCGCTGGCGCTGTACCAGCGCTCCTCGGTCGAGCCCGCCTTGCCGATGGCGGTGGATGTCGAGACGGACGAGCTGTCGATCTTCCCCTTCCTCTACTGGCCCGTCACCGCTGAAAGCCCGCTGCCCTCGGCCGAGGCCAATGACCGGCTGAACCGCTATCTGCGCTCGGGCGGGATGATCCTGTTCGACACCCGCGACGCCGATCAGGCGCGGCTGACCGGCGGCATGACCTCGGCCGGGCGGCGGCTGCAACAGATCGCCGCGGGGCTCGACATCCCGCCGCTGGAGCCCTTGCCCGAGGATCACGTCCTGACCCGCACCTTCTATCTGCTGGCCGATTACCCCGGCCGCTGGCAGGGCGGCACCGTCTGGGTCGAGGCCGCGCCACCCGATGCCCAGCGGGCCGAGGGGATGCCGTTTCGCAACCTCAACGACGGGGTGACGCCGGTCGTGATCGGCTCGAACGATTGGGCCTCGGCCTGGGCGGTCGATGAACAGGGCACGCCCCTGTTGCAGGTCGGGCGGGGGTCGACCGGCGAGCGGCAGCGCGAGATGGCGCTGCGTTTCGGGGTCAACCTGATCATGCATGTGCTTTCGGGCAACTACAAATCCGACCAGGTCCATGTGCCGGCGCTGCTGGAAAGGCTGGGGCAATGAACGGAACCGCGCTGGTCTTCGATCCGCTTCTCTCCTGGCCGGTGATCGCCGTGCTGGGCGCGCTGGCGCTGGCCGTGACGTTGCTGTCGATCTGGCGCGGGCTAGTCGGCTGGCCGTTCCGCACGCTGGGTCTGGCGCTGATCCTGGCGGCGCTGGCCAATCCCGCCCTGCAATCCGAGGAACGCCAGCCGCTGAGCGACATCGCGCTGGTGCTGCGGGACGAGACCGGCTCCAACCGGCTGGCGGGGCGCAGTGACCAGACCGACGAGGCCGCGGCCCAGATCGGCGCCGAACTGGCCCGGCTGGGCATCGAGGAGCGCGTCGTCTCGGTCCCGGACGGGGCCGACAACACCGGCTCGACCCTCAACACCGCGCTGGCCGCGGCGCTGGCCGATCTGCCGCATGACCGGCTGGCCGGGGTCTTCGTCATTTCGGACGGGATCTCCCATGATGCGGTGAGTGCCGCGCCGCAGGCCCCGGTCCATCTGATCGAGACCGGCACCCCCGGCGACTGGGACCGGCGCCTGATCATCCGCAACGCCCCGGCCTATGCGATTCTGGGCGAAACGCTGAGCCTGACGATCCGCATCGAGGATGAGGGCGCGGTGCCCGAGGCTCTGCGCGACCGTCCGGTGCAGGTGGGCTTCGCGCTGAACGGCGACGATCTGCGCTATGCCACGGCGCCGATCGGGCAGGACCTGACGCTGGACCTGACGCTGGACCGCGGCGGGCTGAACGTGCTGCGCTTCCAGCTGCCGGTCGAGGAGGGCGAACTCACCGACCGCAACAACGCGGGCGTGGTGCAGATCAACGGCATCCGCGACCGGCTGCGGGTGCTGCTGGTCTCGGGCGAGCCGCATACCGGGCAACGGACCTGGCGCAACCTGCTGAAATCCGACCCCTCCGTCGATCTGGTGCATTTCACCATTCTCCGCCCGCCGGATCGTCAGGACGGGGTGCCGGTTAACGAACTCTCGCTTATCGCCTTCCCGACGCGGGAGCTGTTCGTCGAGAAGATCAACGAATTCGACCTGATCATCTTCGACCGCTACCGCCGCCGGGGCATCCTGCCGCCGTCCTATTTCGACAATATCCGAAGGTATGTGATGGAGGGCGGTGCCCTCTTGGTCGCCGGTGGCCCGGAACTGGCCAGCGCCGAGAGCATCTATCATTCCGCCCTGGGCCGCATCCTGCCCGCCGAACCCACCGCTCGGGTCTTCGACCAGCCCTTCACCCCGCATCTGTCCGAGATCGGCCAGCGCCATCCGGTGACCGCCGGGCTCGACGCCGATTTCCCGCCCCGCGACGGCAGCGCGCTGCCCGGCTGGGGCCGGTGGCTCAGGCAGATCGAACTGACGCCCGGCGCGGGCGAGGTGGTGATGCAGGGCATCGGCGACCGGCCGCTTCTGGTGCTGGATCATGCGGGCGAGGGGCGGGTGGCGATGCTGGCCTCGGATCAGGCCTGGCTCTGGGACCGCGGGTTCGAGGGCGGCGGCCCGCAGGCGGAATTGCTGCGGCGTCTGGCGCATTGGATGATGCGCGAGCCGGATCTTGAGGAAGAGGCGCTGATCGCCACCGGCGAGGGGCTCACCCTGTCGATCACCCGCCGCTCGCTGTCGGACGGGCCGCATGCGGTGACGATCACCGGGCCGGATGACAGCAGTGTCGAAGTGCCGCTGACCGAGACCGAACCGGGCCGCTTCACCGCCGAATGGGAAGGCGCGGAGCCGGGGCTCTACCGGCTGCGCTCGGACGATCTGGATACGGTGGCGGTGCTGGGCACGGCCAATCCCCGCGAATACGAGCGGGTGGTGGCGGATGACGCGCCGCTGGCGCCCTTGATGGGGGCGACCCGCGGCGGGGTGGCGGCGGTGGCGGGCGGCGTGCCGTCGTTGCGGCTGGTCGAGGGCGGGCGGCAGGCCTGGGGCCGCGGCTGGCTGGGCGTGACCCCGCGCGGCGCCTATGTAACGACCGACCTGCGGCTCTCGCCCCTGTTGCCGGCGTGGTTGTGGCTGGTGCTGGGCCTTGGGTTCGTGCTGGTCGGGTGGTTGCGCGAGGGGCGGCGGTGATGCTCTGCGTCCCGGCCGGTGGTGGGGTGGGATGAAATCCCACCCTACGGTGCGCGGCCGGTAGGATTTTTTCCTGCCTTCGCGGTGCGGATGGTGCGTGCGAGCAGGCACCCTACGGCCCCGTAGGGTGGGATTTCATCCCACCGAACCCGCGACGGCGAAGCAAGCGCCTCTCCCCGTAGGGTGCGTGCTCGCACGCACCGTCGCTGCCCTCACGGCACCGCGATCTGCCCCCGCGACACCGGCACCGCCGATCCCGCCACCCGCACCGAGGCCAGCGCTCCGTCCTTCACCACCACCGTCAGCCCGATGTCCGACGGCCGCCCCATCTCCACCCCCTGGGTGATCGCGACCGGCGTCTCGCCGTCGCCCACCAGGCCCCGCGCGACGAGTTCGGCGGCGAAGATGGCGCTGGCGGAGCCGGTCGCCGGATCCTCCGGAATGCCCGCGGTCGGCGAGAACATCCGCGCCCGGTAGCCCCCCTCGACCGGCACATAGCACCAGGCGGAATCGACCCCGGCCTCGGCCATCAGCCGCGACCAGGCGGGCTCCTGTGGCCGGGCGATTGCCAGCGCGTCGAGATCCGGCAGCGGCACATAGAGGAACCCGGGGCCCCCCTGCCAGAGCGACGGCGCCGGGTGACCCGCAGCACCGACCGCCGCCACCCCCAGCGCCTTGGCGCAGAGCGCGGGATCGGCTTGGCCCGGCTTGGCGAAGGGCGTGACGGGCGCGGTGAATTCGGCCCGCACGCGGCCCGCCTGCCGGGTCACGGTGACGGGGACGAGGCCCGCCTCCTCCTCCAGCATCAGCGGCTGCAGTGTGTCAGGGCCCTCGCCCGCCAGCCCCGAGAGGCAGATCGCGCAGCCGATCGTCGGATGCCCGGCGAAGGGGATTTCGGCGGTGGGAAAGAAGATGCGGACCCGGGCGGTATGGGCCGGATCGCGGGGCGGCATGACGAAGATCGTCTCGGACAGGTTGAATTCCCGCGCGAGGGTCAGCATCTGCGCCGGGCTCAGATCGCCCGCGCCATGGACGATGGCCAGCGGATTGCCGCTGAACCGCGTCTCGGTGAACACGTCCCAGGTTTCGAAAGTCAGCATGCCGGACTCCTCTTGCTCGGGGCGGAGACTAACCCGGCAGCGGGGTACGGAAAAGGGCGCGCCCGTCGCCGGGCACGCCCTCCTTCACGCTTCGGCGGGGAGACCTCAGGCCGCCGAGGCGTCAACCAGTTGCGCGCTGGACTTGGTGCTGGCGATCTCGATCCGGCGCGGTTTCAGCGCCTCGGGGATCTCGCGCACCAGGTCGATATGCAGCATGCCATCGGCATGGGTCGCACCCGAGACGCGGACATGGTCGGCCAGATGGAAGCGGCGCTCGAAGGCGCGGGTGGCGATGCCGCGGTGCAGATAGGTGCGCTCGGCGCTGTCCTCGGCCTTGCGGCCGGAAATGGTGAGCCCGTTCTCTTTCAGCTCCACCGAGAGTTCATCGGCGGCGAAACCGGCGACGGCGACCGAGATGCGATAGGCATTCTCGTCGGTCTTCTCGATGTTGTAGGGCGGGTAGGTCGGCTGCACGGGTTCAGCCGCCAGGACGCGATCCATGAGATCCGCCATCCGGTCGAAACCCACGGAGGCGCGGAACAGGGGGGTCGGGTCGAAAGCACGCATCGGTGTCATCCTTTGATAAGCGATGTCAATGTGTTGCCCGCCGGTCGGCCCGGCCGGGCGATGTCCCGGACCCCATCATGGGCGCCCGGTCATCCCGATGTGGGAAGCCCTGCCGCGGGTTTCAAGAGGTTGGTTCAGGGCCGGACGAAGCGCGCGCTGCGTCTGGCGCCCTGCGGTCCCGGGGCCGTCAGCCCCGACACATCCTGATCGAGCGCGGCCTCCAGCGCCTGCACCCGACCCGCCAGCCGCATCCCCAGCGAGAGCGGCCTTTCGCCGTTTTCCGCCCGGGCCGAGATCAGCGAGACGATCCGCACCTCGCCCCCCTCGACCGCGAAAACCGGCGAGCCCGAGGAGCCGAAGTCGATCTGGCAGGAGAAGACCGAGACCCCGTCACGGCGCTGGTCGAGGACGTGGCAGGTCTCCTGGATCGAGGGGGCTTCGGCCCGGCCTCGGCCATAGCTGACCACGGCGACGGCGGCGCCGCTGCCCGCCGGAACCTCGCCCACGCTGAAGGGCTGGATCGAGGTGGTGCGCACCGGGCGGTCGAGTTCGAGAACGGCGATATCTTCGGAAACGTTGCTCAGGTCGGCCCCGGCGGCGAAATCGAAGGCGGGCCAGATGGCGGCGCGGGTGACGCCGCGGATCGCCTCGGCCCGGCCGGTGCGGAAGCCCGCCAGGAATTCGAGCCGGTCCTCCGGCACCCGGGCGCCGGTGGTGCGGTCGAAGAGGCAATGGGCGGCAGTCAGCACCCGGTCGGGGGCGATGAGCGTCGCGGTGCAAAAGCCCACGCCCTGCATGTCGAGGCGGCCGACCGCCTCCCACCCGCGCGAGGCGTCGCCGGTTTGCAGGGCATGCAGGCGGCTGTCCTGCTGGGCAAGCGCAGGCAGGGGCAGCAGGGCGAGGATCAGGGCAAGGTGGCGCATGGGATCGGCTATGGGCGGGGCTGGCGGACGGTGCAGGGGGAAGGTGGCGGAATTGGGGCGGGGGACAGCGGGGCGCGGCGCGGCGGGGCGCAGGCTCCCGCCCACCCACCCCGCCTGCGCCCCGCCGCGCGAGGCGTCGGTGCTTGTGGCGGGGAAGGGCGTATTTGGGGCAGAATGAAGGGGCGAGGAATGGGGAGGCGGGGCCGGTGCGTGCAAGCACGCACCCTACGGGAGGGGGGGAGGGGGCGTGCTTGCACCTGCCGCGTCGAGGGCGCGCGGCCTCGGCCCCCCGGTCGCCCAATCCACCAGCTCGACCGTATGCACCACCGGGATGCCGGTGCCCGAGCCGATCTGCATCATGCAGCCGATGTTTCCGGCCGAGATCACGTCAGGGGCCTTCGCCTCCAGCGTCTCGACCTTGCGGCGTTTCAGTTCCCCCGAGATCTCGGGTTGCAGCAGGTTGTAGGTGCCAGCCGAGCCGCAGCAGAGATGGGAATCGGCGGGTTCCACCACCGTGAAGCCCAGCCGTTTCAGCAGCGCCTTGGGCGCGTCCTTGATCTGCTGGCCGTGTTGCAGCGAGCAGGCGGCGTGATAGGCGACGCGGAGGGGTTCGGGGGCCGCGCCCTCGGGTTTCAGCCGGGTCAGGACCTCGGACACGTCCCGGGCCAGCGCGGCGATCTGCGCGGACTCGGCCGCCAGCGGGTCGTTGCGGAACATATGGCCGTAATCCTTCACCGTCGTGCCGCAGCCCGAGGTGTTGATGACCACAGCGTCCAGCCCCTCGCCGTTGACCTCGGCCATCCAGGCGCGGATGTTCTGTGCGGCCGAGGCATGGCTCAGATCGGTCTGGCCCATGTGATGGGTCAGCGCGCCGCAGCAGCCCGCGCCCTTGGCCACCACCACCTCGCAGCCCAGCCGGGTCAGCACGCGGATCGTCGAATCGTTGATGTCGGTGTTCAGCGCCTTCTGGGCGCAGCCGGTCATCAGCGCGACGCGCATCCGGCGTTCCCCCTGGGCCGGAAAGACCTGCGGCGCGTCATTGCGGCTGACCGGGGGGATACGCTTCGGGGCCATGGCCAGCATCGCCTTCAGCCGCGCGTCGGGCATCAGGAAGGCGAAGGGGCGGCCGATCTTGGCCCCCAGCAGCGCGAGGCGGAAGCGGGTGGGGTAGGGGATGATCCGCGCCAGCATCCAGCGCAGGAAGCGGTCCATCGCCGGGCGTCTGTAGGTCTTCTCGATATGGTCGCGGGCGATGTCCACCAGATGCATGTAATGCACGCCCGAGGGGCAGGTGGTCATGCACGACAGGCACGACAGGCAGCGGTCGATATGCTTGACGGTCTTCTCATCCGCCGGGCGGCCCTGCTCCAGCATGTCCTTGATCAGGTAGATCCGGCCGCGCGGGCTGTCCAATTCGTCGCCCAGCACCTGATAGGTCGGGCAGGTGGCGGTGCAGAAGCCGCAATGGACGCAGGTCCTGAGCACCTCGTTGGCGCGCTGGATCGCGGGGGCTTTCAACTGTTCGGGCGTGAAACTGGTCTGCATGGCGGAGGCCCCTAGAAGAAGATGATGGCGGCGAGCGCGGCCAGCGCCAGCGGCGTGAGGATCATCGCCAGCAGGCGCGGGCCGAGCCCGGCCTCGCGTCCGGCGGCAAGGCGCCAGGCGATGGCCGCGAGCGCCGCGGAGAGCAGGACGAAAACCCCCAGCATGAGGATCAGCCCCTCGAACCCGCGCGCCATGCCGCAACCGGCGGGATCGCTGTTGCAGGGCTGGCCCAGGGTGCCGAGCGCCAGCGCGGTCATCAGGCCCGCGCCCAGGATCACGCCCGCCACCGGCACCCAGATCGGGCGGGCGAGGGCGATCACCGCGAAACCGGGCAGCAGGATCAGGGCAAAGGGGATCAGGACTTCGGCAAAGGACATCTCAGGCGTCCATCAGGCCGGGGTTCAGCACCCCGCGCGGGTCGAACCGGGCGCGGAGCCCCCGGGTCAGGGCGGCGATGGCGGGGGGCTCGGGCGGGAAGGGGGCGATATGGCGCCGCGTCTCGACGCTGGCGCGGATCAGCGTGGCATGGCCGGGGAAAGCGCCCAGCCGCGCGCGCAGGTCGACGCCTTCGCCCACCCGCAGCCAGATCAGGCCGCCGCCCCAGTCATAGAGCGCTTCGCCCCCGGCCTTCGCCACCAGCGCCGCGGCGTCCGAGGGTTTGACGGCAATGCGCCAGACGTCGCCGTCCTGATCGTGGAACGGCGCGACGTCGCGGACCTGGGCCCAGAGGCTGGCGGTTTCGGCGGCGCCCAGCGTCACCGAGCGGCCGAAGGGGGCCAGCGCCTTGGCCAGTTCGTCGGCGCGGTAGGCGACGGAACGGGCGAAGCCCTCGACCCGTAGCAGGGTGCGCTGGTCGGGCAGATGGGCGGCGGCGTTGACCTCCCACGGGGTTTTCAGCGCCTCGGCCATCAGCCGCAGGGCGCTGGCGCTGTCCAGCCCCTGCCAGAGGATCGTGGCGGCGCTTTCCGGCGCGGGCAGCAGCTTGAAGGCGACTTCGGTCAGGACGCCGAGCGTGCCCCAGCTGCCGGCCATCAGCTTCACGAGGTCATAGCCGGTCACGTTCTTCATCACCCGGCCGCCGTTCTTGACGATGGTCCCGGTTCCATCGACGAAGCGCACGCCGATCAGGCTGTCGCGGCAGGCACCCGCCTGCACCCGGCGGGGGCCGGAGGCATTGGCGGCGACCATCCCGCCCAGCGTCGGCTCGCCCGTGGTGCGCAGAAGGCCCCGGTGATCCATCGGCTCGAAGGGCAGGCGCTGGCCCTCGACGGCGAGCGCGGCCTCGACCTCGGCCAGCGGGGTGCCCGCCTTCGCCACCAGCGTCAGGGCGCCGGGCTCATAGAGCGTGATGCCGCTCAGCGCGCCGGTTTCCAGCAGCGCGCCGGGCTGGGGGCGTCCGACCGGGCGGGTGCCGCCGCCGCGGATCGCCAGCGGGGCCGAGGCAAGGCGGATCGCCTCGGCCAGTTCGGCCTCGGTCTCGGGGCGCAGGACGGCGAATGTGTCGGGGTTCATGGCGTCACCTCCGGGGAGCGGGACAGGCGAAACCCTCCGGCGGGCGTGACGCCTGCCGGAGGGGATCCCGCGGGGCGCGCGGGCGGGGTCAGTTGCCGAAGGCGGAACAGGCCGCGCCCGCCGGCCAGCCGCCGGGCAGGGCATGCGAGACGAAGTAATACTCGCCCGCTGCCAGCGCGGGCAGCACGACCGAGCCCTGCATCGAGGTGCCGGTCACGGTCCAATGGGCCACGGTCCCGGCCGCGACCGGGAAATCCGCCCAGATATGCAGGTCGTCGGGGAATTCCACCGGCGTGCCCGAAACGACGCAATGGAGCCGCAGCCGCAGATGCGGGATCACCGGGCCGAGCTGGTAGTCGGGCCACAGCGTCGGAGCCCGCATGTAGTCGCTGCGGTAGAGCCGGGCCGAGGGGGCCTCCATCAAGGCCGAGATCATCGGCATGACCCGGGCGATCGCCGGGTCGGGGGCATGCGCCGAGGCGGCCATGGGCAGCACCAGCGCGGCCAGCGAGGCAGTCAGAAGGGATTTGAGCGAAAGCATGGCGATATCCTGTGTTGCAAAAAGCCGCCCGGGGGCTTCCGGGAGGCATGAACACAGGGTGCTGGCTTTGGCGGGTGACAGACAAAATCGGGACCAGGTTATCGGGTTGCGTGAACCCCGGGCGGGGGCAGGGCGACCTATCAGGTTGCCCCGGGCTCAGGAGGCCCGGCGCGTTTCGCTGGCGGCGAGGGGGAAGACCTTGGCGGGGTTCAGCAGCCATTTGGGGTCGAAGACATCCTTGACCCGCATCTGCGCTTCCAGATCCTCGGGCGCGAATTGCACCACCATCAGATCGCGCTTCTCGATCCCCACGCCATGTTCGCCGGTCAGGCAGCCGCCGACCTCGACGCAGAGCTTGAGGATCTCGGCCCCCAGCGCCTCGCAGGTTTGCAGATCGCCGGGCTTGTTGGCGTCGAACAGGATCAGGGGATGCATGTTGCCGTCGCCCGCGTGAAACACATTCGCCACGTCGAGCCCGTATTCCCGGCTCAGCTCGCCGATCCGCCGCAGCACGCGGGGCAGTTCGCTGACCGGGATCGTGCCGTCGAGGCACATGTAATCGTTGATCTGGCCCATGGCGCCAAAGGCGGATTTGCGGCCGAGCCAGATCTTCTTCGATTCCTCCTCGGACTGGCTTTCGCGGAATTCGACCGGGTCGTGGCGGGCGGCGATCTGGCGGATCAGGGCCAGCTGTTCGTCGATCTCGGCCTCGGACCCCTCGACCTCGACGATGAGCAGCGCCTCGCAATCGGGATAGCCCGCATGCGCGAAAGCCTCGGTGGCGCGGATGCAGGGGCGGTCCATGAATTCGATGGCGACGGGCAGGACACCCGCCTTGATGATGTCGCTGACGCAGGCGCCGGCGATCTCGTTGGCCGAAAAGCCGATCAGCACCGGCCGCGCGCCCTCGGGCTTCGGCAGGATGCGCAGCGTCGCTTCCGTCACCACGCCCAGCTGACCCTCGGACCCGCAGATGAGGCCCAGCAGGTCGAGCCCGCCTGCGTCCATCCAGGGCCCGCCGATCTCGACCACCGTGCCGTCCATCTGCACCAGCGTCACACCCAGCAGGTTGTTGGTGGTGACGCCATATTTCAGGCAATGCGCCCCGCCTGAGTTCATGGCGATATTGCCCGCAATGGCGCAGGCCAGCTGCGACGAGGGGTCGGGGGCGTAGAAGAAGCCGTCCGATTCGACGGCACCGGTGACGGAGAGGTTGGTGCGCCCGGTCTGCACCCGGATGAAACGGTTGTCGTAATCCGTCTCCAGCACCGCGTTCATCCGCGCCACGCCCAGGATGACCGAATCGGCGGTTGGCAGCGAGCCGCCCGCCAGGCTGGTGCCGGCGCCGCGCGGCACCACCGGCACGCCCTCGGCATGGCAGAGGCTGAGGATCGCCGCGACCTCTTCGGTGGTGCGGGGCAGGACGGCGGCAAGCGGCGGGCAGCGATAGGCGGTCAGCCCGTCGCATTCATAGGCCCGGGTCTCGTGCGGGTCATCGATGACCGCATCGGCGGGCAGCAGCGCCCGCAGGCGCGCGACGATGCTGGCACGGCGGCCGAGGATGTCGGCGCTGGGACGGGGCATCTGCATGGCGTTCCTCCTCGGAGCCTCACGGCGGCCGCTTTGGTAAGAAAATATAACCAGTTTCGCGGGCGCGTCCAGCGCGATTGCCGGATGCGGTGGTTGACAGCGGGGCGGGGCGCGTCCGATGAGACGATGTAGCGCGAAACCAGCCCGGAAACAGCGATGCCGGATACGACGATGATGGCCCAGACGATCCTTGCCCTGCTGGCGCCCGCCGATCTGGCGGCGCTGGGGCTGATGGCGCTTGCCTGGTACGGGCTGGGCTGGCGCATCGAGCTGACGAAGACCGCCAAGCCCTCGGTCACCGTGCTGATGGCGCAATACCGGCGCGAATGGCTGAAGCAATTCGTGACGCGGATGCCGCGGATGTACGATGCCTCGGTCCTGGCGAGCCTGCGCCAGAGCACCAACTGGCTGGCCTCGACCACGTTGCTGGCGCTGGGCGGGTTGCTGGCGCTGATCGGCAACCCCGAGCAATTGCGGGGCGTGGCGCAGGACCTGTCGCTGGAGGCGGGATCGGCGCGGTCCTTCGAGACGCGGCTGCTGCTGGCGGGCCTCTTCCTGTCGCACGGATTCCTGAAATTCCTGTGGTCGAACCGGCTGTTCGGCTATTCCTCGATCATGATGTCGACCGTGCCGAACGAGGCCTCGGACCCGCTGGCCTATCCCCGCGCGCGCCAGGCGGCCGAGATCAACATCCGCGCCGCCTATAATTTCAACCGCGGCCTCAGGGCGACCTATTTCGCGCTGGCGTCGTTGGCCTGGCTGCTCGGACCCTGGGCGCTGATGGCGGCGACGCTGGTGGTGAGCTGGTTGATCTGGTCGCGCGAATTCGCCTCGCATTCGCGGGGTGTGCTGCTGGACCCGCCGCCGGAAGCCTGAGGGGTTCGCCCTCGGTTCCCTCGGGCGGGGGGGTGAGCGGCGTCTCGGAAACGCGCCAGTGGCGCGTTTCAGCCGCG
>NZ_JAUCCQ010000060.1:0-21129 GCF_034676075.1 Pararhodobacter sp. | reverse complement strand
GGGGCGGCCCGTTCGCTTTGGGAGTGCTGCTTACGAGGTCGTCAGGTCAGGAGGGCGAAGAGGCCGACCCACATGAGGCCGCCCAGGACCATGGCGAGCAGGATACCAGCACCCGCAGGCAACGCGCTGGAGCGCGGGGGGGATGCCAGGAGCGCAATATCGGTCTCTGCCCGTGTGTTCATCGCCAAATCCTTCCGAATGGACCCAGAATGATCCTGATCCATGAAGGAACTCTTAACGGGGGCGAAAATATGGCGGCCTCGGGGCGATTCCGAGAGCGGTCAGCGCGCGAGCAGCGCCTCGACCTCGGCCCGCTCGGGCATGGCGGCGGCGGCACCGGGCCGCGTCACCTGCAGGGCGGCGGCGGCGGCGGCGTAGCGCATCGCGGCCTCGACCCCCTCGCCCCGGTCCAGCGCCGCGGCGAGCGAGCCCGCGAAGCAATCCCCGGCGCCGGTGGTGTCGACCGGCGTGACGCGCAGCGCGGGGACGAAAAGCGGCTCTGCCCCTGCGGAAATCCACTCCGCCCCTTCGGCGCCGCGGGTGACGATCACCGCCTCGACCGGCTGATCGGCCAGCGCAACGCCGGTGGCCTCGACCAGCGCCCGGGCCTCGCCGGCGTTGACCAGCAGATGCGTCACATGCGGCAGGACAGCCAGCAGCGGCTCCAGCGCGAAGGGCGCGGCGGAATAGAAGACGCGCATCCCGCGGGCCCGGGCCAACGCCGCGGCCTCGACCTGATGCGAGGTTTCGTTCTGCAGCAGCAGGATATCGCCACGCCGGGCACCCGAAAGCGTGGCCTCGATCAGGGCGGGATCCTGCGCCTGATTGGCGCCGGAATAAATGATGATCTGGTTCTCGCCCCGGTCATCGACGGCAACGATGGCGTGGCCGGTCGGCTCGGCCACGGCGCGGATGCTGTCCATGCCGATGCCATGCTCGGCCAGCGCGGCGGCGATCCAGCCATCGCCCTGCCCCACCGCGCCGATATGCACGACCCGCGCCCCGGCCCGCAGCGCGGCGATCGACTGGTTGATGCCCTTGCCCCCCAGACCCGGCTGATAGGCCCGGGCTGAGGCCGTCTCACCGGCCAGCGGAAGGGCCGGCAGCCGGTAGACGTGATCAATGTTGATCGAGCCCAGGCAATAGACGCTCATTTTCCGGCGATCCCCACCCGGCAGGCCGCCATCACCGCCATGTTCATGATGTCGTTGACGGTGGCGCCGGTGGACAGGATCTGGATCGGCTTCGGCACGCCGGTCAGGATCGGACCGATCACCGTGGCGCCCGCCATCTCCTGCATCAGCTTGACCGAGATCGAGGCCGAATGCCGCGCGGGCACCACCAGGATATTGGCCGGTTTGGAGAGGCGCGAGAAAGGATAGGCCTCGGCCGCCTTGGGGTTCAAGGCGACGTCCACGGTCATCTCGCCCTCGTATTCGAAATCGACGCCGCGGGCCTCCAGCACATCGGGGGCGAGGTGCATCTTGTGGGCGCGTTCCGAGATCGGATAGCCGAAGGTCGAGAAGCTGACGAAGGCGACGCGAGGCTCCATCCCCAGGGCGCGCGCGACGCCCGCCGCGCGGACGGCGATATCGGCCAGATCCTCTTCCTCGGGCCATTCATGGACCAGGGTGTCGGCGATCAGCACGATCTTGCCCTTGTGCAGCAATGCCGTGACGCCGACCGCCCCGTCCTGCGCCCTTGCGTCAAAGACATGGTTGATCATGTCCATGACCAGCGCCGATTTCCGCGTGGCGCCGGTGACCAGCGCATCGCCATGGCCATGCTGCAGCATCAGCGCCGAGAAGATATGCCGGTCGCGGGTGGCCATGCGGTGCACGTCGCGCTGGTCGAAGCCTTTGCGCTGCAGCCGCTGGTAGAGGAAGTTCTTGTAGGTATCGAGGTGCCTTGTATTGGCCGCGTTGACCACCGTCAGCTCGCGCACCGCGTCGCCCAGGCCCGCGGCCTCCAGCCGGCGTTTCACGTCATCGTCCTGGCCCACGACCAACGACTTGCCCAGCCCGGCGCGCTGATAGGCGACGGCGGCGCGCAGGACGCGCTCGTCATCCCCTTCGGCAAAGATCATGCGGCTCTGGGCCTGCCGGGCGCGGGCAAAGAGGCTCTGCTGGATCGAGGCGGTCGGATCCATCCGCGAGCGGAGGTTGTGCTTGTAGCCCTCCATGTCGATGATCAGACGGCGGGCGACGCCGGTGTCCATCCCGGCCTTCGCCACCGCGGGCGGGATCGTATAGATCAGCCGCGGGTCGAAGGGCGTCGGGATGATATAGTCACGGCCGAAGCTGAGCTTGCGGCCATAGGCCATCGCCACCTCGTCCGGCACATCCTCACGCGCGAGTTCGGCCAGCGCCCGCGCGCAGGCGATCTTCATCTCGTCGTTGATGGCGCGGGCGTGGATATCCAGCGCGCCGCGGAAGAGGTAAGGGAAGCCCAGGACGTTGTTGACCTGGTTGGGGTAATCCGAGCGGCCGGTGGCGACGATGGCGTCGGGGCGGACGGCCTGCGCCTCTTCCGGCGTGATCTCGGGGTCGGGGTTGGCCATGGCGAAGATGACCGGATTGTCCGCCATGCTGGCAACCATCTCGGCCGTGACCGCGCCCTTGGCGGAGACGCCCAGGAACACATCGGCGCCGACCATGGCCTCTTCCAGCGTGCGGGCATCCGTCACCACGGCATGCGCGGACTTCCACTGGTTCATGCCCTCGGTGCGGCCCTGCCAGATCACGCCCTTGGTGTCGCACATGATGCAATTGTCGTGCTTGGCGCCCATCGACTTGATGAGTTCCAGACAGGCGATCCCGGCGGCCCCGGCGCCGTTCAGCACGACCTTGCAATCCTCGATCTTCTTGCCCGAGATCTCCAGCGCGTTGATCAGGCCGGCGGCGCAGATCACCGCCGTGCCGTGCTGATCGTCGTGGAACACCGGAATATCGCAGAGCTCCTTGAGGCGGCTCTCGATGATGAAACACTCGGGGGCCTTGATGTCCTCAAGGTTGATGCCGCCGAAGGTGGGCGACATCAGGTGCACGGCCTTGATGATCTCGTCCGCGTCTTCGGTCGCCAGTTCGATGTCGATGGCGTTGACGTCGGCGAAGCGCTTGAACAGCACCGCCTTGCCCTCCATCACCGGTTTCGAGGCCAGCGCGCCCAGATTGCCGAGGCCCAGGATCGCCGTGCCGTTGGAAATCACCGCGACCATGTTGCCCTTGACGGTATAGTCATAGGCCAGCCCCGGGTCCCGTGCGATCGCCTCGACCGGGACCGCGACGCCCGGGGAATAGGCCAGCGAGAGGTCGCGCTGGGTGGCCATCGGCTTCGATGCCTGGATCTCGTATTTGCCCGGCACGGGCTCGAAGTGATAGCGCAACGCCTCTTCGGGCGTGGTACGGGACTTGCGGGACATGGGGCCTCCTCCGTTGCGCCTTGTCTAGCGCCTCGGATGGCGCCGAACAACGCGGGAATCGGGGTTTTCCCGGGGTTAGCGGTTTTGTAGGGTCGCGCGAAAATCAAGGAGCAGGATGTGAGCGAGGCGGCTGCCGGCGTCACGCCGATGATGGCGCAATATCTGGAAATCAAGGGCCGGCACGCCGATGCGCTGCTGTTCTACCGGATGGGCGATTTCTACGAGATGTTCTTTGACGACGCGGTGGCGGCGGCGGCGGCGCTGGACATCGCGCTGACCAAGCGTGGCCTGCATCTGGGCGAGGAAATCCCGATGTGCGGCGTCCCGGTCCATGCCGCCGAGGGCTATCTGCTGACGCTGATCCGCAAGGGTTTCCGCGTCGCCATCGCCGAGCAGATGGAGGACCCGGCCGAGGCCAAGAAGCGCGGCTCCAAATCGGTGGTGAAGCGCGACGTGGTGCGGCTGGTCACGCCCGGCACGCTGACCGAGGATGCGCTGCTGGAGCCAAGGCGGCACAATTACCTGGCCTGCTGGGCCGATATCCGCGGCGAGGCGGCGCTGGCCTGGGCCGATATCTCGACCGGCGAGCTGCGGGTCATGCCCTGCACCGGCGCCCGGCTGGCGCCCGAGCTGTCCCGGCTGGGCGCGCGCGAGATGGTGGTGCCCGAGGATCTGGCCGAGGGGCTGCGCGATCTGGCCGCCGACATGGGGATGGCGCTGGCGGAACGCGGGCGGGGGTCGTTTGACAGCGCCGCCGGGGGCAAGCGGCTGTGTGCGCTGTTCGGGGTGCAGACGCTGGACGGGTTCGGCACCTTCGGCCGGGCTGAGGTTTCGGCGCTGGGGGCGCTGGTCGATTACCTCGACCTGACGCAGAAGGGCCGGATGCCCCTGCTGCGCCCGCCGGTGCGCGAGAATGCGGGCGCCGCGATGCAGATCGACGGCGCGACCCGGCGCAATCTGGAACTGACCTCGGCACTGGCTGGCGGGCGCGAGGGCTCGCTGCTGGCGGCCATCGACATGAGCGTGACCTCGGGCGGCGCGCGGCTGCTGGAACGGCGGATCGCGGCGCCCTCCTGCGATCTGGCGGTGATCCGGGCGCGGCTGGAGGCGGTGTCGGCGCTGGTCGGCGATGACCTGCTGCGCGGCGATCTGCGGGCGGCCTTGCGGGTGGTGCCCGATATCGACCGGGCGCTGTCACGGCTGGCGCTGGACCGGGGCGGTCCGCGCGATCTGGCGATGCTGCGGGCGGGGCTGGCGCAAGCGGGGGTTCTGGCCGGGCTCATGGCCGACGACCTGCCCGAGGCGCTGGTCACGGCCCGCCGCGCGCTGGTCGGTCATGACGAGATCGCCGACCTGCTGTCCCACGCGCTGGTCGAGGAACCGCCGTTGCTGGCCCGCGACGGGGGGTTCATCGCCAGCGGCGTTGACCCCGATCTGGACGCGGCGCGGGAGTTGCGCGACGAGGGGCGCGGGGTCATCGCCCGGATGCAGGCGGAATACATCGCCGAGACCGGCATCCCCTCGCTGAAGATCAAGCACAACAACGTGCTGGGCTATTTCATCGAGACGACGGCGACCCATGCCGAGAAGATGCTCTCGGCGCCGCTGAACGAGGTGTTCAAGCACCGGCAAACGACGGCCAATCAGGTGCGCTTCACCACCGTGCCCCTGTCCGAGATGGAGACGAAGATCCTGAACGCGGGCGCCCGGGCGCTGGAGATCGAACTGCGGATCTTTGGCGAGCTGAAGGCCGCAGTGCTGGACTCGGCCGCGGCGATCCACGGCGCGGCGCGGGCGCTGGCCGAGGTCGACGTGACCGCCGGTTTCGCGGAACTGGCCCGGGTGCGGGATTGGGCGCGGCCCGTGGTCGACGACAGCCGCGCCTTCGAGGTCGAGGCCGGGCGCCATCCGGTGGTGGAGGCGGCGCTGGCCCGGACCGGCCAGCCCTTCGTCGCCAATTCGCTGGACCTGGAACCGGGCGAGAAAGGCGCGGCGATCTGGCTGGTCACCGGGCCCAACATGGCGGGTAAATCGACCTTCCTCAGGCAGAACGCGCTGATCGCCATTCTGGCGCAGGCAGGCGGCTATGTCCCGGCACGCTCCGCCCGGATCGGGCTGGTGGAACAGGTGTTCAGCCGGGTCGGCGCCTCGGACGATCTGGCGCGGGGGCGGTCGACCTTCATGGTCGAGATGGTGGAAACCGCCGCCATCGTGAACCAGGCGGGACCGCGGGCCTTTGTCATCCTCGACGAGATCGGGCGCGGGACGGCGACCTATGACGGTCTGTCGATCGCCTGGGCGGTGCTGGAACATCTGCACAGCGTCAACCGCTGCCGGGCGCTGTTCGCCACGCATTACCACGAGATGGTGGGTCTGGCCGACAAGCTGGAGGGGGTGGAGAACGCCACCGTCGCCGTCCGCGAATGGGAGGGCGAGGTGGTCTTCCTGCACGAGGTGATCAAGGGCGCGGCGGACCGCTCCTATGGCGTGCAGGTGGCGCGGCTGGCCGGTCTGCCGGATGCGGTGATCGCCCGGGCGCGCGAGGTTCTGGGGCTTCTGGAACAGGGCGACAGCGGGCAGAAGGGCGCCAAGGCGCTGATCGACGACCTGCCGCTTTTCGCCATGGCCCCCCCTGCCCCGGTGCGGCGGGTCGAGGCGCCGAAGGTCTCGGCGGTGGAGGAGAGGCTGCGCGGCGTGCATCCCGACGCGCTGACCCCGCGCGAGGCGCTGATGCTGCTGTATGAGCTGCGGGATATGTTGGAGACGTGAGGCCGGATGGTGCGTGCAAGCACGCACCCTACGGGCGGTTGGAACCGGGGCGTGAAAAAGGGTGGGGTGAAACCCCACCCTACGGGTGTCTGGCGCTGTAGGGTGGGATTTCATCCCACCGTACCGCAATCAGCCGGGCGTCGAGCTGACGCCGACCTGCGCCGGACGCAGCAGATGCTCGTGCAGGCGGAAGCCTTCTGAGATCACCTGGATGATCTGACCGGCCTTGGTGCCGGGCACCGGAGCCTCGAACATTGCCTCGTGGAAATGCGGGTCGAATTGATCGCCGATCTGCGGCGCGACCAGTTCGATCCCGTGGCGCTGGAAGATGTTGCCCAGATCGCGCAGCGTCAGGTCCAGCCCCTCAGCCAGGCCCTTCTGCTGCTCGCGCAGGCTGTCGTCCATCAGCGCCAGCGCCCGGTTCAGGTTGTCATAGACCGAGAGCATGTCGCGGGCGAGCTTCTGCCCGCCATAGATCGCCGCCTCGCGCCGGTCCTTCTCGGCCCGCTTGCGGATATTCTCCAGATCGGCCAGCGAGCGCATCAGACGGTCGCGCATCTCGGCGCGTTCGACCTCGAAGGCCGCGTGGATCGCGTCCAGATCGGGGGTGGGGTCGCCCTGTTCGTTCGGGGCGGCGGTCGTTTCGTCGACCGGCTTTTCCTGGGGTTCAGCCATAGAATCCTCGTCTCAATCGGAACCCAGATCGGTCAGCATGCGGCCGACGAGCTGGGCGGTGTAATCCACGATCGGGACGATGCGGCCGTAGTTGAGCCGGGTCGGGCCAATCACCCCGACCGCACCGACGATCTTGCTGTCGGCGTTCATATATGGAGAAACCACCAGAGTGGAACCCGTCAAAGAAAAGAGTTTGTTTTCCGCGCCGATGAAAATGCGCACCCCCTCGCCGCGTTCGGTGTGTTCCAGCACCTCGGCAATGTCGCGTTTGCGTTCGAGGTCGTCAAAAAGCTCGCGGATCCGTTGCAGGCTGTCGGCATCGGCCTGTTCCAGCAGGTTCGCCCTGCCCCGCACGATCAGCCGTTCGTGACGCTCGCCCTCGTTCTCCCACAGCGCCATGCCGCGGGTGATGAGGTCGGTGGCCAGCGAGTCGATCTCCTGCCGCCGGGCGGTGATTTCGGTCCTCAGGCGACCACGAAGACCGGTGAGGGTGAGACCGGCGGCGAAGGCATTGATGAAATTGACCGCCTCGCGCAGCGCCGCGGGCATCAGGCCGGGCGGCGGGGTGAAGACGCGGTTCTCGACATGGCCATCGGCAAAAACCAGCACCACCAGCGCCCGGTCGTTCGAGATGGGGACGAATTCGATATGCTTGATCGCCGCCTCATGCTTCGGCGCCAGCACCAGCGAGGCGCCGCGGGTGATCCCGGACAGCGCATTGCCGACCCGGTCCAGCATCGCCGTCACATCGCGGTCGTTCGACTGGCGCGTGGCCTCCAGCCTCTCGCGGTCGGTGGCGGTGACGGGATCGACCTCAAGGAGCGCATCGACGAAAAGCCGCAGCCCCTGCTGGGTCGGCACCCGCCCGGCCGAGACATGCGGGCTTTCCAGAAGCCCCATGTATTCCAGATCCTGCATCACGTTGCGGATCGTCGCCGGGGACAGGCGTTCGTGGAAATCGCGGGTGATGGTCCGCGAGCCGACCGGGGCCCCGGTATGGAGGTAGCTGTCGACCACACGGCGGAAGACCTCGCGCGCGCGGTCGTTCAGATCGTTGAAGGCTTTGTTTTCTGCGCTCATGTCGGTCAGGTTTCGGCAGGTCCAGGGGCGCGGCAGCCCGTCAATCCGGTTGCAAGGCGGGGCGCCCGCCCGTATCTGAGAGCCGCAGCAGGAAAGGATCATGTCATGCGCCCATCGGGTAGGAAACTAGATGAAATGCGGGTGGTTTCAATCGAAACCGGCGTGATGCGGCATGCCGAGGGCTCGTGCCTGATCAAGGTGGGCAACACGCATGTGCTGTGCACTGCCTCGGTCGAGGATCGCACGCCGCCTTTCCTGAAGAACACCGGGCTGGGCTGGGTCACCGCCGAATACGGCATGCTGCCCCGCGCCACCAACACCCGCAACCGGCGCGAGGCCGCAACCGGCAAGCAGGGCGGAAGAACTGTTGAGATTCAACGGCTTATCGGTCGGGCCCTGCGCGCTGGCGTGGATCGCTCGGCGCTGGGCGAACGGCAGATCGTCATCGATTGCGACGTGATCCAGGCCGATGGCGGCACGCGCTGCGCCTCGATCACCGGCGCCTGGGTGGCGCTGCGTCTGGCGGTGGACAAGCTGATGAAGGCCGGGCAGATCGTCTCGGACCCGATGATCGGCCATGTGGCGGCGGTGTCCTGTGGCATTTATGCCGGCCAGCCGGTCCTGGACCTCGATTACGACGAGGACAGCGCGGCCGGGGTTGATGGCAATTTCGTCATGCTGGGCGACGGTCGGCTGATCGAGGTGCAGATGTCGGGCGAAGGCACGGTCTTTGCCCGGTCGCAGATGGATCAGCTGCTGACCCTGGCCGAGAAGGGCGTGGGCGAGCTGGTCGCGGCGCAGAAGGCAGTCCTGTGACCGGCGGGCTGGGCGAGGTTCTGCTCTTTGCCACGCATAACGCGGGCAAGGTCGAGGAGATGCAGCAGATGCTGGCGCGCTATGGGGTGCGCGTGGTCTCGGCCAAGGAGCTGACCTTGCCCGAGCCCGAGGAAACCGAGGACACTTTCGTCGGCAATGCCCGGATCAAGGCGCATGCGGCGGCGAAGGCGACCGGGTTGGTGGCTTTGGCCGACGATTCCGGCCTCTGCGTCGACGCTTTGGGCGGCGATCCGGGCGTTCGGACCGCCGATTGGGCCGAAGGCCCGGGCGGCCGGGATTTCCTGCGCGCCATGGAGCGGACCCGCGCCGCTTTGGGCGATGCACCGCAGCCCTGGGGGGCGGAGTTCCGCTCCACCCTGGTGCTGGCCTGGCCGGATGGGCGGGATGAGGTCTATGAAGGCGCGGTCCGCGGACATCTGGTCTGGCCGATCCGGGGCGCGCTCGGCCATGGCTACGATCCCATGTTCGTGCCGGAGGGCGAAACGCGGACCTTCGCCGAAATGATGGCGGAGGAGAAGAATGCGCTGTCGCACCGGGCGCGGGCATTGGCGGCGCTCGTCAAGGCTCGTTTCACGTGAAACATTCCGGGCCCGAGGATTGGCGGAACGGCGGCTTCGCGCTCTACGTGCATTGGCCGTTCTGCGCCTCCAAATGCCCCTATTGCGACTTCAACAGCCATGTGTCGCAGAGCATTTCGCACGAGGATTGGCGTCGGGCCTATGTGTCCGAGATCAAGCGCTGGGCCGAGCGAACCCCGGGGCGCGTGCTGACCTCGATCTTCTTCGGCGGTGGCACACCCTCGCTGATGGACCCGGAGACGGTGGCGGCGGTGATCGACACGGCGCGCAGTGTCTGGCTACCCTCCAACGACATCGAGATCACGCTGGAGGCCAACCCGACCTCCGTCGAACGCGGCAAGTTCCAGGCCTTTGCCGATGCCGGGGTCAATCGCGTCTCGCTGGGCGTGCAATCGCTGGACGACGAGGCGCTGCGGCTACTGGGACGGCGCCACAGCGCTGCCGAGGCCTTGAAGGCTTGGGATGTCGCCAATGCAGTTTTCGACCGGACCAGCCTGGACCTTATCTATGCCCGGCAATTCCAGACTCAGGAACACTGGCGCAAGGAACTGACGGACGCTCTGTCGCTGAACCCTCGCCATTTGTCGCTCTACCAGCTGACGATCGAGGAAGGCACTGCCTTTGGCGACCGCTATTCACTGGGCAAATTGCCGGGCCTACCCAGCGAGGACCGCGGCGCCGACCTCTGGTCGATGACGCAAGAGCTGTGTGGAGACGCAGGACTTCCGGCCTATGAAGTCTCTAACCATGCCGAAACAGGCATGGAATCGCGCCATAATCAGGTCTATTGGCGCTATGGCGATTATGTCGGCATCGGGCCCGGCGCCCATGGCCGGGTGACGGAGGGCGGCGCCAGACGCGCCACCGAAGCCCTGCGGGCCCCTACCCCCTGGCTGACGTCAGTCACGCAAGGCCTACCTTCCGTCACCGAGGACATCCTAACCGGGACCGAAGCCTCGGCCGAGATGCTGATGATGGGGATGCGGCTGCGCGAGGGCATCGATCTCGCGCGCTACACCGCGCTGGCAGGCAGCTCCCTGCCGGAGGCTGCCCTGCAGGATCTGTTGGAGATGGGCCTGATCTGGCAAGCCGAGGGTCGAATCGGCACCACCGACGCCGGCCGTCCACTGCTCAACAGCGTGCTGCGCGCCCTGCTCTGAGCCTTAGCGAACCGAGGACAGCAGCTGGCAGAGCTGGTCGAGCTGGTCGAGCGACTGATAGCGGATCGTCACCTGCCCCTCGCCGCCCGCACGGTGGTCAATGACCACGCTCATGCCCAGATTGGCCGAGAGGTCCTCTTCCAACGCCCTTGTATCGGCGTCCTTCTGACGTGCGGCGCGGGGCCCGCCCGGCAGCGGCTTGGTCGAAACGCGACGCGCCAGATCCTCGGTCTCCCGCACCGAAAGCCCCTCGCCCGCGACCTTCAACGCCAGCGCCACCGGATCCTCGGCCGTCACCAGCGCCCGGGCGTGCCCCGCGCTGATGGTCCCGGCGACGACCATGTTCTGCACATCCTGCGGCAGGTTCAGCAGACGCAGCAGGTTGGCGATATGGCTGCGGCTCTTGCCGAGCGCTTCGGCGACCTTCTCCTGAGTATGGCCGAACTTGTCGATCAGCTGCCGATAGCCGGCCGCCTCTTCGATGGCGTTGAGGCCTTCGCGCTGGATGTTCTCGATGATCGCGACTTCCAGGACTTCCTGATCGTCGAAATCCCGAACCAGCACCGGTACGCTGGCCAGTTGCGCCAGCTGAGCCGCCCGCCACCGGCGTTCCCCGGCGACGATCTCATAGCTCCCAGCCTCGGCCAGAGGGCGGACGACCAGCGGCTGCACGATCCCCTTGGTTCGGATCGATTCCGCCAGTTCATTCAGCGCCCGTTCATCGAACTTGCGGCGAGGCTGGTCCGGATTGGCGCGAATCGCCTCGATCGGCAAGACCTCCAGGCCGTTGCGGCGAGGGTCCGGCGTGGCGACGGGGTCGTTGACACCGGCGTCGACACCGATATCCGCCATCAGGGCCGACAGGCCGCGACCCAGGCCACGACGTTCGGGCTTTCGTTCGCTCATCTCAGGCATCCTCACGCAGATCGTTGTTATTCTTCAGAAACTCGCGCGAAAAGGCGCGGTAGGCCTGGGATCCTTTCGACGTCGGATCATAGGCCAGAACCGGGACCGCGAAGGACGGCGCCTCGCTGAGACGGACGTTGCGCGGGATGACCGTCTGATAGACCAGCGCCCCAAGGGTTTCGCGCGCGTCGCGCTCCACCTGCTGCGACAGGTTGTTGCGCTGGTCATGCATGGTCAGCAGTACACCCTCGACCCTGAGCGCCGGATTGGCAGTCTGACGAATCTCGCGGATCGTCAGCATCAGCTGCGACAGGCCCTCGAGGGCGAAGAACTCGCTCTGCAGCGGGATGAGGACCGAATGCGCCGCGACCAGAGCGTTGACCGTCAGCAGGTTCAGCGACGGCGGGCAGTCGATCAGCACGTAATCGAGGCCCAGATCGGCCAGTGAGGGGCTCGCCAGCGCATCGCGCAACAGGAAGCTGCGCTTGTTGACGTTATAGAGCTGGACGTCCGACGACGACAGCTCGGTCGTCGAGGGGATCAGGCGGACATTCTCGGTCCCGGTGTCCATCACCACCGCCCGAGGGTCGGCATCGCCCAGCAACAGGTCATAGATCGTCAGCCGCCGCTGCTCGAGCCCGACTCCGAAGCCGGTCGAGGCGTTGCCCTGCGGATCCATGTCCACGACAAGCACTTTGCGGCCAAGCTCGGCCAGGCTGGCGGCTAGGTTGATGGCCGTCGTCGTTTTGGCGACGCCGCCCTTCTGGTTGGCGATAGCGATGGTTTTCATCGGATTCCGTCCAAGGGCCGCAGGTTTCGAAGGACCAGGATCGCCCCGTCGGGATCGGCGCGGCTGGGAGTTATCTCCAGATCGAAGTGCCACGATTGCCTGGCATCTTCAACCTCCTGCGGAGCGTTTCGACCCTTTGGCAGCAGCGCCGTGCCTTCCGGATCGAGGTGTCGGTGGGCGTAGGACAAGAGCAATGGCAGGGCAGCCAGGGCCCGGGCAGAAAGGATGTCGGCGCCCAGCGGCGGGGCCTTTTCGATCCGCGCTCGCAGAACTTTGACATTCAGCCCCAGTTGCCGCCCCGTCGTCGCCAGAAAGGCAGCCTTGCGCGCGTCGGATTCGACAAGCGTGATCAGGGCACCCGGGTTCTCCTCGGCCGCCAAGCAGGCGATGACCAGACCGGGCAGGCCGCCCCCTGCCCCAAGATCGGCCCAATGCCGGAAGTCGGGTCGGGCCAGAGGGTATAGCTGCACCGAGTCGAGAATATGGCGGGACCAACTCTCGGCGTAGGTGGCCTTGGCGATCAGATTGATCGCACTGGACCACTTCAGCAGAGCGGCGTCGAAGGCCTTCAACCTCTCCAGTGTTTCACGTGAAACACTCCGGCCGAGCGCGTGCTCAAGGTCAGCCGATCGCGACACGCGAGGCCTGCTGCAACACTTTGAGATGAGCGAGAATCGCTGTCAAGGCAGCGGGAGTCATCCCTTCGATGCGCCCGGCCTCGCCCAGGGTGGCTGGCCGTTGGGCGGACAACTTCAGCCTCAGCTCGTTGGAAAGAGACGAAATTCTGGAGAAATCGAGGTCCCCCGGAATCGCCACGCCGCCCTCGCGCTGCAGCTGTTCCGCTTCGCGCGCCTGCCGGGCGACATAGGGCTCGTAGAAGGTTTCGCGCGCGACCTGCGTCACGTCATCCACCCGCAAGTCAGGGAAGTGATACGTCACACCCTCGACATGGCCATGCAACCCTAGAAGGTGCCCAGCAACGAAGCGCCAACTGCGCCGCTGTCCATCCTTCGGCACAACAATCCCGAGCGACTCCAGGTCAGAGGCAGTGGCCGCTTCGGCGTCGAGCGTCTGGGACGTCGCCGCCATCCGCTCGAGTTTCTCCTCGAACGCGGCCTTCCGGGCATCAGAAACCAGGCTAAGCGCTGCCCCCCTCTGCGTCAACCGCTGGTCCGCGTTGTCTGCCCGCAGCGTCAGACGATATTCCGCGCGCGAGGTGAACATCCGATAGGGTTCGCTGACCCCGCGCGTCACCAGATCGTCAATCATGACGCCAATGTAGCTGTCAAAGCGCGACAGCGTCAGCGGCTCCGCCCCCAGCGCAGCCGCCGCGGCATTCGCCCCGGCCAGCAGTCCCTGCGCCCCGGCCTCCTCATACCCGGTCGTTCCGTTGATCTGACCGGCGAGGAACAGGCCGGGCATCGCCTGCACTTCCAGGCCGCGCGTCAGACCTCGGGGGTCCAGATAATCGTATTCGATGGCATAGCCGAAATGCAGGATCCCGACATTCTCGAGCCCGACGATGGAACGCAGAAACGCTTCCTGCACCTCGCGCGGCAGCGAGGTCGAAATGCCGTTCGGATAGATCGTGTCGTCGTCCAGCCCCTCAGGTTCCAGGAACACGTTATGGGAGTCCTTGTCGGCGAAGCGCGTCACCTTGTCCTCGACCGAGGGGCAATAGCGCGGCCCAACCCCGGTGATATTGCCCGAGCGCATGGCCGACAGATGCAGGTTCCGCTCGATGATCTCGTGGGTCCGCGGGTTGGTCTCGGTCACGCCGCAAGCAATCTGCCGGGCCTCGGGCGTTCGGTTGAGGAAGGACATCATCACCGGATCTGCGTCACCCTCCTGCCGGCCCACCCGGTCCCAGTCGATGCTCCGCCCATCCAGCCGCGCCGGCGTCCCGGTTTTCAAGCGGCCGATGCCGGTCGCCATCTCGCGCAATCGCGTACCCAGACGGTCCGCCGCTTCCGCGCCGCGGCGTCCCGCCGACAGGCGCTCGGTGCCGATATGGATCTCGCCCCGCAGGAAGGTGCCCGTGGTCAGGACAACCGCCCGCGCCGACAATGCCACGCCGTCCGCCAGCAGCACGCCGGCAACGCGCGCGCCGTCCATGCGGAAATCGACGACCTCACCCTCGAGGACAGTCAACCGCTCCTGCCGCGCAACATAGCGCTGCGCGAAATCGGCATAGCGGCGCCGGTCTGCCTGAACCCTGGGTCCCTGCACCGCCGGACCGCGCGACCTGTTCAGCAGCCGGTACTGGATCCCGGCATGATCTGCCGCCAGACCCATCATCCCGTCCAGCGCGTCAATCTCTCGCACCAGATGGCCTTTGCCGATGCCCCCGATCGCCGGGTTGCAGGACATCACCCCCAGATCGCTGCGCCGGAACGTCACCAAGGCCGTGCGCGCACCCCGACGGGCCGCGGCCAGCGCTGCCTCAAGCCCGGCGTGCCCGCCGCCCACCACGATAACGTCGAAATGTTTCACGTGAAACGAGCCTCATTTCCCGATGCAGAAGGACGAAAAGATTCGTCCGAGCACATCTTCTACATCGACCCGCCCGATGATGCCATCCAATGCGCGGATCGCCGCCTTCACATCTTCCCCGACCAGGTCCCAGCCGAGTCCGCCCGACAGGCCCGCAATCGCCGCATCAACCCCCTGGGCCGCGCGCGCCAGCTTGTCGAAATGCCGCTCGCGGGTGAAGACCGAGGAATGGGCGATCCGCTGCCGCAACACCCCGGCGATCCGGTCGATCAGCACGCCGATCCCCTCCCCGGTCGCGGCGGAAATCCCCGGCTGCCCCCAGAGATCCGCCTTGGACAGCAGGACGATATCCTCGGGCTCAACGCCTTCAGCCAGCTCGCCCGGGGCGCCCAGCAGATAGACCCTGAGGTCCGCGGCGGCCGCCCGGGCACGTCCCCGCTCGATCCCCAGCCGCTCGATCTCGTCCTCGGCCTCGCGCAGCCCGGCGGTGTCGATCAGCGTCACGGCCAGCCCGGCGATCTCCATCCGCACCTCGATCACATCGCGGGTCGTCCCGGCGCGGGACGAGGTAATCGCCGCTTCCCGACCTGCCAAGGCATTGAGAAGCGTGGATTTTCCGGCGTTGACCGGACCGACGATGGCGACGGCGAACCCGCTGCGCACCGCTTCCGAGGCCTTGCGCCCGGCGATCTGCGCCCCCAGGCTGTCGCGAACCCGCAGCAGGGGCGCCATCACATGGCCGGTCAGATCCGGCGGCAATTCCTCATCGGCGAAATCGAGCGCCGCTTCCAGCATCGCCAGCGATTGCAGCAGATCCTCGCGCCAGCCCTCGATCACCCGCGCCGCCGATCCCTCCATCACCGTCAGCGCCTGGCGCCGTTGCACCTCGGTCTCGGCGTCGATCAGATCGGCCAGCGCCTCGACCTCGGTCAGGTCCATGCGGCCGCCCAGGAAGGCCCGCCGGGTGAATTCCCCGGCCTCGGCCGCCCGCACCCCCTCGCAGGCCAGACAGGCGCGCAGCAGGGCCCCCACCACGGCAATGCTGCCATGCACCTGGAATTCGCAGACCTTCTCGCCGGTGAAACTCGCGCCCTCGGCGAAGCACAGCACCAGCCCGCTGTCGATCAGCCCGCCCGAGGCATCGCGCAACCGGGCCAGACGCGCCTCGCGCACCGGCGGCACGAAGCCCGCAAGCGCGGCGCAGACCTCCCAGGCGCGGGGGCCCGAGACCCGGACGATGGCAACACCGGCGCGCCCCTGCGCCGAGGCCAGGGCGACGATCGTGTCCATCGCCCGGACCTTACGAGTTCATCGATTCGAAGAATTCGCCGTTGGTCTTGGTCTGTTTCAGCTTGGAAATCAGGAATTCGATGGCATCCGTGGTCCCCATCGGGTTCAGGATGCGGCGCAGCACGAAGGTCTTCTGCAGGTTGTTGCGGTCGACCAGCAGCTCTTCCTTCCGGGTCCCGGACTTCAGGATGTCCATCGCCGGGAAGACGCGCTTGTCGGCGACCTTGCGGTCCAGCACGATCTCGCTGTTACCCGTGCCCTTGAATTCCTCGAAGATCACCTCGTCCATGCGCGAGCCGGTGTCGATCAGCGCGGTGGCGATGATGGTCAGCGAACCGCCCTCTTCGATGTTCCGCGCCGCGCCGAAGAAGCGCTTCGGCCGTTGCAGGGCGTTGGCATCCACACCGCCGGTCAGCACCTTGCCCGAGGACGGCACCACGGTGTTGAAGGCCCGGCCCAGACGGGTGATCGAGTCGAGCAGGATCACCACGTCGCGCTTGTGCTCGACCAGTCGCTTGGCCTTTTCGATGACCATCTCGGCCACCGCCACGTGCCGCGTCGCCGGTTCGTCGAAGGTCGAGGAAACGACCTCGCCCTTCACCGAGCGCTGCATGTCGGTCACTTCCTCGGGCCGTTCGTCGATCAGCAGCACGATCAGATAGCATTCCGGGTGATTGGACGCGATGGAATGCGCGATGTTCTGCATCAGCACGGTCTTACCCGTGCGCGGCGGGGCCACGATCAGCGCCCGCTGGCCCTTGCCCAGGGGCGCCACGATGTCGATGATCCGGGCCGACCGGTCCTTGATCGTCGGATCCTCGATTTCCATCTTCAGCCGCTCATCCGGGTAAAGCGGCGTCAGGTTGTCGAAATGGACCTTGTGGCGGGCCTTTTCGGGATCGTCGAAGTTGATCCGCGTGACCCGGGTCAGGGCGAAATACTTCTCATTCTCGCCGGGGGCGACAATGACGCCCTCGATCGTGTCGCCGGTACGCAGCGAGAATTGGCGGATCATCTCGGGCGAGACATAGATGTCGTCAGGACCCGGCAGATAGTTCGCCTCGGTCGAGCGCAGGAAACCGAAACCGTCCTGCAGGACCTCCAGCACGCCATCGCCGCCGATTTCCCAGCCATCCTCGGCACGCTCCTTCAGGATCGAGAACATCATCTCGCCCTTGCGCATCGAGGGGGCGTTCTCGATCTCCAGCTCCTCGGCCAGCGCCAGCAGCGCGGCAGGGGTCTGCGCTTTGAGATCGGACAGGTTCAGACGGTCTTCGGCCATGGTCAGCCCTCCAGGAGGCCCCCCCGCATCCGGGCTCGGCATCCATTCTTCGCAAATGTCATCGGGAAACACGGGTACCGGACGGCCCCGCTTCGACCCCGGATCTAGGCGAAATCCCCGGTCAAGTCAATCAGGCGGGGTCTGGTGGGGCAAGCCGGTGCCACGGGACCACTTAAATTAAAGAAAGAATGAAAGAAGGATGATGATGTAGTAAGGCCTGGGGATAAGCGGAATTCCTCGTTTGCCCCCGAAATCATCCACAGGCGAGGGACGGTGCGTCAGCGCGCTGTCATGGACCCAAGTTGCTGATTCAAGGTAGGAAACCGGAATTTCACGTCTGCACCTCCGCCCGGCGTCACAAACCGTTCACACCCTGTGCACCGCACTTCTCCCGTGTGGAGAACCGGCCCCGGCGCCTTGACACGGACGGGGGTAACCGGCGATCACACCGCCAACGCCCGTCTTACCCCCGTTTCGCCCCCGGCCGCCGCACAGACTTATCCCCATGTCTATCCTCATCCTCGCGTCCGCCTCGACGATCCGCGCCACGCTTTTGCGGAGCGCGGGACTGGAGATTGAGGTCCGTCCAGCCCGAATCGATGAGGAAAATCTGCGCGAGTCGCTGCTGGCCGAGGGGGCGAGTGCCCATGACCTCGCCGACGCGCTGGCCGAGCATAAGGCGTTGAAGATCGCCGCCTGCGACCCTGCCGCGCTGGTGCTGGGCTGTGACCAGATCCTCGAATGCGAGGGGCAGCTCTATGCCAAGCCCGCCTCGCCCGAGGACGCCAACGCCCAGCTGACCGCGTTGCGCGGCAAGACCCATCGCCTGCACACCGCCGCCGTCCTCTATGCGGGGGGCGAGCCGGTCTGGCGCCATGTCGCGACGCCCCGGCTGACCATGCGCGATTTCTCCGACGCCTACCGCGACGCCTATGTCGCCCGGTATTGGGACGACATCCGCCATTGCGTCGGCTGCTACCAGATCGAGGGGCCGGGCATCCGCCTGTTCCAGAAGATCGAGGGCGATCTGTTCAGCGTGCAGGGCCTGCCGCTGCTGGAACTCCTCGCCATCCTCACCCAGCGCAAGGACATCGACGGATGAAAGCGCCCCTTCGCCTGGCCGGGGTCATCGGCGATCCCATCGCGCACAGCCGCTCGCCCCGCCTGCACGGCCATTGGCTGGCCCGCTACGGGATCGAGGGGCATTACATCCCACTGCATGTCCGGCCGGAGGATCTGCGCGACACGCTGCGCCTCTTGCCGAAACTGGGCTTCGTCGGCCTCAATGTCACCATCCCGCACAAGCATGACGCGCTGGCCTTGGCCGACTGCGTGACGCCCCTCGCCGACCGGATCGGCGCCGCGAACACGCTTCTCTTCACCGAGACGGGGATCGAGGCCGACAACACCGACGCCTACGGCTTCACCCAGAACATCCTCGATGCGCAGCCCGGTTGGGCGCCGAAGACGGTGGCGCTGATCGGCGCGGGTGGGGCCTCGCGCGCGGTGATCGTGGCGCTGATGGACCAGGGCGCGACTGAAATCCGCCTGACCAACCGCACGCAGGCAAGGGCCGAGGAGCTGACCGGCGATTTCGGCGACATCCTGACCGTGGTCGATTGGCAGGACCGCGCTGCCATGCTGGACGGCTGCGACACGCTGATCAACGGCACCGCCATGGGGATGACCGGCAACCCGCCGCTGGACCTGCCGCTGGACGCGCTGCCGCCGGCGGCGATCGTCACCGATCTGGTCTATGCGCCGCTGGAGACGCCGCTGCTGGCCGCCGCCCGGGCCCGCGGCAATCCCTGCATCGACGGGCTGGGCATGCTGCTGCATCAGGCCGCGCCGGGGTTCGAGCGCTGGTTCGGCGTCCGGCCCGAGGTGGACGCCGATCTGCGCCGGGCGGTTCTGGGATGAGCCTGATCCTCGGCCTCACCGGCTCCATCGGCATGGGCAAGTCCACCACCACCGGCTTCTTTCGCGAAGCCGGGGTGCCGGTCTGGGATGCCGATGCCGCGGTGCATGACCTCTATGCCAAGGGTGGCGCCGCCGTCGCCCCCATCGGCGCGCTGCACCCCGCGGCGGTCAAGGACGGCGCCATCGACCGTGCCGCGCTGCGCGACTGGATCGCCGCCGACGCCAGCGCGCTCAAGCGGATCGAGGGCGTGGTTCACCCCCTCGTCGGCCAGTCCCGCGCCGATTTCATCGCCGCGCATGCGGACAAGCCCCTCGTCGTGGTCGACGTGCCCCTGTTGTTCGAGGCCGGCGGCGAGCGTTATGTCGACCGCACCCTCGTCGTCTCCGCCCCGGCCGAGGTGCAGCGCGCCCGGGTCCTCGCCCGTCCCGGCATGACAGAGGCGCATTTCCAGACCATCCTGTCCAAGCAGATGCCCGATGCCGAGAAACGCGCCCGCGCCAATCATGTCATCGAGACGCTGAGTCTTGATCAGACCCGCGCCGCCGTGTTCGACTTGATCGGCCAGTTGACCGGAACCCGACCTGATGCGTGAAATCGTCCTCGACACCGAAACCACGGGCTTCGAGCCCTCCGAAGGCCACCGTCTGGTCGAGATCGGCGGGGTCGAGCTGTTCAATCACATGCCGACCGGCCGGAACTATCACCAATACATCAACCCCGAGCGCGACATGCCCGAAGAGGCGTTCAACGTGCACGGGCTGTCCGAGGACTTCCTGCGGCCGCAGCCGAAATTTGCCGAGGTGGCGCGGGCTTTCGTCGAGTTCGTCGATGGCGCGACGCTGGTGATCCACAACGCCGCCTTCGACATGAAATTCCTGAATTTCGAGCTGGAGCGCGCGGGCCTTCCCCGGCTGAAGGTCCAGGTGGTCGATACGCTGGCCATCGCCCGGCGCAAATACCCGGGTTCGCCCGCCTCGCTCGATGCGCTCTGCCGCCGGTTCGGGATCGACAACTCGGCCCGGACCAAGCACGGCGCGCTCCTCGACTCCGAAATCCTGGCCGAGGTCTATCTGGAGCTGATGGGCGGCCGTCAGCCCGATTTCGGACTGGCCAGCAGCGGCGGCGGCCGCAATGCCGGTCCCGTGGACACCGCCTGGCGGGCCCGGCCGCGTCCGACCCCCCTGCCCTCGCGCCTGACCGAGGCCGAGGCCGCCGCCCATGCCGCTTTCGTGGCCGGGATGGGCGAGGCGGCGATCTGGAAACGGTATGAATCCTGACGCTTTGGTCATCGGCGCCGGTCCCGCCGGGCTGATGGCCGCCGACCGCTTGCTGTCTGCCGGATGTTCCGTGCTGCTGGCCGAGGCCAAGCCCTCGCCCGCGCGGAAGCTGCTGATGGCGGGCAAGTCGGGCCTCAACATCACCAGAGAGGAGGGTTTCGAGGCGTTCCTCTCCGCCTATGCCGAGGCCGCCGACTGGCTGCGCCCGATGCTCACGGGCTTCGGTCCCGCCGAGGTGCAGGACTGGATGCGCGGCTATGGGCAGGAGGTCTTCACCGGCTCCACCGGCCGGGTCTTTCCTAGGGCGATGAAGGGCTCGCCCCTGCTGCGCGCCTGGCTGATGGATCTGGGCGCCCGGGGCCTCGACCTGCGGACCCGCTGGCGCTGGACCGGCGCCGGGTTCGACACGCCGGAGGGGCCCGTCACCGTCACGCCGAAAGCGACCGTGCTGGCGCTGGGCGGCGCCAGCTGGGCGCGGCTGGGCTCGGACGGTGCTTGGGCGCCTTTGTTGGCCGCGCAGGGTGTGGCACTGGCCCCCTTCCAGCCTGCCAACATGGGCTTCCGCGTCGATTGGTCGGCACATATGGCCAAACATTTCGGCCAGCCCCTGAAGAACATCGCCCTGATCGCCGGCGCGCAGCGGGTCCGGG
>NZ_JAUCCQ010000059.1:0-21425 GCF_034676075.1 Pararhodobacter sp. | reverse complement strand
GCCAGCCGTTGGGCAGGAAGATCAGCACCACCAGCGCGCCCAGCACCGCCGCGGCAAAGCCGCCGAAGATCAGGGGCATGGCGCTGCTGCCCGCGGGCGGCGGCGGAGGCGGTGGCGGCAGGGGTGCAGGCGTCGGTTCCGGCTCGGCGGGCGTCACGGGCTCCGCGTCGGGCTCGGCGGCTTCGGGTTCGGCCGGGGCGGGCTGAGGTTCCTCCCCCACCGGGGCCGGGGGCTCGGGGTCCGAGACGGCCGGGTCCAGCGCGAACGGCGCGGGGTCCGCGACCTCGGGATCCGTGCCCTCGGCGGGCGGGACTTCCGGCAGGGGTTCGGGCGTCGGGGGTTCGGGATCGGTGACCGCGGCGTGTTCGGGCTGCTTGGACGAGGAGTCCGGGCTTTCGGCCTCCGCCTGACCGGGGCTTCCGGCGGCGATCTCGGCCTCGTCAATCGGCGTGGCTTTGCCGCCGTCCTTGGGCGTCCTGGTGCGGTTGCTGGTCTTGCGGGCCATCGGAACCTCCCCGTCACCGGTTCAAACGTCAGAGCCGCCCGGAAATTCGGGCGCTTCCCTGTTACTTAGCTCGCCCCCTGCCCGGTCTCAACCCGCCGGGGCATTCTGCGACAACGCATCCGCCACGGCGCGCAGCATGGCGCCGCCCTCCGGCGCCTCGGCGACAATTGCCCGGGCGGCGAACGGATCGGGCAAAGCCGCCCGCGCCGCCGGGCTGATGACCACCGGCAACAGGTCCGGCAGCGCCAGAACACCGGGCTGCCGCCCCAAGGCCGCCGCCGCCCGGGGCGAAAAGAGCGGCGCCACGATCCGCCGGTCCCCGGGCAACAGATCCGCAGGCAGCGGCAGCGCCCGGGCCTCGTAAAGCGCCACGCCGTCGATCTCGAGGCCGGGCACCGCCCCGGCGATCTGCCGCGCCAGATGCCGCCCATGGGCATGGACCAGCCGTCCCGCCGGGGGGTCGGCGTTGAGAAGCGCCAGCAAGGACACGGCATCGCCCCCGGCCACGTGCGGCAGGAAGCCAGCCCGCGCCGCCGCCCGCGCCGTGGCAGGTCCGACGCACCAGGCAGGCAGGGGCGGAAGCGGCGGCAGGAAAGGCACGGCATTGGCCGAGGTGAGCACCAGCCCCGCCGCGCCCTCGAACACCGCGGGATCGAAGGGCAGGCCCACCACCTCGGACAAGGGCGCGATCAGCGCCTCATGCGGCGGGCAGGCGGCCGCGGCCTCGGCGGCGAAGCGGCGGGCCTGCGGCAGCGGGCGGGTGATCAGCAGGATCGGCGGGCGGGTCATGGACAAACGGGCCTTGGGGTCAGCCGCACCCTACCCCCCGGCCCGGGGCGCCCGCAACCGCAAGCCGCCCCGGCGCGGGGTCAGATCCCCAGATAGCGCTGCTCGATCTCGGGGGTGATCGCCGTGGTGGCGCCGGTCCAGACGGCGCGGCCCCGTTCCAGCACCACGCAGCGGTCGGCGATGGGTTTCAGCTCCTTCACCGTCTTGTCGACGATCAGGATCGACTGGCCCTGCGCCTTCAGCCGAGCGATGGCGGCCCAGATCTCGGCCCGGATCACCGGCGCCAGCCCCTCGGTCGCCTCATCGAGGATCAGCAGCCGCGGGTTGGTCATCAGCGCCCGGCCGATGGCCAGCATCTGCTGCTCGCCGCCCGAGAGGGTCGAGGCCTGCTGGTTCGACCGCTCAGCCAGCCGCGGGAAGAAGGCGCGCACCGTCTCCAGTGTCCATTGGCCCGGGCGGGCGGCGGCGATCAGGTTCTCGGTCACGGTGAGCGTGGCGAAACAGCGCCGCCCCTCGGGCACGAGGCCGATCCCCAGCCGCGCTGCCTGGAAGGAGGGAAGCGCGGTGATGTCCTTTCCGTCGAAGCGCACACTTCCCTTGGCGACCGGCTGCATCCGGCAGAGCGCGCGGATCGTCGTCGATTTGCCCATGCCGTTGCGGCCCATCAGGGCCACGGCCTCGCCGGGCTGGATCGTCAGATCCATGCCAAACAATGCCTGCGAGGCGCCATAGAACACCTCGATCCCCTCGACCTCGGCCAGCGCGGTCATTCGGAATCCCCCAGATAGGCCTCGCGCACGGCGGGATCGTTGCGGATCTCCTCGACCGAGCCCGAGGCGATGATGCGACCATAGACCAGCACGCTCAGCCGGTCGGCCAGCGCGAAGACCGCGTCCATGTCGTGTTCGATCAGCAGGATCGGCGCCTGTTGCTTGAGGCTGCGCAGGAAGTCGACCAGCGCGCCCACGCCCTCGGCCCCCATGCCCGCCATCGGCTCGTCCAGCAGGAAGCAGGCCGGTTCCAGCGCCAGCGCCACGGCGATCTCCAGAAGCCGCCGCTCGCCGTGGCTCAGCTCGGCCGAGGGCACGCTGGCGCGTCCGGCAAGGCCCACCTTGGTCAGGATCGCCTCGGCCTCGTCCCGCAGGCGGCGGTCACGCATCACCGGCTTGAGGAAGCGGAAGGAATGGCCCTGCCGCGCCTGCAGCCCCAGCATGACGTTGCGCCGCGCCGAATATTCCGGGATCAGCGAGGAGATCTGGAAACTCCGCCCCAGCCCCAGCCGCGCCCGCTGCGCGACGCTGAGGCCGGTGATGTCGCGGCCCTTGAAGGTGATCGTCCCGGCATCGGGCGCGATCCGCCCGGAGATCTGGCCGATCAGCGTGGATTTCCCGGCTCCGTTCGGCCCGATCAGCGCGTGGATCTCACCCGGCATCAGGGTCAGCGACACGTCGTCGGTGGCTTTCAGCGCGCCGAAGCTCTTGGACAGGTGCGAAAGGCTCAGAACCGGGTCAGCCAAGGCGCTCCCTCCCCGCGATCAGGGTGACGATCCCGCCGCGCGCAAAGAGCACGGTCAGCAGCAGGACAAGGCCCAGCCAGAGGCGCCAATGCTCGGTCATGCCGCCGAAGATCACCTCGAACCCGACCAGCACCGCCGCGCCCGCGACCGGCCCGAACAGGCGCCCGGTGCCGCCCAGGATGATGATGACGATCAGCTCGCCCGACATGGTCCAGGCCATCGCCGCCGGGCTGGCGAAGCGCGAAAGGTCCGCCATCAGAGCGCCCGCAAGCCCGGTGATCATCGCCGAGATGACGAAGGCCGCCAGCTTGATCCCGAAGGGCGAGATGCCGACCGCCGCCACCCGGTCCGGGTTCTGCCGGATCGCCATCAGCGCCGCCCCGAAGCGCGAGGCCCGCATCAGCGCGAAGGCGCCGATTGCCAGCATCAAGAGGCACCAGCAAAGGATGAACAGGTTCCAGGGCCGCATCGTGTTGAGGCCGGGGAAAGTGTTCCTGACGTAGATCGGCAAGCCATCCTCGCCGCCATAGGTCGGCCAGGAGATGGCGAAGTAATAGACCATCTGCGCGAAGGCGAGCGTGATCATGATGAAGAAGATGCCCGAGGTGCGCAGGCTGAAGGCCCCGATCACCGCGGCCAGCAGCCCCGCCGCGATCATGGCGACGGGCCAGATGATCAGCATCTGGTTGGCCCCGGCGATGCCCAGGAACGTCTCGCCATTGAAGGCATGCTGCGCGGCGATCCCGGCGACATAGCCGCCGACGCCGAAATAGACCGCATGCCCGAACGAGACCATGCCACCCAGCCCCAGGGCGATGTTCAGCCCGACCGCGGCCAGGGCGAAGATGGCGATCCGGGTGAAGACGGTGATGGTGAAGGGCGAGCCCGCCCAATAGGCCCAGAGCGGCACCAGCAGCAGCCCGAGCGCCAGCACGGCATTGAGCGCATATTCTCGGCGTTTGTCAGGCATGGACGGGGAACAATCCCTTGGGCCGGATGACCAGAATGAGGGCCATCAGCAGATAGACGAGGATCGAGGCCAGCGCGGCACCGGCGCCCGAGGCCTTGCTGGGATCGAGGAACAGCGCGAAGACCTGCGGCAGCAGGAAGCGGCCCATCGTGTCGATGACCCCCACCAGAAGCGCGCCGACCATGGCGCCCCGGATGGACCCGATCCCGCCGATGACGATGACCACGAAGGCCAGGATCAGCACGGGTTCGCCCATGCCGACCTGCACCGATTGCACGGCGCCGACCAGCGCGCCCGCCAGCCCCGCCAGCGCCGCGCCCAGCGCGAAGACGACGGTATAGAGGGCGCGGATGTTGACGCCGAGGGCGGCGATCATCTCGCGGTCATTCTCGCCCGCGCGGATGCGGATGCCGAGCCGCGTGCGGCCGATCAGCAGCCACAGCCCCAGCGCCACACCGATCCCGGCAACGATCAGCGCCAGCCGGTAAAGCGGATAGGGCGTGAGGCCCAGATCCACGGTCCCCGTCAGCAGCGGCGGCACGTCAAGGTAAAGCGGGAAGGGCCCGAACAGGATCTTGGTCCCCTCGGAGAGGATCAGGATCAGCGCGAAGGTCGCCAGCACCTGATCGAGGTGATCGCGCGTATAGAGGCGGCGCATCACCGTCACCTCGATCAGCGCGCCCGCGGCGGCGGCGGCGGCCATCCCGGCGGCAAGGCCCAGCCAGAAATTGCCGGTCAGCCCGGCGGCGGCGGCACAGAAGAAGGCGCCGATCATGAAAAGCGAGCCATGCGCCAGGTTGATGAGCCCCATCACCCCGAAGACCAGCGTCAGACCCGCGGACATGAGAAACAGCATCAGCCCGAATTGCAGGCCGTTCAGGAATTGTTCGAAAAGAAGAGCGGCTGTCACGTTACCCCCCGGACCGGCCGAATGGATGGGAGGGGCGCGGGCTCGGGCCGCGCGCCCCTCGCGGGGGTCATTCCATCGCGCAGTCGGCGGCGTAGACGTCCTGATGGTCCTCGAAGGCGGTGCCGACGATCCGGTTGGTCAGCACTCCATCGACCGAGACGACCTCACGGGCGTAGTAGTTCTGGATCGGATGCTGGTTGTTGCCGAAGCGGAAGCTGCCACGCACCGAGTCGAAATCGGCCGCGCGCATGGCGGTGCGGAACGCGTCGAGGTCCGAGATATCCGCCGCGGCCAGGGCCGAGAGGATCAGGTTGGCCGTGTCGAAGCTCTGCGCCGCATAGACCGAGGGCAGGCGGCCATAGGCCTCCTGGAAGGCGGCGACAAAGGCCACGTTCGCCTCGTTGTCCATGTCGGGCGACCATTCGGCGGTGTTGATCACGCCAAGTGCCGCATCGCCCACCGCCGGCAGCACGTCCTGGCTGAAGGTGAAGGCGGCCGAGATGATCGGCAGGTCGACGCCCGATTGCGCGTATTGGCGCATGAAGCTGATGCCCATGCCACCCGGCTCGAAGATGAAGATCGAATCGGCACCCGAGGCGCGGATCTGCGCGATTTCAGCCGCGAAATCGGTCTGGCCCAGCTGGGTATAGACCTCACCGGCCAGGGTGCCCTGGAAATAGCGCTTGAAGCCGGTCAGCGCATCGACCCCGGCCGGGTAGTTCGGCGCCATGATGAAGGCGTTCTGGTAGCCCAGCGTATTGGCGTATTGACCCGCCGCCTCGTGCATCGTGTCGTTCTGATAGGCGGCGTTGAAATAGTTCGGCGTGCAACCCGCACCGGCCAGCGCCGAGGGACCGGCGTTCGGCGAGACATAGATGACGTCCTGCGCCGTGACGGCGGGCACCACGGCCATGGCGAGGTTCGACCAGATGATCCCGGTCAGGATCTGCGCGCCTTCGGACTGGATCATGCGGTCGGCGATCTGCACCGCGTTTTCGGGGCGCTGGCCGTCATCCTCGACCACCAGATGGATCGCATCCGACCCGTTCATCTGCAGCGCCAGCTCGAAAGCGTCGCGCACATCGACGCCCAGCCCGGCACCGCCACCCGAGAGCGTGGTGATCAGGCCCACAGTGACCGGGTCGGCCTGGGCCACGCCCGCGCCCAGCGCCAGCACCGACGCGCAGGCCAGCGCATTCTTGCGAAACTTCATATCGACAACTCCCTGTGTGATGGCGGCCGTTCTGCGCGGCCTGATAGAGCGAGACTACCGGTCAAACCGCATTCCGCAAGCATTATTTTAAGCCTAAAACACCTTGCGGGAGGGAGGGAGCGGTCAAGCCGAGGCAGCAGGCAGGCTCAGGGAGGGACGCGGCAGCCGCTGCAAATGTTGGAAGCAGAAAAGAAAACGGGCTCGACGATCACTCGCCAAGCCCTTGAATTCTTTTGGTGGAGCCAAGGGGAGTCGAACCCCTGACCTCTTGAATGCCATTCAAGCGCTCTCCCAACTGAGCTATGGCCCCACCGAGGTGCCGCCGTTCCCGGCTGCGAGGCGGGGTTTAGGGCCTGCCGAGAGAGAGATCAAGGGGAAAAATACACGCGCTCGCGAAAGCCTGAAAACACTCCCGCCCGGCACCCCCCATGGCCATGGAAAAGGGGCGGACACCCATGGTGCCCGCCCCCGACCGGCCCGTTGCGGGGCCGCGAATCTCAGCTTTCGTCGTCGCCTTCGCCGGCGACGTCGCCGAGTTCGTCGAACGACACGGTATCGTCGTCCTCGTCCTCGAGCAGTTCGTCGTCCGCATCCACCGCGACATCATCGTCATCGTCCAGAAGCACGTCATCCGTGTCCAGATCGGCGGTGGCGCTGACCTTCGCCTTGGCCGTTTCAGCAGCCATGGAGACCGAACCCTTGCGGCCGGGCAGGTCGATCGGCACGACCTCGCCGGTGTAGGGGCTGATCACCGGAGTCTTGTTCAGGTCGTAAAAACGCTTGCCGGTCGTCGGGCACAGGCGCTTCACACCCCATTCTTCCTTGGGCATAGACGGTCCTTCCCATGCTTGGATCGACGCCCGTTGCCATAGTTGGATTGCCTTGTCAAAGCCTTTCCTGTTTGGTGTCGCCGACCCCGCCGAGGCCCGCCGATGACAAAAGACCCCGAGACGATCTCCCTGCCCGGCCCCATGCCCGGCGATCCGCCCCTCGCCGTCCGGCTGCGCCGCTCGGCCCGGGCGCGGCGCGTCTCGCTCAAGGTGTCGCGGCTGGACGGGGCGGTGACGCTGACCCTGCCCGCCCGCGCCCCCCTGCGCGGCGCGCTCGACTTCCTGGAGGAGCGGCGCGACTGGCTCTCGGCGGCGGTGGCGGGGCTGGAGGGGCCGCTTGCGGTGGCGCCCGGCCTCGTGCTGCCGGTCGAGGGGCAGGGCCTGACCCTGACCCCCGCGGCGGTCCGCGCGGCCCGAATCGAGGGCGAGGCGCTGCTGGTGCCCGCCGGGCGGCCCGCGGCGGCGGCGCTCGCCTTCCTCAAGCTCAGGGCGCGGGACCGGCTGGCGCAGCGGGTGGCGCGGCACAGCGCGGCGCTGGGGCGCCCGGCGGGCAAGCTGACGCTGCGCGACACGCGCTCGCGCTGGGGGTCCTGCACGGCCTCGGGCGATCTGATGTTCAACTGGCGCCTGATTCTGGCGCCGCCGCCGATCCTGGATTACGTGGCGGCGCATGAGGTGGCGCATCTGGCGCAGATGAACCATTCGCCTGCCTTCTGGGCCGAGGTCGCGCGACTTTTCCCCGCCCATCGCGAGGCGCGGCGCTGGCTGAAGGCCGAAGGCGCGGCGTTGCACCGCTATCGCTTCGGCCCGGCTTGAGTCGCCGCCGCTTTTGTGATCACGCTGATCCATGTCTTCCTCGCGCCCCCTGCCGGACCCTTCGACCCTGTCGGCGCATGATCGCGTCTACCGGACCCTGCGCGCGCAGGTCATGCATGGCGAGCTGCCGCCCGGCCACGCCCTGACCCTGCGCGGCATCGCCCGGGAATTCGGCGTCTCGATGACGCCCGCGCGCGAATCGATCCAGCGGCTGGTGGCCGAGGGGGCGCTGACCATGTCGGCCTCGGGCCGGGTGCAGACGCCCGAACTGGGCAACGAGCGGATCGAGGAGCTGGCCTCGATCCGGGCGCTGCTGGAGCCCGAGCTGGGCTCGCGCGCCCTGCCCCGCGCCCATTCGGCGCTGATCGACCGGATGGAGGCGATCAACGCCGCCAATACCGACGCGGTGGTCCGGCAGGATGCGGTGACCTATGTGCGCACCAATCTGGAATTCCACCGCACGCTCTACCTGCGCGCCCAATCCCCGGCGATGCTGGCCATGGTCGAGACGATCTGGCTGCAACTCGGCCCCACCATGCGGGCGCTTTACGGCCGCCTCCGGCGCAACACGCCGCCGCCGCATCACCGGATGATCATCGCCGCGCTGAAGGCGGGGGACGAGCCCGGGCTCAGGCTGGCGATCCGCACCGATGTCACGCAGGGGCTCAGGCATCTCACGCAATAATCGGTGAGCAGGCACCGAGCCTGTAGACAGCCTGCCCCGCGCGTTGAAAAATGCCCTCATGCTGGCGCGTCTGATCCTCCTCCTGACCCTTCTCGCCGCCGCGCCTGCCGCGGCCTGGACCGATGACGTGCGCTGCGTGCAAGAGCAGCTGGCGCAGGCCGGGCAGGATGCCGGACCCGCCGACGGTATCGTCGGGCCGCGCACCCTGGCCGCCCTGCAGAGCCTCACCGCCCGGGCCGGGGTCACCGGCGGGCATGCGCTGACCTCGGACACCGCGACCACTTGGTGCCGCAGGCTGGGTCAGGCGGTTCCCGCGCTCAGGGCGTTCTGGCCCTCGGCGACCAATGCGGTGGTGGTGCAGACCGGGGCCGGGGTCGATCCGGTGCTGGCGCGGCTGATTCGCGTCCGCCTGCCCGAGCTGCACCAGGAGGTCGCGACGCTGCTGGGCGTCGAGCTTTCGGGCACCGACCGGGTCTTCGTCGGCGCCGGGATCGACGAATTGCGGCAGATGATCACCAGCGACAACCGGCACCGGCCGATCGCCAATCTGGACGCCGTGCTCGAGGATCACTGCAACCCCAGCGGCCGCATCGGCGCCTTTGCCACGCCCGGGGTGATGGTGGTCTGCCTGCGCCCGAACACCCGGCTGCTGACCGATCTGGCCTATAGCACGCTGGTGTTCGTGCTCACCCACGAGGCGACGCATCTCGTGCAGTTCCAGCTCACCGGCCTGCCGGGCTCGGGTACCGCGGCCGATGGGCGGGTGCAGTTCGAGGGGCCGATGTGGCTGCTCGAAGGGCTGGCCGACGTGGTGGGCCATGCGCTGGGTGACCGGCTGGACCCGCTGGAGATCCGCGAACTGGGCGCGCGGCGCTATGCCGGGCGCAGCGTGCCCAGCCTGACGCGGCTGCAGACCCGTTCGGACCTGCTGTCGCGGCAGGACGATGTCTATCAGGCCGGGATGTGGGCCGCCTCGATGCTGATCGAGCGGGCGGGCTTTTCCGGGGCCGGGCGGCTCTTTTCGCTGATGGGCGAGGGGCAACCCTTCCCCGTGGCTTTCGCCGAAGTCTATGGCCGCAGCCTGGACACCTTCTACGCGGGCTTCACGGCCGGGCCCGGGCAGCCCCCGCGCCCGGTCAAGGGCTGAGGCCTCAGCCGGTCCGCTTGCCGCTGGCGCTGTTGAAGGGATGCAGCGCCTCAAGGGGCGCGTGCAGCACCACCGCTGCGCCTTCGGTCACCTCGGGCAGACCCGGCACGCGGACGGTGATCGGCTGGGCATTGCCGTCGAGGGTCACGTAGATATGGCTCTCGGCCCCGGCAGGCTCCAGCAGCGCCACCGTCCCCTGCAGCGCCATCGCCGGACCCTCGCCGGGGGTCAGCGACAGGTCGTCCGGGCGCACCCCCACCAGATCGGTGCCCGCGGGCAGCGCCGAAGGCGCGGCGCCCCGGTCGCGCAGATAGGCCATGTCGATCATGTTCATGGCGGGCGAGCCGATGAAGCCCGCGACAAAGACCGTTCCCGGCCGCCGATACAGCTCCATCGGCGTGCCCACCTGTTCGATCTGCCCGCCGTTCAGCACCACCAGCCGGTCGGCCAGCGTCAGCGCCTCCAGCTGGTCGTGGGTGACATAAAGGGACGTGGTGCCCAGCCGCTTTTGCAATTGCCGGATCTCGACCCGCATCTGCACCCGGAGCTTGGCGTCGAGGTTCGAGAGCGGCTCGTCGAACAGAAAGGCCGCCGGTTCGCGCACCAGCGCCCGGCCCATGGCCACCCGCTGCCGCTGCCCGCCCGACAGGGCGCGTGGCTTGCGGTCGAGGTAATCGGCGATCTGCAGCATGCCCGCGGCTTCCTGCACCCTCCGGTCGATCTCGGGCTTCGGCACGCCCTTGTTCCTGAGCCCATAGGCCAGATTGTTGTAGACCGTCATATGCGGGTAAAGCGCGTAGTTCTGGAACACCATGGCGATGTCGCGGTCGGCGGGTTCAAGCTGGTTCACCACCCGCTCGCCGATGGTCAGCGTGCCGCCGGTGATCGTCTCCAGCCCCGCCACCATGCGCAAGAGCGTGGACTTGCCGCAGCCCGAGGGGCCGACGAGCACGATCATCTCGCCATCGGCGATGTCCAGGCTGATGCCGGTGACGGCCTTGACGCCGCCGGGATAGACCTTGTGCAGGTCGTCCATCACGATGCGGGCCATCGTTATTTCTCCGTCTCGACCAGGCCCTTCACGAAGAGCCGTTGCATGAAAAGAATGACCAGGATCGGCGGCAGCGCGGCCATCACCACGGTCGCCATCACCAGATGCCAAAGGGGCTCGCTGTCGCCGCCGGTGACCATGCGCTGGATGCCCATGACCACGGTGTAATACCGCTCGTCATTGGTCACCAAGAGCGGCCAGAGGTATTGGTTCCAGCCATAGATGAACATGATGACGAACATCGCCGCGATATTGGTGATGCTGAGCGGCAGCAGGATGTCCTTGAAGAACTTCATCGGCCCGGCGCCGTCGACGCGCGCCGCTTCCAGCATCTCCTCGGGCACGGTCATGAAGAACTGCCGGAAGAGGAAGGTCGCGGTGGCCGAGGCGATGAGCGGGATGGAAAGCCCGGCGTAGCTGTTCAGCATGTTCAGATTGGCCACCACCGCATAGGTCGGCACGATCCGCACCTCGACCGGCAGCATCAGGGTCAGGAAGATGACCCAGAAGAAGAAGATGCGGAACCGGAAGCGGAAATAGACGATGGCGAAGGCCGAGAGCAGCGAGATGGCGATCTTGCCGACCGCGATCATCATCGCCATGACGAAGCTGTTCCACAGCATGAGCCCGATGGGCGGGGCCCCGGCCTGGGCCCGGCCCTCGAAGATCACCGTGCGGTAATTCTCGATCGCGTGCGAACCCGGCAGCAGCGGCATGACGCCCTGCAGGAAGGTCCCCGGCGCATGGGTCGAGGCGATCACCGCGACATAGACCGGGAAGACCACGGCGGCGACGCCGAGGATCAGGATGAGATGGGCAAGCAGGCTGCCGAAGCGGTCGTTCTCTACCATGGCATGCCCCTCAATAATTCACGCGCCGCTCGATGAAGCGGAACTGCACCACGGTCAGGACCACGACGATGCCCATCAGGATCACCGATTGCGCGGCCGAGGCACCGAGGTTGCCGTTGACGAAGCCGTCGCGGAAGACGTTGTAGACGAGGATATTGGTGGCCTGCGCCGGTCCGCCCTCGGTCGTGGCGTGGATCACGCCGAAGGTGTCGAACATCGCATAGACCACGTTCACCACCATCAGGAAGAAGGTCGTGGGCGACAGCAGCGGGAAAACGATGGTCCAGAACCGCTTGGTCCGGCTGGCACCGTCGATGGCCGCGGCTTCGAGCAGGCTTTGCGGGATGGATTGCAGCCCGGCCAGGAAGAACAGGAAATTATAGCTGATCTGCTTCCAGGCGGCGGCGAGGACCACGAGGATCATGGCATCTTTGCCATCGAGCCGATGGTTCCAGTCATAGCCGAAGCCCTCGAGCATATAGGGCACGATGCCGACCGAAGTGTTGAACATGAACCACCAGAGCACACCGGCGATGGCCGGGGCCACGGCATAGGGCCAGACGAGGAAGGTCGTGTACCACTCGCGCGAGCGCAGCATCCGGTTCACCATGACGGCGAAAAGCAGCGACAGCGACATCGCCAGAAGCGTCGTGGAAATGGCGAAGATCGCCGTGGTCTTCATCGAGGCGAGGTAGAGCGGATTGTCGAAGAGGCGCTCGAAATTGCGAAACCACACGAAGGTGGTGCGCAGGCCGAAAGCATCCTGGCGCAGCATCGACTGCCAGAGCGCCTGGCTGGCGGGCCAGATGAAGAAGACCAGCGTGATCAGCACCTGCGGCGCCAGCAGCGCATAGGGCAGCCAGCGGCTGGAAAAGGTCATGCGTTTGGTTTGCACCGCTGGCCTCCGGTAGGCGTAGGATGGGCAATATTGCCCATCCTACAGGTCGTTCTGGGTCAGATCACTGCAGCGAGGATTCGAACTCGCGCAGCAGCTCGTTGCCACGGCGGACCACGTTGTCAGCCGCTTGCTGGGCGGTGATCGTGCCCATCAGCATGGCTTCCATCTCTTCCGAGACGACATCGCGGACCTGCAGGTAATTGCCGAAGCGCAGGCCGCGCGAATTCTCGGTCGGCGGGTTCAGGTTCATCTGCCGGATCGACACGTCCGCACCCGGGTTGGCGTCGTAATAGCCCTGCTCTTGCGAGAGTTCATAGGCCGCCTGGGTGATCGGCAGATAGCCGGTCGACTGGTGCCACCAGGCCTGCTGTTCCGGGGTCGACAGGAAGGCGAAGAACTGCGCGACGCCTTCGTAATCGGCCTCGTCATGGCCCGACAGCGTCCAGAGCGTGGCGCCGCCGATGATCGAGTTCTGCGGCGCGCCCTCGACATCGTCGTAATAGGGCAGCATCGAATAACCGACCTGGAAGTTGGCATTGGCCATGACGCCCGCGCGCCCGGCCGAGCTTTCCATCATCATCGCGCATTCGGCCGAGTAGAAGGTCGGGCCCGCGTCGGGACCGTCGTTGCCGCCCGCCCATTTGAAGATGCCGTTCGCCTGCCAGCGGGCGAGGTTCTCCCAGTGGCGGACCAGCGGCGCCTGCTGGTTGAGGACCAGTTCCGCGTCGAAGCCGGCAAAGCCGTTCTGCTCGGTGCCCAGCGGCAGGTTATGCAGCGCCAGGAAGTTCTCCATCTGGATCCAGGACGGCCAGCGGGTGGTGAAACCGCAGGGCGCGGCGCCCGAATCGATGATCTGCTGCGAGAATTGCTCGACCTCGGCCCAGGTGGTCGGCGCGACCTCGGGGTCGAGACCGGCCGCCGCGAACACGTCCTTGTTGTAGTACAGGATCGGCGTCGACGAGTTGAACGGGAAGGACAGCATGTTGCCATCGGGATCGGTGTAATAGCCGACCACGGTCGGGATGTATTCCTGCGGGTCGAAGTGAACGTCATGGGCCGCCATGAGTTCATAGATCGGGATGATCGCGCCTTCGGCGGCCATCATCGTGCCGGTGCCGACCTCGAAGACCTGCAGGATATGCGGCTGCTCACCGGCGCGGAAAGCGGCGATGGCGGCGTTCATCGCCTCGGAATAGGTGCCGCGGTAGCTGGGCACGATCACATAGTCGGATTGCGAGGCGTTGAAGTCGGTCGCGATCTGGCCGACCAGCTCGCCCAGGCGGCCGCTCATGGCGTGCCACCACTGGATTTCCGTCTGGGCCGAAGCGGCGGCAGGCGCCACGAGGGCCAGGGCCGTCGCGGCCATCAGGCTATGTTTGAACATCAGGGATCCCCCCATTGATTGGTCTGGTTACGCGCAAGGCTGCGAAACTGCTCCCCACGGTTCCGCGGGCGCGAATTTCTGCACTTTGCTGCGATATTATTCGTTTGTGAAGAGTTCATGTCAGAACGCGAAAAATTTTCGCGGTTCGGGCGAGGGTGCGGCGAGGATCCCGTCGATGCCAAAACAAAGGGCGCGGTCCCCGGGGGGCCGCGCCTTTGTCAGGAATTCCGGGGCCTTCAGCCCTGATAATGCCCGGTGGGGCCGGCGACAAAGCGCAGGCCGCGCGGCCCCCAATGCGGCCAGGCCAGAAGGTCGGACATGGTGACAGGTTGCAGCCCCTGCGCCAGGATCCCGTCCAGCGCCGCAGGCACGGCGCGAATCGTCGGGCCGTGGATGTCATGGGCCAGGATCACCGCGCCGGGCCGCGCGCCGCGCACCATCCGGTCGGCCACGACCGAAACCCCGGGCCGCCGCCAATCCTGCGGATCGACCGACCAGACCACCGAGGTCAGGTTGCGCTGGTCGAAGAGCATGCGCATCTGCTGGTGGCTGAACGAGCCATAGGGCGGGCGCATCGTCACCGGCACCGCACCGACCGTGTCCCAGACGATCTGCTGGGTGCGGTCGACCTCCCGCAGCACATTACCGTCGCCCAGGCGCGACAGCACCGGATGGGTGAAGGTGTGGTTGCCGATCTCGTGCCCCTCGGCGACGATGCGGCGCATGATCTCAGGGTAACGCCGGGCGTTCTGGCCGATGACATAGAAGGTCGCCTTGGCGCGGTACTGCGCCAGGATGTCCAGCAGCCAGGGCGTGTTCTGCGGATGCGGCCCGTCGTCGAAGGTCAGCGCCACCCGCGGACGGCTGGTCTGCACGGCGGTCAGTGACACCGTATCATGGGTCCGCGCCAGCGCCGGCATCGGCCTGGTCGGAACGGCCGGCACGCTTTGCGCGACGGCATGCGAAACGAAACCGGCTTGCGCGACCCCGGCAAGGGTCAGCGCACCGGCTCCGGACATCAGCGTCCGGCGGTTGATTTTGATCACACTGTCCCCCGACAGTTGTGTTGGCAGCTGACTCGACTCCTATGTCTTTCAACAGCATGTGGAAAAGTCGAAACGCGCCCGGCGCTGCCCGTGTCTTGTGGAATGAGGCAGGAAAACCACAAGTTATGGGGATTCGGCGCATGGCCCCCCTGAGTCCTGTTGCCGCAAGGCCACTGGCAAACGATCGGCGGCGCTCCGCCGATGGGGCGGACTCGCCCGGGGGGAGAGTGATCCGGCCCGGCGCAGGGCGAATCACCCCTGGTTCAAATCTTGTCCCGCAGGGAAAACCACAGCATCGCCGCCACCATCAGCGGCCAGCGCAGGCTGGCACCGCCGGGGAATTGCGGGCTGGGCACGCTGGCCATGACGTCGAACCGCTCGGCCTGACCGGCCAGAGCCTCGGCCATCAGCTTGCCCGCCAGCGTCGCCATCGCCACCCCATGCCCCGAGAACCCGGCCGCGCTGAGCACATTCCCCGCCAGACGGGTGACATGCGGCATGCGGTTGAAGGCGATGCCCAGCGTCCCGCCCCAGGCATGGGTGATCTCGATCCCCTTGAGCTGAGGGAAGATCTCTTCCATCGGCTTCCTGACCTTGGCGGCAATGTCGGCCGGGAAGCGGTAGCCATAGGATTCGCCGCCGCCGAACAGCAGGCGGTTGTCGTCGGAAAACCGGAAGTAATTGATGACGAATTTCGAATCCGCCACCGCGTGATCGGCGCTCATCACCGCGGCGCGCTCGGCCTCGGTCATCGGCCTGGTCGCGGCGATGAAATTGTTGATCGGCATCACGCGCGAGGAAATCTCGGGCTCCAGCCGCCCGGCATAGCCGTTGAGCCCCAGCGCCACGTAGCGCGCGGTGATCGTCGCCCGCTCGGTCATCACCCGGGCCGGATCGCCCTTGGTCAAAGCGGTAACGCGCGAGCCCTCGTGGATCCGCACCCCCGCCGCCGCACAGGCTCGCGCCAGCCCCAGGGCATAGCGCAGCGGATGCAGATGCCCGCCGCCCATGTCGATATCGCCGCCAAGATAGACGGGCGAGGCCACCAGCCCCTGCAATTGCGCCCGGTCCAGCGGCCGGATCTGGTGGTAATCGTAGTCGCGCGCCAGCTTCTCGGCATAGGCGTGGAACTCCGCCACATAGCGCTCGCGATGCGCGGCATGGATGATGCCCGGGGCATAGCCCGCGTCGGGCGCATACTTCTCGGCCAGCGCCCGGGTCAGCGCCACCGATTCCAGCGACAGATCCCACAGCGCCCGCGCCGGTCCCTTGCCGACCATCCCCTCCAGCGTGTCCTGATCCAGCCGCTGGCCGGTGCCGACCTGCCCGCCGTTCCGCCCCGAGGCGCCGAAACCCACCCGCTGCGCCTCCAGGAGGATGACGTCATAGCCACGCTCGGCCAGATGCAGCGCGGTCGACAGCCCGGTGAACCCGCCCCCCACCACGCAGACATCGCAGGACAGCGCCCCCTCCGCCGCCGGGAAGGGAGGCAGGGGCTGCGCGGTCTCGGCGTACCAGCTGGCGGGATAGGTGCCGGGCCGGTCGTTGGCGGTCAACAGGTCCATCAGACGGCTTTCTGCAACAGCCCCTCGGCTTTCAGCTGGACATAGGCCTCGTCCAGCGCCTTGGTCGCGCGGTCGATCAGGATGTCGATCTCGGCGGGCGTGATGACCAGCGGCGGGGCGATGATCATGCGGTCATAGACATGGCGCATGATGACATTGTTGGCGAAACAGCGCTCGCGGGTGATGAAGCCGGCCGTCCCGGCCTCCGAGGCAAAGCGCACCCGCTCGCCCTTGACCGGGGTCAGCGCCAGCGAGCCCATGAGGCCCACGAGCGTCGTCTCGCCGACCAGCGGGTGATCGCCCAGCGCATGCCAGCGCTCGGCCAGATGCGGGTGGGCCACGTCGCGGACATGCTCGACAACGCCCTCCTCCTCCATGATGCGCAGGTTCTCCAGCGCGATGGCGGCGGCGACCGGATGGCCGGAATAGGTATAGCCGTGGTTGAATTCATCGGCGGCGATAGTCGCCGCCACCTCGTCGCAGACGATGGAGCCCCCGATCGGCGCGTAGCCGGACGACAGACCCTTGGCGATGGTCATGATATGCGGCTTGATCCCGAAAGTCTGGCTGCCGAACCAGTTGCCAGTGCGGCCGAAGCCGGTGATGACCTCATCGGCGATGAGCAGGATCCCGTATTTGTCGACGATGCGCTGGATCTCGGGCCAATAGGTCGAGGGCGGCACGATCACGCCGCCCGCGCCCTGAATCGGCTCGGCGATGAAGGCCGCGACCTTCTCGGGCCCGATCTCCAGGATCTTGTCCTCCAGCGCCCGGGCCCGGGCGATCCCGAATTCCTCGGGCGTCATCTCGCCGCCCTCCAGATACCAATAGGGCTGGTCGATATGGACGATGCCGGGGATGGGCAGCATCCCCTGCTCGTGCATCGAGACCATGCCGCCGAGGCTGGCGCCGCCCATGGTCGAGCCGTGGTAGCCGTTCTTGCGGGCGATGATGACCTGCCGCTGGGGCTGTTCCTTCAGGGTCCAGTAATGGCGGACGAGGCGGATGTTGGTGTCATTCGCCTCCGACCCCGAGCCTGCGAAGAACACATGATTCAGATCGCCCGGCGCCAGTTCGGCGATGCGGGCGGCCAGCGCGATGGCGGGCACATGCGAGGTCTGGAAGAAGGTGTTGTAATAGGGGAGTTCCCGGATCTGGCGGGCGGCGGCCTCGGCGATTTCCTCGCGGGCATAGCCGATGTTGACGCACCAGAGCCCGGCCATGCCGTCGATGATCTCCTCGCCCTCGCTGTCCTTCAGCCAGACGCCCTTGGCCTGGGTGATGATCCGCGCGCCCTTCCTGGCCAGTTTGTCGTTGGTGGTGAAGGGATGCATGTGATGCGCGGCGTCCAGCGCCTGCAGCTCGGCGGTGGGCAGATGGTTGGTGATCGGACGCATGGCGGGAACCTCCTTCGGCCCGGTCAACCCGGGGATTCGCCGCAGGATACGCAAGCGGGCCGCGGGCCGCAACGCGATTTGATCAAATTATTGCCCCCCGAAGCAGCCGCCCGACCGCTGCGCCCCCGGGGGTTTTCCACCCCCGGACCCCCGGAGGATATTTGCAGAACAAAGATGATGGTTAACGCAACGCTAATCGGCGTCTTTGTTCTGCAAATATCCCGGGGGCTCCGGGGGGCTGGCCCTCCGGGGCCGCCCCGGGCGCCGCGTCAGGACCCGAGGAGATCCGCCTGAACCCGCTCGATCCCCTGCCGGATATCGGCCTCGATCGCCGCCGCCAGCCCCGCGGCATCGCCCGCCCGCATCGCCGCCACCGCCTCCTTGTGGCGGTCCGGGCCGATCTCGCCCTCGGCGTTCATCACCACCCGGAGCGAGGGCGCGAAACGCAGCCAGAGCGACTGGGTCAGCGCGGTCAGGATCGGCGCCTCGGCCACCTCGTAGAGCGCGAAATGGAAGCGGTAGTTCCCCGCCAGATAGCCCGGCACATCACCCTCGGCGAGGGCGCGGTCGATCACGCGGTCCAGCGCCTCGAGCCGGTCGATGGTTGCGGGCCCCAGCCGGGGCAGGGCCAGCGCCGCCAGCCGCGGTTCCAGCGCGAGGCGGGCGAAGGCCAGTTCATCCGCCTGCGAGGCGCCCAGACGCGGGACCGAGACGCGGCGGTTTTCGTGCAGCGTCAGCGCGCCCTCGGCGGTCAGGCGGCGGATCGCCTCGCGCACCGGGGTCATGCCCGCGCCCAGCGCCGCGGTGATGCCCTGGATCGTCACCTTCTGCCCCGGCTCCAGCTGGCCGAACATCACCATGTCGCGCAGCCGCCGGTAGGTCGCCTCGTGTTCGGGCACCTTGCCCGGGGCCGAACCGGGGGCCGGGGCGGAGACAGGATCGCCGGGAATGTCGCTCGATGCCATGGGGACCGGGATAATCTGATCAAATCCACGCATAGCCGATCCCCCGCCGCCTGCCTAGCGCCTTGCGTCCCCGCGCCCAAGGGCAGAGGCGATCACTCGGGATAGGTGGCCTGGCACTGCGCCCGGGCGCGCTGCGCCTGCGCCTCGGCCTGCGCCAGCTGGCGCTCCAGCAGCGCGATCCGTTCGCGTTCAAAGGCGGGGTTGATGCGGTGGCGAACCTCCTGCGGGCCGTCGTCCCAACGCATGCAGGGCCGGGGACCGGCGGGCCCGGGGCAGAAGCCCGGCCCGAACTGGGGCGCCGAGACCAGCTCGACCGAGAAACCCCGCTGCAGGTTGAGGCGCCGCGTCTCGATCTCACGGCTGATGGCGCGCTGGTCCTGATCGGCCTCGATCAGGCAGTTCTGCAGGGGCGAACATCCGGCCAGCACGGCCATGGTGCCCGCGATCAGGAAAAATCTGTGCATCCCGTCCTCCTGGTGTCGGGTCGTTTATTCCACTTCGCGCGCCTCGCCCGCCAGCATGATCGGAATGCCGTTGCGGATCGGAAAGGCCAGATGCGCGGTCTGCGAGATCAGCTCCTGCGCCGCGGCATCATAGGTGAGCCGCCCCTGGGTCACCGGGCAGACCAGCGCCTCCAGCATGTGGCGCTCGGCGCGTTCCTCGTCGCTCATTGCATCACCTCTCCGTTCTCACCGCTGGCGCGCAGCGCGAATTCCATCAGCGTGACCAGCGTCTCGCGCCGGGTGGCGAGCGACGGCGCCTCGAGCAGGGCCTGCCGTTCCTCGGGCTGGAAGGGGCAGAGCATCGACAGGGCATTGACCAGCAGCTCGTCATCGGCGCCCTTCAGGCTCGACCATTCGGTCGAGAGCGAGACGGCGGCAAAATAGCGCCCCAGCAGGTCCATGAAGGCCTCGCGGTCCAGGAGCGGATCGCTTTCCGCCGGTCCCAGATCGCGCTGGAAGCCGTCCCATTGGACCTTCGCCCGGCGGTAGGGGAAGGTGCCCGGCAAGACTTCCTCGCCCAGCCGGAAACGGCTGACCCCGGTCAGGGTGATCATGTAGCGCCCGTCCTCGGTTTCCGAGAAGGCGGTCAGGCGGCCGGCGCAGCCGATGGCATGCAGGCGGTCGCCGCCCCCGGCCGGGGTCGGCCGCGGCTGGATCATGCCGATCAGCCGCAGCCGGCTCGCCATGCAATCCTCGAGCATCGACAGATAGCGCGGCTCGAAGATATGCAGCGGCAGCTTGGCCCGCGGCAGCAGCAGCGCCCCCGGCAGGGGAAACAGCGCGATGGCGTCAGGAAGGTCGGTCGCTTTCAGCATGGTCCTGACATAGTGCGCGAAGCCCCTCAGGCAAAGATCATCGACGACAGGCGGCGGCGGCCCTTCACGGCCAGCGGGTCGGTCGGTTTCAGCGCCTCGAAAATGGTGAAGAGCTGGGTCTTGGCGGCGCCCTCGTTCCACTCGCGGTCGCGGCGGAAGAGTTCCAGCAATTCGTCGATGGCACCGGCCACATCGCCCTTGGCATGCAGCGCCTGCGCCAGGTCGAACCGTGCCTGATGATCGGCGGGATTGGCGGCGAGAACCGCGCGCAGCTCATCGACCGGGCCCGCGTTCTGGGCCTGCCGCGCCAGCGCCAGCTGGGCGCGCGCGGCTTCGATTTCCTGCGCCTTGGCGATCCCAGCCGGGGCATTGTTCAAGAGCGCCTCGGCCTGATCCAGCGCACCCGCCGCGATCTGCGCCCGGGCCAGACCGCCCAGCGCGCGGGCGTTCTCGGGCTCCTCGGCCAGAACGGCGGCGAAAACCTCGGCGGCATCGGTTGCCGCGCCCTCGGCCAGCATCGCCTCGGCCTCGTCCAGCGCGGCTGCGAGCCCCTCGTCCTCGCCGACCAGCGCCACCAGCTTGTCGACGAATTTCTTCAGATCCGAGGCCGGCAGCGCGCCCTGGAAGGCATCGACCGGGCGCCCCTGGAAGAAGGCATAGACCGTGGGGATCGACTGGATGCGCAGCTGGGCGGCGATCTGCTGGTTCTCGTCGACGTTGATCTTGACCATCCGCACCTTGCCCTTGGCGGCGGTGACGGCGGCTTCAAGGGCCGGGCCCAGCGTCTTGCAGGGGCCGCACCAGGGCGCCCAGAAATCGACGATGACGGGGACCTCCTGGCTGGCGTCCACCACATCAGCCATGAAACTGGCCTCGCTCGTGTCCTTGATCCATTGCCCCTTGGCGGGCGCGGCGTCGATATTGCCCAGCATGGCTTCCTCTCGGTTCCGGCGTTGCCCCCTATATGCGACTACACAGGCCGCGTTCCAAGGGGCAAGTTCTGGACAAGCCGGACCGAAGGCGCCACCGTCGCGCGCATGACCACGCTTCTGACCTTCGGCGATTCCAACACCTACCGCACCCCGTCGATGGCGGTGCGGGCCAGCGCGCGACGGTCAGCCCGGTCGACGGCGTTCACCTGACGCCCGGGGCCGTGCCGCGCTGGCAAGGGCGGTGGCGGAGCGGCTGAGCGAGCGTTGAACGCCTGCGAGACCGGCATGGGCTAACCCCATGACCGCGCGCCCATGGCGAGCCCCGGGGGTTTTCCACCCCCGGACCCCCGGAGGATATTTTCAGCACGAAGATGATGGTTAAGGATCTGCTAATCGCGCCCCCTGCGCGCCCCCGATCCGGGTTTTCTGGCACATTCCACGGCGCGGGCGACCTCCTCGCGCGCATCCGTCGCCGGGAGGGAGACCCGGCGCTCACAGGTCACTAACCAACATCTTCGTTCTTCAAATATCCTCGGGGGGTGAATTGGCCGCAGGCCAAGAGGGGGGCAGAAAGCCCCCCTACCCCGCCGCCCGCCCCGCGGCACGGCCCGAGAACAGGCACCCGCCCAGAAACGTC
>NZ_JAUCCQ010000058.1:0-21943 GCF_034676075.1 Pararhodobacter sp. | reverse complement strand
AGGGAGGGTGGTAGCCGCTGAGGGACTCGAACCCTCACGCCCATCCGGGCAACGGATTTTAAGTCCGGTCTGTCTACCATTCCAGCAAGCGGCCCCGCCCCCCTCATAGCAGGCGGGCCGGGGCGCTCAAGCCCCGCGTGCGCCGTGCCAGGCGATGAACCAGTCGAAGCTGTCGGGGTTGGCCATGGAATCGCGGTTCACCACCCGGGCCGGATCGCCGCCGAGGAACAATTTCTTCACCGGCACCTCCAGCTTCTTGCCCGACAGCGTGCGCGGCACCTCGGGCACCGCTTCGATCACGTCCGGCACGAAGCGGGGCGAGACCTCGGTCCGGATCCGGGCGCGGATGCGGTCCATCAGCGCTTCGTCCAGCGCGACGCCGGGGGCGGGCACGACGAAAAGGGGCATGAAACTGTCCCGGCCCAGATATTCGCAATCAATGACCAGCGAATCGGCGATTTCGTCCAGCCCCTCGACCACGCGGTAGATCTCGGACGAGCCGAGCCTCAGCCCGTGGCGGTTGATCGTCGCGTCCGAGCGGCCATAGATCACTGCGCCGCCGTCCCCGGTGATCTCGATCCAGTCACCATGCCGCCAGACGCCCGGGTAGGTGTCGAAATAGCTGTCCAGATACCGCCGGTTGCCGGGATCGTTCCAGAAATACAGGGGCATGGCGGGCAAGGGCTCGGTGCAGACCAGTTCCCCCACCTGATCGAAAACCTCGTTGCCCGCCTCGTCAAAGGCCCGGACGGCATTGCCGAGGAAGCGGCATTGCATCTCGCCCGCGCGGACCGGCAGCATCGGGTTTCCGCCGACGAAAGCCCCGCAAAGATCGGTCCCGCCGGACAGCGGCGCGAGCCAGAGGTCGGATTTCACCGCCGAATAGATCCAGTCATAGCCCTCGGGCGAGAGGGGCGAGCCTGTGGAGCCGAGGTGCCTGAGCGATGAGAGGTCCAGCGTTTTCGGTTCGATTCCGGCCTTGAGGCAGGATTGATAGAAGGCCGCCCCCGCCCCCAGATGCGTCAGCCTTTCGTCGGCCGCGGCGCGCCAGAGCGCCATCAGATCGGGATAGCCCGGCGCCACGTCGAATAGCACCACCGCCGCGCCGTTCATCAGCGCGAAGAACTGGGTGTTCCACATGATCCAGCCCGAGGAGGTCAGCCAGCAATAGCGGTCGCCCGGGTGCAGATCCATGTGCAGCGCCGATTTCGCGCATTCCACCAAGATCCCGCCATGGCCATGGACGATGGGCTTGGGATTGCCCGTGGTGCCCGAGGAATAAACGATCCAGAGCGGGTGATCGAAGGGCACCGGGACCGGCGCCGCGGGTTCGCCCGCCAGCGCCCCCCAATCGGACCAACCGGGGGCGAGGCCGTTGAGCCCCGGCACCATCAGCCGCGCGGTGAGCGTGGGCAGGCCCGCGGCGATCCCCTCGATCTGCGCCCGGCGGTCGATGGGTTTTCCGGCCAGCGTGTAGCTGTCCTGCGCGATCAGCACCTTGGGTTCGATCTGCCGGAACCGGTCCAGCACCGCCGTCGGCCCCATGTCGGGCGCCGCCTGCGACCAGATCGCGCCCAGGCTGGTGACAGCGAGGAACGCCACCATCGAGTCCAGCGTGTTGGGCAGGATGGCGACGACGCGGTCCCCCTGCCCCACGCCCTGCGCCCGGAGGCCGCCCGCCTTGGCCGCCACCTCGGTCGCCAGCGCCCGCCAGCTCAGCTCGCGTCGGCCGAAGGTCTCGGACAGCCCGATCAGCGCGGGCGCGTCGGGATCGGTCGCGGCATGGGCCAGCACCTGCGCGGCCAGCGAACAGTGGGCGCCCGGAAACCACTCGGCCCCGGGCATCTCGCGCTTTCCCAGAACCGCGCTGTGGCCCTGGATGTCGAGCCCGGCGTAATCGACCAGCGCCGACCAGAAGCCCGGCAGGTCGCCGACCGACCAGCGCCAGAGCGCGTTGTAATCGGCGAAGGAAAGCCCGCGCTCGGCCTTGAGCCAGCGGATGAAATCCGCCATGCGGGTTGCCTCTGCGCGCTCGGGCGTGGGCGCCCAGAGGATGGGCCGTGCCTCGGTCATGCTGTCCTCCCTGTTGCCCCTTCGTGGCCCGAAGCGGGCGGCGGATCAAGACCCGGCTTCCCGGCGGGCCCGAACTGTGCCACGCTCGGGCCAAGATGCTGATCGGGGCCTTTCTCCTCTTTGCCGGGCTGACGCTGGCGGGGTGCCTCGCCGGGGGGCTGGCCCTGGCGATGCGGGTGGCGCCCTATCGCGGCAGCCGCGAAAGGCTGCGCTGGCCGGTCTGGCTTGCGATCTACGTCACCACGTTCCTGGCCTGCCTGCCGGCGCTGGCGGTGTTCCTGGGGCTGATCGATTTCGAAAGCCCCCCGACGCTGTGGCTGCTGCTGCTGGCCGCCCTGGCAACCGGCTTGCCGCTGCTGATCCCGGCCGCGCGGCTGCCCCGGCGCGAGGCGCCGCTCCTCGGCTGCCTCGCCCTTGCGGTGATTCTGGCGGCGGTGGCGCTGATCCCTGTCTCGGGCCAGATCCGCACCGCGCGCGAGGCTCTGCACGACGCCTGCCGCGACCGGGACCAGGGTCTGGAGGCCCGGATGGCCTGCATCGCCCATGTCGATGACTGGCTTTCCCTGCCTCAGGAAGCGCGCCGTCACTGACGCAAAGTCACACGCCTCCGTGACGCTACGTTAGGCCGCTTGACCGTTCCGGCGCAGGCTTTAGGCATAGGACACCCAAAGGGAGGACCGAGAATGCTTGGGCAGATGATGAGCCAGCCGCTGCTGATTTCCAGCCTGCTGGTGCATGCCGACCGACACCACGGCAACCGCGAGATCGTCACGCGCCGTCCGGAGGGCGAGATTCACCGCACGACCTGGCGCGGCATCGCCGGCCGCTCGCGCCGCGTCGCCAATGCGCTGGAGGGGCTGGGCATCAAGCAGACGCAGCGGGTGGCATCGCTGGCCTGGAACACCGACCGGCATATGGAGCTGTATTACGGGGCCTCGGGCGCGGGCATGGTGCTGCACACGCTGAACCCGCGGCTGCATCCCGATCAACTGGTGTGGATCGCCGATAACGCAGGCGATCAGGCGCTGTTCTTCGACATCACCTTCCTGCCGCTGGTCGAGGCGACGGCCGCCCGCTACGCCACCGTCAAGCATTTCATCCTGATGTCGGACCGCGCGCATATGCCGGCCGCGACCAAGATCCCGGGGCTGATCTGTTACGAGGACCTGCTGGCGGAGGCCTCGGATGCCTATGACTGGCCGCAGCTGGACGAGAACCTCGCCTCTTCGCTGTGCTATACCTCGGGCACCACGGGCAACCCCAAGGGGGTGCTCTATTCCCACCGCTCGACGGTGCTGCACGCCTATGCCGCGGTGGCGCCCGATGCGCTGAACCTCAGCTCGCGCGACACGATCCTGCCGGTGGTGCCGATGTTCCACGTCAACGCCTGGGGCCTGCCCTACGCCGCGGCGATGACCGGCGCCAAGATCGTCTTCCCGGGCGCGGCGATGGACGGCAAGTCGCTCTACGACCTGTTCGAGGGCGAGGGCGTGACCCTTTCCGCCGGCGTGCCGACCGTCTGGCAGGGGCTTTTGGCTCATACCGAGGCCAACGGACTCAGCTTCTCGACCATGCGGCGCACGGTGATCGGCGGCTCGGCCTGCCCGCCCGCCATGCTGCGCGCCTTCGACCAGAAGTACAACGTGCAGGTGCTGCACGCCTGGGGCATGACCGAGATGTCGCCCTTGGGCACCGTCTGCACGCTGAAGGGCGGTCAGGAGGGGCTGGAGGGCGAGGATCGCTACACCGTCCTCTCCAAGCAGGGCCGCGCGATCTATGGCGTCGACATGAAGATCGTCGGGCCGGACGGCAAGGAACTGCCCTGGGACGGCAAGACCTCGGGCGAATTGCTGGTCCGCGGTCCCTGGATCGTCGACAGCTATTACAACCGTCATGGCGAGGACATCCTGCGCTTCGACGATGCCGGACTGGGCTGGTTCCCGACGGGCGACGTCTCGGCCATCGACCCGGACGGGTTCATGCAGATCACCGACCGGACCAAGGACGTGATCAAGTCGGGCGGTGAGTGGATTTCCTCGATCGACCTCGAGAACATCGCCATGGGCCATCCCGGCATCGCCATGGCCGCCTGCATCGCCGCGCATCACCCGAAATGGGACGAGCGCCCGCTGCTGGTGGTGATGAAGAAACCCGATGCCAAGGTGACGAAAGAGGACGTGCTGGCCTGGTTCGACGGCAAGATCGCCAAATGGTGGCTGCCCGATGATGTGGTCTTCGTCGAGACGATCCCGCTGGGGGCGACCGGCAAGATGCAGAAGAACAAGCTCAGGGACGAATTCAAGGATTACGTCCTGCCGACGGTGTGACGAAGGAAGGGGCGGCGCGAGCCGCCCCTTTGTTTTGGGGGCGGCGGGACGGTGCGTGCAAGCACGCACCCTACGAGGTGGTGACGGGCCCTTGCCCGGGAGTATTGCGGCGAGGGCGGCGCGCGGCTCCGTTTGGTACGAGCGCGCTGGTGGGGTGAAACCCCACCCTACGGGGTCTGCATCCCACACCGCGCCAACGCCTGTAGGGTGCGTGCTCGCACGCACCGTCCCGCCGCCCGTAGGGTGGGGTTTCACCCCACCATCGCCCCGCCTCACCGCCACCAATGCGCGTAGCTCGCCACGCTCCCCTGCAGCTTCGCCAGCAGCGTGAGCCGCCAGCTCCCCCGCGCCGTCCTGCCGCTGGCCAGCCGCTCGACCGCCAGTTCCGGCGGGCAGATTTCGCGCGTCACCGGGTCCAGATACCGCGGATAGGCGATCAGCGCCGCATGGGTCAACCGGTCGAGATCGGGCCGCGGATAGAGGCCCAGCCGCCGTTCAGGCACCGGCCCGAGATCCTCGGTCAGGCCCCAGCCCGCGTAGAAGGGCGCGCCCAGCGTGGTGACCGGGATCCCCCTGAGCAATCCCTCGAACCCCAGGCCCGAGGTCATGGTCCAGACCCGGTCGGCCAGCGCCAAGGCCGCCCCGGCCTCGACGCCGTCCAGCACCAGATCGACCGGCGGCTCCGCCACCTCGCCCGGCCGCAACCCCGCCTCCACATCCGGGTGCGGCTTGTAGAGCAGGATCGCCCCGGGATGCGCCGCCCGGGCGCTGAGGATCAGCGCGCTGTTGGTCCGCACCTCCCCCGCCCCCAGGCGGATCGAGGCATCGTCCTCCACCTGACCCGGGATCAGGATCACCGGCGCGCCCGGCCTTCCGGCCCTGAGCGCCGCCACCGCCGCCGCCGCGTCCGGCCCGGGGCCGAGGTTGTACTTGGTCACGCCAGCGGCCAGGATCACCCGGCGCAGCCGTTCGGCCCGGGCAGCCCCTCCCGGTGGCAGCGGCCCGGCGATCAGCCGCTCCAACCGGCTCTCCCCTGTCGGATCGTAGTAGATGCCGAGGTCATCGACGGCCAGCGACAGGGGCGGCACCAGCTCGGCCCCAAGGCCCCGCGAGCGCAGGAAACCGTCCTCGACCCTGAGACCCGCGAAACCCTCGGGCGCCTGCGAGGCCCAGGCCAGCGTCGCCCCCTCCGCCCCGAAGCGCACGGGCGTCTCGCGGCCAAAGAAATCCTGCAGATGCGCCCGTTTCCACCGCCGCATCCCGACCGCGACATGGCCATTTCGATCCTGACGGAAGGCGGTGAGGCGGGCCTCCATCTGGTCCAGAACCTCCTCGAACGGGCAGAGCCGGTCGCGCAGCGGATCGTACCAGAGCGGATAGACCAGCATCGCCAGCGCAAAAAGCTGCACCCGGGTCAGCACCCGCTGGCGGCGGGGCGGCGCATTCTCGTCGTCCGACAGCCCCCAGCCAGCATAGAAGGGCTGGCCGAAGACCCGGGGGCGATGGCCGGCAAGGATCGCCTCGAACCCCATCTGCGACGAGACGGTATAGACCCCGACCGCGCCTTCGAAGAGCGACCAGGGCGAATGCGGCCCGTCGATGAATGCGACGCGGCCGGTCGCATCCTCGGCGCTGAAATAGCCCGGCCGGGCGCCCGAGGCGCTTTCGGGATGGGCGCGGATCAGGACGCGGGCGCCGGGGTGTTCCTCCTGCGCCATGACCAGCATCTCGCGGAAGCGCCGCTCGGGCCGCGCCAGCCCGCCATGGGTCAGCGAGGCGTCGCCGCGCACCTGATCGACCACCAGCACATAGCCGGGCCGCGGCGGCTCCAGCCCCGGATCGTGGGTGTTGTACTTGGACAGATGCAGCGCGCGCAGTCTCTCCAGCGCCAGCCGGGCCCGGGCGATGAGCGCCCCGTCGTCCAGCGCGTGGGTGGCCAGCAGCACCTCAAGTTCCGAGGGCTGCGCCGGGTCGTAATGCATACCGCGCCGGTCGATCAGCAGGCCCATCGGCGGCCCGCCGCCGGCGCGGCCGGGCTTCAGCGAGCGGATCCAGGCGTCCTCGATCCGCCAGAGGGGGGCGCCGGTGCGGGCGGCCAGCGCCTCGGCCCGGTAGGCACGCGGGGCGTGGCCCCAGGCGATCACCGCGTCCTCCGCGCCGGGCCAGCCCAACGTCGGGCGAGCCACGGCCAGTTCCAGGATGCGGCGCAGGCGCCTTGCGGTGGCGCCCGGGCCCAGGAACCCGCCGCTGGTGGCGATCAGGCGGCGCGGGGAGCGGCTGTCACCCGGCATCGCGGGCCCCGCCCGGTCAAGGGTTGGTCGCCCGGTCGATGGCGGTGATCGCCGAGCCGGTGGCACTGAGCGCGCCGGTGAGCGTGGCAATCTGGCGGTTCCAGCGCACGGCCGAGGCTTCGGTCACATAGATCGAATCGCCGTCGCGGATCTGGAAGTCGCGGGCCATGAACATGCCGTTCGGCGCGGTCAGATCCAGCACATAAACGATCCGCGTGTCGCCCTGCAGGTTGGGCATGCCCAGCACGTTGCGCGCCACTTCGGCCGGTTCGTCGCGGAAGACGAAGACGCCGGTCGGGTCGGCCCGCGCGGCATCGAGCCCGCCGACCTGGGCCAGAGCCTCGATCGCCGTCAGTTCACGCTGGTCGAAGGTGATCAGCGCCTGGGTGCCGGTCGCGCCCATGATGGTGAAGCGCCGCTGGTCCTGTTCGACGAAGATCCGGTCGCCGCCGCGCATGGCGATGTCGAGTTGCGGATAGCGGAAGAGGTCGTCAAGCCAGACCCGGTCGATGACCGAGCCGCGGGCCACGGTGACCATGGCGGTCTGCGTCGGCACGCTGACCCCTCCCGCGGTGGCGATCATGGCGGTCAGGCGGCGGTTCGGACGGGCGATCGGATAGACGCCCTGAGCGCCCACCCGGCCGACGACGCTGACCGTGGCCCCGTCGCCGCCGGTGCGGCTGACGTAAACCTGCGGGTCAGGCGTCTGCTGGTCGAGTTGTTCGGCAATGGCGGCGCGCAAGGCCTCGGGCGACTGGCCCGCGGCGCGGACGCGGCCGGCGAAAGGCACGAAGATATAGCCCTGATCATCGACCTGAAGCTCGGTCAGCCGCGCCCCGGGCGTGTCGGCCGAGGTCAGGAGCCCCTCGGGCACGTTCTCGAAGACGGTGACGGAGACGGTATCGCCGGTGCGGATCGTGTCGCCGCCCAGCAGCTGGGCGTTGCGCAGGGCATCCGAGAAGCCCAGCGAGGTCGGTACGTTCGCGGCCCGGTTCACCCGGTCGCCGACAGCGACGATATAGCTGTCGCCCTCGCGCAGGACGGACCCCGCGAAGATCTCGTTCATGGTCGGTCCCGGGCGTGGCGCGGTGCAAGCCGCGACTCCCGCAACAAGGACACCGAGCGCCAGCGCGCGAACGCGGCGGGAAGGTCTGACAAACACTGCTCGGGCTCCTTTAATGGATCTGCCTCAAGTTTTTTACGCAAGTATACGCAGAAGCGTCAGAATTTCCAAGTGGGGATTGCCGCGGGCGGCTGTCTGACGGCCAAAGGTCTGACGGCTGGCCGGGCCCGGCAAGATACAGGTGATCCCCGCCAGAGGCCTCCCGCATCTTGTGCCGCCCGGGCTCAGGGCACAAGCCGCAAGTGTTGCCGTGGCGCCGCACGTCCGGCGATGAGCGCCGAATAGGGATCCTCGGGCGAGAGGATCAGGTCGACCACCTGCCGCAGGAGCTGCCTCCGCCCGGCCGCGGAATAGAAGCCCCCCGGCAGCTGCGAGGTCTCCAGAAGGAATCGCCGGTAATCGCGATAGGCGCGCAGATCGGGGCGGGTCGGATGGGCGAAGAACTCGGGCAGCGGCTGGGTCGAGACGAATTCGGGCTTGTCATAGACCGCGGCGCCGAAGACCTTGAGCGGCATGCCCCGCCACAGCACCTGCTGGGCGGCGGTGGAATTGACGGTCACAGCCGAGCGGGCGTGGTTCAGAAGCCCCGCCAGCTTGCCGCCGCGGATGAAATGCACGCGATCCGCCACGCCCAAAGCGGTGGCGATGCGGGCGATATCGGCCTTCAGCTTCGTGCGGCCGTCCTCCAGCGGATGGGCCTTGAAGACCAGATGATGGTGCCGCGGCGCGCCCTCGGCGAAGCCCTTGATCGCCACCTCCAGGAATTCGGTCATCGTGCGGAAGGGCGAATGCTGCTGGAAGCTCGCATCGTGCTCGAGCTGCAGAAGCGCCAGATGATAGGGAAAGCCGCCGGTCCGCACCCGCCAGGTGGCCAAGCGCCGCTCGATGGCGTGGAAGGGCATCATCACCAGCCGGTTCAGGTGCAGCCGGAATTCCTGCACCACGTTCAGCGCGCGGTGCGGGCGGAAGCCCTTGTAGGCGCCGTTCGCCAGCAGGATCCGCGCGTGATAGGCGAAGCCGTAATAGACGTGCTGGCGCATGTCGCCCCAATGGGCGGGGGCGTCGATCAGGTCGGTCTCGCAATTCTCCAGCGCCTGCCGCATCTGCGGGATGGACAGCTCCATCAGCCGCGAATGGCCGTTGGCCCCGCCCCGCTCATAGGTCACCCACCAGGGCCGCAGGTAGCCTTCCTCGAAGACATGGACGGCGATGCCGCGGGCATGCGCCTGGCGCACGGCCTCGGCATGGATGAAGCGGGTGTCGCCATAGAGGACGAGATCCGTGGTCCCCTGCCCCGCGAATTCCTCGGCGATGGCGGCGGGCCATTCCTCGGGCGTGCCGGTATAGGGCACGTAGCCCTCGCGCCCCCAATAGGCCTGATCGCCGCGGTTGAAGCCTATGCGCCGGACCTCGGCCCCGGTGCGGCGCAGCATGGCGCCCAGATCGCGGAAGAACGGTCCGTGCGGGCCTTGCAGAAAAAGAAAACGGCGCCCCTCGCCGGTGGTGCGTATCATGTGCCTGCCTCTGCCCTTGGGGTGTTCCCCTTTGTGGAAAAGGATGCCAGAGAGGAGGCCAGTGATAAACCCCGATGATGGCCGAAATTTGGCCCGCCCGGGGCCCTGAAACGGAGAGACGCGCATGTTCACCGGAATCATCACCGATATCGGCCGGGTCCTGTCGGTCGAGCAGCGCGGCGACCTGCGCGCGCGGATCGCCACCAGCTATGACGTCGAGGGCATCGAGATCGGCGCCTCGATCGCCTGCGACGGCGTCTGCCTGACGGTCGTGGCGCTGGGCCGGGTGCCGGAGAACTGGTTCGACGTCGACATCTCGGCCGAGACCGTCGACAAGACGGCGATCGGCCGCAACCTCTGGTCCGCCGGCAAGCGCCTCAACCTCGAACGCGCGCTGAAGGTCGGCGACGAGCTGGGCGGGCATATCGTCTCGGGGCATGTGGATGGCGTGGCCGAGGTGATCGGCGTCGCCACCGAGGGCGACAGCACCCGCGTGCGGTTCCGCGCGCCCGAGGCGCTGGCGCGGTTCATCGCGCCCAAGGGCTCGGTGGCGCTGAACGGGACCTCGCTGACGGTGAACGAGGTCGAGGGCGCGGAATTCGGCGTCAACCTGATCCCGCATACCCAGCAGGTCACCACCTGGGGCGATGTTGCGGTCGGCGATCCGGTCAATCTGGAGATCGACACGCTGGCGCGCTACGTGGCGCGGATGCAGGATTGGGAAAAGGGCCTCTGAGAGAGCCCTGAGCGGTCAAAGCCGGTCGCGCGGGATGGCGATCAGCCCCATCTGCTGCGCGGCATCGAGCGACAGCACGCCGCTGTCCAGCCCCTGCGGCGCCTGATAGCGGCGCACGGCCTCGGTCGTCTCGGCATCCATCGTGCCGGTGATCGGCCCGGCATAGAGCCCCCGCGCGCTGAGCGCCCGCTGCAGCGAGGCGGTGAGTTCGGCGTCCAGCTGATCGGGGCACGGCACGGCGAAGAGGCGATCCTCGGCCGGGCGCAGCGTGGTTTCTTCAGGCTGCAGGCCGCTGCGCCCCTCGACCGCGACAAAGCGGGTCTCGGTCAGCGCCGGCACCCGGTCGGTCGCCCAGCAGGCCCCCGCCGGCACCACGGCGGCGCGGCCGGCCTCGGGCGCGGGCTGGGCGCGGCTCACGGTGGCCTCGGTATCGGCGGCCTGACAGGCGCCGAGGGCGAGGGTGACCAGAAGCGGAAGAGCGAAGCGAAGCATGACGACCCCAAACGCGCGATTCGGCGTATTGTTTCCTGACTTGCTGATAATCTGGCGTCGGATCGGGGCATTTTCCGGGCAGAGAAACGGCGCACCCGGGGCACAGACGGCACCATTTCTGGGCGCGCGCTGCGCATTGACACAGGCCTCCGCAACTCTGGTCAAACGCCCCGGCGTGTTTTATGTCGGGGCTGACAGAGGGCGGACGAGGCAAGAATGGTCAAGATTACCTATATCGAGTTCGACGGGACGGAGCATGTCATCGACGTGGCCCCGGGGCTCACGGTCATGGAAGGCGCGCGCGACAACGGCGTGAACGGCATCGAGGCCGATTGCGGCGGCGCCTGCGCCTGTTCGACCTGCCATGTCTATGTCGACGAGGCCTGGGTCGGCAAACTGCCCCCCAAAGACCCGATGGAAGAGGACATGCTGGATTTCGCCTTCGAGCCCAATCCGGCCCTCTCGCGGCTGACCTGCCAGATCAAGGTGACGCCTGCCCTCGAAGGTCTGGTGGTGCGTCTGCCCGAGCGGCAGATCTGATCCATGGCGCTCAGCGTCAAGCGCCAGTTGCAGATCTGGGGGGTTCTGGCCGCCCTGCTGATTCTGGCGCTGTGGCAGCTGGGCGACGTCATGCTGCCCTTCGTGCTGGGGGCGGCGCTGGCCTATTTCCTCGACCCGCTGGCCGACCGGCTGGAGCGGTTGGGGTGCAGCCGCACGCTGGCCACGGTGCTGATCTCGCTGGTCGTGCTTCTGGTCTTCGTGCTGGCGATGCTGCTGGTCGTGCCGCTGCTGATCGACCAGTTCCAGGCCCTGCGCGAGGCGATCCCGGGGCTGGTCGACCGCGGCTATTCGCTGGCGACCGAGCGTCTGCCGTCGCTGGCCGATCCCGATTCGACCCTGCGGCGCTCGCTGGCCAGCCTGGGCGAGGCGGCGCAGGCCCGGGGCGGCGAGCTGGCGAACGCGGTGCTGGGCTCGGCCTGGTCGGTCATCAACGTCGTCCTGCTGATCGTCGTGGTGCCCGTGGTGGCCTTCTACCTGCTGCTCGACTGGGACCGCATGATCGCCCGTATCGACGACATGCTGCCGCGCGACCACGCGCCCACCATCCGCCGCGTCGCGGCCGAGATCGACCGCACCGTTGCTGCCTTCGTGCGTGGCATGGGCACGGTCTGCCTGCTGATGGGCGTCTATTATGCCGCCGGTCTGATGCTGGTCGGGCTGCAATTCGGGTTGGTGATCGGGGCGATCACCGGGCTCATCACCTTCATCCCCTATGTCGGCGCGGTGATCGGCGGCATGCTGGCGCTGGGGCTGGGGCTGGTGCAATTCTGGGGCGACTGGGTGCAGCTGGGGCTGGTCGCGGCGGTCTTCGTCGCCGGTCAGGCCATCGAGGGCAATGTGCTGACGCCCAAGCTGGTGGGCAAGTCGGTGGGCCTTCACCCGGTCTGGCTGATCTTCGCGCTCAGCGTCTTCGGTGCGGCCTTCGGCTTCGTCGGCATGCTGGTGGCGGTGCCGGTGGCGGCGGCCATTGGCGTGATCGCCCGCCATTTCGCCGGGGTCTATCGCGAAAGCGCGCTCTATGCCGGGACCAACAGCGACGGTGCGCCGCGCTCGTGGGTTCTGCGCGACACGCCGCCCCGGGTGGCCGGAGACGGTGATGACGGACCGGAAATTCCCTGAACAATTGCCGCTGGCCCTGCCCAGCGACGCGGCCATGGGGCGCGAGGATTTCCTCGAGGCGCCGTCCAACGCGCAGGCGGTGGCGGCGCTCGACGATCCGCGCGGCCTGCCGAACGGGCTCTCGGTGCTGGTCGGGCCGACCGGCTCGGGCAAGACGCATCTGGCGCATGTCTGGGCGCGGCGTGTCGGCGCCCATTGGCAGCCGGTCCAGACCTTCCGCGCGGACCTGCCCGCCCTGCTGGCGCCCGGCGCGCCCCTCAAGGTGGTGATCGACGATGCTTCGACGCTGGCCGGGACCGGCGGCGAGGAGGCGCTCTTTCACCTCATCAACCATCTTCGCGGCCGGGGCGAGCTGCTGCTCACCGCGCCCGTCCCGGCCCGCGACTGGGGTCTGGCCCTGCCCGACCTCTATTCGCGCCTCTCGGCCGCCGCGCATCCGGCGCTGGCGGAACCCGACGAGGCGCTGCTGGCCGCGGTGCTGGTCAAGCTGTTCACCGACCGGCAGTTGCAGGTCGACCCCGGCCTGATCGACTTCCTGCTGCCCCGGATGGAACGTTCGCTCGCCGCGGCAGGGGAACTGGTCGCCCGGATCGACCGCCGCGCGCTGCAGCTCAAGCGGCCGGTCACGGTGCGGCTGGCCAGCGAGGTTCTGGCCGAAGACCTCGACAACGACGGGAGGCCAGAGGCATCATGACCGCCGTCACCGAACCGTCGCAATTGCGGGCTAACGAACGCTCATGAGCACCGCCGATTTCCTCCATGGCCCGTTCCCCGCGCCCATCGACCCGCCCGAAGGGTTCGACCCGGCGGCGCCGGGGCGTTTCTTCAACCGCGAATTGTCGTGGATCGCCTTCAACTGGCGGGTCCTGGACGAGGCCTCGAACCCCCGCGTGCCGCTGCTCGAACGGGTGCGGTTCCTGTCGATCTCGGCCACCAACCTCGACGAGTTCTATACCGTCCGCGTGGCTGGCCTGCGCGAGCTGCACCGCTCGGGCAACATCACGCCCTCGCTCGACGGGATGACCGCCTATGAGCAGCTGACGCTGATCAACGAGGACGCCCGCCGCCTCATGCTCACCCAGCAGGAGACGTTCCGCGCGCTGCGCAGCGAGCTGGAAAACGAGAAGATGGTGATCCTCGACCGCCAGGCGCTGACCGAGGCCGACCGCGCCTTCCTCGGCGAATATTTCCTGTCGAACGTCTTCCCGATGCTGTCGCCGCTGGCCATCGACCCGGCGCATCCCTTCCCCTTCATCCCCAACGCCGGTTTCTGTCTGGCGCTGACCATCGAGCGGCGGGCCGACGGTCTGCGGCGCAGCGCGCTCTTGCCGGTGCCGCAGCAGATCGACCGGTTCATCCGCCTGCCGGCCGAGGGGCTGGCCTACCGCTTCCTGCCGCTGGAAGAACTGCTGCTCGACCAGTTGCAGGCGCTCTTCCCGGGCTATGTCGCGCTGAATTCCTGCGCCTTCCGGGTGCTGCGCGATTCGGACATGGAGGTCGAGGAAGAGGCCGAGGATCTGGTCCGCGAATTCGAAGTGGCGCTGAAGCGCCGCCGCCGCGGCGAGGTGGTGCGCCTGACCCTGACCGCCGGGGCCGAGCCCACGCTCAAGGCGCTGGTCATGCAGGAGCTGGAGGTCAACTCGGACGAGGTGATCGAGCTGGACGGCCTCCTGGGCATGGCCGACCTCAAGGAATTGGTGGTGGACGGGCGGCGTGACCTGCAATGGCCCCCCTTCAGCCCCCGGGTGCCCGAGCGCGTGCAGGACCACGAAGGCGACATGTTCGCGGCGATCCGCCAGAAGGACATGTTGCTGCACCACCCCTACGAGACCTTCGACATGGTGGTCCGCTTCCTGACGCAGGCGGCGTCCGACCCCAATGTTCTGGCCATCAAGCAGACGCTCTACCGCACCAGCCGCGACAGCCCGATTGTCGATGCGCTTTGCGAGGCGGCCGAGGCGGGCAAATCCGTCACCGCCTTTGTCGAGCTGAAGGCCCGTTTCGACGAGGCCGCCAACATCCGCCAGTCGCGTCGTCTGGAACGCGCGGGCGCCCATGTCGTCTATGGCTTCATCCAGTACAAGACACATGCCAAGATCTCGGCCGTGGTGCGGCGCGAGGGGGACAAGCTGGTCACCTATACCCATTGGGGCACCGGCAATTACCATCCCATCACCGCGCGGATCTATACCGACCTCAGCCTCTTCACCTGCAACGCCCCCATCGGGCGCGATGCGGCGCGGGTCTTCAACTTCCTCTCGGGCTATGCCGAACCCGAAATGTTGGAAAACCTCGCCATCTCGCCCCTGTCGCTGAAAAGCCGCCTGCTGGAACTGATCGCGCGCGAGGCCGATCACGCCCGCGCCGGACGCCCGGCGCAGATCTGGGCCAAGATGAATTCGGTGGTCGACGAGGACGTGATCGACGCGCTTTACGCCGCGGGGCAAGCCGGGGTGCAGATCAGCCTCGTGGTGCGCGGGATCTGCGGGCTCAGGCCCGGGATCAAGGGCTTCTCGGAAAACATCCGCGTCAAGTCGATCGTCGGCCGGTTCCTGGAGCATTCGCGCATCGTCTGTTTCGGCTCGGGCTTCGGCCTGCCCTCCGATCAGGCGCGGGTCTTCATGTCCTCGGCCGACTGGATGGGGCGCAACCTGCTGCGGCGGGTGGAAACACTGGTCGAGATCAAGAACAAGACCGTCAAGGCGCAGATCGTCAGCCAGATCATGGCCGCCAACCTCTATGACGAGGCGCAGAGCTGGGTGCTGGACGGCAACGGCCGATACGTGCGCGACCCGCAGGGCAGCGATCCCGACCGGCCGATGTTCTCGTGCCACCGGTTCTTCATGGAGAACCCCTCGCTTTCGGGCCGGGGGTCGGCCGGGGCGCGGGACGTGCCGGAGTTGGCGCATACCCCGGATTGACCGCCGCGGTTGACGCCGCGCCGCGGCACTGACTAGATGACCCTGCTGCCTTTGACGAAAGAGACAGGCCATGGATGCAGACAGCGAGACCATGACCACCCCGCCCGTATCGCCTCCGCCGGTGCGTGGCTATTTCGGCGGACAATCGCTCTTCGATGACGAATCGATGCGGGCGCTGGATCGGGTGGGCGTGATCGACGTCGGCTCCAACTCGGTGCGCATGGTGGTGTTCGACGGCGCCGCCCGCTCGCCCGCCTATTTCTTCAACGAGAAGGTGCTCTGCGGGCTGGGCCGCGATCTGGCCCAGACCAACCGCCTGCATCCCGAGGGGCGCGCCCGGGCGCTGGCCGCGATCAAGCGCTTCGCGCTGCTTTCGGCCGACATGAGGCTCACCAGCCTGACCATGGTCGCCACCGCCGCCGTGCGCGAGGCCGAGGACGGCACCGAGTTCAAGGCCGAGGTCGAGGCCGCGACCGGCATCGAGATGCTGATCATCCCCGGGACCGAGGAGGCCCGCCTCTCCGCCCAGGGGGTGCTGCTGGGCTGGCCCGGGGCACGCGGCCTGGTCTGCGACATCGGCGGCTCGTCCATGGAACTGGCCGAGATCGGCGACGCCACGGTCGGGCGGCGGGTCAGCTCGACCCTGGGGCCCTTCCGCCTGCAGCAGGTGCCGGGCGGCAAGAAGGGGCTCAGGACCCATATCACCGAGACGCTGAAAGCACTCCGCGACGAGGTGGGGGCCGATCACAAGGCGCTCTATCTGGTCGGCGGGTCATGGCGGGCGCTGGCGCGGCTCGACATGGAGCGGCGCGGCTATCCGCTGACGGTGCTGCACGAATACGAGATGACGCCCAAGTCGATCCGCAAAACGATCGACTGGCTGGAAACCCAGGACCTGAAGAAGCTGCGCGACAAGACCGGGATTTCCCCCGAACGGATCGTGTTGGTGCCGCTGGCCACCGTGGTGCTGCGTCAGATGCTGACCGTGTTCCGCCCGCGCGAGATCTATATCTCCAGCTACGGGATCCGCGAGGGGATCCTGTACGAACAGATGCCCGAGGAATTGCGCGCCCGCGATCCGCTGATCGAAGCCTGCCGCCATCTGGAAAATTCCTCGGCCCGCATCCCCGGTTTCGGGCGGCGGATGTTCGACTTCCTCATGCCGCTTTACAGGAACGTCCCCGACGAACGGCTGCGGCTGGTCAAGGCCGCCTGCCTGCTGCATGACGTGAACTGGCGCGCGCATCCTGATTACCGCTCGGAAAGCTGTTTCGATACGGCGACGCGGGCCAATCTGGGCGGGCTCGACCACAAGGGGCGGGTCTATCTGGGCCTTGCGCTGATGAACCGCTACAAGTCGCCCGGCGCCGACAGCCGCCTCACGCCGCTGCTGAGACTGCTGGACGAGGAAGAGATCCGCCACGCCATCATGATCGGCCGGGCCATGCGCTTTGGCGCCATGTTCTCGCTTGCCGGGCCGGATGAGGCGGGCGAGCTGCGCTATTTCCCCAAGAAAAAGGTGCTGGAACTGATCCTGCAACCCGAACGCAAGGATCTGTTCGGCGAGGTCGCGGCCTCACGCTTTGCGGCGCTGGCCAAGACCCTGGGCGTGACCACGATCCAGCGGGTCGGGCGGCATCACAATTCCAGGCTCTCGCCCGGGGCCAAGGGCGCGTCCTCGTCCTGACGCTCGGGCGCGGTCCCGCCGCGCTCGTCGGGCTGACGGCGGCGGATCAGGATATCGCCGTTGGGCAGGAATTCGGGCGCGTGCCAGCCGGTCAGGTCGCCCAGCATCTCGACCAGATCGCCCAGCCAGGGGTTCACCGCCCCCATCATGTCGTCCAGCATGCCCTGCAGCGAGCTGCCGGGCGGCGGTTCCTCCTGCGCCTGAACCGGCGCGGCGAGGGTCAGGGTCAGGGCGAGAACGGGGACGAGACGCATGGCCGGGGCTCCTGAGTCGTGGTCGGACGGATACCAGTAGTGCCAAGATAGCGCCCGTCTGAGTTTTGACGAGGGCGGCGCCCTCAACGGCGGGGCGCGTCGGGCGGCCGGGTCGAGGACAGGAACGAGGCCGAGACCCACTCCGCCAGCCGCCCGCCCTCGATCCCGTTGCCCGGCGTGCAGGCGGCATTGCCCGTTTCGACCATGCCGCTGGCACCGCCCCGGCAGGCGGCATCGTAGGGATCGCTGATCCGCGCCCAGCCGTTCTGGATCTCGCGCACCGCGACCCCCTCGCCCAGGGACAGCCGCCCGACGCTGCCACAGTCGGTCGAGGGGCAGGTCCGACGATGCAGCCGGTCGGTCGTGACCCAAAGCCGCTCGGTGCCGGGGGCGGTCGCCCAGGGCCGGGCCTCGGCCACGGGCGAGCGGCGGGGCGCGGTGGCGGGATCCTCGCCGCCCTGCAGGCCCAGCGCCGCCGCGACCAGCCCGCCGCCCAGCCCCATCATCAGCCGGAACGACCGCTTGAGCAGGGCCAGCAGCACCAGGGCGCCAAGGCCGATGACAATCAGGGACACGCGCGCTCCTGTCCGGGTTGAACCGGGGCGACCCTAGCACAGCGGGGGCGCGGTCTTAAGCCGCGTGGCGCTGCTGGACCTCTTCCCACGCGGAATTGAGCGCCTTCAGCCGGTCCTCGGCCAGCCGCACGGCCTCGTCCGGGACGCCGCGGGCGCGCAGGGCATCGGGATGCGATTCCCGCACCATGCGCCGGAAGGCCGCCCGCGCCTGATCGAGCGAGGCGTCATGCGGCAGTTCCAGCAGCTCATAGGGATCGGGCGCCGCCCCCGGGACATTGCGGGCATAGATCGCCCGGTAACAGGCGTCCCCCAGCCCGAAGATGCCCGACACCTCGCGCAGGAAGGCATCCTCGGCCGGGTGGAAATCGCCATCCGCCACGGCGACGTGGAACAGCCCCTCGATCAGATCCCGCAGCACCGGATCGTTGGGCGGAAACAGCCCGGCGATCTTGCGGGCATAGGAATCGTAGCCCGCCACGTCCTGCCGCGCCAGGTTGAAGACCCGGGCCGCGCTCGCCTCATCCTCCTTGGGGATGGTGAAGACCTCGCGGAACATGGCCACCTCGTCGCGGGTGACGGTGCCGTCGGCCTTGGCCAGCTTCGCGCCCAGCGCGATCACACCGATGGTGAAGGCCACGGTCCGTTCGGGGCGCACGCGCAGCCGGTCAAAGACCGCGCTGAACGGCTCGCCCGCACGGAGCGCTTCAAGGGCGTCAGAGATCCGGGACCAAAGGGACATGGCCGCATTCTAGCGCCGCTCAGGGCGCTTGAACATGCGACGTTCACAACAATTTCTGCATGAACACAAGATCGTGCCATGCGCCCAGTTTCCAGCCAACCTGTGGCATCCGCGCGACTTCGGCGTAGCCGATTCGGGCATGAAAGGCGATGCCATCGGGGTTCGAGCCCGAGACCCCACCAATCATCGCATGGTGGCCCTGACTGCGGGCGTGGTCCTCCAGCGCCGTCATCAACGCGCGGCCCGCCCCTCGCCCCCGGGACGAGGGCGCCAGAATCACCGTGTGTTCCTGCGCGAAGGCATAGCCCGGGCCGCTGCGGAACTGGGTGTAAGTGGCGAAGCCCTCGGCCCCCTGCCCCCGGTCGATGACCAGAAACGCCTGCCGCGTGGAGATCATCGCCGCAATCTCCTCCACCGTCTTTTCGAGCGGCGAGAAGGTGACGGCAGTGTCGCGGATGATCGGGTTCCAGAAGGCGGCGATAACCGGCGCATCGCCGGCGCGGGCGGGCCGGATCATGCCAGTTCGCGCCGACCGTTCGGGGTGTCGAAGGCAAAGGCGATGCCCGGCGCCCCGGTTTCGACCGTGAGGCGCGGCTCGTCGATCAGCCCGGCCAGCGCCTGCCGCAGCACATCGGGCCGGGGATGGCGCAGGGTGATGCCGGTCAGGCGCACCCCCCGGTCGGGCAGGCGGACGGAGGGATGGATCATCCCCTCGCCCCATTCGATGAGTGCGGGGGCGGTGCCGTCGAAGGGCTGCTGCCCGCTTTCGGGCAGCGCGAAGGTCCAGCTCAGCGCGTCGCGGCGAAAGAGCGTCGGCTCACCGGTGCCCGCGGGCGCCCGGGCCAGCGCCTCCGCCATGTCGTCGGTGCGCAGGATCCAGCATTGCGGCCGGGTCTCGCCTGCGAAGGCATCGAGGTCGAACCAGCGCGGACGGTCGGGCGCCTGCCCCTCCGGGTCGATGGCGATCAGTTCGAGGTATTCGCCCGGCCCCAGCGACAGCAGCCGGTTATGCGTCCCCATCTGCGCATGCCGTCCGCCGGGCTCCAGCGGCACGCCCAGCGCGGCCTCGATGGCAGCGGTGCCTTCGTCGAGGGAACGGGCGGCAAGGGCGATATGGTCGAGCGCGATCATGACGATCCTCCGAGTGAGACAACGAGCGCCCAGATCCCCGCCACCATGGTCGGGTAGAAACTGGCCGCGAATCCAAATCCCCTGAGGGGCGGCGAGGCGTGATAGCCGATCCAGAACAACACCCGGCAGAGCGCGAAGGACAGCCCCAGCCAGGGCAGCAGGCCCCAGCCCAGCGCCCAACCGGCGAAAGGCCAGAGGGCGAGCGCCAGCACCAGCTGCTCGGTGGTATTGGTCAGAACGCGCTGGTCGATCTCGGCGCCCGAACCGGGGCGAAAGGCCTCGCCGTCGATGATCGCGTCATCGAAAAAGCGCCGCTGCGCCAGACGTCCGACCATCAGCCCCATGACCAGCCCGCCCGGAAGATAGGCCTGCACCAGCGACGGCCATACCTCGCCCGGCCCCCTGCCCCACCAGACGAGCCCCAGCGCCCAGAGCATCGACAGCGCCATCGAGCCCGCGATCACCCGCCGTTTTCCGTCCATCGCCTGCCTCCGTTTGCCCGCATCCTGCCCCCGGCGCGGGCCGAGCGGAAGGGGGATCAATCGGCGGCGGCGAAATGCGCCATCTGATCGGCCAGGGCCTTGCGAAACGCGGGCCTTGCGGTGGCGCGGGCGACATAGGCCTTGCAGGCCGGATGCGCCGCCAGCCCGTCGAAGCGGTCGACCAGGCGCAGCACATCGGCCATCAGGATATCGGCCACCGAAAAGCCGCCGGGCAGCCAGTCGGTCCCGGCCAGAACCGCCTCCATCCGGTCGAGCCGCAGGGTCAGGAATCGGGTCATCGCCTCTGGCACCGGATCGGTGCCGAAGCGCAGGAGCGCCCAGGGCAGGCTCGCCATCTCGACCGAATTCAGCGCGGCGAAGACCCATTGCGTGACCGCCGTCCGGCCCCGCGGATCGGCAGGCATCAGCGCCGGGCTCTTTTCGGCCAGATGCAGCAGGATGGCACCCGTTTCGAAGACCGACAGATCGCCATCCAGCAGCCAGGGCACCTGCCCGAAGGGCTGATGCGCCAAATGCGAAGCGCCCCGGTCGCGAAACGGGACCGAGGCGACGCGGTAGGGCAGCCCGGCCTCCTCCAGCGCCCAGCGAACCCGCAGGTCGCGCACAAAGCCGCGCGGCGGGTCCGGCACCCAGTCATAGGTCGTGAGGATCAGTTCGGTCATGACGGCCCTCCATGCGGCCATCCTGCCCCCGATCGGCGCAAACGAAAAGGGCGGCGGCCTCCCCGCCGCCGCCCCCTTCGGCCGGGACCCCTCCCCCGGGGTCCGCCAGCCGGAGTTCCCTAACCGCGCGCCTCGCGGATCAGGCGCAGGATATCCTTGGCCGCGGCGGGGATATTGGTGCCGGGACCGAAGATCGCCTTCACGCCGTGGTCGTAGAGATACTGGTAGTCCTGCTGCGGAATCACCCCGCCGCAGATCACCAGAATGTCGCCCGCGCCCTGCTCTTTCAACGCCTCGACCAGCTTCGGCGCAAGGGTCTTGTGACCCGCCGCCTGGCTGGAGATGCCGATGACATGCACGTCGTTGTCGATGGCGTCCTGCGCCGCCTCTTCCGGGGTCTGGAACAGGGGGCCCACATCGACGTCGAACCCGATATCGGCAAAGGCGGTGGCGATGACCTTCGCACCCCGGTCGTGGCCGTCCTGGCCCATCTTCACCACCAGCATGCGCGGGCGGCGGCCCTCGTCCTCGGCGAAGGCTTCGACATCCTTCTGGATCTGGGCAAAGCCCGCGTCGCCCTCATAGGCCGCGCCATAGACGCCGGCGAGGGTCTTCACCTCGGCCCGGTGACGGCCGAACACCTTTTCCATCGCCATGCTGATCTCTCCGACAGAGGCGCGTGCCCGCGCGGCTTCGACGGCGCCTTCCAGAAGGTTGCCGCCTTCCTTCGCGCGGCGTTCCAGTTCCGACAGCGCGGCACTGCAGGCCGCCTCGTCGCGGCTGGCCCGCATGGCGGTCAGACGGGCGATCTGGCTCTCGCGCACCTTGACGTTGTCGATGTCGAGGATGTCGATCGGGTCTTCCTTGGCCAGCCGATACTTGTTGACGCCGACGATGACCTCTTCGCCGCGGTCGATCTGCGCCTGACGCCGCGCGGCCGATTCCTCGATGCGGAGCTTGGGCATGCCCGAGGCCACGGCCTTGGTCATCCCTCCCAGTTCTTCAACTTCCTCGATCAGTTTCCAGGCCGCTTCGGCCAGGTCCGCTGTCAGTTTCTCAACATAATACGAACCCGCCAACGGATCGACGACCTTGGTCACCCCGGTCTCTTCCTGCAGGATCAGCTGGGTGTTCCGGGCGATCCGGGCGCTGAATTCGGTGGGCAGCGCGATGGCCTCGTCCAGCGCGTTGGTGTGCAGCGACTGCGTGCCGCCCAGCGCCGCCGCCAGCGCCTC